>JBOFFI010000001.1:0-2931 GCA_051648545.1 Alphaproteobacteria bacterium
AAAAATCGCTTTCATAAGCTTCCCTTTGAACAGCAAAAACAGATCTTGGAAAAAGCCAAGCAAACCAAAGAAAAATTGAGCCTTGAGCCCAGCGCCGTTTTAGAATTGGGAGAGGGGCTTGGGGACGACCCGCCCCAACAGGTTCCTTTTTCCCAAAACACCCTCAACCTATTGGTAGAGCCTTTTGTAAACCGAACCCTGTTTCTCGTTCAACAGGTGTTGAAAGATGCTGGAATCGATAAAGCAACCCTTTCGGGGGTGATCTGTGTGGGGGGATCAACCCGCTTGGCTTATGTGCAACGGGCTTTAACCGATTTTTTCCAGCGCCCTCCCCTAACCTCTCTAGATCCGGATTATGCAGTGGCCATGGGGGCTGCCAAACAGGCTGAAGCCTTAACACGAGGCGCCTCTCATTTGTTGCTAGACATCACCCCCCTTTCTCTGGGGATTGAGACGATGGGGGGGCTTGTGGAGCGGTTGATCTCTCGCAATGCTCCCATCCCAACCCAAGTTTCCCAAACCTTTACAACTTTTCAAGATAACCAAAGCGCCATGAAAATCCACGTGGTTCAAGGGGAACGAGAAATGGTTAAAGATTGCCGTTCTTTAGCTCACTTTGAGCTACGGGGAATTCCTCCCATGCCCGCAGGGATGGCTCGAATCCATGTGACGTTCAGCTTGGATGCAGATGGCCTTCTAACAGTAAGAGCTCAAGAAAAAACAACGAACATTTTTCAAGAAATTGAGGTCAAGCCAAGCTATGGTTTAGGGCCAGACAAGATGCGACAGCTTTTGGAAGAAAGCAGGCAGTTTGCTTCAGAAGATTTACTCAAACGGCTTTGGGAACAAAAAAAGCTGGAGGCCCTTCAATCTTTAAGAGAAGTCGAAAAATTATTGAAGCAAAGCCCAGCTTTTCTTTCCCAAGCTGATATCGACGTTTTGACCCAGGCTTGTCGAGAGCTTCGCCAAGCAACTGAAGGGGAACACCTGCAACAGCTTTCTGGGCAGCTTGAAACGTTTACCAGCCGCTGCTTACCTTTTATAGAAAAAGCCCTTCAAGGGGCGATCCAGGATGGCGCGCGTCACCTCTAGGCGGAACCCAATACCAAAATCTTTAGATTTTTTAAAAAAGGTTTTTTTAAACTAAACCATAGTACCATTTGTGAATAACCCTCAAGCCCACGGAGAGATCACATGAAGAAAACCCTCTTAATTTTGGCTGCTATAAGCACGATGATAGCTGGATGTACAAAAGGCCCCAAGGAAACGGGGGGAACTTTCTTGGGCGGCGCTGCAGGTGCCTTGATAGGCTCCCAAATTGGGGGAGGAACTGGTAAATTGGTTGCGGTTGCAGCAGGAACACTTCTAGGTGCTTGGGCAGGGGGCGCCGTAGGTCGAAAATTAGATGAAGAAGATCGACAAGCTATGCAACAAGCAACACTCCAGTCTATACAAAACAACCAATCAACAAGCTGGAGCAGCAGCCACAACCAAGGTGTTTCAGGAACAATCACGCCCACAAAGTCTTATAACAGCGCCAATGGCTATTGCCGCAACTATCAACAAACTGTAAAAATTGACGGAAAATCCCAAAAAGCCCACGGAACAGCCTGTCGAGGCGAAGACGGCCAGTGGCGAATTATAAAATAAGAGATATCGACATAAAGGCGACTTCACAACCTCTTTTAGAGCCCAGGCGCTAAAAAAGCTTATTTGTCATTATAAGGCAAAAAAAATGCAGATAAATCTTTTTAAATCATGCTATTGTTCAAAATATTTTTGTATCAAATTGACATTTTTTAAAAGGATTTTCTCATGAAGATTTCAAAAAAATTCTCACAAGCTGGGGCACCTCTCGCCCTTTTTTTGGCTGTTTCAGTGACTGCTGTGTCTTCTGCCCAGGCAGGGGCAGACTATGGCGTTGAGGAAACTTCTAAAGCAGCGCCTGCCGCGCCAACGAAGCTACTTGAAAGAACTCACTCCGATTATCATATTCTTTCTATCTATGCAGCTTCCGACACACCAACAGAGGACCACCTTAAGGCTTATTTAACATTAAAAATACTTCTAAAAGATAACAAGCTTTTTTTCCCAAATGAAATCTATTTTCGAAATGTTTTTGCAGCCCAAAAGGCTGGCATTGAGCTTCAAACCAAGGACCATTTATTCGCGTATAATGACACTAAGTCATGGTTAAAAGGGCAAGCTCCTACCCAAGCTCAATTCAAGACGATGTTAATACTTAAAGAGCTTCTAAAAGGCACGGCTGTTTCCCCAAATGAAACTTATTTTAAGTATATGCTTGAATCCCAAGAGGCTGGTATTGAGCTTCAGACCAAGGATGATATTTTAGGGTATGGAAAAGCGAAAATAGCCCTTGAAGCTGCCCCAACCTTTCTTCAATTTGAAGCTTACAAAAAATTGAAAAAAGATGAGCCTTATATTAACGACAATCTACTTAAGAATAAACTCAATCAACGGGCTGCGACCCTAGAAAAACCAGCAGGCGTATAATTTTTAGTAACGTTGGTCTGGGTGAAGCCTATTAAAAGGAGGGAGAAGCCATAGGGCTTTTCCCTTTTTTTCTGTTCAACCTGTTCAACAACTCAATGCGCTTAAGTTTTTGAAAAAATCTAGGCATGCTGGATTTTCAAGGGATTCTTTGTTTTTAACTGGCACATGATGAATGGTTTGGAAAACCGCGAGCTCCATAATCTTACCATTGCGGGTTTTGGGGATATCAGGGACAGCAATCACCTTGGCTGGCACGTGGCGGGGCGTTGTTTCCTGGCGAATTTTTTCTTTGATTTTCTTCTCCAGGTCTTCAGTGAAGAAGATATAAATTATGCCTAAAAGACAAAATAATCAACCATTTTTTTATTCCCAGGATTTAAGAAGTCTCAAAATACGTATAAAACCTGTCTGATAAAA
>JBOFFI010000002.1:0-1294 GCA_051648545.1 Alphaproteobacteria bacterium
TTGGGAAAATTTCTACATCTATTACTTCTAAAGATCTGGTAAAACAAGGGAGATCAGGAAGGCAATCGCGCTTGAAAGAACTTGCTGTTGACCCCAAACTTGGGACGTCTGATCGCGGTTGGATTAAGCAAGAGATGAATTCTATCGAAAGAAAAAGCATGAGGATTTCAAGAACTGGCGAACTCAAGCCCCAAAAAAATATAAGAACTCCGCCAGGGAAAGAGCTAGCCCACAAGCGCGGGAAGTCCGCCAAAGATGGCTATAACTATGGGCACACAAATTTACAAGGCACTGATTTGCATAAGCTACAGCACAAACACGAAGGGTATAAATGAAGCCATGAAAGAAAACTATTCAATTTATTCGAAATTAAAAGAGCTTTTAGTTAGGATAGATGAAGAATTTGGAGGAGATATAGATTTTTTCCCACCTGTGCCTCAAGAAAAAATCAAGGAATTTGAAAAAGTAACTGGTTGGGAGTTGCCAGACATTTTTAAATATTTCTACTCCCAGGAAACCAATGGCTTGTTGGTAGATGACAAACGAATTCTAGGTTTTTATGATAAAGATTGCAAGAAAACTTGGGTAGAAAATTTGGAGCGTTATAATAATCCTGAAACTAGCCCATGGTTTAAAGGCAGGGCTGAAATATTCAAAAATTATTTGATTATTGGGGTAGACCAAAATTTATTGTTTTGTTTGAGCAAAAAATATTCTTTTCCTAATCCCCTCATTTACGTTACGGATAATGCAAATAGCATTTCCGGCGTTAATTTTGAGCGTTTAGATCTTGACTTATATCATTTAGTTACCTCTGTGTTGCAACAAGCTTTTTAGAAAATATTTATTAAGCAATTTTTGAAACATTTCGCCTCTTATGCCTCAGTTCTTTTTCTTTTTCTTTATCCTCCTCCACACCCTGGCGAACGCAAGGGTTTTTGTGCCTATTGAGGAGATTCTTGCTGCCAACACGATGGGGGGTTTCGCTGCGACGAAAATCGGGCAGGCCTATGGGGCAGAAAAACTGAGCTACGCCGAGCACAAGGCTTTACACGGCGTCGTTGGCGCTGCAACCGGCGCGATCCTCGACCCCAAAAACCCTGGAAAAGGCGCCCTTGCAGGCGCCTTGGGGGCCGTCACTTCAGAAATGCTAGAGGAAGCGATTTCCGGGAATCCTAAAGAAATGGCGACGCGGGTTTTGGGAGAAGTTGCAGAGCGCGCAGCCAAAGAGGGCCGCGGATTCTCTCAAAAAGACTATGAGACAGCCCTCAAAGAGGCAGCTGATGTTGCCAAA
>JBOFFI010000003.1:0-45406 GCA_051648545.1 Alphaproteobacteria bacterium
GCTTGGATGATGCTTATGAAAAGCTTTCTTCAGCTTTATGGAAACGCCTGGATTTATTTCAGCAGACGTGGGAGCGCCTCAACGAAGCGTTGCGCAAGCCAGATAGCCGCCTCGAGCTAGCTCGGGTGCAGCTTGAACAAAAAATGCAGCGCCTTCAGCAAAACCTTCGCTTTTGCCTTCAGCAGAAAATCCAACGCTTTTGCACGGCGGCTAAGGTTTTAGAAAGTGTTTCTTATACAAAGACCCTGGAGCGCGGCTTTTGCATCATTACTGCCCAAAACGAGGGGTTAAAATCCAGAGCTGAGGCCATCGTGCCGGGAAGCCAGATTCTCATCCATTTCGCAGACGGTCAGGTGGAGGCTCAGGCCCTTAACAAGGTGAATCTAGTGGCGAGCACTGAGGAAGGCAACCCTAGCCAGCCGACGCAACATATGCTCCTTCCGATTCAGGAACCGTAAGGCTCCACATCGCTTCCAGGTTATAGAAAAGACGCATCTCTGGCTTGAAGAGGTGGACGATCACGCTGCTCGCATCAAGCAAAATCCAATCTGCTTGCTGCAAACCCTCCAAACGCGTGGGGAGCCCCTTTTTTTTAAGTTCTTCGTGGAGCGTTTGGGCTGAAGAAACCAGCTGACGGCTTGAGGTCCCGGTGGCAATGACAAGATAATCAGCCAAAAGAGATTTTCCCCTCAGGTCAATGGTAGCGATGTCATGGGCTTTTTTATCCTGGAGAAAATGCGTGACGAATGCGCACAGATCATGTGGCAAAGAAAGACTAGAAATAACGAATTCCTCGTTTTAGAAGCTGCTGCCCAAGCGTTTTTCTGAGGAGCAATCCACCAACCTTCTTAAACAAGAGACAGCAAAGTTAGCGTTTATATCTCGACCCATAGCGCCATTATAAAAGAAGGCAGCCCCAAATTCAAGAGCGTTATGTCAGTTGCACGCCCATAGGGTCCCTCCCTTCAGCGGCTCGGTTGCTTTGGGTCTGTTTCAGCGTGCTTCTCCCTTCGAAAAAATGCGCGTCCTCACGTGGGGGTGTCCCAACGTGGTTCCACCTGTGTTTTCAACTGCACTTCCCATTGCACAAACCGGATATGCTTTTCCACCGAGTTTTCTTGGTCTTAACGCCGATGGTTAAGCACGCACGGTTCATGCGCTGGTTTATGGTTGAGCCTTTATAAGCCTGTTATGCGTTGCTCGTCGCTCACCTAGACTTGACTAGGCATCGCTCCTCGCGCCTGTAACAGACTTAAAATGCCTCAGCTATAGGATTAAGGGACCCCCTCGTGGAAACATTTCATCTGTTCCGCGTGGAGAAACGCAACCCATAGAGCTACTCTACCACAGCCTAAGTGCGAAAAAGAATTAAGGAAAGGTTAATGTGGGGAGCCTGCTGCCTAAATGTTTATCCTCACCCCCACTCCCTTGGCGTTGGTGTATGTTGTGTTTCTGATGGTTTGTTTCAGTGAGTCTGAAAGGTTGTTTCCGTTTAGATTGAGGTTTTTCAGGTTCATCTTCCTCAGATTGTTCACAAAGGCCTGTGCTCCCCCATCGTCTATCTGATTTTCCGAAAGATCTAGCGTTGTCAGGGTGGTGTTTGTGGCCAAGGCCTGTGCTCCCGCATCGCCTACCTGGTTGTTCGAAAGATCCAGCTTCGCCAAGGTGGTGTTTGTGGCCAGGGCCTGTGCCCCCGCATCGCCTACCTGGTTTTTCCAAAGATCCAGCTTCGTCAGGGTGGTGTTTGTGGCCAAGGCTATCGCTCCGGCATCGCCTACCTGGTTGCTCGAAAGATCCAGCTTCGTCAGGGTGGTGTTTGTGGCCAGGGCCTGTGCCCCCGCATCGCCTACCTGGTTGTTCGAAAGATCCAGCTTCGCCAAGGTGGTGTTTGTGGCCAGGGCCTGTGCCCCCGCATCGCCTATTTTATTTTCCGAAAGACCCAACGTCGTCAGGGTGGTGTTTGTGGCCAGGGCCTGTGCTCCGGCATCGCCTATCTGGTTTTTCCAAAGCCTCAGCGTGGTCAGGGTGGTGTTTGTGGCCAAGGCCTGTGCCCCCGCAACGCCTATCTGGTTTTTCCAAAGCTTCAGCGTGGTCAGGGTGGTGTTTGTGGCCAAGGCCTGTGCTCCGGCATCGCCTATTTTATTTTCCGAAAGATCCAACGTGGTCAGGGGGGTGTTTGTGGCCAAGGCCTGTGCTCCCGCATCGCCTACCTGGTTGTTCGAAAGATCCAGCTGCGTCAGGGTAGTGTTTTTTTGGGCCAAGGCCTGTGCCCCCGCATCGCCTACCTGGTTGTTCGAAAGATTCAGCGTCGTCAGGGTGGTGTTTGTGGCCAAGGCCTGTGCCCCCGCAACGCCTATCTGGTTTTTCCAAAGCCTCAGCGTGGTCAGGGTGGTGGTGTTGGCAAAAACAGCGGCCCCCGCATCGCCTATCTGGTTTTTCCAAAGCCTCAGCGTGGTCAGGGTGGTGGTGTTGGCAAAAACAGCGGCCCCCGCATCGCCTATTTTATTCTTCGAAAGATCCAGCGTCGTCAGGGTCTGCTTCGAACAAAACTTGTTTACTAGCCTCAGCTGTAGCAAATCTTTAAAGGGGAGGTGTTTCAAGATCTCTTGATAGATTTCAACGGGGAGCCCAAAGAATGATTCCCTTTCTTCTATCAGAGAAGCTTCTTTCTGCTTTTTAGGTAATGCGGTGTTGCCAAAAGATTCGAGGTCAGAATCGCTCCCCTTTCTCTTGTGCTTCCCAGGCATTCCATAAGCCGAAGCTGTGGGCGCCAGGGCACTAGTTAAAACGGCCAGGGCTGTGACACCTGAAAGCAGGCGTTTGAGGGGGTTGAGATGGGATAGTTTCATGGAGGCCTCCTAATTTTTGTTGAGTTTGGGAATACAATATTGAACCTAGGTCTTTTTTATTCAATTTATCTCATAAACAATTTGTCACAAGCTCGGCAGGGCTCAAAAGCCCCGCACAAGCCCGGACAGGCTCTAGTGGCGCCAAAACGGAAGGGTTACCACCACGATCAGCGCGATAAACTCTAGGCGTCCCAACAACATTCCCAAAATCATCAGCCACTTTGCAGCGGTTGGAAAGGCGATAGCCTCAAGATTTCCCGGGCCAAACCCTATGCCTGTGTTCGTTATGACGCTCGCTGTTGTCAAAAAACTGGCATGTGGATCAAGGCCAACAAAAGCAAGGCTTAAGGCGATGAATGCATAAGACAAGAAGTATAAAACAAGAAAAGCAAGGATAGCAAGAACAACCTGGTCTTCTACCCGGCGTTTGTTATAAATGGGGATAAATACACCGTGAGGGTGGAGCAATTGATAAATTTGAGATCGCATAACGCGATAAAGCACCTGGAACCTAAAAACTTTGATCCCACCAGAGGTTGACCCTGTGCAACCTCCAATAAAAATCAACAGCACAGAGAGCACCGTCAAAAAACCTGGATTGTGGTGGTGGTGTACTTCAAAACCTGTTGTCGTCATGGTAGATACTACAAAAAAGAGCCCTCTGCCAAATGCGTCAGAAAAGTGGTGACCCTGAACCTTCCAAAGCCAAAAAATTGCAAAAACCGAGAAAAAAGATAGCAAAAAAAGATAAGCACGGGTTTGGCTGTCACAAAAGTAAGCTTTCCAATCAACGGTTAAAACCCGAACAAAGAGAAGCAGAGTCGAGCCCCCTAGAATCATAAAAATAACTAAAACGCTTTCGATAAAAGGGGTTATGAATGTTTCAATATTGTTGTCTGAGGTAGACATACCGCCGGTCGCGAGGGTTGTCATGGCATGACAGAAAGCTTCAAAAAATGTCATTCCGCCAAACCATAAAAGCAAGGCGCAAAGGGCTGTCAAAAAACTGTAAACCAAGAGAAGAGAGGCTGCAATTTGAGAAACTTTTGGCATGATTTTTTCAGATCTATCGGAAAAATCAGAATAAAAAAGTTGCATGCCCCCAATTTTCAATTTAGGAAGCAGGGTGAGGGCCATTAAAATGATGCCCAAACCTCCAAGCCATTGTAGCAAGCTCCTCCAAAGCAACAGGCCTTTGGGAGCATAGTCGAGTCCCTTGATAATGGTAATACCGGTGGTGGTGAGGGCAGAAACAGCTTCAAACAAAGCGTCTGTAATAGAATCTGTGGTTTGGGACAGCAAAAAAGGAAATGCAGAAAAACAGGCAATCATGACCCAAGAGAGGCTCGTCAGCAAAAATGCTTCACGCACCTTCAGGGTAATGGGTGTGTTATAATGGTAGGCGAGGGTGAAGATTCCGCCCATAAAAGCTGAAACAAAGCAAGCTCCTACAAAGTTTTGCCCGTTAGGGTCTCCTTCCCAAAAATCAACAATGGCTGGAATAACCAAGGCAACAGAAAGAATCAGCAGTAAAAGCCCCACGATAAAAAGAATGGGGCGAATGTTGATTCCTAAAAAATGCATAGCTCCCCCCGCAAGATAAAAAAATTTCAGGATTTATTTTGGAAGATACTACACCACATTTCGGGCTGTTGGAAAAGAGATTATGCAGCAGGGAGATGCGTTGTCCAAATTTGGAGAAATTAGAAACGTTACTCAGAAAAGATATTTCGCAATTTTAGACATTATTTGTCCATATATTTGAACATATTACAGAGAATGTCTACCTTCGACATTTTTATTTAGATACAATTTTCATTGGGTTTCTTTTTAAAATGTCTCTTAAGGCGTCAGGTAAGGCGCTGAGATAGGTTGGTATGTTGGTTAAAAAAGAAGCCCACCTAAAAAAGTAATAGTTGGGAGGAAATAAAAATGAAACGGGTTTATAACACGGGTTCTTATCTAAAATTGAGTCTATGCATGTTGAGTCTTACAGGTTTTTCAGGAGATCTTTCTGCAAGAAGTCTTTCTTCTTATGGGCAATCAGCTTTTGAGCATTCGAAAGATTTTTCTGCAGCGGCTGTTTCTAAACTGAAGCAAGCTTGGTCTTCTTCGGAAAAGCTTTCGGAGGTGAAAGACGCTTTGTGGGCCATTCCAAAAAAAGGCGTGAGTGTTCGGTCGTTATCCGAACGTGTGAAATCACGTTTCAGGAAAAATCAGCCCACATGGACCACGCTTCAAGCACTCGCAAGTGCCCGCGAGGAAAGTGAAGGAGCGTTGGGTTCTCTTCGCGGCAATAAATTCAAAAAAAACCATGTAAGGCGTCTTGGACGTATGGCAAGCCTGAAAAAAATTGAAGGGGTAGACAATCCATACCGTTTAAGTATTGCAGAATGTCTCGCTCGGAGTGGCTCTCGAAAAGCTCAGACGGAGGGCGAGAAAATTTTATGGAAAATTGCGAAAAAGCCAACCCACCTCAAGCAACAGGCCGCTATCCAGCTTCTTTTAGAATCGGGAGATGATAAGCTGGTTAAAAAAGGGCATAAAGCCCAGCAAACTATCCTAAACCAGCCAAATGATACTCGGTTTGTGGACGTTTCGATCGATTATTTTAAATGGGCTAGCAAATTTCCAGAAGCACAAGAGCAGGCGTCTGCAAACTTGAAACAATTGCTCATAACCCCTGGGACATCGCCTGAAGTTTTTCAGCGAATCATGAAAGAAGTCAAAGATTATAAAGTTGATTTCAGGAAATTTATTCATGAGCAGTTCGCGGGCGAAACGCCTCATTGTGCTGAAGTGCTAAAAGATAACAGCAAAAATTCTGTTATGCGTGATTTTTTGGAGAAAGAAAAAGCAAAAGAAGATTTTTCCCGGGACGGAGGCTCCATTTTTCGAACAGCTTCTGACTCTTTTGTAAACAAAATAAGCAACGATTTGAATCTTTATCCTAATTTATGGCCGTCAGCGCCAGGTAGAGATCCGCGATACGATACAGAAATTACAGAGCTGTAGAGGCTAGAGAAAAAGAGGTGGCCTTAAAGATGGGTCGCCTCTGCTTTGGAGGTGGCGCTTTTTTCTTTAAATAAAGGTTCTAAAAAAGCTTGGATTTGTTCAGCAACCCAAGGTGCGTGGTAATATCCCAGTGCATGGCCTTTGCTGGGATGGATCTTAAGTTGGACCCAGGGGTGTGGCTCAAAATTATCTTCTAAAAGTGTCTGAGGGACCACCATATCTCCCTTTGAGCCAAGGATAAGGGTTGGTTTGTGAAGGCTTTCGAAGAAAGGCGTATAATCTGTTTGCAAGGCCTTTAAATCATTTAAGAGACGATCTTGGTTCAGCAGGGGATAATATTTTTCTGACAACATCGCATCTGAAAAATGGTGATAATCTTGGACGTGGGAAAGGGGTGTGGCTTGAAATTGTTCTTTGAAGAACAGATATTCTTTGGTTCGTCTGGTGTGGAGCACGCTGTCGTGTCCTAAGAAAGATGTAAAAGCCTGTAGGCCTACCAAAGCATCAAAGGAAAAACCGCTTTCTAAGAGTTTTGCAAATCCCAAAGAATGCCCAACCCCAACCCAAAAAATGCCTTCTTTTTCCTTAGGGGACAGCAAGCATACGTTTTCTTGGTAATAACCTAAATTCCACATGGTTGCGGGGTGGTTTTGAAAAAAGAGTTTAAGGGAATCCCAGTAAGGAGGAGCATAGCTCCACCCGTGACAAAAAATAAAGCCGATCATCGTTCTCTCAAAGCCTCCTTTAGACGTTGAATATCTTCTGTGCTATGGTGCGCCGTTAAAGCAAGTCGAAGCCTGGACGTGCCAGGTGGCACGGTGGGGGGGCGAATGGCCGAAACGCGAATCCCTTTTTCAAGGAGGCTTTGCTGAGCGCGCACTGTTTTTTCATCATCCCCAAAGATGATGGGGATGATGGGGGTGCTGGAGTATCCTGTATCAAATCCTCTGGCCTTTAAAAAAGTGCGAAGTTCTTCTGCTTGTTCGAAAAGCAAGTCTCGGGCTTGGAGATGTTGGGGGAGCGCTTCCCAGGCTTTAAGGGTAGCTCCGATAACCGTGGGGGGGAGGGCAGTTGTGTAGATGAAACCAGGGCATAAATTAATCAGATAATCCTTCACGGTGTTGGAACAGGCGATATAGGCCCCAAAGCTTCCAAGGGCTTTGCTGAAGGTGCCCATGATCACATGGGGGACAGGCCTTAAGGAAACGGTGGTGGAGAGACCATAGCCGCGAGGACCTAACAGCCCCGTGCCGTGGGCCTCATCAAGGTACAAAAAAGCGTTGAACGCTTCTGCAAGACCCACCAATTTTTCTAGTTCAACAACATCCCCATCCATGCCAAAAAGCGTTTCGGTCACGATAAATTTTGTGCGGGGGTCTTGTTGGAAATCTACCAGCAATTGACGCAAATGGTTGAGGTCTTGGTGGTGGTATCGCACCAGGTGTGCTTTGCTCAAAAAAGCTGCCTGATACAAGCTGGCATGGTTAAGCTTATCAAAGAAGAGAATAGGTTGGTGGCCTAAAACTGAAGGATCACACAAAGAAGCAAGGACCGTGAGGTTTGCCTGATAGCCAGAATTAAAAATAAGTGCTGCTTCAGTTTGTTTATCTTGGGCAATTCGAGTTTCAAGCGTTTTAAACAAGAGATGGTTACCTGAAAGCAAGCGAGACCCCGTGCTGCCTATACCATAAGCCTTTCCAGCGGCGTAGGATGCCTCCACAAACAGGGGATTTTTTGAAAATCCTAGGTAGTCATTCGTTGAAAAATCAAGGGAAGTAAAAGCACCTCTACCCAGATCTGGCAATGTGCGTTTTTTTCCTGTATGATCTCGTTCGTTGAGTTTATTTTGATAAAGGCTTTCCATATGAACCTTCCTTCCCGCTCTATGCAACGGATTCCAGACAATATGGCAGAAAAATGGGATTTTGAAAAGTCCTATGCTTTGTTTTCGCTTCCTTTTTCAGATCTGCTTTATCGGGCCCAGACGGTTTTCAAAGCAGCGTTTCTTGAACCGCGTATTCAAGTGAGCACATTGTTGAGCATTAAGACAGGTGGATGCCCTGAAAATTGTTCCTATTGTCCCCAATCGGCGCACTATCAAACGGACCTTCCAAAAGAGCCTTTGATGGAGCTTTCAGCTGTGATTGAGGCTGCAAAGCGGGCTAAAGAAGGGGGAAGCACGCGCTTTTGTATGGGGGCAGCATGGCGTGGTCCCAGGGATGCTGACTTAGACAAAGTCTGTGAGATGGTGAGTGAGGTAAAAAAATTGGGCCTTGAGACCTGTGTGACACTAGGGCTTTTGAAACAGCATCAAGCAGCCAAGCTCAAGCAATCTGGCTTAGATTTTTATAACCATAATATTGATACCAGCCCTTCCTATTATGAGCAGGTGATCACCACACGAACGTTCGAAGATCGGCTGGAAACTTTACAGCATGTCAGGGATGCGGGGCTCAAGGTTTGTTGTGGCGGCATCGTGGGCATGGGAGAGAGCAACCAAGAGCGGGTAAACATGTTGGTAACCCTGGCGAATTTACCTGAGCCTCCCCAATCCGTGCCCATCAATCAACTGATTCGAATCCCTGGAACACCCCTTGAAGGCGTGCCAGACGTCGACCCTTTTGATTTCGTGCGGATCATTGCTTTGGCTCGGGTGATGATGCCCCATTCTTATATCAGGCTTTCAGCGGGGCGTGAGCAGATGTCGGATGAGCTTCAGGCGCTGTGCTTTTTAGCAGGGGCGAATTCTCTGTTTTATGGGGAAAAGCTTTTAACGGCTGCCAATCCGATTCCTGAAAAAGATCAAGCGCTTTTCCAAAGGCTTGGGTTGCAGCGGGAAGAACTTCAAACAGCGCAATAGACTTCTTGTCGAATCCTTTTATGGGCCGATGGGTGCGTCGCTCCGGTGCTCAGATCCTCATGTACCGAAAGTACACTCCGGTCTTGTGCTCCGTTGGCTCCTGCCCCTCAGCTCCTTAAAAGTGGATTCGACAAGAAGTCTATAAAAGCAACCAGATCATCGGGGTTTGGGAATTTTAGAGGGGGATTTAACAAAAAGCTTGTTAAGAAGCTCGGAACACGTAATATGGTGGGTGGATAGAACTGAAGGAATAGAAGCTCAGAAACGATGGCCACCAAACACCGTTGGATTCCACAAAAAAGCTATAACGCTTTTCTCCGTCTCAAGGGTTTTTTAAAACCGCCTTACATTTCTTTTGGCCTAGATGTTTGTCTGGCGGCGCTCTCGCTTCCTATCGCTATGGGGCTTCGGTTGGGGGATGTTTTTGGGGCTTATCCGGGGGATGTGTTATTGAAGCAAACCCTTGGATTCACCTTACTTGCCATGGGATCTTTTTTTTGGACCCAGTCCTACCTTGGGGCTTGGCGCACGGTTTCAGTCCCTGATCTGATTCGGCTTGTAAAAGCTGTGCTGGTATCCATGGTGCTTTTTCTTCCTTTTTTGTGGCTATCTAATGGATTTGAAGAATTTCCCCAATCTGCTTTGGTTATTCAAGGCATGCTGTTGATGTCTTTTTTGGGGGGCGCGCGTTTTGTCTATCGCGCCGCTGGTGAGGGTTTTGGCTTATCCGAAGAAAAATCTTGGGGGAGGGGGCGCCTTGCATCTTCAGGGCAGATCCGTGCGTTGCTGATCGGAACAGGGGAAGCCGCTGAATTTTTTTTGAGAGAGGTCTACCGTCACCGTGGTTCTCCTTACCAGATCGTTGGTTTGCTGAGCGCGAAAGCGTCACCTTCCCAGGGCAAATTTATCCAAGGCGTTGAGGTTTTGGGCTCAGTAGCCCAGTGGGATGAGGTCTTAGGAAATCTTCGCCACAAACACCAGCTGCCAGATTTGATTATTTTGGCGGATGGGTCTTTGCGTCGTCAAAAATTGAACGATTTATTGAAAAAAACAGAGACCCTTGCTGCTGAATGGGTGCGCTTGCCCAGCTTAGGGGACCTGAAAAATCCCCGAGAGGTCAGGCGGTTACGCCCTTTGAGAGCGGAGGATTTTTTTGGGGGGAGCTCCCGTGCTTTTGAGGCGAAAGGGCTTTTAGAGCTTATCAAGGGTAAGCGCGTGCTGATTACGGGGGCTGGTGGCACCCTAGGTGGGGAGCTGTTGCGTCAGCTTGGAAGCCTTTCTCCTGCCCATATCACCTTGCTGGATCAAAATGAGCTGCTCCTGTGTCAGGCCCAAGCAGGGTTGAAGGAGCAGCAACCCTACCTTTCCTATAAAGCCATCCTTGGAGATGTCCGGCAAAAAGCGCGGATGTTTCAAATTGTGGCTGAGGAAAAACCAGATTTTGTGTTTCATGCTGCTGCGCTCAAACATACTTTTTTTAGCCAAAGTCAGCCGACTGAGGCAATCCTAACCAATGTGTTGGGGACGTGCTATGTGGCAGATGCATGCTTTGCCAACCAGGTGGAGGGGATGATCTTCGTTTCAACGGACCAGGCAGCTCACCCTTCTGGTCTGATTGCAGCGACGAAGCGGCTTGCTGAAGCTTACTGCCAGGCCCTTGATGGGGTCGCTCGCCAAGAAAAAGCACGGACACGTTTTGTAAGCATTCGCTTTAATCAGGTGCTAGCCTCCCCAGGGTCTGTTATTCCTCTGTTTGCTCGCCAGATTACCAAGGGAGGGCCTGTCACGGTTCCGCACCCGCAGATGAAGCGTCCTTTAATGTCCCTTAAAGAGACCGTTGGATTATTCCTCCAAGCCGTAGTGATAGGGGTGCGTTCTGAAAACGTACGGGGAAATATTTTAACGTTGGATATGGGAGAGCCTGTTTCCATCCTGGAGTTGGCTGAAACGATGATTCGCCTGGCAGGATTTGTGCCCCACCGAGATATAGCCGTGGCGTTTACAGGGGGGCAGCCCGATGAAGCAATCGCAAGAGCTTCTATAGATGCGAAAATGTTTGAGCCAATGGAAGGCCACCCTCAGATTTTGCTCGGAAAACCCAAGGCGCCAGCCCATGCTTTCCTGCTAGAAGCGTTTAAAGGCTTGGGGGAAGCTGTTCAGCGCCAGGATAAGCATAAGGCTGTTCAATTGCTTAAAAAGCTGGTTCCTGAATGCCAACTTAGTGACGCAGAAATCCTTTCGGTTACATCTGCACCAAATCCCTTTTTTACAGAGCTTTAGAGCCGCGGTGACTTAGGGGACACAGCAAAGGGGTTTTAGCGCAAACGGCCCAAGGTGAAGTTATCTGCATAGCTCTTTGGCTGAAGTGTGGATGCAGGGGGCGGTGTTTCAACCACATAGAGCCACTGCTTTTGGTCAGCATAGGCTATGGCATCCTCAAGGCTTGGAAAACGAAGGTGCAGCTCTTCACGCATGTCTTGGGAGGCTGTCCACCCCATCAGAGGATCTTTGGGTGTTGAAAATTTTGGCTTGAAGGCAATAGCCCAGCCGTGGGTCTTGGCTCTCCCCGATTGCATCGGATTTTTGCAAGGTTTGAAAATGCGGACTTCAAGTGACATGGTGTTTGGTATTCCCTTGATGGTTATGCTTCACTATACTGATAGTGTAAGCCATACGTAGGGGGTTTTAAACCCCCTCTATGAGGATAGCTGAATCCATTAAAGAAAAGGCAAATAGATGAGAGACCGTAGCGCGCAGTTAAAACGTCGAGGCTTGATGTTGGTGCTATCTTCTCCTTCTGGGGCTGGGAAAACATCTCTTTCAAGGAAGCTTCTGACCCTTAACCTAGACCTATCCCTTTCTGTGTCTATGACAACCCGTTTGCCGAGGCCTGGGGAGGTGGACGGGGAAGATTATTTTTTTGTGTCCCAGAAAGTTTTCAAACAGGCCATCCAAGAAGGCGCTTTTTTAGAATATGCCCAAGTTTTTGGAAATGCCTACGGAACGCTCCGAGAGCAGGTTGAAGCTTTTCTAAGCGAAGGAAAAGATGTTTTGTTTGATATTGATTGGCAGGGGGCTCAGCAACTCTATCGAACAGCTGGGGCAGATGTTGTACGCATTTTTATCCTCCCACCGTCGTTAGAAATTTTGGCGAAGCGTCTGCATCAACGGTCCCAAGACACAGCAGATGTGGTGGCCGAACGCATGGCCAAAGCAGCGGGCGAAATCTCCCATTGGGCGGAGTATGATTATGTGCTGATCAATGATCAATTTGATACAACATTGGTTCAG
The DNA here is from genome assembly GCA_051648545.1 of Alphaproteobacteria bacterium. Lineage (GTDB taxonomy): Bacteria > Pseudomonadota > Alphaproteobacteria > Holosporales > JBOFFI01 > JBOFFI01. Next base: position 12,016 of record JBOFFI010000003.1, read on the forward strand.
CTTCAGGCTATTTTACAGGCTGAGCGCTTGAAGCGGGAACGCCAGCTTGGCTTAGCAAAATTGGTTCAAGAGCTTTTGAAAGCGGAGACTTCTTAGAAGCTAAATTTTATCCAATTGAAAAAATATTTTTCTAATTTTAAAAAACATAACCTTTTTTTAATCTTATTTTGCTGAATATTGTAAAAAAAGAGACTCTCTAAGCAGCTGTGTTTAGGGGTGATTTTTTTGAAAATTTATAAAATTTAGTATAATTTATTGATAAAAAAATAAAAAAATATTTGGGTCGAGGTTTCACATGTCAACGTTTTTACTAACAAATGAATTGCTTGCAGATTCTGCACGCTCGACAACATCTTCTGGAATTTTCGTATTTTGCGTGGGGCAAACCCTTCGAAAAGCTCGTGAGAATCGCGAGTTAACACTTGATCAAGTTTCAGAACAACTCCGTCTTACACGCCATGTTGTTGAGGCCATTGAAGAAGGTCGTCATTTAGATGTGGCACAAAATCATGCTTATTTGAAGGGGTTTGTTCGATCCTATGCAAAGATTTTGGATCTAGACCCTGAAGCAATTTCTCAAAAATTTAAAGAAGAATTGCCACCTTCTGATGAAGAGCAAGAGATAATTTTTCCTATCCAAACTTCTAGCAAAGCATTTCCAAAAAAATGGATTTTTCTTTTTTCGGTTGCTGCGACGGTGATCGTTTCTATTGTGAGTTTTTATTTAGTTCAAGACATGCATCAAACGGCTGTTCAGGATGAGCCTGAAATTTCATCGCTCTTAGATAGGCCTAGGCTGTTTCTAGAAACTATAGAGAATGAGTCAAAAGTTTCGGGCACACTTTTGAAACGCTTTTTAAAAACCGGGAAAATTGCTTTCTCTCAAGCTTCAGGCTTTTTGCTGTCAGGCTCTACGAGGTTTCCTCTGCAACGAGGCGCATCTAAATAAATTCTAAGCATTATAGGTTGTGAAAAACTATCCATTTAACGCACCCTTTAAAAAAGAATGGTGGGCGATGACGGGATTGAACCGCCGACCCTCTCGGTGTAAACGAGACGCTCTCCCGCTGAGCTAATCGCCCCCAACGGATTTTCTGAAAAACAAGCAAAGAAAAAAACCAAGAGGCTCATTGCCAAAATTTTTCAGAAATTAGGAGGTCATTATACGTTGACCAAAACGTTCTGTAAAGTTCTCATATGCTCTAAAACTTTTCCAGTTCCCAGCACGACGCAAGAAAGAGGCGTCTCAGCAATGCTCACAGGAAGGCCTGTTGTTTCGCGCAACACGACGTCCAGATTATTAAGGAGCGCGCCACCACCTGTCAAGACGATGCCACGATCAACAATATCAGCCGCCAGCTCTGGAGGTGTATTTTCAAGGGCCGTTTTCACGCCTTCTACAATGGCTGAAACAGGTTCAGAAAGGCTTTCAGAGATTTGGCGCTCATTGACAGATATTTCTTTGGGAACCCCATTCATCAAATCACGCCCTTTGATGGTGAGGGTTCTGCCTGGTCCAGGCTCTGTCATATATGCAGACCCAAGATCTTTTTTTAATTTTTCCGAGCTTGCTTCCCCAATTAATAGGTTGTGATGTCGACGGATAAAAGCCACAATCGCTTCATCCATTTTGTCTCCCCCAACTCGAACAGAACGTGCGTAAACAATGCCACCCAAAGAAATAACTGCAACTTCTGTGGTTCCCCCGCCAATGTCTACAATCATGGAACCTGTTGGTTCTGTGACAGGCAAGCCGGCGCCTATAGCTGCTGCCATAGGTTCTTCAATCAAATAGACCTGCCTAGCACCAGCACTTTCTGCGGAATCTTGAATGGCGCGCCGTTCCACGGCTGTAGAGCCAGATGGCACGCAAATAACGACTTGAGGGCTCACAAAGCTAGCGCGATTATGAACTTTTCGGATAAAGTATTTGATCATAGCTTCTGCTACTTCAAAATCAGCAATCACCCCGTCCCTTAAAGGACGAATAGCTTGGACATTTCCAGGAGTTCGGCCAACCATTTGTTTTGCCTCATCCCCAACGGCTAAAACTTGTTGTTTTCCTTTGATGGTTGCGATGGCAACAACGGAAGGCTCATTTAAAACGACACCTTGTCCTCTGACATACACCAGCGTGTTTGCCGTTCCCAAATCAATGGCCATATCTGCAGAAAGCCAACCAAGAATACCCGAAAACATAAAAAGCTTACCCTATTAATGATGTTAATCTTATTTTGCTAAGCCCAATCAAACAAAAAACACGGTATAAAACCATCCAACCTCTCATCTTTAGTACACACTTCTCAACCATAAGGCAAGTTATAAAAACATTACAGCCCCATGATCTCATGAACTTTTTGCAAGTTTTCTTTCGCGATGGAATTGGCTTTTAATTGGCCTTGCTCTAAACAGTGGTCGAGGATAGTGGGTTCCTCCATGATCTGGAAAAAACGTTGACGAATGGGACCTAAATTTGTGAGGAGAAGCTCTGTGAGCTCTTTCTTAAAATCAGAAAAACTATATCCCGTATAGGTATGGCAGATATCTGCCAAAGATTTTTTTTGGAGGGCTGCAAAAATTCGAAGCAAATTGAGGGCTTCAGGCCTATCTTTCATCGCTTCAAGGTTTTCAAAAATGGGCTCAGGGTCGGTTTTAGCTTTTCGAATTTTGAGAGCAATTGTGTCATCATCATCTGTCAAATGAATGCGGGACAGTTCTGATGGATCAGATTTACTCATCTTTGCTGTTCCATCCCGCAAGCTCATCACCCGGGTTGCTGAACCTGTGATCAAAGGTTCTGGCAGCGTGAAACACGCTGTTCCATAGTGGTGATTAAAAGCTTGGGCAAGATCCCGCGTCAGCTCTAAATGTTGTTTTTGATCCTCTCCAACGGGTACATGGGTTGCTTGATAGACAAGGATATCTGCTGCCATCAACACAGGATATGCGTAAAGCCCTAGGCTTGCTTGCTCACGGTGTTTACCAGCTTTTTCTTTAAATTGTGTCATGCGGTTGAGCCACCCAAGGGGTGTTCCGCACCCCAGCAACCACGCAAGTTCACTGTGGGCGGACACACGGCTTTGTTGAAAAATAGCGCAACGATTGGGGTCAATGCCAGATGCGATGTACATGGCTGCAACTTCCCGAATCCATCGTTTAAGGTTTTGAGGATCCTGGGGGATGGTTATCGCATGAAGGTCTACAATACAAAAAAGAGACTCATGGGTTTCTTGGAGGTTAACCCACTGAGAGATCGCCCCAAGGTAATTTCCCAAATGTAAAAAGCCAGTTGGCTGAATGCCCGAAAGAACGCGCTTATGTTCCATTAAAATTTTTTTAAATCCTCATTAATGGCTTAATTTTATAGATTGCCCAAAAACCTATCTGATATTTTGAATAAAATCAAGAAAGCGGCTTGGGATCATATGTCTGCGGCTACAGAAAAAAAATATTGCCTAAAGACTTTTTAAAATGAGATTCTCCTTTTTAAATTAAAAAGAAGAATCTTTATGTATCTGTTCGTTATATTTTTAATTTTTTATTTCAATTTATTGATTTTTAAAATTTTTTGTTCTTGTTTTTGTTTGGGTGCTGGTGCTGTAACGCATGTTAAAGATGCTCCTCTGCCACTTCTTGCAATCTGCTCACGAATGCTTGCTAACACTATCCAGCAAAAAAAAGAGGAATCGAAGCAAGTCGTGGTTGACTCAATTGAACATCTGGTGCGGGTCAAACAAGAGCAAGCCAAGATGCTAGTCGAAATCCAACACTTAAAAGAAAATAATCGAGATGAAATCGCGAGATCGTTAGCGTTGCTTGAACGCTTCAAGGCTTTGAAAAGGAAGCCGCAGATACCACAAGAGCAACCTCAGATGCTGGACGAAACCCAACACTTAAAAGAAAATAATCGAGATGAAATCGCGAGATCGTTAATGTTGCTTGAACGCTTCAAGCCTTTGAAAAGGAAGCCGCAGATACCACGTCAGAGACAACGCCACCACCACCAGACCCCAAAGCTCAATGCTGTTCTCAAAGGCACCCAGGGGGGTGCTTTTGTAGGCTATGGTAAGCAGTGGGGATGTTTCTATCTAGGTCTGGAGGCAAGTTATCTTCTTTCCAACGAGACAGCGACCCTAGGCGGCTTAGTTTTTCGTAAAAAAAACACGGCAGAAGTAGCGATACGCTCTGGATTTGCTCTGGGTCATGTGCTGTTTTATGGAAAATTAGGTTTTCTAAGCAGCCAATTTCAATTGGCAGATAAATCCCCACGTTTTAAGGGGATATCATGGGGAATGGGGGCAGACATCAAGTTTTTGCCGAAAGTGTTATTAGGTCTTGGATATACTTACGATGTTTATGAAAAGAAACGATCTACCGATTTAAAAGGTTCTCCCCTAAATTTAAAGCTGATATCCCACAGGGTGATGTTTCGGGTTGGCTATAAAACGTAACGCACTGGCGAAAATGGCGTTGCGAGCTTTTGATTCGTGTAACGATTTTTAAAGAAGCATGCTAGAATAAAGTATAAAACGTTGTGAACGCATATGGGTTGAGGATTTTGTTTTGATTCGACAGTTTGAGCTTATTTCCTTTATTAAGCAGTATGACCCTGCTGCAGATGAAGATCTCATTAACCGTGCTTATGTTTTTTCCATGAAGGCTCATGGCCAACAACAGCGGGCCTCGGGTGATCCCTATTTCACCCATCCCCTTGAGGTTGCAGGTATTTTAGTGGGGCTTAAGCTGGACACAGCAACCATCGCCACGGCCCTCTTGCATGATACCGTTGAAGATACGTTGGCTACTTTAGAGGAAATTGAATCGCTTTTCGGAAAAGAAGTTGCGTTTTTGGTGGACGGCGTTACCAAATTATCTCATTTAGAGACCCTTTCGGATCAAGCAAAACAGGCAGAGAAATTTCGAAAACTTTTAATCGCCATGTCTGCAGACATCCGGGTTTTATTGATTAAGCTTGCGGATCGCCTCCATAATATGGAAACGCTGTGCCATATCCCTTCAGAAGAAAAGCGAAGACGTATTGCAAAGGAAACGATGGACATTTATGTTCCCTTGGCGGAGCGAATTGGCCTTCGAGAAATCAAAGATAAATTAGAAGATTTGTGTTTTGCGGAGCTAAACCCGGAAGCAAGGGAATCTATCCTTTCTCGCCTCAAGTTTTTGCGTAGCTCTGAGCTGGCGCCTCTGGAGCCGATTTTAGAAGAAATTCAGCAAATTCTTGCGGAACACGGTCTGAAAGTGGTGGTTTCAGGGAGAGAAAAAACGCCTTTTTCCATCTGGCGCAAGATGCAGCGCAAAAATATGCCCTTCGAGCAGCTTTCTGATATTATGGCGTTTAGGATTGTCGTCGACACGATTCCTCAATGCTACCAAGCGTTGGGCATCCTCCATAGCACCTATTCTGTGGTACCTGGTCGTTTCAAAGATTACATCAGCACCCCAAAGCAAAATAGCTATCAATCTTTACATACATCTATTCTGGGGCCCCTCCAAAGGCGAATCGAGGTGCAGATTCGAACCCAGGAAATGCACGATGTCTGTGAATTAGGGGTGGCAGCCCATTGGAAATATAAACAAGTTAACGGCAAGAGGGGAGGTGAGCTAGAAGGCCAAAGCTACCGCTGGATTCGTGGCCTTTTGGATATCTTGGAAAACGCTTCAAATCCTGAAGAATTTCTAGAACACACTAAATTAGAGATGTTTCAGGATCAAGTTTTTTGTTTCAGCCCTAAGGGAGACTTAATTTCCCTTCCCCGGGGTGCCACGTCTATTGATTTTGCCTATGCTGTGCATTCAGAGATTGGGAACACGTGCGTGGGGGCGAAGGTAAACGGGAGGTTAGTGCCGCTGCGTGCGCCCCTTGAGAATGGAGACCAAGTTGAAATTTTGACATCAAAATCCCAAACGCCTTCGCCAACCTGGGAGCATTTTGTGATCACAGGGAAGGCGCGCTCTGGGATCAGGCGCTATGTTCGCCTTCAACAACGGGAACAGTTTGTCCAGCTTGGGAAATCGATCCTTCAAAAGACATTCAAGCAGAAACATTTACCATTTTCTGAAAAACAGCTGCACGACCTCTCCATTTTTGGGTGTGAAAGCCCAGAAGACTTATATGCCCTTATCGGGGAAGGACAGTTGACCCTTAATGAGATCATGCATGTTTTTTTCCCCCACGAGCATCCGATCAACAAGATCGAAAAATTGCTTGAGGTTGAGCCCCAGACGACCCATCTGGTTAAGTCGTCTTCGACCCACGTTCGGGTAAAAAAGACTGATCACGGTAGCATTTCCATTGAAGGGCTTATCCCGGGTATGGCGATCCATTATGCGGGATGTTGTCACCCCATTCCAGGTGACCACATTGTAGGCGTTGTGGTGACAGGTAGAGGTGTCACTGTTCACACGGCAGATTGCGAAAACCTGGGCATGTTTAAAGATAATCCCATGCGTCTTTTGGACGTTTTTTGGCCCAGCCGGCTCCATGAACAGAAATATACGGCACGGATTGATTTGTCTTTGATTAACAAAACCGGAGCGTTGGCAACCTTGACGACGCTGATCGCGAGGGCAGGGGCCAACATTTTAAATTTGAAAATCCAGAACCGAACCCTTGATTTTTACGAATTTTTGGTTGACCTTGAGGTTCAAGATGTTAAAAATTTAAACGAGATTATCGCATCCTTGCGGATGTCTTCTTGGGTTTTATCAGTTGAGCGGCGGACACATGGTTAATTCTGATTCTTTTTTAGCCTCTGGCACCTTTCAAGCAACCCTTGTTCAGATTCAATGTTTGGAAAATGCTGTGGATGATTTGCTGGGTGAAACTCTGGCAAGCTTTTCCTGGTGGCCCCAGGAGGAAGACGAACAAAACAGTTCGATATTCTTAACAGACACTGGGCAGGTTAAACCTAACCAACATATAGGAGATCATGCGCCCTTACGTTGGGGGTATGAGGCGCATCTGTTTCTTCCAGAGCCTTCTCTCATTCCCGCCTTTGGAAAGCGTTTTCTAGAATCATTTCTGGTGAGCTGTGGCATTCAGCTGCTTGATTATCAAGAGATCCCGCTCCCGGAAAAAGACTGGCTTGCGGAAAATTTTCTTTCCTTCCAGCCTATTTCTGTGGGGGGCTTTTACATTTACGGCACCCATCATGGGGCTGTGACGGTTCCTCCTGGGCAAAAGGGCCTATGTCTGGATGCGGCAACGGCTTTTGGCTCAGGGCGACACGAAACCACCGCAAGTTGCTTGCAGCTCTTGGAATACCTTGCAGCGGAAGCCTCTTTTGAAAAGGCTTTAGACCTGGGCTGTGGAGCAGGTATTTTGGCGATTGCCATAGCGATGCTCACCTCAAAGCCGGTGTGGGCCAGCGATCTAGACCCAGAAGCCGTTCGGGTCACAACAGAAAACAGCCGTCTTAATGGGGTGGGGAATTTGGTACATCCTCTGGAAAGCCTGGGGCTCCAGGCGGAAGCTCTCCAAGCACACATGCCGTTTGATGTGGTTGTTGCCAATATCTTGGCAGAGCCCCTCAAGCAACTTGCCGCCCCTATGGCTTCAGCTGTCTCACCGGGAGGGTGGCTTATCTTGTCTGGCATTCTGGCTTCCCAAGCGGAAGAGATTGAGCAGCTCTACCAAGAGCAGCAGTTTCAGAAGATTCGTGTGGTGCAACAGCAAGAATGGACGACGTTTTTATTCAAAAAGCTTTAATTTTTTAAGGCTTACTCGCGTAGATTTCAATCAGTTTTGCCAGCATTTCCAAGGCGTCTTTTTTGGGGCGTTGAAAGGCATTGCGACCGATGATTGACCCATTCCCGCCGCCCTGGTGGATGGCGCGCGCTTCTTCATAGAGGCTGGGAAGGTCCTTGGCCTCGCCACCGGAAAAAACCACCAAGCGCTTGCCTTGAAAACAGCACGCCACCACATGACGAACGCGCTCTGTGAGAGACTCCAGAGGAACCTTTTGCTGCTCATAAACCTGGCGTGCAGCTTCGATTTCCAAGTGAGCACTGGGAAGCTTCACCTTGATGATATGGGCTCCCAAAAGGGCCGCCATGTGGGCGCCATAGGCCACCACGTCTAGGGCTGTTTCTCCTTTTTTGGAGAGGTTTCCCCGGGGATAGGCCCATGCCACCACCGCTAGGCCATGGGCTTTCGCTTCTTCAGCCAACGCGCGGAAGGTGCCCACCATGGCGTTCATCTGATCCGAGCCTGGATAAAGCGTAAACCCGATGGCAGAGCACCCCAGCCTCAAGGCATCTTTAACAGAAGCCGTCATGGCTTGCTCAGGGCCCGTCCCCCCTGGTATAAGGCAATGGGCGCTGTTGACCTTAAGGATTAAAGGGATTTGCCCCGCAAAGGTGGAGGCGCCGGCTTCCAAAAGCCCCAGGGGGGCCGCAAAGGCAGAAAGCCTCGCCTCTATAGCAAGCTCAAAGTGGCTGTGGGGGTCATACCCTCGAGGATTCATGGAGAAGCTGCGTGCTGGGCCATGCTCAAACCCTTGGTCCACCGGCAAAATCAGAAGCCGCCCTGTCCCTCCCAAAGCACCATGCATCAAAAGGCGAGCCAGGTTTGCTTTAGTTCCTGGATGGTCGCTTTCATAATGCGCTAAAATGTTTCGAACGGGGGTTGGTAAGCCTGTCATTCCTTGAAACTCCGTATGAATTTTCTTAAATTATCCATAAAAACCATACGACACCCAGGTTTTTTTGTACAGAGGGCCTTGGGGATTGCTTACAAATTAGGGCAGCAGGGCCCCCTTGCGCTCAAATTCTTTATAAACCAGCCCCATGGCGATGGTTGTGAGGATTAAACCTGACGTGTCAAAAAATTGAGATACAAAACCACCCAACAATGAATTAGGGAAAAAAAACGACAATAACCAACTTGGAATGTTGAAAATTGCTATGGGTATCAAAAGTTTTAAGCTATGACCCCTCGTTTGACGCCAGCTCCAACCAAGTGTCCGAGTCAAACCAAGTGAGGTGGCTGAAATTGCGAAATAGAAACGACTATAAAGATAAACAAGACTTCCCGTGCATATGCTCAGACAGACGGGCGCGTCAAAACTATCTGACGCAATGATTTCTTCGTAACAGAATACTAGGAATATGATGCAAATAAATACAAAAATAATCAAATTAAATTTGAATATTTTTGTATGGATTTTACTCCAATGTATTCCCAAAAAACCTTTTTTAACTCGACCTGTAAGGGTTAAATGAGAGGCCGAAAACATCAACATAGAGACCAGGGCGAGGTATATAGCCATCATAGGGAATACGGTAATTTCTATGAGTAAATCTTGGGATTTTGTGAGCAGAAATACCCACGAAGAAATAAGCAAAAGCAGGACAGTTGGCGCAAAAGTTATCTTCATCACTTCTTTAAAATGGCTTTTAAAAAAACAAACTGTCTCCTTAAAAATGGCTCCAACGCTTAAGCGCACAACATTTTTTTCTAACATCATTTACCTATTTTGTTAAATTATTTTTCCGTAAAATAAACAGATTTTATCTGCAAGTCAAATTTAATCGTCGCTTAACTCCTAATTTAATTTAAAAGTACATGAAAATTTTTATTTGGGCGAGGTGCGTGTGCAAGCTGATCGGTACGGAAAAAGGGGCGAAATGTGTATGCGAGGTGCGCTCCCATTTTCCATAATAATTTTCACCATCGGATAATTCATCCATGCTTTGCGTCGTCAGATAATCATAATATTGCATGTGATCCGAACCATTCCAGCCTCCATAGGTGAAAAACAAGCCCACGGGGGCTTTTTGACCATCCCAGTTGCCCATGATGGGCTGGAAATGCTTCGCGTCACCACTGAGGTTCTTTTCAATCAAAAACCGTGGAGCAAGCCAGATTTCAAGCTTATTTTCATTGGCTTCTATCTTCCCTTTCCGATACTCTGTAGCAATGCTGAGATACTTCCCCGCATCTCCGCACTTGGACAAATCAAAGATCCCCTCCAGGGGGTTCGCTAAGTCTGCAACCCGAAGCTCGATTTTACCCACATCACTGCCTTCCGTGGGACGATACACCAGCACACCTTTCAAAAAGCGCTGAAACACCGCGTCATCCTGGGTTTTGAGCCATGTGGGGCGTACCTCTTTTTCTGGTGTTTGGTCTCCTTTTTTTTGCCCAGGAGAAGCCTTGTTGTTAGCAAAATCAGCTGCGGCAGGTGAGTCTGTTTCTTTGACATATTGGCCTTTGTTGACATAGTTCTCTACCTTCACTTCAGGGGCGGAGGCTGGCTGAGGCAACGGGAGCTTCCCGAGCAGAAAATTAAAGGCGACAGCCCCCTCATCTCCAGACAATTCTTGGAAGTTCTCGTACCTTTTTAAGGCATCCTGGGGCTTCAGGCGTTTTTTGTAGTTTGGCTCAAAAAAGTCCCACAAAAAGGCTTGAATATCTTGACCGTTATTGTTGCGATTTTTGAGGCCAGAAAGCCCGCCTCTGAGCGCTTCAAAAAAGTCATAATCCCAGGTGGTGAGCTTGTTAGCATAGGGGGTATTTTCGGGAATAGGATAGCGGTTGAAGCACATCTCATACAAGGAAATAGCCATGGCGTAATGGTCTGTGCTGGGGAACAGCTTTGGCAGCACCTCCGCGTCGCCAACATCTGCCCCTCTTTTCTCTTCCTCAAAACGCCGTTTCGCAAGGCGCTCCGGGGTGAAATAAACCTTGGTGTGCCCGATGGCATCTTCCATGTTATAAGCGTCTTTTTCCAGAACCACCTTGCTATCAACAATGGGCTTCGAGCACCCAAAATCAATGAGGTGCACAGCCCCTGTTCTTCTGTCCATGGTGATATTCGCCGGGTGCAAATCCAGGTGTGCGAACCCCTTTTCGTGCATAAAGGTGAGGCCCTTCAGCACGCTGATAGCCACGTGTTCCATAAGCTTTTTCTTGGTAGCAGCGTCCGTTAGCAAGGCCAGCTGTTTCTGGAAAAATGCCCCATTCCCAAAGGTGTCCAGGGGCATGAACAGCATCAACGTGTCGGTCATAAAGACGTCATTGCGGTAGTTGTTGGCAGCATATTTGTAGTCGTGATAATCCAGCAGGGGCATGATGTAGGGAGAGCCTGCCAGTTTGAGCTGGATATCAGCCTCCTTCAGGCCTAGCTGGATCGCGTCCAGCTTATTAGCGTCATTTTGGATGAATTTCACGCCAACAAACTGCTTTTCTTTGTCTCTTGCGAAGTGGAGCTTGCCAAAATAACCAGCCCCAATGGTGTAATTGGCTATTTTTTGGGCGCCTGGGCTAATTTGAATGTCGAGGCCGGTTTCCTGGGTTATCTTCTCCGCGAGAGGCGTGGTCATGTTTAAGTACAGCTCAAATTCTTCACCCTTCGATTCCCCAGGCACGATAGGCTGCTTAATCTGAATGGTTCGTCTGGATCCAGACGGCTGCTTTTCTTCCGCTATCGGCTTCCGCATGGCATGGGCCGAAGCCGTCGGCGCCAACGTGGTGACCAGCAAAGCCAGGGCTGTAACGCCTGAAAGCAAGCGTTTGTGGGGCTTTAAGGTAGATGATTGCATGGAAAGTCCTCCGTTCTATTCTTATTGGGTTTGGCGCTATTGCCTTGACTCCAAGTCCTTTTTAATAAATTTGTCCAATTTTTACAAAATAAAAATCAAATCGTCAATGCTTAAGCTCCCCCTGGCACGCACCTCGTTTTTAACGCCAAAACCAGCTGTTCGCCTTGCCTCAGCTATATCTGAGCCCAGGCACCAACAATTTGTTTTGTGTTTTGAATGGGAAATGCGTATAAAAAGAGCTTGGTAGCAAGGCCCTTGTTCTGGGGCTAACGTTTTTTGAAATCAACTTACAGAAGGGTTCCATGCAGTATCCTCGTTTTGTGTCTTTTTTCTGGTTTAAATTTATGTTGTTTTTTTTGCTTTTAGGCGTGGAAAAGACGGGTGCTGTGGCCACCACCATCCCCTCTATCGGCTTTGAAACCCAAGCCAAACAAGCGTTGTTGATTGACCTCAGCACCGCCACGGTTTTATACGAAAAAAATGCAGATGCGCAGATGGTGCCTTCTTCTATGACGAAGATTTTAACGGCCTATGTGCTGTTCGATTTCTTAAAACAAGGAAAATTGAAGCTTTCTGACACCTACATCGTCAGTGAAAAAGCATGGCGGATGGGGGGCTCAAAAATGTTTGTGCCTTTGGGAGAATCTGTAACCCTTGAAGACTTGATCCAAGGGATTATTGTGCAATCTGGCAATGACGCTTGTGTTGTAGCCGCAGAGGGAATTTCTGGAAGCGAAGAAGCTTTCGTACGTCTGATGAACGCTAAAGCGAAAGAGCTGGGCGCTACCCAGACCCACTTTCTCAACACCACCGGGTGGCCAGAGGAAGGGCACCTAACCACCTGTTGGGACCTTGCAAAAATTGCGGAGCGCACCATCAAAGATTTTCCGGATCTCTATCAAACCTACTATGCCCAGCCTTTGTTTATTTACCACAACATCAAGCAATATAACCGCAACCCGCTTCTTTCAAAAGGGATGGGGGATGGCCTTAAAACAGGGCACACCGAAGAGGGAGGTTATGGTCTGGTGGGCTCGGGGGAGCGCCAAGGCAGGCGCCTCCTTTTTGTGGTGAATGGACTTTCCAGCCAGAAGGCCCGTGCGGAAGAGACCCTTCGTTTGATGAATTGGGGCTTTCAGGAGTTCCAAACCTATGAGATTTTTAAAGCAGGCCAGGAAGTGGAAAATGCAGAAGTGTGGATGGGGGCTGCGCCTTACGTGCCACTGGTCGCAGCACAAGCCGTTGCTGTGACGGTTCCAAGGCGCCTATGGCCAAAGGTTCAGGTGACGGTTCGCTACAAGGGGCCGGTGGAGCCTCCTCTCGAAAAAGGTCAAATCCTGGGGGATGTTTTGGTTTCTGTGCCAGGAAGTGAACCTAAAAGCTTTCCCCTTGTGGCAGGAGCATCTGTTGAGAAAAACGGTGTTTTCATCGGATTATGGCAAACGCTTTCCTATTTTTTGTGGGGAGAAAAGGCAAAGCACAATTAGGCAGGGTGTGAGATGATCATCGGGATTGGGTGCGATTTGGTGGATATTCGCCGGGTTGATGGGGTGTTAAAGCGCTTTGGGCCAAAAGCTAAAGCTCGCCTGTTTACCTCACAAGAACGGGAAGATGCTGAAAAAAGACCTTCCGCTTCCGCTGCCACCTATGCTAAGCGCTTTGCTGCGAAAGAGGCGTTTTCAAAAGCTCTCGGAACTGGCATGGCAGAAGGGTTGACCTGGCAAGATGTAGCTGTTGAGCGAGACGCGAAAGGCAAACCATTTCTTAAACTTTCGGAAAAAGCTTGGTTATTGCTTGAAAAAAAAGCTGATATTGGGCAAAAAGAAAAAATTCAACTGGACCTGAGCTTAAGTGATGAGTATCCTTACGCCCAAGCTTTTGTGATTATCTCTTGGAATGCAAACAATGTCTGAAAAAATGCCCCAACTTTCGCCTACTCCCCTCGATAAAGTTAAAGAATTTTTAAGGTTTATCGTAACCTTGACGGTGGTTGTGTTTGGTACTCGCATTTTCATCTTTGAACCATTCAATATTCCAACAGGCTCGATGATCCCAACCCTTTTGGTAGGGGACTATTTGATTGTCTCAAAGTTCACCTATGGATTATCTCGCTATTCCTTTCCTTTTGGCTACAAAATTCCTTTCTTTAAGGGGCGGATTTTAGACTTCCACAAACCTGAACGCGGTGATGTGGCTGTTTTTCGTTTGCCGGCAACGCCTCACATCGATTATATCAAACGTGTGATCGGTTTGCCTGGAGACCGCATCCAGATGCGGGAAGGTATTCTCTATGTTAATAACCAGCCTGCCATTTTGAAAGATGGTGGAGCCTATGAAGAAAAGGCTGAAGAAGGTGGGCGGGTTGTGCAGGCTCAAAAATATATTGAGACCCTCCTTAATGGGAAAAGCCATCCGATTATTAAGCATCAAGCCCTTGGGGAAGGCCCTGTCGATGACACGCCCGTTTATGTGGTTCCTGAGGGACACTATTTTATGATGGGGGACAACAGAGATCATTCTTTGGATAGCAGGTATATGCACCAAATTGGGTTTATCCCGGAAGAAAATTTGGTGGGCCGGGCAGAGATTCTTTTCTTTTCCCTGGATGATGACACTATCCCTTTTTGGCAAATTTGGAAAATTCCTTTCAGCATCCGGTTTAAGCGTTTGCTAAACCTCATTAACTGATCAAAGAAGGATCTGTGGATGGAAGCGCCTTCTCTCCAACGGCTGATTCAGTGCTTGGGCAGGTTGCCGGGGCTTGGCCCCAGGTCTGGCCGACGGGTGGCGCTGCACTTGCTGAAGAATCCTGACAGGGTTTTGAGCCCGTTGATTGAGCTTTTATCCTATGTCCAACAAGCCATTGTAACGTGCCACATCTGTGGTTGTTTGGGAGAGGAAGATCCCTGCGCTATCTGCGCTGACTCCAGCCGAGATCCTCACACCCTGTGTGTGGTGGCAGATATGGCAGATGTGTGGGCCCTGGAGCGGGCAGATTGTTACCATGGACACTATCATGTATTGGGCGGGCTTCTTTCTGGGATTCAGGGGGTTGGCCCGGAGGCTCTGTCTTATCCTCAGCTTTTGGCGCGTTGTGCCTCAGGCCAGATTCAGGAGATTATTTTTGCGCTGAGCGCGACGGTGGAGGGGCAAACCACGGCACATTATGTGATGCATCAGTTGAGGGATTTTCCTCACATTCAATTGTCAACTTTAGCTAGGGGTGTTCCCCTGGGAGGGGAGTTGGATTATCTGGATGAAGGCACGCTTTCGACTGCGTTGGAAAGTAGGCGCTCCACAAATCCTGTCAAGCTCGCCGGCTGAGCATAAAAAAAGGGCCAGACAAATTTTATCTGGCCCCTGAGGTTTTTATAAATTTAAGGCTTCATGACCTTATGAATTTATTAAGAATTCGCGACTTGTTCCACGGCGCGGACGATTTGGTCGAGGGCCTTGTAGCAAGCAGGAATCATGCTGGTTGAGATGGTCGTTAATTGGATAGATGTGCGGAATTCTGTGATGGCTTCCGTGAGGTCGGCATCGTTGAAGGTGCTGGCAGCATCTTTCAAGTTAACGATCAAAGCTTCTGTGCTTTCTTTAGCGATTTGGATGGCGCTTTGGTTGGCACCCAAGCGGGCACGCACGGCATTCATCTCGTTCAAAGCATAGGTGAGCTTGTTGGTCGCATCTGCTGCTTGTTCAACGGTTTCGATGTACATGTTGGTTAGGTGCAGATAGTCTTTGGTGATCTTAGGCAAGGAAACAATGGTGATATCCGTTGACTGAGATGAGGTTTGGAACTGCAAGTCTTTGTCGTTACGGACCCAGAACATGAAGTTGGATGTTTCTGATATTGGGACTGTTCCATAGGTGAGGGTGATACCGTTTCCAAGGTCTACAGCAGGAGCTGTAGCTCCAGAGCCGGTTCCAGCTGCGAAATCAGTTAAGGGTCTTCTGAGGATGGTTGAACTGTTGGTGAGAACAAGTTCAAGGTCAGCTGGCGCGGTGGAAGTAGCGCCTGGAATTGTCCTCACATAGCCCGCATACATCCCAGGGCTGACCCTGTCTTTGTCCAAAGTGATGGTAAGGGTGTCTTGGAAAAGGGGAGCAGGTGTTGCGGCGTTAGGGTCTTGTGTTTCGTACGTTACAGAAGACAGAATGGCAGGTGCTTCGCTCCCAACCCCAAAGTAGGCTTTGATGGCTTCCCGAACTGTGTCAACGTTGGTGAGCCCAGTGATAGTAGCCGCTGTTTCGAGACAGATTTGAGCGCCCGTTTCTGCACAAGTGAAAAAAATTTCACCATTTGCCACAAGTGGTGTTACGCCATCTGATTTAAAGAGGTCGGGCCCAACCCTGAAGCTCATCTCATAAACATCTGCAATTGGGGTTGCGCCAACTACCACATTATAAACCTGGCCTTCAAACATACCACCACAGAACATTGGGTTAATTTCTGTAAAGGTATCAACTAGGGGTGTTCCTGGGCGCCGAATAACTTCATAGTCATTAGCTTCTGCTTTATATTCTGCAACGCCGCCGCCTTCAAAGAGCTTGAGGTCGTTCCAGCGGGAACGGTCCACGATTTCCATAAACAAACCACGGTCTGTTTTGTCGGATGGATCTCCGAAGTAAGCAAAGAACATGACCTGGGCCATTCTGCGTTCAGAGATGGTGAGGGCATCGTTGTTCATTTCGGTGGTCAAGACTAACCCAGCGCGGATTAGATCAAGAAGTTTTTGGGTGTTGGTATCTGCAACGTTGGTGAGTCCAGCGCCTTGGGCTGCGTTACGTGCAGCTTGTTCCAAAACGGCAATGTTAGCCAAAGATTTGTTGTAGATAGCAGATGAGGCTGGGTCTGTTCCCACACGAACCAGACGGGAACCTGTGCTGATAACGCTAACAGCGTCTTGGGCACGGCCCATGTTTGTGCGAACGATGCCGGCGAGTTTGTTGGCAGCTGAGTTATTCAAGACTGTAGCTGGAATTGATGGCATGAGATATTCCTTCCCTGTGATAAGGCTTTTTCATTAAGTGTCGAGAGGCTCTTGAAAAAAAGATTGTCCTTTTGACATTAAAAACACTATAATGCAGCTCAAATATTTGTTCAATAGATAATAAAATATGATTTGTTTTTGAAACTATTTTTTTTTAAATTTTTTATAAATACTTCATATAAAACAGATTAAATAATTTTTAACTTAGTCAAGAAAAAAATAAAAAAGTCAATTTGTCATTTTTTATCTTGAAAAATTTATTTAGCCTTTGGTAATTTAAATTTTTTTTATAGGAAATTTACTTGAAAGATCGATTTTTCCAGTCTAGACTTGCCAAAATCAAAAAAGAGAAGCTATTTAAATGTTTTCTGCGTTTTTTGCCTTGCCTTTTCCTCCTATTGATCCAGTAGCGTTTTCCTTAGGATCTTTTCCCATACGCTGGTACGGTTTGGCTTATTTTTTTGGCCTTTTGCTGACATGGCGCTATTGCTTTTTTCTATGCGCTTTATTTCCGAAAGTGTCTCACAAACAAGTCGATGATTTTCTAGTTTGGGGGTTAATTGGTGTGGTGGTGGGGGGGCGTTTGGGCCATGTTCTGTTCTATGATTTTTATCATTATCTACAAAACCCTTTAGAAATTTTCCAAACGTGGAAGGGGGGGATGGCGTTTCATGGAGGTCTTTTGGGAGTTTCCTTAGCGTTTGTAATGTATACGCGACGCCACCATATTCCCCTGTTATCTTTTTCTGATTTAGCGTCTTGTGGCGTGCCCATCGGGCTTTTCTTGGGGAGGTTTGCAAATTTTGTTAACGGTGAGTTGTATGGGAGGGTGAGTGACGTGCCTTGGGCCGTGTGTTTCCCCTCTGGCGGATATGTGCCGCGTCACCCAAGCCAACTTTATGAGGCATTTTTGGAAGGTGCGTTGCTGTGGGGCCTTCTTTGGATCGCTGTTAGAATCCCTGTGCTGCGAAGCGAAAAAGGGATTTTGACGGGGCTTTTTTTGATGGGGTATGGCAGTGCACGCATTGTGTCTGAATGTTTTCGAGAACCTGAAGCCCTTTGGGAAATTGGGGGTGTTGTTTTAACTTATGGTCAGCTGCTTTCCCTGCCCCTCCTTGGGTTTGGGTTATTTTTGATGGTGCTTCCTTTGCTTAAATTTAAGCGAAATCTGGCTTAAAGGAGGGGGCAGATGTCCGTCTTGGAGGGGCTTTTGCGGGAGCGTATAAACCATGAAGGCCCCATACCCCTGGATATTTTTCAAAACATCGTGCTTTACCATCCTAGGGAAGGCTATTATGCCACCCAAGCAGTGTTGGGTTCTGGAGGAGATTTTATAACAGCGCCTGAAATCAGCCAGCTTTTTGGGGAAATGGTTGGCATTTACGTGTGGGATAGTCTGCGTCAGATGGGGTTTCCCAAGCCTTTTCATCTATTAGAGCTTGGGCCTGGCCGAGGGGTTTTGATGGCAGATGTGCTGCGGATCTTGGGAAAATTTCAACAAGATATTTTTAAAAATTTCCCCCTTGGTTTTTTAGAAATAAGCCCCTCGCTTCGAGCTCAGCAAGCCTCTGCCGTGGCTCCGTTTCCCCTACAACCTGCGTGGGCTGAAACATTGGAAGCGGCAATTGGGCAAGGGGAGGGGCCCTTGGTTGTGCTTGCGAACGAATTCTTTGATGCGCTTCCTGTTAAACACTATGAATTTAAAAGTGGACGCTGGTGGGAGCGCGGTGTAGCATGGGATTCGACTATCCAGCGCTTTGTGATAGAGCATCTGCCTTTTTCGAACGAAGAGAAGCTTGAGATCCGGGGGGAGCCTTTTGAAGGAGCCGTGCTGGAAGTTAGCCCCGCGCGAGACGCTCTGTTTCAAAAGGTGTTACAAGCTTTGGCTGAGCGTGGAGGCATGGTGTGGATGGCAGACTATGGATATACTCAGCCCCAATTTGGGGAGACCCTTCAAGGAATTTATCGAGGCGTGCCCAGTCCTATTTTTGAGCAGATTGGAAAGACAGATTTATCCGCCCATGTGAATTTTGCATCGCTGCAAAAGCTGACGAGGGCGTCTGGCTTAACAGCGTTTGGTCCAATCCCCCAAGGGGCTTTTTTAGAAAACCTTGGGATTCGGGTACGGTTGGAGCAGCTGAAAACCGGCAAAACTTCTGCTGTGCGTGCAGCCCTTGAGGCGGGCTGTGAACGCCTTATAAACCCGCTACAAATGGGAAGGTTGTTTCAAGTTTATGGGGTTTCCAGTTATTTAAACATGAGACCCCCTGGATTTTTTCACGAAACCTAACACAAGAAAAGAAGCCTGTTTTTATGCCTATTATTTGTTACACGTCTGATTTATTGAGCAAGACATCATGCCTGAGTCACGGTTTTTTTGGGCAAACCGGCGGGGTGAGTGTGGGGCCTTTTGCTTCCCTAAATTGTGCGCGAGGCATGGGAGACGAAGATGAAAATGTTCTGGAAAACCGACGACGGGCCATGGCTTTTTTAGGGAGTGAGCACACGCCGTTGGTTTTAGCTAAACAAGAGCATGGTATTCATGCCCATGTGGTGGAAGCGCCCTGGGTGTTTAATGCGCCGCCCTGTGCAGATAGTTTAGTGACGCGCCATCCGGGTATAGCCTTGGGTATTTTAACGGCGGATTGCGGGCCTATTCTTTTAGCAGATCCTATTCATAACGTGATTGCCGCTTGCCATGCGGGGTGGCGCGGGGCTTTTGGGGGAGTGATTGAAGCATCCGTTGAGGCTATGGAAAAATTAGGTGCTGAGAGAAATTCTATCGTAGCAACCCTTGGCCCTTGTATTCATCAGCCTTTTTATGAAGTGGATGCGGAATTTTATCGTCAATTCGAAGGAAAAGATGCTTCATTTTCTTACTTTTTCCAAAAAAGCAGCAAGGCGGAGCACTTCTTGTTTGATCTTCCAGGTTTTATCTTAGAGCGCTTAAAAAAGCTTGGGTTAAAATCTGTAGATCAAGTCCAAAAAAATACTTATTGCGAAGATCTTTTTAGCCGCAGGCGCGCCATTCATCAAGGGCAGCAATTGTACGGTTGCGGAATTTCTATAATTATGCTAAATTCCGGAGAAATTTTTTAGATCTCTTTGAAAAATTTTGGTTTTTAAGAAAAAATTAAAAATTTTGAATGCACTATGAAAGGTGTCAAAGAGGTTTTTAAAGTGCAATATTAAACGAATCCATTGTGGAATAAAAAATAAAAAGAGTAAGGATCAAGAAAATGAAAAGGTACGTTTTTCTAAGTAGTTTTATTTTAGTCGCGGCGTTGGCGTTGTCTGCGTGTGAGAAGAAAAAAGAGGGGGAGCACCAGCAAGCCGCGCCTGCTGACCAAAACATGCACTCCCAGGATAAAAAAGCAGATGTGATGCCAGCAGCTCCAGCTCCAGCACCCGCTGCTATGGCACCAGCACAGCAAGAGCCACAAAAACCAGAAGAAATTACGCCAACGCCAGCTCCTGCTGAAATGACACCGGCTCCTGCTGGTAGTGAAGCAGCTCCAAAGCCAGGCAACTAAATTAAAATAAATAAAATTTTTTTTAGAATTTATTTGAGGGGAAGGTTTAGCTTCCCCTTTTTTTTGAGCTTTGAGAGAACAATAGCAGTTGTTTTTGGAAGTAATCTTTGATATAAGTGGAACTCCTGGCGCCGTTTAGTTGGCGTGAAGGTGAACATGCTGTGGCGCGTAAAATGGGCATGCCCTGCGTGTATGTAGAAGATAATTTAAATTTTTTTTATAGAGGAAGTTAAAAATGCCCAAATTAAAAACGAAGAGTAGCGTGAAAAAGCGTTTTCGCTTGACTGGCACGGGTAAAGTTATCATGGCCCAAGCTTTTAAACGACATGGCATGCGAAAGCGATCTCCAGAAATGCGGCGAACAGCCCGTGGAACCACCATTATGGCTGCTTGTGATGCTAAGATCATCAAGCGGAATTTTATTCCCTATGGTTTGTAAAGGAGATTAGGTATGACTCGTGTTAAAAGAGGGACGACCACGCGCGCTCGTCACAAAAAAGTTATTGAGATGGCCTCTGGCTATCGTGGCCGCTCTAAGAATTGCTATCGAATTGCCTTGCAACGTGTCGAAAAAGCGTTGCAGTATGCATATCGCGACCGTCGAAACCGTAAGCGTGACTTTCGTGGGTTGTGGATTCAGCGTATCAATGCTGCCGCCCGTTTGCATGGGTTGACCTATGCTACATTTATCCATGGATTGCATACGGCGCAGATTGCGTTGGACCGAAAGGTGCTGGCGGATTTGGCGGTTAATAGCCCTGAATCTTTTGCTTGCGTTGTTGAAAAGGCCAAAGCGGCGCTGGCTGCTTAGCTATTTCCCCCCCTTGTGATTCCCGCCTCCTCCTTGTCATTCCCGCGGAGGCGGGAATCTAGGGAAAGCCTATAAACATTACGCTTCAATAAAATCACCAGAGTGTCGCATCGTCTGGATTCCCGCCTGCGCGGGAATGACAGAGGGGGGCGGGAATAACAACCCTATAAAGTATTTTTTACAAGACATGATTCCATAATTTTTGCCTCTTAAGCTCCCTAAGAGTGGTTTCGATAAGAGGTCTAATAAAAAATCATTCCATGTAAGGGCGTGCATGCAAAAAATGGCTTCTTTGTGTTGCTGGAAGCTTTTCTATGGCATAGCGCAACATCGTTCTTGGCATCTCGTGGGTGTGTTCTTTCAGAAAATCTAGCAGCGCACCTTCTTTTTGCTTGCCAGCTTCTCGAAGCATCCACCCTGTTGCTTTATGGATGAGGTCATGATTGTCCTGAAGCAAAAGGCTGGCAATCTGAAACGTTGGGTCTAGTTCACCTTTGCGGATAAACCACCAGGTGGATACAATGGAAATTCGACGTTTCCATAAATTATCAGATTTGGCGAGCTCTCTTAGAATAGAGCGATCTTTGTCCCATAGGTGGGCTCCTAAAATGAGATGGGCGGAAGCATCCACGAGGTTCCAGTTGTTAACGTAAATCAGGTTTTCTACGTAAAATGCACAAAGCGCTTGCTGTGAAGGGGGATCTGCTTTTTGGTATTGGTTAACTAAGATAAACAGGGCCAAAAGCCTTTCTTCATTTATCTTGGAGAGAAGCAGCTCCTTTAAAACAGCTAAGCTTTCCTCCCGGAAAAGCTTAGCGATTTTGCGTAAATTGGGGACAGTGACACCCATAAATTGATCGTGTTCGGCATAGTGTCCTGGGGCTGTTTTAAAAAAAACAGCGGCTTTGGCTGGCGAGACGCTGACACTGTCCCTCAAGCATTGTCTGATATGTTGGACAGTGTCTGGCGCCTTTTCCACTATTCTTTTGCCTCATCAATGTATTTTCTTTGAGGTTATAGCAGATAAGTTCTCTAAGGCGTCGGATTTTTTGATAAAATGGTTATCTTATCTTTCCAACCATCTTGTTGCTGCATCTCTTGAAATTTTGCCATGATAGTTGGGCCCATGTTCGAAAAATGAAACTGCGATCCTGGAAAGCTTTTTTGAATTTCTTTCAACTTGTTTTTCCATTGTTTTAGGCAAGTTTTTTCAGCAGGATCCGTGTCCGGCCATCTAGAAAAGGACCACAGGTTTTTATCTTTGACGTAAGAAACTCTTTTGGAGTAAGTAAATAGGGTCTGTGAGTCTGGGCCGTATTCATGAAAGCTGAAAATCTTGAGATGTTTGAAATGTTTAGACAGTATCTCTGGATTGAGTGCAACAGGAAAAGAACCAAGATTGGAGGCATTTATCCGGGGCTTAGCTAACTCTGGGTTGAGCAAAACAAGCAAAAGTTCAGCGTTTGTTAAGTCGCTTATTGGCGTGGGTTGCTCCCAAACAGAGGGCTGATATAGATAAATCTCTTCGATAGGAGAATTTTTTAAATTTGTGGGCTTTAACCAAAATTTCCCCCAGGCATCCAGATGGTTGAATTCTATCTTTTTTAAAGTGTTAGCTTGTTTGAAAAATGTAGCATCCATGGGGTTGTAAGGCGTTTCGGATTCTAACCAAGGGATCGCTTTGTATGAAAAAACCTCAAGGGTTTTTGGTAAAGGTGCGGCGTTTTCAGCGCTTAAGGTTGAATTCGCAAATTCTAACGATTTTAGAGGAAGTTTGAAAAGGGTTTCCATTTCTGCTTTATCTAGGGTTTGAGCTGCAATTCGAAGGGTTTCGAGATTTTCATAGGAAGCAAGAGCCTCGAAAAACGGCGTCATATCGCGAAACAAAAATTCTCGAACGTCACAAGTCTCCATTTTCGGAAATCGTCTTAAGAGCTGAAGTAAGCGATCTGGTGTTGATTCAGGGGATGGGGGCTCAGTTTGTTTTTGAGAAGGGTTTTTTATAACAACCAAGTGCACGTCTTCGGGTTGTTCATCTCCAGTTATGTTCCAGTCTCCATCAGCAACCCTTGTTAAAGTTGCTGTAGCATTTTCAAAGGATTCTGGATTAATACTCGAGGGAAGCGCTTTGACAGGGCTGCCGAAAACAAAAGAAGGGAGCAGGGAAAGTGTTATAGATTGTAACAATATTTTTTTCATGAAAAAGAGACTCTTCCTTGATTTTTTTTTAAAAGGTATGAAAACTCTTAATTAAAAAGAGAAATAAATTCAATTGAGTGTCTTTAAGCAGCTCTTTTTTCTCTTAAAAGCGTTAAAAATATCTAAAAAAGTTAAAAAAACTAGTTAGCTGAGGGGCTTCCCATCGTTTAAGGGATCTTTTATGCTAAAAGGAAGGCTGCTTCTTACGGCAGCTCTAAATAAATCTTCATGTATGAAAGCGTTTTTTCCAGTGATTTCTTCTACCTCTTCTTCCAGTGTTTACCTTATTGATGGCTCTGGCTTTATTTTTCGGGCTTTTCATGCGCTGCCTCCCTTGGCGCGACCTGATGGTACACAAGTGGGGGCTGTGCTTGGGTTTTGTAATATTCTGCTTAAATTGCTCCAGGACCACCAACCCCAACGGTTGGCTGTGATTTTTGATGCTGGGCGCAAGACGTTTCGCCATGCCATTTACCCAGATTACAAAGCCAATCGTCCACCGCCTCCGCCAGAGCTGATCCCTCAGTTTGCCCTCATTCGAGAGGCTTGCCATGCTTTTCACATCCCTTTGGTGGAGCTAGAAAATTACGAAGCGGATGATATCTTGGCCACCTACGCCAACCAGGCCCTGGAACAGCGCTGCGATGTGACAATTGTCTCTTCAGACAAAGATTTGATGCAGCTGATTGGGCCCCATGTGCGCCTCTATGACCCTTTGAAGAACCGGGCCATCGAAGAAGCTCAGGTGATTGAAAAATTTGGCGTGCCCCCTGCCCAAGTAGTGGATGTTCAAGCTCTCATTGGCGACAAAAGCGATCATGTTCCAGGTGTCCCGGGGATTGGGGTTAAAACAGCTGCAGAGTTGATTCAAAGGTTTGGAACCCTTGAAAACCTTTACCAACATCTGGAGGAAATCCCTCAGCCCCGACGTCGAAAAATGCTGGAAGAAAACAAGGCCCAGGCTTTCATTTCCAAGCAACTGGTGACCCTGAAGCAAGACCTCTCCCTTGGGGCTTCCCTAGATGATTTTGCGCGTCGTCCTTTTGATCAAGGAAGCGTGCAAGCTTTTTTAAAGGAGAACCACTTTTTCACGCTCTCAAGCCGTCTTGAAAAACAAGGTGCTTTTTCGAAGCCAGAAGCTGCGCCGTCTCAGTCTCTCCAAACCGATGCTTATAGTCTTATCCAAGATCCCCAGACCCTTGCTGGGTGGTTAGGGCAGGCGAAAAAACAGGGGTATGTGGTGATTGATGTGGAGACTACATCCCTCCATGCCATGGAAGCCAAGCTTGTTGGCATTGCTATTGGGCTTTCCCCTGGGCAAGCAGCCTATATTCCCTTGACCCATCAAACAGAGGTGCCCCAGATTTCACCAGAAATTGCGTTGGATATGCTGAGGCCCGTGCTTACAGACCCGAGCATTCGTAAAATCAGCCATAACCTGAAATATGACTTGCTGGTGTTGGCCAACGCAGGCATTGAAGCCGTCAGCCCTGTGGAAGATACCTTGCTGATGTCCTACGTGTTGGATGCAGGGCTCCACAGCCATAGCCTTGATTTTTTGGCCCAGCACCACCTGAACCACACAACCATTTCATTTAAGGACGTGGCAGGGGTGGGGCGTGAGCAACGCACCTTTGATCACGTGCCCCTGGATGTGGCCTGCGCCTATGCAGCAGAAGATGCGGATGTTACCCTGCGGCTCTATCACCTGTTTCGACAGCGTCTCCAACAAGCGCACCTCCAAACCCTTTACCAAACCCTCGAAAAACCCCTTATTCCCGTGGTGGTAGCCATGGAAAAGGCTGGCATTTTGGTTGATGTGGTGAGGCTGGAAAAGCTGAGCGAATCTTTTGGAGAGCGTCTCAAGGTGCTGGAGGAAGAAATTTATACATTAACTGGTGAAACCTTCAACATCGCTTCCCCGAAACAGCTTGGGGAGATTTTGTTTGAAAAGCTCCATTTCCCTGGTGGTAAAAAAGGAAAATCTGGGGCCTATAGCACGTCGGCAGATGTGTTGGAGGTTTTTGCGGATCAGGGGCACCTGCTCCCCACACGTCTCTTAGAATGGCGCCAGTTGGCCAAGCTGAAAAACACCTATACAGATGCGTTGTTAACCCAGATTAACCCCCAAACGGGGCGCATCCACACGTCCTATGTCATGGCGGGGACCTCCACTGGGCGTCTGGCCTCTACGGACCCAAATCTGCAAAACATCCCCATTCGAACCCCTGAGGGCAAGGCTATACGACAAGCGTTTATCCCCCAGCCTGGCTATCGCCTGGTGTCGCTAGACTATTCCCAAATAGAGCTTCGCCTGTTGGCGCACCTTGGGAATGTGGCCTCCCTCCAAGAGGCTTTTCGCAACCATGTCGATATCCACGCCCAAACAGCATCCCAAGTGTTTGGTGTCCCCCTTGAGCGGGTGGACGCGGGGCTGCGGCGTAAAGCCAAAGCCATTAACTTCGGGATTCTTTATGGCTTGAGCCCCTTTGGGTTGGCCAAACAATTGGGGATTCCCCAGCGTGACGCGGCAGCGCATATTCAGGCTTATTTTCAACATTATCCCGGTATTCAACACTATTTGGAAGAGACGAAGGACTTTGCGCGCAGCCAAGGCTATGTCACCACCCTTTTGGGTAGAAGGTGTTATGTACCAGAGATTCAAGACCGCAACCCTGTGCGGCGTAACGGGGCAGAGCGCCAAGCGATCAACGCCCCTCTCCAGGGGAGCAGCGCGGATATCATCAAGCGGGCGATGGTAGCGCTTTTCCAATACCTTCACGCAGAAAAATCTGAAGCGCGTTTGTTGCTTCAAGTGCATGATGAGCTTTTGTTGGAAATCCCTGAAGGGGAGGTGTCTTTGCGCGTTCCTGCTTTGCAAGCGTTGATGTCTAATGTCGTGAAGCTTTGTGTTCCCTTGGAGGTGGGCGTCGGCGTTGGTTTCAACTGGGATGACGCCCACCCGTGAGGAGGTGTTTGTATTGTGATATTTACTTTCTTTGTCCTACTTGCCCTGCCTGTCGTGCTTTCCAGGCTACTTCCTCTGAATACGAGTTGAAAACCGGGCGAGCATTGCTGTTAGGCATGGCTGAAGAATTCGACGAAGGGCTTGCTGGGCTTTGTTGGGGGCTTACGCTGGGAGGAGGGGAAGAAGGTAGCCCGAGTGAGCCGCCTCCAAAGCTGCTGAATCTATCTTGGATGTGCTCTGGAGATCTATTAGGCAATGCTCGCTGTAGAGAGTTCCCAATTGCACTACTGCTTTGCGTTGCTGTTGGCCCACTTGTATAAAAACCTGAATTATAAGCTCCAGAGCCAGCGTCTTGGTTTATTACTACAATGGGAAAAGGGTTTGATGAAAAATTTTTTACGCCAAGGCCTTGGCGAATTAACATGTCGCGAGCGTCTAATCTCGAGTTTGATGTTCCTTGAATTTGAGCAGAGTGAGGATAGAAATGTATGGTGCCTTGGCTGTTTAGTGACTTTAGATGTTGTCCAAGATTGCTGTTCAGGCTTTGTATGCTCATTACAGAGCTGCGCGGGGGTGAAACATGTCCGCGGGGTATAGAATTTGGTGTCCTAGTTTGGAACTGGGTACCTCCTTGGGTTGCAGTTATTCCATTTTGTCTCATATCGCTTCGCATTTTTTGAATCATTTCAGTTTGTGAAAGGGGAGACCGGGGAGATGTCCTTTGTGTATTATCGCCATGGCCAGAATTTATACCGTGAGTAACGTTAGCGGCTAATAAACCTGCCAAAAAAGGTAAAGAAAATTTAAAATTTAACATCATAAGTAACTCCGTTTAAGCATAAAATTTATTACTAAAAATATTAATACATTTTAACATTAGTCAAAATAATTTTAATAAAAATATCTGTTATTTAATTATTTTTTTTGTTTCACGTTCTCAAATTTTTCTACATAGAGTTTAGTTGTTTTTATAAACTTCTTTCAAAACTTCCTTTTATGGGTCGCTAGGGGGTCTTCAAGTATTAAAAAACCCTAAAAAACAATTGGAAATTTTTTTTTAAAAAAGGTTGTTGACAGGGGAGGGAGATGTGGATATTAATATCAATACTTTCTGCGTGCAGAGGGGTTCAGTTCTTTGAAAAGTATATAAGGGGGGATAAGAGGATGGCAGCTGTGTGCTGACCATTATTCGAGTCCCAATGATTTTAGTCAGTTAATTTATTTTGGGCAAGAGAAAATCTTGAATCGAAAAACAACTGTTTTTTCGAAAAAAATTCAGATTTTGCAACTCTTCAATTTGAGAGTTTGATCCTGGCTCAGAGCTAACGCTGGCGGCATGCCTAACACATGCAAGTCGAACGGAAACTTAGCTTCGGTTAAGTTTTAGTGGCAAACGGGTGAGTAACGCGTGGGAATCTACCCTTTGGTGGGGGATAACTAAAGGAAACTTTAGCTAATACCGCATATTCTTGGAAACAAGGAAAGATTTATCGCCAAAGGAGGAGCCTGCGTCAGATTAGGTAGTTGGTAGGGTAATGGCCTACCAAGCCTGTGATCTGTAGCTGGTCTGAGAGGATGATCAGCCACACTGGGACTGAGACACGGCCCAGACTCCTACGGGAGGCAGCAGTGGGGAATATTGGACAATGGGGGAAACCCTGATCCAGCAATGCCGCGTGAATGAAGAAGGCCTTCGGGTTGTAAAGTTCTTTCGCCTGTGACGATAATGACGGTAGCAGGAAAAGAAGTCCCGGCTAACTCCGTGCCAGCAGCCGCGGTAATACGGAGGGGACTAGCGTTGCTCGGAATGACTGGGCGTAAAGGGTGCGTAGGCGGTTCTTTAAGTAAGGCGTGAAAGCCCTGGGCTTAACCCAGGAAGTGCGCTTTAAACTGAAGAGCTAGAGTGTGAGAGAGGAAAGTGGAATTCCTAGTGTAGAGGTGAAATTCGCAGATATTAGGAAGAACACCAGAGGCGAAGGCGGCTTTCTGGCTCACAACTGACGCTGAGGCACGAAAGCGTGGGGAGCAAACAGGATTAGATACCCTGGTAGTCCACGCCGTAAACGATGAGTGCTAGACGTTGGAAGGTTACCTTTCAGTGTCGAAGCTAACGCATGAAGCACTCCGCCTGAGTAGTACGGTCGCAAGATTAAAACTTAAAGGAATTGACGGGGGCCCGCACAAGCGGTGGAGCATGCGGTTTAATTCGAAGCAACACGAAAAACCTTACCAGCCTTTGACATGGGAATTAGGGGTTTCAGAGATGAGACCTGTCGGTTCGGCCGGATTCCACACAGGTGCTGCATGGCTGTCGTCAGCTCGTGTCGTGAGATGTTGGGTTAAGTCCCGCAACGAGCGCAACCCTCATCCTTAGTTGCCAGCAGGTTTGGCTGGGGACTCTAAGGAAACTGCCGGCGATAAGCCGGAGGAAGGTGAGGATGACGTCAGGTCCTCATGGCCCTTACAGGCTGGGCTACACGCGTGCTACAATGGCGGCAACAATGGGATGCAATAGGGTGACCTGGAGCAAATCCTTAAAAGCCGTCTCAGTTCGGATTGTTCTCTGCAACTCGAGAACATGAAGTTGGAATCGCTAGTAATCGCAGATCAGCTATGCTGCGGTGAATACGTTCACGGGCCTTGTACACACCGCCCGTCACGCCATGGGAATTGGTTTTACCTTAAGGCGGTAAGCTAACCTTTACGGGAGGCAGCCGACCACGGTAGGATCAGTGACTGGGGTGAAGTCGTAACAAGGTAGCCGTAGGGGAACCTGCGGCTGGATCACCTCCTTTCTAAGGAATGTGAAGTTTTTTACTTCGCTTTTTAGAAACACTAGCACAGAAAAAGATATTAACGTATTGACTGCCATCCTTTTATCCCCCTCGGAATTTGTTAAAAATCATCGATCCTTTTTGGGGATCCGGTTTTTTCTTTGGTTAGCGCATACCAGCTTTTTGCTGCTGTTGCTTTAGAAGGGCTAGTAGCTCAGCTGGTTAGAGCGCACGCTTGATAAGCGTGAGGTCGGAGGTTCAAGTCCTCCCTGGCCCACCAAAAAAAACTATTTTTTTTGTGTGGTATTTTAGGGGGTGTAGCTCAGTTGGGAGAGCGCGTGCTTTGCAAGCATGAGGTCATCGGTTCGATCCCGTTCACCTCCACCATTTTTTTTATGATTTTTAACAAGTCTCGATGGGGCTTGACGTTCTTTTTATTGTGAAGAAAAAAAACAAAAATTTTAGAAAACAAATTTTTTTATAATTGTTTTCTAGGGTCTTTTTAAATGAAATTTTGGAAAGCTTACTTTGTTAATTAAAAAAGTAAAGCTAACTTGAGTGCAAATCAAGCGTTAAAGAGCATTTAGTGAATGCCTTGGCATTGAGAGGCGATGAAGGACGTGGCAGGCTGCGATAAGCTGTGGGGAAGAGTCAACATCTATTGATCCGCAGATTTCCGAATGGGGAAACCCACCATTTTTATGGTATCTTAGTCTGAATTCATAGGGCTAAGAGGCAAACCTGGTGAACTGAAACATCTAAGTAACCAGAGGAAAGGACATCAACCGAGACTCCGTTAGTAGTGGCGAGCGAAAACGGACCAGGCCAGTGGCATTTTTTGTAAAACTAGAACTGTTTGGAAAAGCAGGCCGTAGAAGGTGATAGCCCTGTATAGGTAAAAGCAAAGAATGTCCTTGAGTAGGGCGGGACACGTGAAATCCTGTCTGAATATGGGGGGACCACCCTCCAAGCCTAAGTACTCCTCAGTGACCGATAGTGAACAAGTACCGTGAGGGAAAGGTGAAAAGTACCCCGAGTAGGGGAGTGAAAGAGTTCCTGAAACTGAATGCTTACAAGCAGTCGGAGCAGATTTGATCTGTGACGGCGTACCTCTTGTATAATGGGTCAGCGAGTTCGTCTGTGAAGCAAGCTTAAGCCGTTAGGTGTAGGCGTAGCGAAAGCGAGTCTGAATAGGGCGTTTTAGTTCCACGGATGAGACCCGAAACCGAGTGATCTAGCCATGGACAGGCTGAAGGTGCGGTAACACGTACTGGAGGGCCGAACCATATCCTGTTGCAAAAGGTGTGGATGATCTGTGGCTAGGGGTGAAAGGCTAATCAAACTCGGAAATAGCTGGTTCTCCGCGAAATCTATTTAGGTAGAGCGTTGTGTGGTTACCTTTGGGGGTAGAGCACTGGATGGGCTAGGGGGGAGCAATCCTTACCAAACCCAACCAAACTCCGAATACCAAAGAGTATAACACAGCAGACAGACAGTGGGTGCTAACATCCATTGTCGAAAGGGAAACAACCCTGACCGCCATCTAAGGTCCCCAAGTTGTGGCTAAGTGGGAAAGGATGTGGGAAGGCCAAGACAGCCAGGAGGTTGGCTTAGAAGCAGCCATCCTTTAAAGAAAGCGTAATAGCTCACTGGTCTAGTTAAGCCGGCCTGCGCCGAAAATGTAACGGGTCTAAAGCCATACACCGAAGATGCGGGTGTCAGATTTAGAATCTGACGCGGTAGCGGAGCGTTCTGTAAGTCTGTGAAGGGAGATTCGCGAGAACTCCTGGAGATATCAGAAGTGAGAATGCTGACATGAGTAACGTAAAGAAGTGTGAAAAACACTTCCGCCGAAAGTCCAAGGGTTCCTGCGCAAGGTTAATCCGCGCAGGGTGAGCCGGCCCCTAAGGCGAGGACGAAAGTCGTAGTCGATGGGAACCAGGTTAATATTCCTGGGCCTGCTGGAGGTGACGGAGGTCGAAAGTTGTTTAAGCTTATTGGATTGTTTAAGCAGCCTGGAACTCCCTGGAAATAGCCCCAGCATATAGACCGTACCCCAAACCGACACTGGTGGACTAGTAGAGTATACTAAGGCGCTTGAGAGAATGATGTTGAAGGAACTCGGCAAATTGACCTTGTAACTTCGGGATAAGAGGTACCTACCTCGGGCAACCGGGAGTAGGTGACACAAAAGAGAGGGTAGCGACTGTTTAACTAAAACACAGGACTCTGCAAAGAAGAAATTCGACGTATAGGGTCTGACGCCTGCCCGGTGCTGGAAGGTTAAAAGGAGGTGTGCAAGCACTGAATTGAAGCCCCAGTAAACGGCGGCCGTAACTATAACGGTCCTAAGGTAGCGAAATTCCTTGTCGGGTAAGTTCCGACCTGCACGAATGGCGTAACGACTTCCCTGCTGTCTCCAACATCAACTCAGTGAAATTGAATTCTCCGTGAAGATGCGGAGTATCCGCGGTTAGACGGAAAGACCCCGTGCACCTTTACTACAGCTTTGCAGTGGTATGAGGAACATTATGTGTAGGATAGGCGGGAGCCAGTGAAGCATGGACGCTAGTTTGTGTGGAGGCAACCTTGAAATACCGCCCTTAATGTTTTTTATATCTAACTGAGTCTTGTTATCCAGGACCAGGACCCTGCATGGTGGGTAGTTTGACTGGGGCGGTCGCCTCCTAAAGAGTAACGGAGGCGCGCAATGGTAGGCTCAAGCTGGTCAGAAATCAGCTGTTGCGTGCAATGGCATAAGCCTGCCTGACTGCAAGACTGACAAGTCAAGCAGAGACGAAAGTCGGTCATAGTGATCCGGTGGTTTCCATGTGGAAGGGCCATCGCTCAACGGATAAAAGGTACGCCGGGGATAACAGGCTGATCTCCCCCAAGAGTTCACATCGACGGGGAGGTTTGGCACCTCGATGTCGACTCATCACATCCTGGGGCTGAAGAAGGTCCCAAGGGTTTGGCTGTTCGCCAATTAAAGTGGTACGTGAGTTGGGTTCAGAACGTCGTGAGACAGTTCGGTCCCTATCTGCCGTGGGTGTCGGAAAATTGAGAGGATCTGTCCTTAGTACGAAAGGACCGGGATGGACGCACCTCTGGTGTACCAGTTGTAGTGCCAACTGCAGCGCTGGGTAGCTATGTGCGGAATAGATAACTGCTGAAAGCATCTAAGCAGGAAACTAACCTCGAAACAAGTTTTCCCTATGAGAGTCGTGGAAGACTACCACGTTGATAGGCCGGGTGTGGAAGAAGGGTAACCTTTGAAGCTAACCGGTACTAATCACTCCATTGGCTTGATTTGCATTCATTTAGCTTTTTTAAAGAGTTTTTGTTTTTTAGATAAAGCCCTCACATGGGCTGGTGACTTTAGCGAGGGGCAAACACGCGATCCCATTCCGAACTCGGATGTGAAAACCCTCAGCGCTGATGGTACTTCGTCTTAAGACGCGGAAGAGTAAGTCGTTGCCAGCCTTTATGAGGGCTTTTTTCGTTAAAAAAAAATGCGAAGTGAATGTGTGAATAGCGTATTTAGACTTTGCTTTGTAAAAAATTACGAATTTCCAAAGATTGTCTGTGACTCAACAACCACCGACTAAAAGTCGGTAGGTTAGACTAAGGTACTGAAAGTCCCTCCACATATCGGCTAAAGCCGATTATAGCCAAAGTAATTTAGTTTTATTATAATTTTTGGATGAGCTACGATAAGAAATTTCGCCTACAGGTTTTGAAGGTACGTGAAGAGAAAGGGCTAAGCCTTGTTGAGACGGGTAAGCTTTTTGGAATTCACAAACAAACCATCTACAATTGGTCCAAGCGTTTGGAAGAAAAAAAGCGTGAGAGGAAGGCTTTCAAGCTAGATATGGCTTCCTTAGCCCAGGACGTTGCAAACCATCCAGAAGCCTACCAGCATGAGCGCGCCTCCCGCTTCAACGTTAGCCCCCGTTGCATCGGCTATGGTCTCAAGCGTTTGGGGATAACGGTTAAAAAAAAGCCTCAAGCATCCCAAAGCGGATCCCGTCAAACGGTCTATATTTTGCCAACAAATTGAGGTATTCCGAGCGTTGAAGCGGCCTCTTGTCTACCTTGATGAGAGTGGATTTGCCCATGACATGCCTCGCACCCACGGCTATGCACCCCGGGGGAAAAGGTGTTTTGGCGTCCACAACTGGGGCGCGAAGGGCAGAACCAATGTTATCGGCGCCCTTTTAGGTGGCGTTTTGCTAACGGTCAGCCTCTTTCAAACCAACATCAACACAGACATTTTCACCGCCTGGGTGGCACAAGACCTCTTGCCAAAATTGCCTCAAAACAGCGTAGTCGTGATGGACAATGCTGCGTTTCATAAAGGAGCTTCCATGAAACAGCAACTTTTCAAGGCAGGCCATACCTTGCTTTACCTACCTCCCTATTCTCCTGACCTCAATCCCATCGAGCGCAAATGGGCCCAGGCAAAGTCCATCCGACGGAAGCTTCAGTGTGATATCAAAAAACTGTTTAATGACCCATGTTTATAATAATTTTATGCTGCTCTAGCTATA
>JBOFFI010000004.1:0-1573 GCA_051648545.1 Alphaproteobacteria bacterium
AAGATTTAACCCGTGCCCTGGAAAAAGCCAACGAACAGGGTTTTTCTGCTTTGACGGCTTACGAAAAAGGCCTATTTTGCGCGTTTGTTGGGGGAGAAGCGTTGTGCTTGATGAGCGACGCGACCATGGCCATTTTGGATGAGCACATCACCCAAGGAAAGCTTGGGGAGGCTGAGGCACTGGTGGCTGAATTCGCGAGGGAAGGGGCCACCTTGGCCGAAAAAAACACCCTTGAGCTTGGGTTTAGCGAAGATGCCGCCAAGGCAGCTGGGCTTTTTGTGGCCAATGTCGCAAAAAACCTGCAACATGCAAGGCCTGCTGGGAAAACAGCCTCGAAAAAATTAACAGCGACAGAGCCGAAACTTAGCAAATTAACCGGCCCGATTAAGGCCTCCCGGGTGGAGAAAGAGCTCCATCCAAGGGTTCGCCTCATCAATAACCAAAAACCGAAGAACTACGAATATGCCGGAAAAACCTACCCATTAGAAAAATTGCCAGAAACTTTGAAGCAAAAGTACCCACACTTGAAACAAAAATATCCCAACAGCGTGCCCTTCACCGGCACTGGACATCCTGATTTCTCAAGGTATGCTACGAAGAAAGTGAAGATTAAAATGACGGGGGAGAACCATAAAGATTTCTCACTTGCGGACAAAGCTGCCGAATTTTCAAAGCGTCCCGAAGGCTATACATGGCATCATCATCATGATGGGGAGACGATGATGTTGGTGCCAAGGGATCTCCACGAGGCAGTAAAACATACAGGCGGAGGAGCAATTGTGAAAGGAAAGACAAAATGATTGAAATGGAAAAAGAAAATGGAAATATAGATGAAAACATTCTCAGAGCGATTGAGCAATTTTGGGGTTTCCAGCTTCCAAAAAGCTACAGAGAATTTATAATTAGAAAAAACGGAGGAGTTCCTCTAAGAAAAATTTTTGATTTTAAAGATAAGACAGACGGATCATGTCTTGTTGATTTTTTTGGGTTTGTGAAGGATTTTTGTACAAATCTTTTGCTCAAGAGAGTATACGCCGGCGATAGGGTCCCAGAAAATACTTTGCCAATCGCAGCTGATGTTTACGGCAATCTCATCCTCCTTTCTGTGAAAGGTCCAGATCGTGGAAAAATCTACTTTTGGGACCATGAGATGGAAGCTGATACAGACCATGGTGAAACGCCGGATTATTCAAATTTAACGTTGGTTGCAGATTCTTTCGACGAATTTATCCAAAATTTGAAATCCGAAGATGATCTCGACGCTTGAAGCGCCTCTTCTCCCTCATTTTCCTCCTCCTCCACACCCTGGCGAACGCCAGGGTTTTTGTGCCTGTTGAGGAAATTAACGCCACGAAAGCAAGCCTTCAAGCAGCCGCCACAGCAACCGTCGTGGGAACGTTGAACCATCAAGGGAATATCTTCAAAGCGGTTGAGGATCTGGGCAAGCCGCAGGGCTTGAAATCCCTTGCCTTAGCGGGATTGACCGGAGGGTTGATGGAGGGTGCATCTCTCCACTTGAAGCTTCCCAAGCAACCCCAGACTTTTGCAGGACATTTTCAAAAAGCAGCGGTGA
>JBOFFI010000005.1:0-25658 GCA_051648545.1 Alphaproteobacteria bacterium
CTGCTTCAGCTAGCTACACCTATAACGGACAATCTTTTTCCTTTCCATTCAAAAGCGTTCAATCAAATTATGATGAAGGATTTTTGAGAAAAATTAAGGAAATGACACAGCTAGGGGTTAAAGATCCTGACCAGCTTCCCAACCTTGCAGCGGGGTGGGTTAATTTTCATCTGAGGGACAAGCTAGGTATGGTACGTTTTGCCCTTGAAGATAACTTTCTTTCCGGAGGTAAACTTTTCGCCAAGAAAGACCTTGGTTTCAAGGAACAACACCGGCTGGTCAACACGCGGCATGATATGCTTACCACCCAAGAAAAAGCAACCATTGATCAACTCCCGTTCTCAAAAGTAGGCATCCCCATGGGGATTGCCATGGAAGAAAAACTTCGCCAAAAAATTATCCGTGGCGGATGGAAAGATAATGCGCTAGATTCTGAAGCGCTCTTGTTATTGAGTCTTCAAAAAAAGCTGCCTAGGCTGTTACAATCCATCGCCGCTTTGTACCCAGGCGCAACCATCGAAGCTGTGGCTTTAGGCATCTCAACTTATCGTACACCTTGTCCAAAATGCGAACACTTGATCCAAGGGTTTCAGCATAACCTTCCCCACCTGTTGTGGGAGGCTCAAGCTAAAGGGGATGCTAACCTTCAAATCAGCCAAACGCTGGGATCCCTTGCTTTGGTTGACGGTCAAAGAATCGGAAGGTTTGAAACCAGGCCTACCGCGCCTACTGTCTATAAGATTCCAAGTATTATGCCAGACATACACGAATTAACTTGCATTCGTCCCTCCCATCCATAAAATGCTTGGAGGTATGAAAGAATAGCTTAAGGAATTTGCTATGAAAAATATTATGAAAAAAACAGTTTTGCTGATGTTAGGTGCTGTTTCGTTATCAGGATGTGTCTACCAAGGGAGTGTGCAAACACCTACCTATTATGAGAGTTACTATCAAGATGACTATCAAAACCCAACATTGATTGATATTCAGCGTCAAATGGCAGAAAACCAATTGCAACGAGAGCTGGAAGTTCAAGAACTTCAACGCCAGATGCGCCAAAAAAATCAAAGCCGCCAACGCCTTCTAAATCTCCAGCACCAAATTGATGAAAGCCATCGACGCCGGAAACTAGAACTTTCAGCCATGCAGCAACGCCTGCGCAAGGCCCAGCAAGATGCTGAGCGACTGCGCTATGAACAACAGCAGCGTCACGCCAAAGAGCAAACTCGCCAGGAAGAAAGCCAGAGGCTCCGCAGGGAAGAGGCGCGTCAGCTTGAACAAGCGCGCCAAAATTCTATGCAAACCTTCAGGCAAGAGCAGACACGTCGCCTGGAAGAAAGCCAGAGGCTTCGCAGGGAAGAAGCGCGTCAGCTTGAACAGGCACGCCAAAATTCCATGCAAACCTTCAGGCAAGAGCAGACACGTCGCTTGGATGCGCCACAGGGCGCAGCGCAAAGCGCTGCAAATTCTCAGGCCTGGGAACCCAATTCTGAACACGTCAGACGAGCTGGGGAAATACTCATGACACTGCAGCGGGAACTTGGAAGAACACCTTCTTCCTCGGAAATGCTTGGAAAATTGTCTTCCAGCATGGGAATTACCCAGGCTCAAGCTCGCAAAATTCTAGAAACCATGGATATGCTGTAAGCATTTAACCAGAGGCCTTACGCTGCCCTAGCTTTTTTCCCCAACTTGTTCTACAAAGAAGGGGAAGAATGCTTTGGTCTAAACGTGAAGGAGCTGTTTCCTGCGCTGTTTTTTTTACAGCTTTTGTTTGCTGGGGTGGTGGGGAGTTTTTGCGGCTCAACCGCAAGGATCCCCGCCCTTGCGCATTACCGGATCTGCAACCTTGTTCCCCTTTGCAGCCAAAGTTGCGGAGCGCTTTGCTGAAAAACAAGGCGTGAAAACGCCTTTGGTGGAAGCTGTGGGAACAGGCGGCGGTGTCATGCTGTTTTGTTCCGGCGTCGGCAACCGAACCCCTGATATTCTCATGGCTTCCAGGCCGCTCACCACCCAGGAGCATCAGCTGTGTCTTCGCCACGGCGTGACGGAAATCGTTGAGATCGTTGCGGGGTTGGATGGAATTGTCTTGGTTCAATCTAAAAACTCTCCTTCTTTGCACCTCAGCCGACGGGATGTTTTTGAAGCCCTCACGGCTTTAAATAAGCCTTCTCCTTTTTATTGGGCTGACATCAGCCCTTTTTTGCCCCGCTTACCCATCCAAATTTTAGGCCCCTCTCCTTCTTCGGGTACACGAGATGCTTTAATAGACCTCTTATTAAAGCCCTTCTGCCGCTTTTATGAAGCAGAGGATAATGCGCAATGCAAGCAATTACGCCATGATGAAGCCTACAGCGATGTGGGAGACAACCAGAACGTGATTATCCAAAAAATTTTGGTAAGCCCTACCTCTGTAGGGATCATCAGCTTTTCTTTTTTTAAACAGAATAAACACCTTTTGAAAGGCATCTCCATTGACGGCGTTGTACCTTCTCAAAAATCCCTTCTGTCCGGCAATTATCCCGTGGCCCGCCCCCTCTATTTATACGTGAAAAAAGCACACCTTTCCCCCATGATGCGCTCCTACCTCCATGAATTTTTAAGCCAAGATGCCGTTGGAAAACAAGGCTATCTGACCCAAGATGGCTTGGTGACCCTTCCCCTGGAACAGCTTCAACGCATGCGCCTTCAACTGGAGAATCTGTGAAAATGGAGCTGGGGTTTTTCATTCTTTTTTTGGTGTTGCCTCTCATGGGATTGGCTTTTTTTATTGGCACCAAACGCGCAACTCAATGGCGCCAAGAAGGAAAACAGCTCTCTAGCCTCCCCTCAGCCTATGGAACCTACCTTGTTTTACAAACAGCTTGGCCTTTCTTCCTTTGCTTTTTCCTGTTGCATCAAACAGGCGCCGCATTTTACCTTACAGCATTTCAAACAACAGCCATGTCCCTTGGAGCTGGCCTTGGTGTTGGGGGCTATTACTTTTGGAGGATGGCTCCTTCTCAACCTGTTCGCAAATGGGTGGAACGCTGGATTAAAGCTTACCTTGCTCTAGCCGCAACCACAGTAATCCTCTTTGCCATCAGCATTGTCTTATTCCTATCCATAGAATCTTTGCGTTTCTTTCAGGTAGTGTCTTTGGTCGATTTTTTGTTTGGCGTTAATTGGGACCCCATGAGCTTTCAACCTGGAAGTACCGCACATTTTGGCGCCCTCCCCCTTATCTTAGGAACCCTTTTAATTACAGTTATAGCTGCACTCATCGCAGCACCCTGCGGCCTTTTTTCTGCTATTTACCTTTCCGAATATGCTTCAAAGCGGTTTCGTCACCTGGTGAAACCAGTTTTGGAAATGCTCGCAGGCATCCCAACTGTTGTCTATGGTTTTTTTGCGGCCACCATCGTGGCGCCTTGGTTACAAAAATTAGGAAGCTTCTTAGGCCTTAACATTGCAATGGAAAGCGCGTTGGCCGCAGGGCTTGTCATGGGTATCATGATCCTTCCCTATATCCTGTCGTTGTGTGACGATATTTTAAGGTCTATCCCCAAAAATTTGCGAGAAGGTGCGCTGGCCCTGGGTTCCACACCTTCCGAAACCATCTATGCCGTTGTGTTACCAGCAGCGTTCCCTGGCATCATGGCATCTTTTTTATTGGGAATCTCAAGAGCCATTGGCGAAACCATGCTAGTGGTGATGGCAGCCGGCATGACCGCACACCTCACGGTAAACCCCTTTAAATCTGTAACAACCGTAACAGTCCAAATCGTCACCCTGTTAACAGGTGACCAAGAGCCCGACAGCCCCCAAACGTTGGCTGCCTTTGCCCTTGGTCTTTTGCTTTTCTTGATGACCCTTTCCTTAAATATCGTCGCCCTTCGAACGGTACGAAAATATCGCAAAGCTTCAAGCTGAGGTTAAGGAAAAGATAGATCAGTTAGATGATCCAGTCTGGACGAGCTTTTTTTATCTGGTCTCTAACCTCTCTGCTAACAACACCATTAAGATGAACCTTGACATCTCCTTTATCTTTGAGCGCGTTAAAAAGTGCCAGAGCCCCGGCATCGCCTACAACGCTATGCGCTATAGCAATAAATTTAAATTTTTCAAGATTTTTAATAGCTTCTGCGATCGCAATGACGCCCCCATCCCTGACAATATTAGTCCTTAGATCAAGCGTTTCAAGGTTTTTAAGGTTTGAGAGGACTTTCGCGAGTTCAAGAAAACCAGGATCCCCGATATTGTTACCACTCAAATTAAGCGTTTGAAGCGATACTGGAAGGTTGGGAGCAAGCGCTTTCATTGATTCATCGCTGAGATTTGCATGACTTAAATTAAAGGTTTTTAGATTTGTCATTTGCGACAAAAATGTAAGAAAAAGTTTTACGTTACTAGGAACAACGTCGTAAGGAAAGTCTTCAAAACAGAGTTCTTGAATATTATTTAAATTCTCAAGTAACTTGGAATTTGCGACAGAGGTAGGAATTGGCTTTGTGATGGTTAGCTTTTCAATGAGAGGGGTCGCTTTTTTGAAAAGCGTCGTGCAGGTCATTCGTAACCTTTCTTGACCCAATGGACTTAAAAATTTTAAAATTTCCTTGATCAGGTCTTTTGTAAGCGCTTCTAGAGGTGTTTCCTCTTTTGTTAAAGGAACCAATGAAGAAGTATTTTTTTCTAAATCGCTAGGATCTTCGCCTATAGAGTTTTCTCCAGCTTGTAAACCCTGCGAATTTGCAAAAAAACAGCAAGAAAGTGCAATGATAAATGTCTTTTGTCCCATCAAATGCCCTGTAGAATTTAAAATTTTTCTGATCATCTAACAGCCGTTTTCTCAAAAAAATAAATTTAATCAATCAAATAAATGTAACAAGCTTTACATTGCACAATAAGTTAATTTTTGTCTATTGAGGATATTAATGTCTAAGCTATAAAACCAAATGATATTTGCTTATCTATCATGCAACTAAACACCCAAGGCTTTCGCTATGCGGTTAAAATTTACCTGGAGCTTGACTTCTCTATGCTTCTCCTGCACGCTCGAGTTCGTTAATTTATCTTTAAAAAATGAGGTGTAGCTTTACAGTGATCCTAGCCCTTGCTTCCGCTTCTGAACGCCGATTTGAGCTGTTGAAAGCCATCGGGATACCCTCCGAAAGCATCCAAGTGATTCCAGCAGATATTGATGAGACACCTTTAAAACAAGAAAAGCCTGAGGCTTATGTTCAGCGCCTGGCACTTGAGAAAGCTCAAGCTATAGCAACCCAACACCCAGATGCTTATGTCTTGGCCGCAGACACAACGGTTGCAGTGGGACGACGGCTGTTACACAAAGCCGCAGACGCATCAGAAGCACGTCAACACATGACGTTG
This sequence comes from Alphaproteobacteria bacterium, assembly GCA_051648545.1. Classification (GTDB taxonomy): domain Bacteria; phylum Pseudomonadota; class Alphaproteobacteria; order Holosporales; family JBOFFI01; genus JBOFFI01. The sequence continues at coordinate 5,368 of JBOFFI010000005.1, forward strand.
CTCTCAGGGCGACGCCACCGGGTTTATACAGGCGTTTGCCTCATCCCTCCAAGACAAACACCCAAACTTCGCCTGGGCAAAACCCATGTAAAATTCAAACGCCTCAGCCAGCTTGAACTGGAAGCCTACATTGAAAGCAAAGAATGGCAAGGTGTTTGCGTTTATCGTTCCCAAGGGCGCGCTGCTTGTTTCATCCAATCCATGCAAGGAACCCCCTCCAACGTGATGGGATTGCCTTTATATGAAGTGAGCCAGCTTTTGCAGGGAAGCGGATATCCCCTCTTCCAAGGGTCTTAATCATAGATAGAAGCATCGGAGATGTACGCTTCCATGGAAAACAAACTATTTTCTCCAGTTGAATCTCCTTTTGGTCAGTGGGTTACCTGGGAAAGATCACCCCAGCGGGTGGCATATTTAGATGGCGTAACCCAAATGGACTCCCAAGTTCAACGCATTGTAGAAGGCGAAGCTTCAGAACAAATTTGGCTTTTAGAACACGACGACGTTTACACCATTGGAAGCAGTGGAAAATCTGAAGATATCTTGGCGGCCACCCCTATTCCCATTTGCGAAACCGGACGTGGGGGACAAGTTACCTACCATGGCCCAGGCCAACGGATTGGATATGTGTTGTTAAACCTGAGACAGCGTAAAATGGACCCTCGAACTTACGTACAAACCCTTCAGGCTTGGGTTCGTGAGGCCCTCAAAGAGCTGGGGACTGAGACAGAGGTTCGAGAAGACCGCGTAGGGTTATGGGTTAGCAAAGGAGCCTATGGCTTAGCACAAGAATCAAAGCTGGTCGCTATCGGGATTCGCATTCGCAAGGGCATCACACTTCATGGATTCGCCATCAATGTTCATCCAAATTTAGAGCATTTCCAGCACATCATCCCCTGCGGGCTTACAACCTATGGCGTAACATCATGCCAAAAGCTTGGGTTTTCTTTTTCCTTAGAAGAAGTGGATACCAGCCTCTACAAAACGTTTTCACGATTTTTCTAACAATGACTTTAAACGCTCAACCATTTGGTCAGGGGCTGTCTCATGGGGAAAATGAAGCACATAGTTACCTTCTGGATCCATCAGGTAGATGAAAGAAGAGTGGTCGATAAGGTACTCTGTTGTTCCCTCTGGCTTGACTTGCTGAGCATAGACACGGTAGGCCTGAATGGCTTGCTGAACGTCTTGCTTAGAACCTGTCAACATCACAAAGCCCGGATGAAACAGCGAGTGATAGAGTTTCAAGCTTTCTTGGGTGTCTCGCTCAGGGTCAACGGTGATAAAAATAGGTTGGATTTTCTCAGCGAGGGGTCCGAGTTGCCTGAGAGCATCGCTCATGGCTTGAAGCCCCGTCGGACAAATATCAGGACAAAAGGTATAGCCAAAATAGACCCACATCCATTTGCCCCTAAAATCTTTATCTGTGCGGGTATTGCCTTGCTGGTCTTGAAGCGAAAAAGGCCCCCCGATGAGAGGCGTTCCCGAGGTTGCCTGGTGCATTTCATCTGATTTTGGCTGTGGATGCAACGCTTGATAAATGCCTAATCCGCCAAAAACAACTAAAACAAGAAAAAAAACAACTGTAAAGGGGCGAAGACGAGACGGGGCAGAACCCCTGGATCTTTTTTTTGCAGACATCAGTTCCACCAAAGGCTGGTGGGCGCTGAAGGATTCGAACCTTCGACCCGCTGATTAAGAGTCAGCTGCTCTACCACCTGAGCTAAGCGCCCGCAAGAATTAACTTACCATTAACACGAATGAATCAACTCCCCTATCTATACCCAAACGAAACCCATTTGTCGAGACCTGTATTCACTCGCTACATAGGAGAAAAAATTAATAAAAACCTTATTCATTTGATGCATTTTTACAACATTTTTTCTAAAAATATTTTTTATCCAATTTTCAAATTGACAAAATATTTCTTTTTGGATTATTTTACGTGACTGCCTATGAATGTTTTTGTCAGATAAGTAATCCTCTCTTTTAGTAAAAAAAAATAAGTAGTTTTAGCAAAACGCAAAACTGCTTTGCAGAACAAGCATTCTTAAAAAGAAAAATTTTTAAGAAGGATAAATTAGAATGCTGAAAAAAATTTCTTACGTATGTTTGAGCATGGCTTTTGTGGGAACAGTTAAAGCCAACACAAATAAAATTGATACTTGCAATACAAATCCATTTTCTGGCTTTTATGCTGGCCTTACATTTGGACAAAGTATCTCTAAAAACGCTTATGAAGCCAGGAACCAGGCAAGTGTTTTGAATAGCCGGTCTGGCATGATGGAAGACTTTGATGGAGGGCTCATTGCCGGCTGGGGAAAAGAGTTTGGAGCCAGCCGTGTCTATTTAGGATTAGAAGCAACCTATTTCCTGATTGGCGGAAAAACTAAAGTTGGAGACCTTGCAGGCAATGAAACAACAGAAATAAAAAGAAAAGACAGCCTTGAGCTAGCTTGCCGTTTAGGTTTTGTTTTAAACAGGTTACTCCCTTATGTAAAAATAGGTTACGCTAGCACGAAATTTCAGCTCGACACCCTCGTGCCAAGCGCTGCTAATGTCATAAATAAGCCTGCAACGATTTCGGATCGCATGGATAGTTTTTTGATGGGCACTGGAGTTGATTTTAAACTATCCCAAAAACTGATGGCGGGGATTGGATATACCTATACATCACATGGAAAATTAAACAAAAGATTTTCAGTAGACGGTGGCACAACACCCATCAGCCAAGCTGCTTACCTCGGTATTCAAAACAAGGCACATACTCATAATATGATGCTGCGTTTGGGCTATACGTTTTAGTGCAACTTATATAGACGATGAGAGAACGCGCCATGGTAAAAAAATGCGCCACGGCGTGTTCTATTTTTCAGATGTTGAGCAAAAAATTGGAGGCTGATGCCGAGAATTAGCGTGTCTGAGTCTGTGTCTGCTGACTGGTGCAGATTTTTTTACCATAAATGGAGAAAGAATCGGTTTTAAACCAGCTTCTGGATTTAGCGGCAAGGGGGCAAGCTGAAGCCTATGTCTGATGTCTAAAATATTAGAAATCCCATTTTCGGGAGGATCTTTCTCTGATTCGTCTTCAGAGCCAAGGTAAGCTATGGAGATATTTCTACTGCCCTGGGTGATGAATTTAAGGTGTTCCAATTGACACGATTCTAGAGCTCTTTCTTCATTTACAAACGCAAGCACGACAATGGCTCTTTCATCCCAACCTTTTGCTAATTTTGGCGTATAAGGCCCAGGATTGACCCATCTAACCAGCGTACAATTACCCGATAAATTGGCTGAAATATAGTTAGCAGAAAAGCCTTTAGAAACCCAATCCTCCGCAAGGACGCTCTCCAAATTGGTTTCTGGTAATTTGGGAGATAGGATGACTGAATCTGCTACCACACGACGCTTACCATGATCTGAAACTTTTTTCCCAGGCACCTTGCAAGAGCGTTGTGTCGCGAAAAAATCAAAATCTCCTGGAGAATTTTTTTTACTCCTGTCGATAACAGACCATTTATCCAAAATATCTTTCTTGTCAGAAACCTCTTTTGGAAAAACTTCAGCCAGCGTTTGAATCGGAGAAATTGGCATTCCTTTTTGAATCCATTGTTTGACGCTTTTTCTATCTTCATTAAACAAGAAGGCCTCTACTAAATTTTCTTTCTCTGATAAGGAAAACTTTTTGAGATCTTCCCATTTATTTCCTCTAAAATCTATGTTTTCCATTCCAAGATAGCTTGCAGCTCGTCCCAATTTGCATCTTTGCTTAGTCGTGCTATTCTCTAGCCAAGAATCAAAGAAGCTAGAAAAAGCATAAGAAGAGCTCCTAGGAACTAAAAATGTCTTAAACTCTTGAGCACTAAGCCCCCGAATTAAAAATAGCTGTTTTTTTTCGGTAGCGCTTAACCCCTCTGCTTTTTTGCCAAGTTGCTTTTGAAGCTGGTAAGCAATGAAAGTATCTCTCAGCTCTGGCTTTAAGAATTTTTTGCTACCTCTGCCCTCCCCATTTATAAGACAAGGCAACTCAGACTTGGGAATTTGGCCGGCATTCTGGAGAATATGGTACAAAATATTAAACTCTTTAGCACGTGGCGATGTAGGAGATAGTTGAAAATTTCTCGTAGAAACTGCAAAATTTTCTCCCAAACCTTCAATAGGCGCAGCGATATTTTGTTGAAAAATTGAAGAAAGTGCGAGGGTTATAAGGGTTGCTCGTAGGATAGGTCGATTGGTTATCTGAGGATAAAAAGCATCTTCTTGATAAACTTTATTGGGTTTCCCAAATGCATTAAAAAATATTAAAAAAAAGCATAGAAAAAGACTGAAAGAAACATAAGTTGAACGCGCCATACAAAATTGACTTTCCTATAGATGTTAAATTTTTTATAAAAACAAACATAACCAACAAAATAATAAGCATATGAAAAATAATTATTTTTTTAATGTTTGAGTTATACAATTATTTTTTTGAAAAAATCAATAAAATAATTTTATATTTTAAAACAATGTCTTATTAAATCTTGCGTAAAGCAGAAAAGTTTTCCGATTTTTTAGAGATAAAAGTGTTTTAAACACTTCAAGTCCCAGATTGCACTTTTTGAAAGAACAGCATACAATCGGGTTTATGATTAGAGTAATAAGCATTGTTTTGCGCCCTTAGCTCAGCTGGATAGAGCATCGGCCTTCTAAGCCGGTTGTCGCAGGTTCGAATCCTGCAGGGCGCACCATCTCCTAGAGAGAAAAACAGGAGCATGGCCCGAATATTGCTTGGTTAACTAAAGAAACGTGATAAGTTTTTGACCATTTTCGTTGTCGTGAATCAAGGGAAGCACTTATGTCTGTAGCGCAAAAAAAACATCCGCATCATCGCCCCCTTTCGCCTCACCTGCAGGTTTATCGCATGGGGCTGCCCGCAACCCTTTCCATTTTGCATCGCTTTACGGGGATGATTTTGTATGGTGGTTGTGTGGTTTGGAGCTTTTTTTTGGGCATGTTGACCATGGATTGCGCATCTTGCACCCAAGCACTGCTGCATAGTATCCTGGGACATTTATGCTTGTTCATATGGATCGCCGCCCTCTATTACCATTTGTTAAATGGGATTCGACACCTGTTTTGGGATATAGGAAAAGGGTTTGAGCTTTCAACAGCTTACCGAACCGGTTGGCTGGTGGTGGGGCTTGCGGCGCTTTTCAGTTTATTAACGTGGGCTTGGTTGCTTTAGAAAGAAGGTAGGTTCTGTGATGCAAAATACGTTTCCCAAATCTTTCCGGTCGCCTTTGGGGCGTGCCAGGGGGCTTGGCTCTTCAAAATCAGGGGTCAGCCATTGGTGGTTTCAGCGTGTTACGGCGGTTGCGCTTATCCCGCTTACCATCTGGTTTGTGGTATGGATGTTACCTTTGTGGTTTCACACAGGAGCAAGCCAGCTGGTCCAGGCTTTTCAGCGGCCTGAAATTGTTTTTCCAACGCTGCTGTGGAATGTCTGTCTTTTCTACCATGGTGCCCTTGGCTTACAGGTGATTGCAGAAGATTATGTTCCAAGTGAACGTAGCAAAATATTGGCTATTTTGGCTATAAAAGGCCTATCAATTTGCTGTGCTGTTGCGGGAAACCTGGCAGTTTTGAAACTATATTTAGGACATTAAACCTGGGGAAAACTACCCAAAACCAACAAAAGAAGGAATACCATATGTCTGCAGCTTACCCGTGGACAGATCACACGTATGATGTCGTTATCTTAGGCGCAGGAGGAGCAGGCCTTCGGGCGGCCCTTGGTATGAGTGCTGCTGGCTTTCGAACCGCCTGTGTCACAAAAGTTTTTCCAACCCGAAGCCATACGGTTGCAGCCCAAGGAGGAATTGGCGCTGCCTTGGGCAACATGGGAGATGGAGATAACTGGCGCTATCACATGTATGACACTGTGAAGGGTTCTGATTGGTTAGGTGACCAAGACGCCATTGAATATATGTGCCGCCAAGCCATTCCTTCCGTGATTGAGCTGGAGCATCTGGGAGTTCCTTTTTCTAGAACGGAACAAGGAACCATCTATCAACGTCCCTTCGGTGGCCATACGGTTCGTCAGGGAGAATCTATGGCAAAACGTGCCTGTGCAGCGGCTGACCGCACGGGACATGCCATTTTGCATACCCTCTATCAGCAGTGCTTGAAGCATCACGTTAGCTTTTTTGTGGAATATATCGCCTTGGATTTAATCATGGACCAAGAGGGGGTCTGCCGGGGACTGGTTGCATGGAATTTAGATGACGGAACCTTCCACCGTTTTATGGCTCAAACAGTTGTCATTGCAACAGGTGGCTATGGCAGGTCTTTTTTCTCGTGCACCTCTGCCCACACATGCACCGGAGACGGGAATGCCATGGTGCTCCGCCAAGGGCTTCCGCTCCAGGATATGGAATTCATTCAATTTCACCCCACGGGCATTTACGGCTCAGGCTGCTTAATCACAGAAGGGGCCCGCGGAGAAGGTGGCTATCTCACCAACAGCACAGGGGATCGTTTCATGGAGCGCTATGCGCCCGTGGCCAAAGATCTTGCCTCTCGAGACGTGGTGAGTCGCGCCATGACCATCGAAATCAACGAAGGAAGAGGTGTTGGAGAGCATAAAGACCATATTCTGCTTCATCTAGAGCACATTCCTGCAGATGTGTTGCATGAGCGCTTGCCTGGGATCTCGGAAACCGCAAAAATCTTTGCTGGGGTGGATGTGACAAAGGAGCCCATCCCTGTCATCCCCACCGTCCATTATAATATGGGGGGTATCCCCACCAACTACCATGGGGAGGTGTTGCGTCCAACCCCCCAAAATCCAGACCAGGTGGTGCCAGGCTTAATGGCTATCGGTGAAACTGCCTGCGTTTCTGTTCATGGTGCGAACCGCTTGGGTACAAACTCTCTGTTGGACCTGGTTGTGTTTGGCCGCGCCGCAGCGCTTCGGGCTCAAGCGCTTTTCAAACCAGGAGCCACGCTGCCCGAGATATCTCCCTCGTTTGGCGAGGAAGCCATCCAACGCTTGGATAAGCTCCGCCATAGCAAGGGACGCCAGAAACCCGCTGACATTCGCTTGCAGATGCAACGCACCATGCAACAAAAATGCGCAGTTTTCAGAACTCAAACCTTGTTAGCAGAAGGCGTCAAAGCCATGGAAGGGATTATAACATCCTTTCAAGAAGTGGGACTCCAGGATCGCTCCCTCATCTGGAATACAGAATTGCTGGAAACCCTTGAGCTTGAAAACCTGCTCGCCCAAGCTGCCGTCACCTTAGAGGCTGCATCACACCGGCAAGAGAGTCGCGGTGCCCACGCCCGAGAAGATTTCCCTCAGCGGGATGATGAAACATGGCTTCACCATTCCCTTACCTGGCTTTCAAAAGACTATCACGTAACCCTGGGCACCCGCCCAGTCCACCTTTATACCCTCACCCAAGAGGTGGAATTTATTCCACCCAAGCCAAGGGTTTACTAAAAGGAAAGCACAATGGCTCAATTCAAACTCCCCCCTCATTCCAAAGTCCGTAAACAAGGCAACGTGTTCAAAGCTGATGCCACTGCCCAACAGGTCACCCGCCTGAAAATTTATCGCTATGATCCGGACACAGGCGAAAACCCCCGTTTGGATACCTACGAGATTGACCAAAAAAGCTGTGGCCCCATGGTGTTGGATGCCCTGATTAAAATCAAGAATGAGGTAGACGGAAGCCTCACCTTTCGGCGTTCTTGTCGAGAGGGAATCTGTGGGTCTTGCGCCATGAACATCGATGGCTCGAACACCCTGGCCTGCCTCAAACCCCTGGATGAGGTGAAGGGCGATGTCCATATTTATCCCCTGCCCCACATGCCGGTTGTGAAGGATTTGGTCCCAGACCTCACCCATGCTTATGCACAACATGCATCCGTTAAGCCTTGGTTGCAGAGCGACACACCGGCACCCGCTGGGAAAGAGCGCCTCCAAAGCGTCGAAGAACGCGCCCAGCTGGATGGCTTGTGGGAATGCATCCTCTGCTTTTGTTGCAGCACCAGCTGCCCTAGCTATTGGTGGAATGGAGACAAATATCTAGGCCCTGCAGTATTGCTGCAAGCTTCTCGCTGGATTGCAGACAGTAGGGACGAGGCCACGGGAGAACGGCTGGACGAGCTGGAAGATCCATTTAAATTGTACCGCTGCCACACCATTATGAACTGCACCCAAACGTGTCCGAAAGGGCTGAACCCTGCCAAAGCTATTGGCGCTATTAAAGAAAAATTGGTGGAGCGCGCAGAGAAGTAAGGCTGAAAATTCTATTTTCCTAACCCTTCGGTAATCATTTTGCAAACAGTTTAAGGTAGACTGAACGCAGATCATTCAAAATAAGGACCGCAGGGGATGCAACACACAGCGCAAGAAAAATCTTTTTTAGGGCTCAACCCAACAGGTTTTCATAAAGTTCTCTATAGCGAATGGGGAGATCCTAAAAACCGCGATGTGGTGGTGTGTGTCCACGGCCTTACGCGCAATCGCCACGATTTTGATTTTTTAGCCCAGCACCTGGCTGAAGATTACCGCGTCATTTGCCCGGATGTTGTTGGCAGAGGGGATAGTGACTATCTAGGGGATGCTTTTTTATATTCCTACCCCCAATACCTCGCGGACATGACAACACTGCTATCCAGAATTAACGTAGATCGGGTTTCATGGGTTGGCACCTCCATGGGTGGGCTGATGGGGATTATGCTCGCTAGCTCCCCCCAAACCCCCCTTAAAAAATTGATTTTGAATGACATCGGCTCTGTGGTATCTGCTGAAGGCTTAAAACGCATCGCGACCTATGCGGAGGTTCAAACAAGCTTCAAAACAGAAGCGGAAGCCCGCGCTTACCTCCTGGAAAATCACCTTAAATTCATGGGTGAGATTGGGGAAGCACCTTTAGAAAATTTACTCAAGCACAGTGTAAAATTCAACGAGACGAAAAAAATGTGGGAATTTGCTTATGACCCAGCGGCAGGCCACACTTTCTCTAAAAATGAAGAATATGTGGACGTTGACTTTTCAGCCTATTGGAACAACATTAAATGCCCTACGTTCCTTCTTCGGGGAGCGTTATCTGACATTATCTCCGCTGAAACAGCCAAAAAAATGGCCCAAAAGAAAGACGTCAGCCTTATTGAGCTTCCAGGGATCGGTCATCCTCCTTCCCTTGCAACCTCTGAACAGGTTGGGATCATTAAAGATTGGCTTAAGAAATAAGGACTCTTTCTAAATTTTCCAACTTGTATGTTTCTGGAGCGCGCCTTCAGGGTGAATGACACATTGCTCCGGATTTTTCCTCCACGGAAATCCAGACCACAGCCCCTACAAGGGCCTTGTCTGGGCCTCCAATTGGCGCAATTTTTGGTTCAAAATAACGAGCGACCCTAAGTCAATCACCGTGTTGGCCATCATTTGTTTCAGAAAAATTTGGTAGCGTTGGTGTGGCTCATGGTAAGCTTCTTCCCAAGCTTCAATAGCTTTTTTCACTGAGAGACTCTTGCCCGCAAAAGCCAAAATGTTTGAAACAAAAGAACGGTGCGCGGCCTGAACCTCTTCTCGAATGCTGCGGAATGCTGTCCGCAACCAATAGGTTTCTGCAGGAAAAGCATAAGCAGTTTCCCAAAGCCAGCGTAGCCCTAAAGACTCCCCCACCGTGTGATAGACCCAGGCTACATCCTGCACGGGTAAATTGAGCTTTGAAGCTAGCTGCACAATATCCCCAGACAGGGAAAACAGGTGCAACAAGATGAGCTGCTGCGCAAATGCTCTGGGCAAACCGCTGGAGACAAGCTGTTCTGCTCTGGCGTCCAGCTTTTGGCAATGGGATTCTGGGAGTATGGTCAACAACACATCAAACAGGGTTTTAAATTGTTTTTGGTAAGGCGTGACGATAGATTCAATTTTGCTCTCCAGTTGCTCATTCCCAAGAAACCAATTTGTTGAGACTTTAACAGCTCGGTTAACCTCCCACATGATTTGCTGGTGTAAGGTGAGGTTGAGGGACAACTGCTCCAGGGTATCCTCCACAGATTCCAGCTGCAAAATATGGCGAATAACTAGAATGGCTTTTAAAATGCGAGGAATGGGTTGGCCTGTCAGCCGCGCAATCTCAAACACAAACGTTGGACCCGTTGTGTTAACAATCAAATTGCTGACATGGGTGGCGATGATCTCCCGGCGCAAGGCATGCTGGAGAATAGCTTCTTGAAATTTTGAAGCCAAAACTTCTGGGAAGTATTGCACCAGCATGGGAACCAAAGCTGGGTCATCAACCACATCAGAGCGCAGCACTTCTTGATAGAGATAAATCTTTGCATAGGCTAATAACACGCAAAGCTCTGGTTTTGTGAGACCTACCTGAAGCGACTGCCTTCGAGAAAGCTCTGCCTCATCAGGTAAATTCTCAACGCTACGGTCAAGGCCTTGCAGGCGCTCGAGGTCTTGAATTAAAAAGCGATGCTCTTCTAAAAGATAGGGTGCGTGAGCATGTGCCAGGGAGACAGCTTGGTTCTGCCAGTAATTATCTTGGAGGACCAGGTGCGCAACCTCATCCGTCATGCTTTCCAGCAACTGATTTCTTGCTTCTAGCGGAAGGGTTTGCTGTTCAAGAAGGGGTCGGAACAAGATTTTGATGTTAACTTCGTGGTCTGAGCAATCCACCCCCGCGGAATTATCCAAAGCGTCCGTATTAAGGTTCCCTCCTTTGAGGGCATATTCAATGCGCCCCCCTTGGGTAAGGCCTAGATTAGCCCCTTCCGCAATCACCTTTGCTTGAATATCTCTCCCATCAACCCGGCAAGCATCGTTGGCCTTGTCGCCCACTTCAGCATTGTTTTCATGGCTTGCTTTCACAAAGGTGCCGATGCCTCCAAACCAGAGGAGATCTACTTGGGCTTTGAGGAGGCAACGGATGAGCTCTTGGGGTGTTAAGGAATCTTCTTTTATCTGGAGCATCCCTTGCACTTCGGCAGATAAAGAGATGCGCTTCGCAGATCGTTCAAACACGCCTCCCCCCTCAGAGATGAGGTTGGGTTGATACTCCATCCATGTAGACCGGGGGAGCTCAAATAAGCGTTTCCGTTCTTCATAGCTTTTCAAAGGATGGGGGGTTGGGTCAAGAAAAATGTGTTGGTGGTTGAAGGCTGCAACCAGCTTAAGGCTTTTGGATAACAACATACCATTGCCAAAAACGTCTCCTGACATATCACCCACACCCACAACCGTGACAGGGTCTTTGCTGACATCCACACCAAAGGCTTTAAAATGGTGCTCAACAGATTTCCATGCACCCCTGGCTGTAATGCCCATTTTTTTGTGATCATAGCCAACGGACCCCCCTGAAGCAAAGGCATCCCCCAGCCAAAAGTTAAATTCATGGGAGATTTGATTCGCGATATCCGAAAACGTCGCGGTTCCTTTGTCGGCTGCTACCACGAGATAAGGATCTTCATCATCATACCGAACGGTTTGCTCAGGAGAAACGAGCTTTCCTTTGACCCAATTGTCGGTCAATTCTAAAAGCGCCCGCATGAAGCGCTTGTAACACTGAATGCCTTCTTCCAACCATGCTTCCCGGGTGGGCGCATCCGTTTTTTTAACGACAAAAGCGCCTTTAGAACCAACAGGAACGATGACGGCATTTTTAACCGTTTGGGTTTTCCATAAATCATGCAGCTCCGTGCGATAGTCTTCTGGCCTGTCCGACCAGCGAATGCCACCCCTTGCAACTTTCCCACCCCGCAAGTGGATCGCCTCAAACTGGGCTGCGTAGACGAAAATTTCGTACAATGGAATAGGACGGGGGGATTCATCTACCCGCTGGGAATGAAGCTTCACCGAAAGGTAGGGTTTTGAAGCTCCTGTAGCATCTGTTTGGTAAAAATTGGTTCGAACCGTCGCGGTGATAAGGTTCAAAAAGCGCCGCAGGATACGGTCTTCATCGCTGTTGGTAACGCCGTCCAACAATTTTTCCAAAGCGGCTTGCTTTTCAAGGCACGCAGCCTCCCGGTCGCCTTCAACATCAGGGGAAAACCTGAGACAGAAAAACGCCACCAGCTCTCGTACAATTTCTGGTTCTTTGGCTAGTACCTGTTCAATATAAGCCTGGCTAAAGGGTGTGTTCAGCTGTTTTAAATAGCGGGAATAGGTTCGCAAAATTTGACATTCTCGCCAGGTTAAACCCGCTTCTAACACAAGACGATTAAAGCCATCATTTTCAGCTTCTTGGTGCCAAATTTTAAGAAAAGCTTCCAGAAAAAGGGCTTGCTCAGCGGCTGAAGGGACGCGCCCGGAGAGAAGCGGAAAGACTTCTAAGGAATGGATCCAGAAGGGTTCTTCTCGGCCCTGGAGCAAAACTTTAAACGGAATTTCTGTTGTAACTTTAAGCCCCATCTGCTCAAAAACAGGAAGGATATTGCTTAGAAAGATGATGCTATGGGGGTTATAGAGCTTGATCTGCAGCGTTGCGCCTGAGCTTGATTCGATGGGTTTGAGGGAAACCTGCAGGGTCTCTTGCTGAAGTGCTGCTTCGATAAATTCAATATCGCGCATGGCTTCTTCTGCATCAAATTGATCTCGGTAGGCCCTTGAAAACGCCTCACCATATTGGTTAAATAGCACCTCGCCAGCTTCATCACCATAGCGCTTTTTGACGCTTTTTTTGAAAAAATCTCCCCAGGTGAACAACTGTTGGAACAGCTGCTTTTCAATAGCTTGAGTGTCATACGCTTCTATATTAAATTCTGATGGAAGGGAGATGATATAATGCAAACGGGCAAAGGCCAGGTCTCCCAGGTGGATATTCCACGAACTAATCTTCCCTTGGAAAATTTTCTCCAACATTTCTCCCATTTTTTTCCGAAGGGTCGCGCCATAACGCTCCCTTGGGATATAGATAAAACAAGAAAGATATCGCCCAAATTGGTCAGGGCGCATGAAAAAGCTGAGCCGCTGGCGTTCTTGGAGCTGTAAAACTGAAAAGCTCAGCTCATAAAGCTCTGGCACAGAACTTTGGAGCAGCTCTTCCCGGGGAAGGGTTTCCAGCACATGGATCAGCGCCTTTCCATCATGCCAATTGGGGGCAAGCCCTGTTTGCTTGAGGACCTGGCTGATTTTATACCGAAGGAGAGGAATATCTCGGGCACTTTGGTTGTAAGCACTGGAGGTAAAGAGCCCTAAAAATTGGTGAAATCCAACAACGTGCCCATTAGCATCAAACTGTTTAACACCGATGCAATCCATAAAATCAACACGGTGGATGGTGGAACGTTGGCTGGTTTTCGTAATAATAAGAGGCTGAGACTCTAACAAAAACTGGATGTTTTCCGGTTTACGACGTACGCCTTCAAAAACGACTTGGAGTTTTTGTCGCTCAGGGGCCCTTAAGATACCCAAGCCTGCTTGGGCATCAACGCCTTGGATGAGGCTATTTTCTTCCCTAAACCGGTAAGCGCAATAGCCCAAGAAAGTGAAATGATGGTCCCCTAACCAAGAAAGAAAATCTAAGGTTTCATGAAATGCTTCATCTTTTTGAGAAGCGGGATAGCGCTCTAAATCTCCCAAAGCTTCTTGCACCTTAGCACGCATCTCTTGCCAGTCCCCAACTGCCAGTTGGATGTCTTCTAAGATAGCGAGAATTTGAGCTTTAACCCCAGAAAAAGCGCTGGGCAAGATGTGTTCCGTAGTCTCATAGCGGATGAATGATTCGTCAATGGAGCCTGTGCAGGAAATCTCCCGAGGCGAACAAAGAGAAAGAAGGTTACCACGGCTGTCTCGGGCCACTCTCAATACAGGATGGAGGACAAAATTTAACGACAATCCTTTGGCATTCAAAAAAGCCGCGATGGAATCCACCAAAAAAGATAGGTTATCGTGGACCACTTCAATGATCGTGCGTTGAAAGGACTGCCCTTCCTCTTCAAACGTTTGGTTGGAAATGTTAATTTTGGGGGTTCCCGAGGCCCGTGTTTGCAAAAAATCCCAGGCCTGAAGCGCCACTTCAGATAGGTAAGCAGGGTCTTTTTCATCCAAATCATAGGAGGCTAAATTGTGATAAAGCTCCCCCACAAAAGCCCTGAAAACGTCTGTTTTATCTTGCGAAATATTACCCAGAGCACCCGTTAGGATAGCCTCGATTTTCTCGTCTCTTAAATCCTTATTACGCACTTGTTCCCTCTCTCCGCTTCCCATTTTTCAAATTATTATACATAATTTGATTAGAAACCTTCAAAAAAAGCAGCCCCACACCCTGCTTCCTGTTTTCTAGCATGTTCTTTTTCAAAAGTCAGGGACTATTTTTAAAATATCAGCTTGGGTTTCGCTTTTTAAAAAAATATCCAAAACTGTAGAGCCCCCCTAGCAGCATGGCGAAACATCCAATCCAGATCCAAGGCGCTAGAGGAAGATACATAGCCTTGATCTTCCAGCTTTTATTTGAATAGGCTTCCTCCAAAATAGCATACACATCTGCAAACCCTGTGGTGTAAATGGCGGTTTCAGAAATCAAGGATTCTTGAGGGTGATAAAGCCGCTTTTCTGGCGTCAGCATGGCAAGGAAACCACTTTCTGGCTGGCTAAGCTTCAGCCGTGCTTGATAGCGGTCAAACAATTTCCCCTCTTGAAGGTCTACAGACGTTAGTGTCAGCTCATAAGGCCCCACCTGCATGGCTCCTTGGAGTGGAAGAACGGCTTCGGTTTCTACGCGCCAAAAGCTTGCAACCCCCAGGCCGATAAACGTAATCCCAACGCCTGCGTGGGCTAAGAAAGCTCCCAAACGAGACCCATCTCGTTGTCGTAGCATTCGCCAGCCCCAAAAGCAGCTGCCCCACAGCACCCATGCCCCAAGGAATAGAACCATCAGGGCTAGCAAAGAGGGGACGTTGACAGCAACGCTGATTAAAAACACGCTTCCCAGGGTTAAAGTCGCCGCAAAGCTGAGGGGAACAAGGGCTTTAAGGAGCATTCTCTCCTCGGTCAAAAAAGGAACCAGCGGCATGATCAGTAAGGCCAGGCTTGCGAAGGGGAGCAAGGTAAGGGTGAAATAGCTGGGGTCCAGTGCAATGGCTTTGCCTGTCATCCATTCATAACCCAACGGAAAAAAAGTTCCAAGCAGCACCATCAACGCCATGCCTGTGAACATGATCCAGTGAAGCTTCAACCCGCCTTGATAAGACAGGAAAGTGCTTAGGGAGGAGTGCGGAAGGGGGTGGGGAGGCTTACGCATGATGAGGCTATACCCCACCAAACCAAACCCAAGGAGGCTGAAGCCTACAAAAATAAGGAAGAGGTAAAAACCCTTTGCAGGGTCGTAAGCAAAGCTGTGAACAGAGGAAAGGATCCCCGCCCGGGTTAGATAAATCCCCAACAAACAAAGAGAAAATGCCAAAACGCTAGCCGCTAAATATCCTTTTAAAAAAAACGGAGGTTGCGAAGCTGTACTAGGCCTTAGCACATGAAGCATCGCCGTCCCCACAAGCCAAGGCATAAGTGATGCATTTTCCACAGGATCCCAAAACCACCACCCTCCCCAGCCAAGCTCATAATAAGCCCACCAGCTTCCCCAGCCAATGCCGAGGGTTAAGAATGACCAGGCCAACAAAGCCCAGGGACGCACCAGCCGAGCCCATGAAGATGCATTTTGGTGCAGCATAAAGGCAAGGCTCCAGGAAAAGGGAACGGAAAACCCCAGATAGCCGAAATAGAGCGTGGGCGGGTGAATCAGCAAGGAACGATCTTGGAGCAAAGGGTTGAGGGCCAACCCTTGGGTGGGGATTTTTTCTAACGGGAATGGCTCAAACGGATGGCTTAAACACATCATAAAACAGAGAAACGAAAGGGTGATCAACCCTTGAACCATCACAGCCGTGGACGTTCGTGCCTGGGGTTGGTGCAGGGTGACCAGCAATGTCCCAAACAAACTCAACATCCAGCACCCCAGCAACAAAGACCCTTCATAATTCCCCCACAGGGCCCCTAGGCGAAAGAACCAAGGCATGTGGGTGTGGTTATTGGAAAAGACATTCAAAAAAGAAAACTGACAACTGACGTAAGCCCACCCCAGAATCAACAAACACAGGCTTAAAAAACCCAGCTGCATGTATGTTGAAACCTGGAGCAGCTGAAACCGTTTGGGCGAAAAATGCCAAAAATTCCATCCCCCTGCCACACCTTGCACAACACCAAAGGCAGCAGCAAGCCACAGGGACACCAATCCTATTTCTGGGGTGATGTGGGAGAATGCTGCCATCTGCCTTTTTCCTTTAAGGATTGAACAAGCTCTCGGGGCATGTAGGTTTCATCATGCTTGGTGAAAAGCTTACGGGCCTGAAATTGTTGGAGGTCCTCTTGCCAGATACCTTCCACCACAACCCCCTGCCCCTCCCGAAATAAATCTGGGAGGCTTCCTTGATAGTGCACCGAGATTTCATGGGTCTCATCTTGAAGCACAAACCGTTTGTTTTCAAACTTTCCATGGAAAGATCCCGCCTTCACCAGGCCCCCCAGCCGAACCAGCTTTTCTTGCGTGCGCTGCCCCGGAGAAAGGCTCAAAAAATGCGTGGGCGTATAAAAAAAGATCATGCTCGTTTGAAAAGCGTAAAAAATGAGACCCAGGCTACAAGCTACCAACAGCAACAGAAGGAGAAGCTTGATTAAACGACGCCACTTTTGTTTCAGCTCCCCCAACATGTCAACGAAATTTTTCCGCCGAAGAATCTGATAGATTACCTTGAGTGAGGGTTATGTAAGCCTCTCTGGCTTTTCGTGCCGAAGCCCGCAAGTGTCTTGCTAAAAGAGCAAGGGCCGCCATGGCAAAACCATAGGCTCCCCACACGTAACCTCCATAGCCCTCCATCTGCAACCAAGTCCAGATTTTATACATAGGTCTTCAACCGCTTCTTGCGTCCTTTTTTTTTCTTAACTGCAGCAACCAACCTTGATGGCGCATTAACGATCACGATATGGGCCGCTTGGTCCCACACAGGGATATCTTTCCAAGAATTGCCTGCATAGATAAAGCGTCCAGGACCAAACGTGTTGGCGAGAATCGTCGCTTTGATGAGCCCGACAACGTTTTGGGTTCCTTGGCTGGCGATGACAAATTTAAAAAAACCCAAATAATTAGCTATCTTTTTCGCAACAAGAAGGTCTGCCCCTGTTGCAAGGACCAAGGTTTTTCCCTCTTGGGACAAGCGCTCTAAATCTTTTAAAAGCTCTGGATGGTAAGAAAGTTTTGCAGGATCAAGCATCACCTTTTGGGCCAGAGCGCGCTTGAAGGCTGCCCTTCCTTTAAAGCAAAATATGAAAGCTACGTGCAGCACACCAACCCAAGATTTTCCCCACAATTTCTTTAGCAAAACCCACAAGGTCTCTTCCCTCACAAGGGTGCCGTCTAAATCAATGCAAATGGGAAAATTTTGATCTTCTATCATGGCATTTCGTCCGCTTCAACAGGCTTTAGGATAATCATCTCATTGGGCGCTGCATATCCTAACAGCAAACGAACTTGATATTCCAGCAAATCAGGATCAATTTCTTTAGACATCAAGCCCACTTTTGTTTCCAGCTCTTCTTTCTCCAACATCAGCGCTTGTAAATGGCGTTCTTGAAGCTCACACTCCCGGGAAAGCTCCATCCACCCAAAAATCCCCCGCTCCCCCTGAATGGCGTGGTAGATAAAATACATCAACGTCAATCCAAGCATCGAAGGTACCAAGCTTTTCGATAGCTTACGTGGGACCCAAAATTTCATCTCATTTCCTTTTTTTATAATGTAACGTTTGGTTTATATAACCGTATTCGTCAAGCTGGGGCTTCTTCCTGTAATAGAATAGGAAGGCGTTGGAACTTGAATGTTTGCTTCATCAAAGACTTGCTTCAAAATACGATTAAACCCACGCCGAACAATATCTTGCTGACTCGGCATTGTCCTCAAACGCACCTGAAAAATCATCGAAAAATCTGTTACTTCGTTGATGCCACGTATTTCAAGAGGCGCCAACACTTTTTTTGAAAACGAAGGTGTTTTTTTAAGAATTTGATATGATTTTTCAACAAGCTGTTGAATATGGTCTACATTTTCGCCGTATGCTATGGATATATTGCAAATAACACAAGAAAAAAGACGACTTTTATTCCCCACAATCCCGATTTGGCTGAACGGGATGGTCAACAAAATCCCATTATCCATCCGCACCCGCAACGTGCGCAGGCTTAAATCTTCTACAATACCGGCTTTTTCATCAATCTCTACTTGATCCCCCACCACAAGGGTGTTTTCTAAAATCATGAAAAAACTGGTCACAAAGTCTTTAACAAAAGACTGCACACTAAATGCAATACCTGCGGTTAAGATACCGACGCTGGCAAGGATGGGGGTGATGTCGTAATTCATTGATAAAATGATAAGAACCATGGGAACCCAAACCACAATCCGCAACAACGTCCTGACAATACGAAAAAGTGTTTTAAAGCGCGCCAGGGCAAAATCACCATCCGCAGGGCTCTCTTTTTGTTTAGCTTCTAGGTAATAACGCAAAATTCGGTCGCCACCGTAAATCAAGATGTACCCAGATAAAATAAGCGCTAAAACATCAACACCCTGTTGAAGGAATTTTGTCCCCAAAGTTTGTTGAATAGAATTCAAAAATTTAATTTCCCAAACCTCTGCAAAAACCCACACACCTAACGCGTACACGAAGAAATTTGTTAATTTAGAAAAAAATGAATTGGTTTTCAGCATGGTGTAAAGCGACGTGCTCTCAAAGCTTTTGCGCCTTTTCCAAAGGTAGGATAAACGGATTTTCCGGATAAAACGGACCAATTTGTTGCAAATAGGGATTAAACAAAGGGTGAGGATCAACGGACCAAGGGCTCGACCCAGGCTTACTTCATCAAATAACCATAACACATAGATGACGGTACACGCTAGAGAAGCCAACCCCCACCAAAAAGAAGCTATGGCTTGGGCTAATAAAAACCGGCTTCTTAGCAGGGCCAAGGTAACTGGCCTCCTTAAAGCTGAAAGCAGCAAAATAGCAAACACCAAGAAGACGATTCCCACAAAACCTGAGATGATTTTTTGCCCCCCCTCTTCAACATGAAAAAGAACGGCCAAATCCATGCAAAGCAAACCAACAACATAGGTAACTGTCATCCCCTTAATGCTGGAAGAAAAGCGTTGCATCACAGAGCGCGGCAACCTGGCGAAAAGGGGAAATGCTTTTTGCTGATGGACCAACAAGTGGGTTAGGCGCCAAATAAGCCAGAGCAAACACCCACCCATAGAAAGGGAAGCGATAATTTGACGCTGAATAGCACCCTGCTCCAGGAGAAAAAAGGACGTCAATTGGGAAAGTATAAATACAACCAACGGGATAACAACAAATAAAGCAGATAATAAAAACTGAGAAAAAGGAGATAAATCTCGCTTACGACTCCACTTAAAAAACGTTTTAAGGGTTTTTTTCAAGCCATAAGACGCACCATAGGCAAGACCAAGCCCGACAGCCGTTGCAACCAACGCCTTTAAAAAAACTTCCGCAACCTCCCCCCAAAACAGAGGCGCAAAAAAAAGAAAGACCGCTTTGTGAAGCTTTGAGAAGGAAAAAAACCCGTCCTTTAAAAAATTTCCCTTTTCAGAAAAGTAAGCCATAATTCGCGGGAAATAGGTTCCCGCAAAAGAGGCAACCCCCGCTTTTTGCTTTTTCTTAGAATCTTCCTCAAGACTTTCTTTAAGGCTATCAAAATCTTTTTGAAGCTTTTTTAAGTCTTGCTCCAGCGTAACCATTTGGGCTTTAGGCGTTTTTGCAGGTTGGAAAGCAGGAATTTCAAGGGCCACACAAGGCGAACCAAGCCAACCCCACAACACCCATGAAAGCATTACGTATAAAAAAGTCAGGGAAAAGCGCGGCATTTTTTATACGCACCTAAAGTTTTATTAATCATGGGTATTGTAACGCTCTTTTGAAAAAAAACAACAAGCTCTTTAAGATTTTTCAATTCTTTCAGTCAAATTCTTTGGATTAAACTCGTTGCCTTGACCAAAAGAAAGATAAGGGATTTTTTGATAAGAGAGCAGTGCAAGTGCCGGCAAACTGGCAAAAGCTGTTAAGACAAAAAATCCGGGCCATCCTAAAGCCTCCACTAAAAATCCAGAACAACTCCCCAAACAGCTTTGTATAAGGGTTGTAAAGGCTGTTAAAAGCGCCAGCTGGGTTACCACGCAAGAAATCCTACAACACAAAAGCTGGTAAGAAAAAAAAGCGGT
>JBOFFI010000006.1:0-2390 GCA_051648545.1 Alphaproteobacteria bacterium
TGCCTGTTTTTGCTGGACCGCTGGCGCCCTTTTCAAGTGGGGTAGGTGCAGGGAGTACAGAGATAGCATGGGGGGCAAGTTCACCGTCTGCTCGTTTTAATTCGGATCCTTGGGGTAAAAAGGAAGAAAACATACGTGAAATATCACGTATGCTAGAACAGAGCCAAGAACTTGCGGACAAAAATGGGTGGGGAGCACCTGGAGAGCAGGGGAGATCAAACAGAGTTTCCAGATGGCTTGATAAATCTGTCTGCATAACGTTGTCCACTGATTTTGCGCCTGAATTAATGTCAAAAACAATAGTGAATCATTTTGGAAAAAAAGGTTTAGATTCAGATGAATTAGTTGCCGAATCACAAAAAAATTATGCAAAAAAGAAAGTTTTTTCTTGTTTTTACATCGGTGATATCAAAAAGCTAGCTACAACGATGGAGACAAGTGTTGAGTATGTAAATGTTTCAAGTTGGCTTCAGAAGCTTGATTTTGGAGAAAAAATTGAATTAGAGAGTTTGGATCAAAATGCTGTTTACAGCTATGCCAGATTTTTTCCTGATTTTAGTGAATCCTTAGGTAATAAACATCCTTTTGTGAAGAACGATGACTATGACCCTGCCGGGATCTACGCACCATACGGGGAAATTGAACTCAGTTTTTCGGTATTTTCTGACAAAGCTAGGGCGCTAAAAACATCTGCTAATCCCATTTTATTTTCTTCTCTTAATAAACAGGATGCAGACAGAAAGTGGAAATTTTTTCTTTTCCCCGGCGGTGAGAACTATATTGCCCTTGGAAATATTCCCTATCATAACGGGGATAGCTTTTTAAACGTAGACACGTTGAGGAAATTTTTTTTAATGGACTATGTTAATGCAAGCAGCAGTTATGTAAGAAATTTTTTCGGTGATGTTTTTACTTCTCCAACGGAGCACCCGTATGGCCCTGGTCTTGATGTAACGATTAATCCCCTTACTACAAATTCAGGAAAAAGTTCGTCCCCATCTCTCGCCGCAGTCAACAAATATAGTGATGAGGTTGTTCCAACCTCTCACGCGGCCTCAAATAGCCATCTCCGCTATATTGGAGCAAGTGCTCTAGCAGCAATATTTTCTGTTTTCGGCGGGGCTGCTGCTTACCATTGGTGGAAATCTAAGAAGCCTATGAGGAACAAGGCATATGATGCAGCTATGTATAATAAAAACCCTGATAGTTCTCAGGTAATCGTTCCTGCTGTCCAGCTATAACCTAAAGGAATCCCTTGATTATGCGTTGCGTGTTGATGCATGATCAAGGGATAACCTGTACCACAGGTAAAACTTCGACATAGGGAGAAAGCAATGGATTTTCAGCAGCACGTAGAACATCTTTGGGAAGCAAAAGAAGGTCTCAGCCTTTTGCAAAGCGAGGAAACCCGGGAAATCTTACTTGCTTTTTTGGAGGACCTGGACACGGGTAAAATTCAGGTTGCGGGAAAAGCCGAAGGGACGTGGATTGTTCATGAATGGGTCAAAAAAGGCATTTTACTGCTTTTCCGTTCTCTGCCCAATCAGTTTACTGGCGGAGCATTTCCTGGGTATGACAAGATCCCCCTCAAATGCCAGGGATGGGACGAAGCACAATTCCAACAAGCGGGCTTTCGGATGATGCCTGGAAGCGTCATTCGCAAAGGTGTCTTCGTCAGTTCTGGTGCGGTGATCATGCCCAGCTTTCTCAACATCGGGGCGTCCGTTGGGAAAGGCACCATGATTGATTCAAACGTGCGTGTCGGGTCTTGCGCTCAAATTGGCGCGAATTGTCATCTTTCAGATGGCGTTGGCGTTGGGGGGGTCCTTGAGCCGCTCCAAGCTTCTCCTGTGATTATTGAAGACAACTGCTTTGTTGGTGCCAGGTGCCAATTGGTTGAAGGCGTCCATCTGGAAGAGGGATGTGTCTTGGGTATGGGAGTTGCTCTTGGCGCTTCTACAAAGATTATCAATCGAGAAACGGGAGAGGTAACCTATGGAAGAATTCCAGCCTATGCAGTTGTCGTTCCTGGGACTGTGGCGCTGCCTTCCACAACGCCTTCCTTGTCATTGAATTGTGCAATTATTATAAAGACCGTGGATGCACAAACCCGAAGCAAAACAGGAATTAATGCATTGCTAAGGCCCTAAAATTGATCTTTTAGAAATTTTGAATAGAGATGATTAATGTTTTTTTATGTTTCTTAACAAAGAAATATTAAGGGCATTGTTCTTAACAAAGAAATATTAAGGGCATTGTTGATAAAGCATAGTATTTTTGTCATAATCTCCTCTACGGAGTTGTTGAAAAAAGAGGGAGAAATTGATGCATTGTCGACGCTGTAGTTCATTAGACTATCGAAAAAGTGGCAAAATGCGTGGGAAACAAAG
>JBOFFI010000007.1:0-1046 GCA_051648545.1 Alphaproteobacteria bacterium
TCGCAGCGAAACCCCCCATCGTGTTGGCAGCAATGCTGAGAGCAGCTTCCCCAAAAGCTTTATCAGGCTCCATGCCACCCAGGGTGGCATTCACGGTGCCTGAAACAGCGCCCCTCACCGCCGCTTTTTGAAAATGTCCTGCAAAAGTCTGGGGTTGCTTGGGAAGCTTCAAGTGGAGAGATGCACCCTCCATCAGCCCTCCGGTCAATCCCGCTAAGGCAAGGGATTTCAAGCCCTGCGGCTTACCCAGGTCTTCCAGAGCCTTGCCAAGGTTGCCTTGATGGTTCATCGTTCCCACGACGGTTGCTGTGGCGGCTGCTTGAAGGCTTGCTTCCACGGCAAAATTTTCCTCAACAGGCTCAGGAACCCTGGCGTTCGCCAGGGTGTGGAGGAGGAGGAAAATGAGGGAGAAGAGGCGCTTCAAGCGTCGAGATCGTCTTCGGATTTCAGGTTTTGGATAAATTCATCAAAGGAATCTGCAACCAACGTTAGATTTGAATAATCCGGCGTTTCTCCGTTGTCTGTATCAGCTTCCATCTCATGGTCCCAAAAGTAGATTTTTCCACGATCTGGACCTTTCACAGAAAGGAGGATACGATTGCCGCATGCATCATCAGCAATAGGCAACATGGAATTCATATACCGTTTTCCCATGTCTTTTGCGACGATTAATATATTATCTCCTTTACTTGTAAAGCCGAAAAAATGAGTTAGGATTGAACCGTTTTCTCTACCTTTAAATAAAAAAAAAGTTTTTTCTGGGACTCCCCCATTATAAACAAGAATAAAATTTCTATAATTTTGTGGAATTTTGAAACCCCAAAATTGTTCTACAGTATTTAGAACATCATTTTCTAAAGGGCCGTAATGTTTTTCCATATTAATATTCATTTTCTAATCTTTCGCTCTTTTTAAAGCTGCTCCTCCAGTATGATTAACCACTCTATGCAATTCATAAGGAACTAGTTGCATTGTCGTCCCATCGTGATGATGATGCCAAGTGAATCCCTCAGGTGTTTTTTTATAACTAAAAGTTTTATTTGCTA
>JBOFFI010000008.1:0-1998 GCA_051648545.1 Alphaproteobacteria bacterium
TTTTTTTGAGCCCTCCCGCCTGGAGGTCACCTCCATCGATGTGGGTAATCCTGTCACCAACATCATCCCCGCCCAGGCCCAGGCCCGGTTTGGCATTCGATTTAACACGGAGCAGCACCCAGAGCTTTTGTCCCAAAAAATTGAGGAAATCTGTAAACGTCATGGAGAAAGCTATACGCTAGAGCTCACCAACCATGGTTGTGCCTTCTTAACCCAAGCCGAAAAGCCCATCGCGTGGGTCTCCCAAGCGGTTGAGCAGGTTGTGGGAACAAAGCCTGTTTTAAGCACGTCAGGAGGCACCTCCGATGGACGCTTCCTTACAGCCCTTGCCCCTGTCATTGAGCTTGGCCTTCCCGAAGACACCATCCATCAAGTGGATGAGCGGGTTGCTTTAAAAGATCTTGAGGTGCTTACCCAGATCTATCACCATGTATTGACCAGCTTTTAGGCTTTAGGCGCTGAGTCACCCCCAAGGCTGTACCTGCAAAGCTCCCCTTTGATGTAAGCAAACCCTTTTTCTCCTGCTTTAAACGCCAAGGCTTCTTTGCCGAAGAGCTCATACCGCCATCCTTCAAGGGCTGGAATATCCGGCTTTTCTTCACGAACGATCCGAAGTAAATCTTGGGGGCTCGCGATTAATTTGGGTGCAACCCCTGCCTCATCGGCGCACAATTTGAGAAGCAGTTTCAGAAACTCTAGGAGGATCGTGTGTTGAGAAGAAATTTTTGGTTTTGAGGGTTTGGCAAGGGATGCGGTTGGAACCTGCTGAAGCTGCTCAACCTTCTCAAAAAGTGTCTCAAAGGGAAGAGATTTAAGGTCTGCTTTTCCGTGTGGGTCCCGCAGGCGATCTAAATCTTCCAAACACGTTGGTTTAAGAATCGCCAATTCCACCAAAAGGTCATCCTTCAAGACATGGCGGCGAGGGCGGTCAAGCTGTTGGGCGAGGGTTTCTCGCCACATGCTGAGCTCCTTCAAAAGCGCCAGGGACGGCCCGTTGAGGGATTGAACCTGCCTGTTTTTGATGCGCTTCCAAAGATCTTCCAAATTGGGTTCATAGGTTTCTGGCTTTAAAAGCGTTGCCATCTCATCCCCCAACCAAGCTTGACGTTGGTTTTTTCCAAGGGTTTTGGCAAACCAGTGATACAACCGGCGTAGGTGGGTGACATCCCCCAGAGCATAGGTCAGCTGTTCTTTCCGAAGGGGGCGAAAGGACCAATCTGAAAACCGCGCTGTTTTATCAAGATCATGCTTCAAAAGGTCTTTCACAAGGGTTTCGTAAGAAACAGACTCCCCAAAGCCACACACCATGGCGGCTATTTGGGTATCAAACAGGGGCTCTGGGATGTTTCCCGTAAGGTGTCTGAAAATTTCAACATCCTGGCGACATGCATGAAAAACCTTCAAGATATCCTGGCGATAGATCAGCTCCCAAAAAGCGGTGAGGTCAAGCCCCGCAGCAAGCGGATCAATGGCAACGGCTTTTTCAGCATCTGCAACCTGGATCAAGCAAAGAATGGGATAGTAGGTGCGCTCACGGATGAACTCTGTATCAACTGTAATAAAGCGCGAGCCCTCAGGTTCAAAGACGAGGTTTTCACAAAAATGGTGCAGAGAAGCCGTGTCTTGGATCAAAACATGGGAAGAATCGTTTAACATGGAAAGATAGCGTCTCCTAGGGCCGGTCGGTTTAAGGTGTTTTAACGTGTTTCATCCCAAAAGCATAGGAAGAATTGGGGCTTATGCAACACCCAACCTCTCCACAACTTCTTCAGGTAAACCCGTTACTTCGCACACTTCACCAATATCCATACCCGTGGCGCGTAATTTTTTTGCAATGGTTGATTTTTCTTCCAAAAGACGCTTTTCACCTTCTTCTTTACCCTTCTCCAACCCAAGCTTTTCGCCCTCATGGCGGGCGTCATCTAAGAATGTGTCACGAACCCGGACGGCGTCTAGGTATTGATCATAGGCCTCTAGTTCCGCCCTTGTGTAGGAAGC
>JBOFFI010000009.1:0-6279 GCA_051648545.1 Alphaproteobacteria bacterium
GGGCGACGACATGGGCAACAAGATCCTTTTTTGAAAAAAGAGAGGCTCGCGCACTACTCCTATTTTGCGTTCCAAAGTCTAAGAAAGAAGGATGAAGATTTGCTTTATCGTTGAGGTTTTTTGAGGGCAAGCATCAGGAATACGAATGCGCCCTCTCAAAGAAGAGAACTAGGCATCTCTTCTTCACAAAAAAGATCTGGAGTTGTCATCTGATCAGTAGCAAGCTCTCTAAAAGGAGCCAAGAAATCAGGCCCATCCAAAAGATTAAACTCATCACCTAAAGAAAAGATAGGAAATTTTCTTTCTAATAATAAAGCTCTTTGCGAAAATTCAGTTATATCTCTTGCCAGCTTCACCCAATCTTCCTCAGTTTCTATTCCCTCTAAGAAAATTTCTTCGAACTCCCCTCTTCTCACCGGCACAGCGGGACGCTTAAAGACAAACTCGTCTGCCTCAGTCTCCGCTTTAGTAGGCGATCCACAAACCAGACTCCCCTCTAGAAAAAAGCTTAAACATAAAAAATGTAAAAAAATTTTACGCGCCATAGAAATTTCTCGATCTGAAAAAATCACAATTATCAAAAAATGGTAGAAATTGACAAAAAATAAAACAATTATTTGTTTGTAAACAATTTTTTATCTTCAAAGAAACATAGCACCGCCCTTTGGTATTAAGCCCACAGAAGGATATCAACACGAGCAGCGACTAAGGAAATAGGGAAATTCCAAAAAGCCTTTAAGATTTTACTTTGCTTTCAATCTTTTTTGTTTTATTTTGGAAAGATTGTGTTTTTTGTGACATGAAAAACACGTGTGACGTACGAGATATTGTAATACATTAGTGGAGTTTGCTCAAGATGCAGTTAGATAAGAAGAAAGAATTTGAATTGAAGGCTTGGTTGATTTGGGTTTGTGCTGCAATTTTTTACGGCTATCAATTTGCCCAGCGCGTCTCACCCAGCGTCATGACCGATGAACTTATGTCTGCTTTTTCTGTGGAATGTGCAGCACTGGGGGCAATTTCTGCTTTTTATTACAATGCTTATGCTTTTTTGCAAATTCCAGCAGGGTCTTTGCTTGATAAATTTGGCCCTCGAAAGATGTTATCCCTTGCAACCTTACTGTGCGCACTAGGAAGCATTCTTTTTGCCACTGCAACAGGCATCTCCCAAGCTTCTATCGGGCGACTTTTTATAGGAGCTGGGTCTGCTTTTGGATTTCTCAGTTGCTTAAAAATTGGGACCATTTGGTTTTCTTCTGAAAAACTGCCGCTGGTTGTAGGGCTCTCCCTATGCATTGGAACCGCAGGCGCAGTGGGCGGAAGTGCACCCTTGTTTCACATGGTTCAACTGCTCGGCTGGCAACAAACCATCTGGATGCTTGCTATCATAGGCTTTGCTTTGTTTGCATTGGTGCTTTTGATTGTAAGAGACAAACCTGTTGCAGACTCTAAGGCATCAAAGAAGACTGAGCAACCTGAACAAAGTTACTCTTTCTTACAATCCCTTGAAATTATCCTAAAAAAGCCCCAAACATGGCTCATTTCTTTGCACGGGATTTTGATGTACGTTCCTCTTTCTGCATTCGCAGATATGTGGGGAACCAAGTTTCTTGCAGAAGTCTATCAAGTTGATCGAACCGTTGCCGCGGCAACAGCTTCGATTATCTATATTGGTATGGGAATTGGTTCTCCTATCCTGCCCTTACTCGCCCATTGGCTCAAAGGATATAAGCCTATTTTATTGATAGGGTCAGCAGGATCAATTTTAACCTTTTTTTCCATTCTCTACCTTACGGACATGCCCCTTTGGATGCTCTCAACAACACTCTTTTTCTTTGGATTCTTTTTGGGAGGCCAGATTCTGTGCTTTTCCATGGTTTGCAACATCAACCCACGGGAAATCAGCGCCACAGCAGGTGGATTCCACAACATGATCTGCATGCTGAGCGGTGTGATCTTCATCCCCCTCGTGGGCTACCTGCTTGATCTATTTGCCCAAACACCTGGGGTTTACAGTGTTCAAAACTATACGTGGGCTTTGGTGACCATCTTAGGAGCTATGATAACTGCCTTTATCATAACGTTTTGGATCAAGGAGGTTTACAGCAAGCAAGAAGAACTAGCACCCGGAAAAAAGCTGACTACTGAAAAAGCCTCGTAGGATCTGAGCGAGGGGAAGCAGGTTTTTCTTGCTTTGCCTCGCTCTCGCTTTTTGCTTTTCCGAGCTCATTTCCAGTCTTTGAAGGTTCTGCTTTTTTTTCTGCTGCGGCTCCAGACGTCTCTTTCTTTTTACCTCCTCCGGCGCGACGCACTAATACGATGCTAATCCGTCGGTTGGCTGGATCATTGGGGTTAGCAGCAACAAAAGGTTCTGTATGCGCCTTTCCAGAAATTTGTGCAATTTTTCCAGAACCAACAATTGTTTCTAAGGTGCGCCTTGCAGAATTCGCACGATCAGCTGAAAGCTCCCAGTTTGAATAACCACTGCTCTTGCTGTAGCGAAACGCGTCAGTGTGCCCAGAAATGGTTATTTTATTAGGGACCGAAATAATGCTTTGCCCAACTAAAGATAAAAGCTTGAGCGCGTCTGTATAAAGGAGGCTGCTGGCTGTTGCAAACATGGGCTTCTTGTAACGGTCCACCAATTGAATCCGCAATCCCTCATCCGTGACGTCCATCACTAAATTTTCAGCAAGCTCTTTAAGTTCAGGGTTCTGTTCTACCTGCTCTCGAATCTTTTTCTGAACTTCCTCAAATTCTGCTTCTTCTTCTTTTTCAGTTACTTGCTTCCCAGAAGGAGATTGATTTTGCGCATCCGCAACATCCCCTTGGGCTCCAACTGGAGGACCCGCTTGAGGCGTTGCAGTCACATCTTGCATCACGCCATCAGACATAATCGTCTGACCTCCCAAAACGCCACCAGCACCACTTGCTGCTTCAGACACACCAATGGGATCAAAATAGTTAGAAATGCCTTTTTTCTGTTCATTCGACATGGTATTAATCAACCACATCAACAAAAAGAAAGCCATCATAGCGGTGACAAAGTCTGCGTAGGCAATTTTCCAGGCAGAACTATGCTGCACTTCATGTTTATTAGAGCGCTTCTTTTTCTTGATGATAAGGGGAGCTACTTTATCTCCCGGAGATTTATTAGATGGAGGCATGTTTCGTCCTATCTGGTTGGAATCACTCTAAAAATTAGAAGGAAGAGCAGAGACCGTTTCCTCAACTTCATAAAACGTGGGACGCGTTTGAGAAAGAATAGCTTTCCTTGCGAATTCAACTGAAACCGAAGGGGCATAGCCATTTAAGTGAGCCAGCAAAGCAACCTTAATGCATTCTAAGTATTTTGCGTCTGTCTGGTAAACAGCATGCAAACCGCTAGCAATGGGCCCCACAAATCCATAAGAGAGCAAAACACCCAAAAATGTACCCACCAAAGCCGAGCCAATCAAACGTCCTAAAACTTCTGGTGGTTCTGTAATAGCGCCCATGGTATGAATCACACCCAACACAGCCGCCACAATCCCTAAGGCTGGTAAACCCTCAGACATTTGATGAATAGCTCCTGGAAGCTGCATAATTTCTGTTTCATGGGTTTCTAATTCTTGATCTAAAAGCGCCTCAATCTCAGAGGGGTTATCAGACCCAAGGGTCACTAACCGCATATAGTCACACAAAAAGACCACTGCATGGTGATTAGAAAGAAAACCAGGAAATTGATTGAAAATGGGGCTCTCATTAGGTTTTTCAATGTGACTTTCTAACGCAAGCATTCCCTTAGTGCGAGCCAACTTAAAGAGAAGATACAATAAACTCAACAACTCAAGATAAGATTCTTTTTTATATCTTGTTCCCTTGAGAAGATCCCCCAGACCCCTTGGAAAGGCTTTAAGTGTCGCTTTTGTATTTGCAGTGATAAAAGCACCTAGAGAAGAACCTACAATAATCAAAAATTCAAAAGGCTGCCATAAAACATGGAGATGGCCTCCCCCACCTAAATAGCCCACAAAAACACATATCAAAACAACGAGGGTGCCAATAATCCATAGCATATCGCTTTGCTTCCTTGTTTATTTCCATGCCAAACGACGCAAGATCCATTTCTAGCGCGGAAGAATCCACTTCAGAAATTTCAAAAAAAACGCCGACTCCTAATTTCTTGAGCAGCAAATAATGTGCCATTCAAAATGACCGATCAAAGGGTTTTGAAATAAATAAGCAATAAGAATTTTTTGGCTTTATATCCCGCAGAGTGTGGGCTTTAGCCTTATAAACAAAGCTTCCAGACTCGTCTATTCTTTTTCAATTCATTGATTAATAAAAAAATCTTTTGATTTTTTAACAAATTAAAACAAGAAAAATATTAATTGATAAATTAATTGTTTTTTTACTTTTTATTTATTTCAAAATTATTTAAAAATTGTTAAAAAATAGTTATGATGCGCTATGTTTAACAATTCAAAAGAATTAGGATAATTTTTATGGAAAAAATGACGCTCAAAAAAATTTTTTACACGTTTTTGTTAACAACTGTTTTGGCTTCAACCGCAATGGCTTGCCAGGAAGATTTTTCTGGATTTTATGCAGGTGTCACTGCTGGCCAATCCTCAGGAAATGCTGAAAGTTCTCCAGAATAGTTTTTGGAGAATTTATAAGCTATTTAATCAAGATTTTTGAGGTATGTAATAGAATGAGAAAAAAAATTTCTTTTATGCTTTTTGCTTCCACAGCACTTGTTTTGCAAGGTGCTCTTCCTGGGTTTTGTGCGGGTGCGAATCTTTCAACTGGAGCTGGAAGCATACCACCACCACCACCTCCTCCTCTCCCACCGCCAGAGGCACCTCTTTTTTCGTCAATTCCTTCGCAGACAAGGATGCCTGGACCACCCCCTTCAACCAGCAGAGCTTCAGGGAATACACAACGAACCACTAGTGGGCCAGTAACTCTGGATTCAACCCCAATGCAAAGCATTTTTGAACAAATTAAAGCCGGGATGACGCTGAGAAAAGTAGGGGATCTTTCCCCCAAAACTAGAAAACTGACTGGAATCGGAGCTGTTCTCAGTAATGCTATTCCCCACGTTAATGGCAAAAATAATAATTCAAAACCTGAATCATCAGAATGGGAAGATGAGCCCGCCGTTTTAAATCGCTCACCATCAGGGCCAACTGATGCATCAGGCTCTTCTACGACTAAGGGGCCCTCTGTTCCGCCAAAACCAACTGCAAAGACGCTTACCCAGCGGGAACGTCTAGCCCGAGAGCAAGCCCGGCGGGAAGCGGAAAAACGTCGGCAGCAGCAGAGTTCGGAAAACTTTTCTTCCCCTCCTCCTCCTCCTCCTCCTCCTCTATCTCCACCACCACCACAAGCGCCTGAACCAATCCCATCAACCAGCGGAACATCGCAGAATACACAACGGACTAGTGGTAAAAGTGATGCTCACAAAGAGCTTCTTCAAGCAATTAAGAAAGGGGTAAAGCTGCAAGACCCAAAGATAAGAAAGATAGGAAAGATAATTCCCCGCAGCAGTGAGGAAGATGCTAATGCTAAAGCGCATGCAAGCATTACTGGAAGGCGTAAACAGCTTGCTCTTAGCTCCAGCGATCAATCAAGCATGGATACTTCTAGCGGTTTCTCTTCCTCCACTACCTCCTCACTCAACAAGAAAAAGAGGAAGCATTTCAGAAAAAAGATGGAAAGGATATTCGAAGATCCGCAATGCGCTTTTAAGCCTCCTATTGCGCCAAAGCCCAAATTCAAAAAGAAAAAAACACAAGGGCAACAGCAACAACAACGGGAAGAGCAGCAACGCCAGCGGCGTCAGCAGCAGGAGCAGCAGCAACAAAACGACGGCGGTAATAACAGCAGCAGCGATGGCGGCGGTGGTGGTGCTGGCGGTGGTGGTCAACAGCAACAACAGAACAGCGGCGGCAGCGGCCAGCAACAACAGCAGGGTTCGGGAAGTTTTTCTCCACCCACCCCTCCACCTCTTCCATCATCGCCACTTTTTGGGCAACCGTATCAGCAGCAGCAACAGAACAGCGGCGGCGGCAGCAGCGATAGCGAAGATGGCGGTGGCAGCGGCAGAAATAATAACAGCAGCAGCGATAGCGAAGATGGCGGTGGCAGCGGCGGCGGTGGCGGTCCTGGCGGTGGCGGTGGTCCTGGCGGCGGCGGCGGTCCTGGCGGTGGCGGTGGTCCTGACGGTGGCGGTGGTCCTGACGGTGGCGGTGGTCCTGGCGGCGGTGGCGGTCCTGGCGGTGGCGGCAGCAG
>JBOFFI010000010.1:0-94440 GCA_051648545.1 Alphaproteobacteria bacterium
GTGCCTGATTATATCGAGGTAGACGCAAAGCACGCCAGAGGGACTTTTTTGAGAACCCCAACCCTTTCAGATGTTCCTTACCCTGTCCAGATGGAACCCCACCTTATCGTGGAGTGGTATTCTAGACGCGTTTAGGGAAACAACGCTTTCTGTAGGGAGAAAAGCACTGTTCTTGGGAAGGTTTCCTGCGTACTTAAAGAGCGCTATTTTTGTTTTTTTCTGTGTTCTGAAAAAAAATTGATTATCTTGTGGTTTTGTAAAGAAAATGACATATTCTTTCAAAATGTCATTTTTTAACTCCATATGAGCGAGATCAATTTTGAATTACTCTATGCTAGCCTATCTTTTACCTATGATCAACCGATTCAAATGGCACCTTTGCTTGATGGTTTGGGTTGCTGTTATTTGGGCAATAGATCTTTGTGTGCGTCCCTATTTATTAAAGACGATTTTAGACGGGATAGCTCAATTTCCCAGCCATGAGCTGGTGTCAAAACTGGCTCTTCCTTTTTTTTATTTTGTGTTTTTACCTTTTCTTTTGTCTACTTCCTATCGTTTTTATGGTTATTTTATTGAAATCAAAATGATTCCCGCCTTACGAAGCTTTATTTTAGATGACGCTTTAAGCCGTTTGTTACGTAAGAATCACACATTTTACCAAAATCAATATGCTGGAACACTTTCCAGCAGGGTGGGGGACCTTATTAATGAGGTTCCTGAATTTTTTCAGATTATAACAGACAAGTTTTTAAGCCATTTTTTGGCGCTTTCCTTTGCAGTTTATACTCTATGGCAAGTCAGCTGGATTTTTTCGCTGATCATGCTTAGCTGGATTGCTGTTTTCATGACAGGAGCCTCCTTCGTTTTTTCGCCCTTGCGGGAACGGGCTGCTCTTTTTGCAGAAAAGGGTGCTGTCTTAAAGGGAGGTGTCGTAGATACCTTTGGAAACATCCTGCCTGTTAAGCTGTTTGCCCGCATCCAGGAAGAGCTCAGTTTCCTTCAGAGGCTGTGCCGCGACTATATTCAAGCTGAACAAAAGCTTCAGTGGCTCTATTTTTTCATTTGGTTCATCTATGGCTATTCCTACGTGTTGATGCATGGATTCAACCTTTATTTTTTGGTCCAAGGGGTGAGAGAAGGTTGGGTCAGCGTAGGGGATTTTGCCCTTGTTGTAAGCATTAACATGGGAATTGCGAATTTTTTATGGGAGCTGATGCGGGATTTTTCTCAATTTTCTAAATTAACAGGCAACATTCAGCAAGCCCTTACGGCGGTTTTCTCTTCCGAAGAAACCCTAGATTTGCCAGAGGCTAAGCCGCTTCAAATCTTAAAAGGAGAAATTATTTTTGAAAAAGTGGCTTTTAGCTATCCAGGTGCACCAGCGCTTTTTCAGGAAAAATCTATTCAGCTGTTGCCTGGACAAAAAGTGGGGCTTGTGGGCTATTCTGGGGGAGGCAAAACAACCTTTGCTAACCTCATCCTTCGGCTATATGAGCTTACCAAGGGGAAAATCTTCATTGACGGTCAGGATATTTCTAAGGTAACTCAAGCTTCACTGCATCAAGCTATTGGCGTGATTCCTCAAGATTCTTCGCTTTTTCACCGAACTCTTTTGGAAAATATTCGTTATGGGAAGCAGGATGCGACAGAGGCGGAAGTGCTGATGGCTGCAAAACGCGCCTACGCCCATGATTTTATTATGAAGCTGCCAGAAGGGTATGGCGCCCTGGTGGGGGAGCGCGGGATTAAGCTTTCTGGCGGGCAACGCCAACGCATTGCCATCGCTCGCGCGATGTTGAAAAATGCGCCTATTTTGATTTTAGACGAGGCGACATCCCAACTAGATTCTTTAACAGAGAACGTCATCCAAGGGTCCTTATGGGAATTAATGCAAGGAAAAACAACCCTGGTGATTGCGCACCGGCTTTCAACCCTCCTGCGGATGGATCGCATCTTGGTTTTTGAAAACGGAAAGGTGACAGAAGATGGTTCTCACGCCCAGCTCCTTGAAGCAGGCGGGCTTTACAAAACCCTTTGGGATGCACAAGTGGGTGGCTTTTTGGTGGATGAGACCTAAATATCAGACGAAGTTTTAAGATTTTACTTTAGCAGTTAAGTGTTTTTTAGGGATTTTTTTACTTTTTTTTAAACAAAGTGGGTAAGAATGAGTGAAAATAAAATATACATAACATACAGCGAGAAACAATGTCCATCTCCAAAGAATCTATCACAACGTTGATCCACTTAGTTGAAGGGTCTCTTTTAAGTGCGCAACGGATAGGAGAAGCTGAAGAAAATAGCCTGAATCAATTGCGCTTATGTCGCCATGAACTCTTACAAGAAGTTGTGAGGGCAGAACAGGAACGTTTTCGGAACCTAAGAATTCCTTTTTCCAGGAGGACTCGACCTCTTTTCCTAAGTGGAAGCGATAGAGCCTAAGCAGAAACGGTTTCAAGTTTTTTAAGGCGTTGCTGACGCGTTTCATAGCAAGCAATGTAGAGCGTCGAAGGAATGATACATGCCGCACCCAACAGGGTTGACGCATTCGGAATTTCCTGAAAAAGGATAAACCCAAGGCTTCCGGAGAAAACCAATTCTGTGTAACGAAGCGGTTGCAAAGCAGAGATATCACAAGCAGCAATGGCTTTTAGCAAGCAAAAAAGCAAGAGATTGGCGCCGGCTCCCAACACAAACAAGCAAAGAAATTCATTTAATAAGGGTGTTGTCCAGTTCAAAATTCCTAATGGAAGGGAGAGGAGCGTTGTTCCAAGGGCAGAATAGAATAGCATAGGAAGGAACCCCTCGTCTGCATTCAATAGTTTTTTATTAATGATATCCAACGTTGCAAACATAACCGTCGAGGCAACAAGGAAAATAGCCGTTGTGTTGAACCCTTCCAGAGAAGGCTGAAAACTCAATAAAATTCCCAAAAAACCTATGAGTGTTGCGAAGCTGCGCTGCCACCCTACCTTTTCTTTCAAAAAGATGGCTGCAAAAATGAGAACAAACAAGGGTGTCGTAAAGCTGATGGTGGTAGCGAGGGTTAAAGGTAGCGCTACAACTCCATAACACCAGGGGATCACTGCTAAAAACAGCAAGGTTCCCCGGATTGCGTGGGCACCTATGTGCCGCGTTACAAAAGCTTGTTTTCCTCTAGCCAGCATAAAGGGAAGAAGCGTTAAGGTGCTAAACAAAAACCGAAAAAATGAAATTTCAAGGGGGCTTAAGCGATTTCCAGCGCATTTAACCATGGTATCGTTCAATGCACTGCAAAAACAAACACAACAAAACCAGAATATGCCCTGCAGATAACCTTTACGGTGAAACCAAAGGGTTTTTGAGAACATGCCATCCATTCCTTAACAAAAAATTAAATTCTATTACGACAGAACTGATGGCAAAAGTCAAACCCTTCATTGTTACGCTGTAGGGTTAATGAAAAGACGCTCGGATGACACCATCTACGATAGAAGTCAACCAAGGAAGTATCAGGAAAAAAAACAGCGTTGTAACTGCCAATCCAAAAAGCATCAAAGAATTGATGGGCGTTAGGAAAAAATACCCTTCGCAGTTATGGAGCAGCTCTTCTTTAGGCTCATCAAAATACATCACTTTGATGACGCGTAGATAATAGTAACATGCGATGACTGAAGAGAGCACTCCCAAAACAGCTAACCAAACAAATCCTTTTTCTACCACCGTCATAAACAGGTATAACTTTCCGAAAAACCCACCCAGCGGTGGAATACCCGCAAAAGAAAACATAAGAGCAGCGATGAGGGCTGCGAGGGGAGGATGCCTTTTGGATAGCCCTTTGAGGTCGTCTAAACTTAAAGAAGCGACATCGTCTCCTCCTTTAATCACCATAAGGCAGCCGAATATCGCCAGGGTGCTGAGCATATACAACGTCATGTAAACAAGGGAAACAAGGATGCCTTGATGTTGCGCGACGGAAAGCGCTGCGAGTATATAACCTATATGGCCAATGGTGCTATAGGCTAAAAGACGTTTCATGTTTTCTTGGGTGAGGGCCCCCAAAGCTCCCCAAAACATAGAAAAGATAGAAAGTGTGATAAAAAGCCCTTGCCAATAGGCATGAAAGCTGAAAAAAGGAACGTAGAAAAGACGAATGAGTATGCCCAGCCCGGCCACTTTAGAAGCTGTTGCTAAAAAAGCTGTGACAGGGGTGGGGGTTCCCTGATAAACATCAGGTGTCCACATGTGAAAAGGCGCAGCAGAAATTTTGAAAGCAACTGCTGCAAGAATGAAAAGCATCCCTAAAACTGCCCCAAGGGGGAAGATAGCCGTTGGAAAACCTGAAAACAAGGTTCCCAAAGCTTGAAAGTGGGTGGTGCCGGCAAAGCCATAGATGAGGGTAAGCCCAAATAAAAAAAGGCAAGTAGAAAGGGCCCCTAAAACAAAAAATTTCAAGGCTGCTTCAGAGCTGATCTCGCGGTCACGCCTGAACGCTGCAAGCACGTAGAGAGGTAATGCTTGAAGCTCAAGCCCCATAAAGAGTAAAAGAAAATCATGGGCGGACACCATCAACATCATGCCCAAAGACGCAATCAATATTAAGACTGGATATTCAAACGTCAGCAATTTTTTGTATTCAAGAGACGTTAAAGAAAAGATTAAAACGCCTATGGCTGCAGTTAAAATCAACAATTTTAAAAAGCCGCCAAAAGCGTCCACCTGCACCATCCCCTTGAAAATGATGGTAGGCTCCTGGTCAGGAAGAAGTAAAAGCAGAAGACTTCCTGAGAGGGTCAAAACGCAGAGCCAACCGATCCGTTTTACCTCTTGACCAAGGGCACTTCGGGCGAAAATTCCAAAGATAAAAATGAGTAGGGTACAAACCGCAATCAAAAGCTCAGGTAAAAAGCTGTAGAGTTCATAAAGAGAAGACACCTAAGCCTCCATAAAATTTGTCGTTACAATTAGAATTTAGGGTTTGCAGCAAAGGGGGAAGAGAAAAATCTTTTTGGATTTGAAGAGAATACACATCTCTTTTGGGTTCTAGCCACCGCAACTGTGCTTGGGGAGGTCGTCTTTTAATCCGCTCATAAGGAGCAAGGGCATTTTCAACGGCTGGTGCTATCATATTCAAAATAGGGGCTGGATAAATGCCAAACCCAATCACACCCATTAACAAAGGTGTTAGAATAAGAATCTCCCTTGGATTTAGGTCTTTTAACGTGGCGGGAATCATGTCGTTTAATTTCCCAAACATAATTTGGCGATAAAACCATAATCCATAGGCGGCTCCCAAAACCATGCCAGAGGCAGCTGCAAGGGATATCCAAGGGTTGACAGAAAAAGCTCCCAACAACACCAAAAATTCTCCTACAAAGCCGCTAGTCCCAGGAAGCCCCACAGAGCCTAAAATGAACACCATGAGGAAAAAAGCATACTTGGGCATTGGCGTTACCAAACCACCTAAAGCCCCCATGTCTCGAGTGTGAAGGCGCTCATAGACCATGCCAATGCATAAAAACAAGGCTCCGCTGATAAGGCCGTGGCTGATCATTTGAAACACGGCGCCTCCCACGCTTTGGGGGGTTAAGGCAAAAAGGCCCAAGGTTACAAACCCCATGTGAGCAACCGATGAATAGGCGATAAGCTTTTTGATATCTTTTTGAACCAAAGCAACGAAGGAGGCGTAAATAATGGCCACTAAGCTTAACCCAAACACAAGGGGCATAAAAAAGAGGGTTGCTTCTGGGAACATGGGAATGGAAAAGCGTAAAAAACCATACCCCCCCATTTTGAGCAGCACGCCTGCTAAGATAACCGAACCAGCCGTGGGAGCTTCAACGTGAGCATCAGGAAGCCAGGTGTGGACAGGCCACATGGGAATTTTAACCGCAAATGAAGCAAAAAACGCTAACCAAAGCCATTTTTGTAAGTCTGGAGAGAATAAATGCTTCATGGCCATGGGAATGCTGGCTGATCCCATATCAAAATAAATATACAAAAGGGCAACCAGCATCAAAACTGAGCCTAAGAGTGTATAAAGGAAAAATTTGAAAGCTGAATAAATGCGGCGTTGCCCACCCCAAACCCCGATAATCAAAAACATCGGAATCAGCACGCCTTCAAAAAAGATATAAAATAGGACAAAATCAAGGGCACAAAACATCCCCAGCATAAAAGATTCTAGCAACAAAAAAGCCGCCATAAATTCAGGAACGCGGGTTTTGATTGCCTCCCAGCTAATCAAAATAGCAAGGGGTGTCAAAAACGTTGAAAGCAATACAAAGGGCAGAGAAATGCCGTCAACACCTACGAAATAAGTGATATTGAGGGCGGAGAGCCATGAGATTTGTTCAACAAATTGAAACGAAGCAGTGTTCGAATCAAAATAAAATAAGATGTAAATACTGATCAAAAATGTCATGCCGCTGGACCATAAGGCTACCCACCTTGCATTATGGGCCATAACTTCGCTTGATCCTCTAACAGAAAAAAGAATCAACACTCCCAGCAGTGGCAAAAAAATCATCAGGGAAAGCCAAGGAACCGTACTCATTTAAATCGCCTCACCCTTCTTTTACCGTTTTAAAATCCAAAAAAACCACGCCATCATGGTAAAAAGTCCTAACAATACCGCAAAGGCATAGTGATAGACATACCCTGTTTGTAGCTTAGACAAACGCCCCCCCTTCCAAAGCATGAGGGCAGATAATCCATCAGGACCATACGCATCGATAATTCCTACATCCCCTTTTTGCCAAAGAAAAGAACCTAAGCGCCAAGATGGATTTATAAAAAGGAAATGATAAAGCTCATCGATATACCATTTTGACAACAAAAAATGATAAAAAGATTGAAATCGATCTGTGAGCATGCCAGGGATTGATTTTACAAAGCTATAACAGAAAAACGCAAGAGAAATGCCTCCAACCCCCACAATCAGAGGAAGTAGCACAACCCAGTGAGGCAAATGATGCAACCCAGCAAGGGCTTGCTCGCTCTGTTCTGAAACAAAAATTGCGCCGTTCCAAAAATTGAGGGCGCCTTCTCCCACAAAAAAGGGG
The DNA here is from genome assembly GCA_051648545.1 of Alphaproteobacteria bacterium. Classification (GTDB taxonomy): domain Bacteria; phylum Pseudomonadota; class Alphaproteobacteria; order Holosporales; family JBOFFI01; genus JBOFFI01. Next base: position 7,041 of record JBOFFI010000010.1, read on the forward strand.
TGCCCCAGATAGCCCGCAAAAATAGCACCGATCTCAAGGAAAAAAAGAGGCAACAGCATAACTAGAGGAGATTCATGGACGCGGCTCAACACGGCTTCACTCATTCTTGATTTTCCGTGGAATGTAAGGATCAACAAACGCCAGCTATAAAATGCTGTAAGGAAAGCTGCGATAATGCCCATGGCAAAAGCAACATGGGCAAACAGTGTCCCTCGAGCATAAAGGGATTCGAGGATAATATCTTTAGAATAATACCCCGCAAAATAGGGGATTCCTGCTAAGGCAAGGTTTCCAATCCACACAGCCGCGTAGGTGAAGGGGATAAAGCGCCACAACCCTCCCATTTCTCGTAAGTCTTGCCCGCCTGATACCGCGTGGATAACTGATCCCGCGCTCAAAAACAACAGGGCTTTGAAAAAAGCATGGGTTGCGAGGTGGAAAATGGCAGCCCCGTAAGCGGAAACGCCAATAGCGGCAAACATATATCCCAGCTGGCTGCAAGTGGAATAAGCGATGACACGCTTGATATCCGTTTGGGTGCAAGCAACCGTTGCCGCGAAAAAGGCTGTAATGCCCCCGATGATGAGAATAAACGTCTGCACTGTTGGAGCATATTCAAGCATGGGAGAGATGCGTACCATCAAAAAAACACCTGCCGTTACCATGGTCGCTGCGTGAATCAGCGCAGACACAGGGGTTGGCCCTTCCATGGCGTCAGGAAGCCACACGTGAAGCCCAAACTGGGCAGATTTCCCCATGGCACCGATAAACAAGCAGAAACACGTAAAAGAAAGAGCGTGAACTTCTCCCCACCAAGGTAAGGTGAACGTTGTGTCCAAAACCCGGGGGACCTCTGTAAACATTTCATTGAAATTGACGGAATTAAAAAGAAAAAACGCAGAAAAAACGCCTAAGGCAAGGCCCACATCTCCAACGCGGTTTACCAAGAAAGCTTTCATCGCAGCAGAGCCCGCGCTTTGGCGATCATACCAAAATCCAATCAGCAAGTAAGACGCAACGCCAACCCCCTCCCAGCCAAAAAAGACTTGTAAGAGATTCGGTGCCGTAACCAGGCTGAGCATGAAAAACGTAAATAGGCTGAGGTAAGCCATGAACCTTGGAATGCTTTTATCCCCATGCATATACCCAATGGCATAGATATGCACCATGGTTGAAACCAGCGTGACGACTCCCATCATAACAGCCGTTAAAGAATCGACATAAATTCCCCAACTAACTTGAAAACCCTGGACTTCAACCCAAGGAAAAAGCGTCACCTGCAACATTTGTTCTTCAAAGCAGACCGTTTTGATCACGCATAAAGCAGATAAAGAGGCGCATACCATGAGGCAACACGTTAGAAATTCAGCTATATGGTCAAAATGAGGTTTTCCCATCCCCATCCCTACCAGACTTGCTCCCAACAGTGGTGCAAATACGGCTATAACAGCAAACATATCCATTTTTTCCAACCTTCCCTCTGGGCTTTTGGCCCTTACTTTACCCTAGGCTCTTGTTTGAGCTTTAATTTTAAATTTTAACCTTTCATCAAATTCGCTGTATCAATTTCAATGGAGCCTCGCTGGCGGAAATAGATAACCAAAATAGCGAGACCAATGGCTGATTCAGCTGCCGCAACAGTTAACACAAAAAAGGTGAAAACCTGCCCGCTTAAATCTTGAAGAAAGTGCGAAAATGCAACGAAATTAAGGTTAACTGCCAGCAACATCAGCTCAATTGCCATCAAAATCACAATAACGTTTCTTCGGTTTAAAAAAATTCCAAATACCCCGATGGTGAAAAGGATCGCTGAAACGATTAAATAATGGGTGATGTGAATCTCCATGACACTATACTCCTTTTCCAATCGGAACATCGACAAGGGTGACGCTCTCTTTCCCTTTTTGGGAAATTTGCGCTTTGATGCTTTGACGTTTAACATCTTCGCGCAGACGCAGGGTTAAGGCAATGGCACCAATCATCGCTACCAATAAAATGAATCCAGAAATCTGAAAAGGTAAAAAATACGTCGTATATAAGACATATCCCAATTGATGTGCATTGCTGCTTGAGGCCGTCGACATGGGGAGAGATGAAAGGTGAAAACTCTCAGGAAACGCAACCCAACCCACCATCGCAACGACCAGCTCTAAGCACAAAAGCCCACCAACAATCCCGCCAACAACACGGTAAGGGCTTGATGATGTGGCGCGAAGTTTTTTGAAGTCAACGCCTAACATCATCACCACGAAAAGGAATAAAACGGCGACCGCCCCTACATAAACCACAATCAGCAGCATGGCTAAAAATTCTGCACCTGCCAGAACAAACAGGCCTGCTGCATTGATGAACGCTAGAATAAGAAAAAAGACGCTATGGACTGTTTCTCGCACTAAAATAACACAAGCAGAAGAAACCAATAGCAAGCCTGAGAAAAAATAGAATAAAAGCGTGGCTAGCATGGCAGCACCCTTCTCATGTCTAAAAACCGTGTTTCTTTTCTCATCGTTCTATCCTCGTTTAACGTCCCTTACCTTCTAGCGATAAGGAATTTCTTTTTCTAAGCGTCGCGCAATTTCTTCTTCCCAACGGTCACCATTCGACAAAAGCTTTTCTTTTGTGTAGAGCAACTCTTCATGGGTTTCCGTAGCATATTCAAAATTTGGCCCCTCAACAATGGCATCCACAGGGCAAGCCTCTTGGCAGAGGCCGCAAAAGATGCACTTCGTCATATCAAGATCATAACGCGTTGTTCGCCGGCTTCCGTCTTCCCGCTCTTCCGCTTCGATGGTGATAGCTTGGGCAGGGCAAACCGCTTCGCAGAGCTTGCAAGCAATACAGCGCTCTTCCCCGTTGGCATAGCGCCTCAGGGCGTGCTCTCCCCGAAAGCGAGACGACAAAGGCCCTTTTTCATAAGGATAGGCTAACGTCACCTTCCGCTTGAAAAAATACACCAAGGTCAGCTTCATGCCCTTAACAATTTCCCACAGCGCCCAATGACCCAGCCCAAGGCGTTTAGCCTCTTTCTTATGTTGCTGCGGCTTCATGGCATGTTCCTTTTTCGATTAGATCCAAGCATTTTTTTCAAGCCTTTCCCTCACAAATCCATCATGAACACGACGGTGGCGGTGAGCACAACCCATCCGAGCGAAAGGGGCAAAAAAACTTTCCATCCCAACCGCATCAACTGATCATAGCGATAGCGCGGCAGGGTTGCCCTCACCCACAAAAAGAGGAAAAGAAAAAAAGAGATCTTGAGTGCCATCCAAACAAACCCAGGAACAACTTCTAAAGCTGACCAGTTCCCTGGTGGCAACCATCCCCCTAAAAACAAAATAGACCCCAAAGCGCTCATCAGGATCATATTCGCATATTCTCCCAGGAAAAATAACCCAAAGGAGATGGAGGAATATTCGACGTTATACCCAGAAACGAGCTCTGCTTCAGCCTCTGGTAAATCAAACGGTGCCCGGTTGGTTTCTGCCAGAGCAGACACAAAGAAAATCACAGCCATGGGGAAATGAGGAATGACAAACCACATATTCCTTTGGGCGAGGACAATCTCTTTGAGGTTTAAGGAACCCGCGCACAGCAGTACACAGACAATGATCAACCCGATGGAAACTTCGTAAGACACCATTTGGGCCGCAGAGCGCAGACCCCCCAAAAGCGCATATTTTGAGTTACTGGCCCAACCCGCCATGATAATGCCGTAAACCCCCAAAGAAGAAAGGGCAAAAAGATAAGAAATCCCCACATTAATATCGCTTAAAATAAAATTTTCGCTCCAGGGGATGACGGCCCAGGCGGAGATGCTTAAGGTGAAGGTAACCAAAGGTGCCAGCATAAAAACGGTTTTATCAGACGCTGTTGGAATGATGGTTTCTTTATGTAACATTTTGATCGCATCGGCGAAAGGCTGCAGCAGCCCAAAGGGTCCTACCACGTTGGGGCCCTTGCGCAGCTGCATTGCGGCAATCACCTTACGCTCCGCGTAGGTCAAGTAAGCAACGGAAATGAGGAGAGGCACCACCACAATCAGGGACTGGATTAACAGGGTCAAAAAGGGCAGTGCGTAGGTTGTGAAAAATGGTTCAAGCATAGGTTGCGCTCCCTTTTTCTGACCCTGAATTTTTACCCTGCGCCTCACGGGCTTGGGTGCAAGCAGCCATGGTGACAGAGTGTCTGCTGATGGTGTTTGTCATGTAAAAATTGGGGACCCACTCCTGAAAGGGATCGTTCTCTATAGGGCCTTTTTTCCCAAACACAGACCAAGGGGCTTGCTGAAGGGTTTCGATTTCCTGGAAAATAGGATTCGCAGTTCCAAGGCGTTGGCGAATCTCCTCGAGGGTGTCGTAACGGGGTTTCATCCCCAAAACTTCCATCAAAGCTCGCAAGATTTTCCAATCTTCACGGGCCTCTCCTGGGGGCATGCAAGCAGCATAGCCACGCTGAACCCGACCTTCTGTATTCACGTAAAGCCCATCTTTTTCTGTATAGGCAGCACCCGGCAGCACAACATCGGCAATTTGAGCCCCCCGGTCTCCGTGATGGCCCTGGTAGATCACAAAGGTTCCCTGGAAGCAATCCATCTGCAGCTCATCAGCTCCCAGCAAATAGACTGCCTGAAGCTCTTTGCTCGAAGCGGCTTTTTGAATCCCTTTAACATCCAGGCCTCCCTCACCAGGGACGAGCCCGAGGTCAAGTCCTCCAACCCGGGCTGCTGCGGTGTGCAGCACATTAAACCCGTTCCAATCTGGGCGAACTATTTTGTAACGTTCGCAAATTTCGTGGAGGGTGCCCAAAATCGCCAGGCTGTCGGGTCGTTGAAACGCGGATGCTCCCAGGATAATCACAGGATATTTCGCTTGCCCCAGAGCTTTCTGAAGGGGGCTTGCCTTCCCTGCGGCAAGGCTTTCTAGAAGCTGTGGTGTGTTCCCATAATAAGTAGCAGGGTAGGTGAGGGGGGTTTCTGCACCGATCACCCCAACGTGGGTTCCTTTTGCAACATAATTTTTCCGGATGCGGGCATTCAGCACGGGGGCTTCTACCCGTGGATTTGTCCCCACCAGCAAGAAGAAATCTGCCTGATCCAGCCCTTGAATCGTCGTATTAAACAGATAGCTGCACCTAGGTTCAGCCAAAAATTGCGCCCCATCTTGCCTGCAGTCCACATGGGGTGTTCCAAAGCCTGTCATCAGGTCTTTAAACGCAACCATAGCCTCGGCATCGACTAAATCTCCCACGATTCCCGCAATCTTATTGCTAGAAACCCGCTTGAGCCTGGAAGCAATCACCTGAAAGGCCTCATCCCAATGGCAGGGCTCCAGGTAGCCGCTTTTGTTTCGGATGTAGGGTTTATCGAGGCGTTGATATTTCAGGCCATCGCAAGCAAATCGTGTTTTGTCTGAGATCCATTCCTCGTTGATGGCTTCGTTAACCCGGGGAAGGATGCGCATCACCTCTCGTCCGCGGGTGTCAATCCTAATGTTGCTCCCCATCGCATCCATCACATCCACAGACTCTGTTTTGGTCAGCTCCCAAGAGCGCCCTTTAAAAGCGTAGGGTTTAGAGGTGAGGGCCCCAACAGGGCACAAATCAATCACGTTGCCTGATAGCTCTGAAGAGAGGGAGCGTTCCAGGTAACTAGTGATCTCTGTGTGTTCGCCGCGATAGATAGCTCCCATTTCTGAAATGCCAGCCACTTCGGTGGAGAATCGGACACAGCGGGTGCAGTGAATGCAGCGGTTCATGGAGGTTTTAACAAGGGGGCCTAAATTTTTATCCGGGACGGCGCGCTTATAAAAGCCAAAACGGCTGCGGTCTTTTCCGTAAGAAACCGTGATATCCTGGAGGTCACACTCACCCCCCTGGTCACAGATAGGGCAATCCAAGGGGTGGTTGATCAGCAAAAATTCCAGCGCCCCTTTACGAGCTTTTTCAACCATGGGGCTGAGGGTATGCACCACCATGCCTTCGCTAACTGGCATGGCGCAACTGGCAACAGGCTTGGGCGTTTTTTCAACTTCCACCAGACACATCCGGCAATTTCCGGCAATGGAAAGACGGCTGTGATAACAGAAGATGGGAATTTCAATGCTCAGCTGCTCTGCCGCTTGCAAAATGGTGGATCCTTCTGGAACCTCAACCCCATAGCCATCAATCGTAAGCTTAGGCATGGTCCTTCCTCACTTCCTTTTTAAACCTGTTGCTTGAGCTGTGATTCATCTTAAGCAACCCCTACGTGCCGCTTGATCCGGCGTTCTAGTTCTGGCCGAAAATGGCGGATTAAACCTTGAACAGGCCAGGCCGCAGCATCTCCTAACGCGCAAATGGTGTGCCCTTCAATTTGCCGGCTCACTTCTTCTAGCAAATCGATGTCTTCAGAAACTGCCTCACCTTTTCCAAGGCGCAGCAACATCCGCCACATCCACCCCGTTCCCTCGCGACAAGGAGAACATTGGCCACAGCTTTCATGCATGTAAAATTTAGATAAACGGGCAATCGCCTCGACAATATCTGTGCTTTTATCCATCACAATGATGGCTGCGGTGCCAAGCCCTGTTTTGGCTTCAAGGAGACTGTCATAGTCCATTAAAACCGTGTCACACACCGTTTTGGGAATGAGCGGCACAGAAGACCCCCCCGGGATCACTGCTAACAAATTATCCCAGCCACCCCGCACACCGCCTGCATGCTTTTCTAAAAGCTCTTTCAGGGGGATACTCATGGCATCTTCTACGTTGCAAGGCTTGTTGACATGGCCTGAAATGGAATAAATCTTGGTGCCTGTGTTGTTAGGTCTTCCGATGCTTGCAAACCACCCTGGCCCCCGGCGTAAAATGGTGGGGACGACTGCAATGGTTTCCACGTTGTTAATGATGGTAGGGCAACCGTAAAGCCCGATCACAGCAGGGAAGGGGGGTTTTAGGCGGGGCATCCCCTTGCGACCTTCCAGGCTTTCCAGCAAGGCTGTTTCTTCTCCGCAAATATAGGCGCCGGCTCCCCGGTGGACAGATAGGTCGAAATCCCAGCCAGATCCTGCAGCATTTTTACCTAAAAGCCCTGCTTCATAGGCTTCTTCGATGGCGGCCTCCATGCGAAGAGCTTCGTTGATAAATTCACCGCGGATATAGATGTATCCCTGTTTTGCGCCAATGGCAAACCCGGAAATCAAGCATCCTTCAATTAATTTTTGGGGCTCATGGCGGATGATTTCTCGATCTTTACAAGTTCCAGGCTCGCTTTCATCTGCGTTTACAACCAGATAATGGGGACGTTTGCTGTCGGGCTTGGGAATGAACGACCATTTTTTCCCCGTAGGAAACCCAGCGCCACCCCGGCCCCGAAGGCCAGAATCTATAACATCTTTGATGATAGCGTCGGTTCCCCTGGCCAATATGCCTTTGATATTGTCCCAGTCTCCCCTGGCCAAAGCACCTTGAAGGGAGGAGGGTTGCTCACCATGGAGATTTACAAAAATGCGATCTTTGGGGGACAGCATCGCCTAGTCTCCTTCTTTCTGGGGGAGGGGAATCACTTTTCGTCTGGAGCGGGAGGCTGTTTTGGCTTCGCTTCCCCCACCAGAAGATTTGCTTAAAGCCGCAAGGTTTACAACTTCCAGAACATAAGGTTTTGTATCCACCTCCACAGGCTCGGACGACCTTCGGCCTTTCACAGACCCAGGTTTGAGGATCGCGCCGCCCCCAAGGGCGTCCAGCACCGCTTCAAAAGAAGCTGCATCCAGGTCCTCGTAGTAATCATCATTAATCTGAACCATGGGGGCATTGGCGCAGGCCCCAAGGCATTCCACCTCCGCCAGGGTAAATTGACCGTCTTCTGTGGTTTCTCCTTTTCGGATTCCCAGATGATCATGGCATACTTTCACCAATTCATCACTTCCCCGAAGCCAGCAAGGCGTTGTAGTGCAAACTTGGACGAAGTGCTTGCCGACGGGTTGAAGGTTGAACATGGTGTAAAACGTCGCCACTTCCAAAACCCGCATAAAGGGCATGGGTAAAAGCTGTGCCACCGTTTCCATGGCTGCGCGCGGTAGCCATCCCTGGTGTTGGCGTTGGGCCAGATCAAGGAGGGGGATCAACGCACTGGCTTGGCGGCCTTCTGGATAGCGCGCTATAAGCTCCCTTGCTTTTTCTAGATTTTCAGAAGAAAAAGCGAAGGTTTCTGGTTGAAGCGATTCGTCTGCTATCTTCATCGATCGATCTCCCCAAAAACGATGTCCATCGAACCAATGATGCTGGGGACGTCAGCCAACATATGGCCGCGGGCCATCATGTCAAACCCAGCCATAAACGCAAACCCTGGGGCTCGAATTTTGCACCGATAGGGTTTGTTAGATCCATCTGAGATCAGATAAACCCCAAATTCTCCTTTAGGCGCTTCTACCGCTGTGTACGTCTCGCCAGCGGGTACGTGATACCCTTCTGTGTACAGCTTGAAGTGGTGGATCAACGCTTCCATAGATTGCTTCATGTCCGCCCGGGACGGTGGCGAGATTTTATGATTCTCAACGCAAACAGGGCCTTCTGGCATCTGTTCAATGCATTGTTTGATGATCAAGAGGCTTTGGCGCATCTCCTCCATCCGAACCAAATAGCGCTCGTAACAATCTCCTTTTTTTCCAATTGGGACTTGAAATTTCATGCGATCGTAAACGTCATAAGGTTGGGAGCGGCGCAAATCCCATGGAATGCCAGAGGCCCGAAGCACAGGTCCGGTGAAGCCCCAATCCAGGGCTTGCTCAGGGGAGACAACCCCAATATCAACGGTTCTTTGTTTAAAGATGCGGTTTTCTGTGAGCAGCTCTTCCATATCGTCAATCAGCTTGGGAAAGCGTTCCGCAAAAGCCGCAATATCCTCCAGCAGACCTGCTGGTAGATCTAAATGCACACCACCTGGTCGGAAATAGGCCGCGTGGAAGCGAGCCCCTGAAACGCGCTCATAAAATTCTAAGAGTTTTTCCCGCTCTTCAAAACCCCACAACAGCGGGGTCATGGCACCCACATCCAATGCCATGGTGGTGATGTTCAAGATGTGGTTTAACAGCCGGGTCAGCTCTGCAAACAAGACTCGGATATATTGACCACGCTCAGGCGGCGTAATGCCCAACAATTTTTCAACGGCCAGGGCAAACGCGTGTTCTTGGCACATGGGTGCAACATAATCAAGGCGATCAAAATAAGGCACTGCTTGCAGGTACGTTTTGTACTCAATCAGTTTTTCGGTTCCCCGGTGCAACAACCCGATGTGGGGGTCCGACCGTTCGATAATCTCACCGTCAAGTTCTAAAATGAGGCGCAGCACACCGTGGGCAGCAGGATGCTGGGGTCCAAAGTTAATCATATAATTTTGGATGGTTTCTTTTTGCTGTGCCATTGCCTAAATCTTTCCCTTATTCCGGAGAGGGCTTGGTGCAGTTTCGTCCGTTTTTCGATTTTTTTCCAAAATTTGCCCCATGCCTTCCCAAGGACTCAGGGTATCGAAGGTGCGAAAAGCTTGGGGCAGCTCCACTTTTTTATAAACCACTTTTTTCTGTTCGAGATCATAGGTTGTTTCAACATGGCCTGTGAGGGGGAAATCTTTGCGTAAAGGGTGCCCCTCAAATCCATAATCCGTCAAAATGCGGCGTAAATCTGGGTGACCAGAGAAAGGAATGCCGAACAGATCAAACACTTCTCGCTCAAACCACCCCGCACAAGGATAAATGGATGTGGCAGAGGGAACACTGTCACCTTCATCCACAGCAAGTTTGAGACGAAGGCGGGTGTTATGCTTAAGGCTTAGGAGGTGGTAAACGACTTCAAATCGAGGGGAGCGGCCCATAAACAGATAATCAACTCCGCAGATATCCGTGAGCTGAGTAAAATAAAGAGCTGCATGCTCTTTCAGAAAAGTCAAAAGATCCATCAGCGCATGGGGTTGAACGCACAGGGTAAGCTCTTCCAGTTCAAAAGAACACCTCAACAGATTCGAATGAAGGTGCTGTTTTAAAAGTTCAATCTTTGTCTCAAGATTAGGGTTTCCCACGATTATTTTCCATTTCCTGTTCTAATCTGGATCGTTAACTTAATTGTGTCTATTCGTGTTTTTATTACGTCCATTATATAATCTCAAAAAGCCTCTAACGCTTCCTTAATTTGACTCATTTTTAATTTTATTTTACCATTATGCAAAATATATAGCTTAGAAATTCCTTCAACATACATAGCGGTACACTTTTTCCCGTTTAATTTTTCGTTGAAGTTCCATAATGCCATACAAAAGGGCTTCTGCAGTAGGGGGGCAACCTGGTACATACATGTCCACTGGGACAATGCGGTCACACCCACGCACGACTGCGTAAGAATAGTGGTAATATCCACCTCCATTGGCACAAGATCCCATGGAAAGAACCCAGCGGGGCTCTGCCATTTGATCATAAACCTTCCTCAAAGCAGGGGCCATTTTGTGGGTGAGAGTTCCCGCCACAATCATCAAATCGGATTGTCGTGGGCTGGGCCTAAACACCAGACCTAATCGATCTAGGTCATACCTAGATGCGGCGGTATGCATCATCTCAACAGCGCAACAGGCAAGGCCAAAGGTCATTGGCCATAAAGAGCCGGTTTGAGCCCAAGCCACCACTTTATCAACTTGCGTTAATAAAAATCCTCGAGAGCTTAAATTTTCATTCATGCTTTGGAGCAATTGGTCAGGGGTAGCATGAGGATCTATGGCAATCCGCTCAAGGCCTGGGTGAGGATGTTGAAGATTAGACATGTGCCGCTAACTCCTTTTGAAAGGGTAAAAATTTAAAAAAAAAGCTTTTCATTCCCAATCAAGGGCCCCTTTTCGCCATTCATAGATGAACCCAATGGTGAGAACGCCTAAAAACATAAGCATAGAGACAAACCCAAAAACCCCGATTCCCTTAAAAGCAATGGCCCAAGGAAAAAGGAAGGCTACCTCAAGGTCAAAAATAATGAATAAAATAGCAACGAGGTAAAAACGTACGTCAAATTTCATGCGAGAATCCCCGAAAGCCTGGAATCCACATTCATAGACAGATAATTTTTCGCAATCTGGTCGGTGGACACCCCTGATAAGGGAAACAACTATTAAAAAACAGCCTATTAAAAAGGATAACCCGAAAAAAAGAAGAATAGGTAGATATTCTTTCAACAAAGTCAGCATGGGAACATTAAACCACTCAGACATTGCTTGTCCTTCCTGCTATCGCTTATATGTTTATACTATTTTCCTTTTTGTACACCGAAAAACGTAAAAAGAAAATGAACTCTTCTCAAAAGCCGGAACACATGGCAAAAAGAAAAAAATAGTACAAAAAAAAATAACCTGTTTTCTCGAAAAAACAAAGAAATAAGCAGATATCGTGGCGGGAGTGACGGGACTCGAACCCGCGACCTCCGGCGTGACAGGCCGGCGCTCTAACCAACTGAGCTACACCCCCTAAAGAGATAGTGGCTCAAAAGATTTCACGTTCTTAGATTTCCGTCAAGGGATAATTCTGAAGCTTCTCTCATTTTTTCTTGAAAGGGGGTAATGCTATAGGATGCGTTATTTTTTCTAGATTTTTTCTGATAATAGTTTGTTTTTAAATAGAAAAACGAAAAAAAAATTTTTTTTTCTTTGAAATTCTGAAAAAACGTTTTATAGAAATAATTAGAAAAAACAATTAATTATGGTATGGGTACAATGATGGAACATGAAATAAATTCTGATTTTTCGTTACCGAAAACATCGACTGGTGAGGTTCTTCATCTTGTCAGCGATGTTGTCTCTGCGTATTTATCTAATAACAGTCTAGAAGCGGCAGAAGTTCCTGCGCTTATTAACCAAGTTTATACGACGTTAACTAGCTTAGGTGGGCAGCATCGATTTTTAAGCGAACGTCCAGACCCTGTCGTTTCTATTAAAAAATCCATTACCGAAGACTATATCGTTTGTTTGGAAGATGGAAAGCGTCTGAAAATGCTGAAGCGCCATCTGAAAACTGTCTATAACATGACCCCAGAGCAATATCGCGAACGTTGGTCATTGCCTGCAGATTATCCGATGGTTGCCCCTAATTATGCTAAAACTCGCAGCAATCTTGCAAAAAGCAATGGGTTAGGAAGAAGCCGCGGGAAATCTTTGAATAAGCCAGATTTACATCTCGTATAGCGAAACGATTTTAAATTGAACATAGGCGCAAGAAGCAGAGTTTAATAGACTTAAAAAGCGACAAGCGCAATTTATATAGCAAAATTATACCAAGTCTCAGTTAAACATGAGACTTGGTATAGCTGGGCTATTTTAATTTGAGTACGAGTTATGAGGAACGCGGCCTAGTAAATCTAGGTAAGCGACGAATAATGATGTAATCAGATTATAAAGAGTCAGCTATATTACAAAAGATCAGCCATACTGCTCTTGGTCAGCCGTGCTAACAATTTAGATTCCATAAACACCCCTCGCAAACTATAGCGGAAAAGCCCGAAAAACAAAGCAATCCATGCTAACAGCATGACCCCAAGGGGAAGCAACATCTCTGGGTGGAGGGCAGGGCCCTTGGTTCGGAAAATGGAAGCTGGCTGATGAAGCGTGGTCCACCAGTACACAGATCCTTTAATAATAGGCACATTAAGCCAGCCAAAGATGGCCAGGTAAGCCGCAGGCTTTTGGGCTTGAAAAGGGTCATCAAAGACATGCCGGAGCCCGAGATAACCACCGTAGAGAAGCAATAAAACCAGCATAGACGTTAGGCGTGCGTCCCAAACCCACCAGGTGCCCCACATGGGTTTGCCCCACAGGATGCCTGTGACCAGGCTGATCAGAGTAAACACTGCACCGATGGGGGCAGCAGCGTTGGCGATTAAATCTCCCACCGGCGCCCGCCAAATTAAGAAAATACCACTTCCCAAAGCCATAAGGGTGTAGACAGCTAAGGCTCCCCAAGAGGCTGGCACATGAATGTAGAGCATGCGCATCGCTTGCCCCTGTTGATAATCAGGGGGGGAGATGACCAAAGCAAGCGCTAATCCTAGCGTCCATGTTATAAAAACCAGCATCCACGTAAAGTTTGCAGAAGCATCAAGCATGTCAAGCAAAGCAGATGGAGTTAATGAGCTGAAAATTTTTCTCCCTCTTGGGTCTCTTATTTGTCCGTTTTTAATCCACTTTTTCTCGCTAGACTGCATAGAATTGCTCCGCCAAAATGCGCTCTTCTAAATTGTGTTGGGCGTCAAACAGCAAAAGAACGCTCACTTTTTCATCTTCAAAAATTGAAACTGATTTGACCTGCCGAATCTCTTGATCATCTGCAACAACGCTGACAGGGCGCTTGATAGAGTCCAGAACTTCTAGGGTTATAACAACGTCATGGGGCAGAATCGCTCCCCTCCAACGCCTGGGTCGAAAAGCGCTGATAGGCGTTAAAGCGAGCAAACGTGAACCAATGGGTAAGATGGGACCATGGGCTGAAAAATTATACGCCGTGCTTCCTGCTGGCGTTGAAACGAGGACACCATCACAAATGAGCTCTTGAAGTCGGGTTTTTCCATTAACAGAAATAGAGATTTTTGCAGCTTGATACGTCTCTCTCAGAAGAGAAATTTCGTTAAACGCCCAGGCTTCATGCTTTGTACCAGAAAGCGTCGTTGCCTGCATTTTCAGCAAATTAACATGGGTTCGGTGCCCTCGGCCCAACCGCTCAAAAATCTCACCCACAAGGCAGGGGCTGTTCATTAAAAAGCCAACGCTGCCATAGTTGATGCCATAAAAAGGTTTTTCATAATGCAAAAATTGATGGAGGGTGCGCAGCATGAACCCATCTCCCCCCAGAACAACAAAAGCATCTGCGTCTTCGGGGGCAGCTTGACCATAGGTTCCAACAAATTGGCGAAATACGTCTTGTGTTTCTGGAATGTTCTCACACGCCACAAAATGCAACGCCTGATAGGCTAGCGCCGCCGGTTTTTCTTTTCTATTTTTACCAGACATTTTTTAAAATCCTTCGCCAGCCGACGCATGAGTTCTTCATAAAAGAAAGGTCCAGCCGTAATTTGATTTCCCAAAGGGTCCAATCGACCTGTATGAATTTTATGGGAATCCAGGAAAATCCGCAAACGGCTCGCCTCAAACTGGGGTTCCAGAAAAACGCATAGATCTGGATTTTTTGATAATAATTCAAGCACATGACCAAACTCTCTGGGTTTTAGAGGAGATTCTGGGGAAGCAAGCATGACATCTAAGGTTTTAAGCTGGTAACGGTCTTCGAAATATTGATAAGCATCATGAAACACGATAAACGGCTGTTCTTTAAAAGGCTCAAGCTGATGTGTTAATTCTTCATGCAGGTTAACAAGGCGCTGTTCTAATGTTTTTAAATTAGCCTGGTAGGTTTTAGAAAACTTAGGGTCTAGTTCGATCAGCTTGGCTGCTAAAAATTGAACAATTTTTTGAGCCCGAACAGGGTCTAGCCAGATATGTCCATCTGGGCCAATGGCGTGATGGTGTGCGTGCTTGGCTGAAATAGGGTTCAGATATTCCCGGATTCTGAGCCAGTCAAAGGTTGGCTCATTTTGGAGGGTGATGACCTTTTCAGGATCAAGGGATTGAATGCTTTTCGCAACCCCGGCTTCAACTGAGGGGCCAAACCAAACCACACAATCTGCCTTTTTAAGATAAAACACATCTTTAGGATTAAGGGAGGCCGTATGGGGTGACCCTTTTCGTTTCAGCAATAATAAAGGATAACCTCGTCCTTGCATCAAAAATGCAACCCAGCTGTGAAGGGGTTTTAGGGTTACGACAATGCGGGGAGGCCCAGCGTCAGAAAAAGCTATCTGCACGCCTCCACCTAAAAAAAACCAAAAACAAAAAAATAAGCATATAAAGCTTTTTAGGGTTATTTTTTCTGATTGGGCTTTCATGACTTTACCCCCTCTGTTTGGCGTTGTTGCTTTTCCCACAGTGCAGCATAAACGCCCCCTTGGGACAGAAGCTGTTGATGGGTACCTCTTTCCGAAACACAACCCCGGTTTAAGACAAGGATCTCATCGGCATCCACAACGGTTGATAAGCGGTGTGCTATCACTAACGTTGTATACTTTGCCGCAATTTCACGCAAGTTTTCTTGAATCATTTTTTCTGTTTTCGTATCTAGGGACGACGTGGCTTCGTCAAAAATAAAAATGTTGGCTTGTTTAAGGATCGCCCTTGCAATGGCAACCCGCTGCTTTTCTCCCCCTGAAAGCTTGAGCCCTCGCTCGCCCACAATGGTTTGGTATTGCTCCGGAAGCTCCATAATAAAATCATGGATATGGGCTTGTCGCGCCGCATCGTAGACTGCTTCGGGGGAGGCTGCTAAATGACCGTAAGCAATGTTATAAAAAAGCGTGTCATTGAAAAGAATCGTGTCCTGGGGAACAATGGCAAGCCTTCGCCTTACGCTTGCTTGGGTTAGGGTTCGGATATCCGTTCCATCCAAACGAACCTCACCAGAGATGGGGTCAAAAAATCGAAAAAGCAAATGGAGGATGGTGGATTTACCTGATCCGCTTGGGCCCACAATCGCAAGGGTTTTTCCAGGAGATAAAACGAAAGAAACCTCTTGAAGGATACGGCGCTTGGAAGAATAAGAGAAAGAAACCTTATCAAACATGATTTCGCCCTTGCCATCAGGCGCATCCAATGCACCCGGCGCATCTTCAATTTTTTCTCTTAAATCTAGTAATGCAAACATTTCTTCCATGTTAAGCAGGGCAAGCTTCAGCTCTCTATAGGCAAACCCCAGCACGTTAAGAGGAATGTAAATTTGTAATAAATAGGCGTTCACTAAAACAAAATCTCCCAAAGAGATTGTTTGGGCCATAACAGCTTTGGACCCAAAAAACATTACGAGGCTCAAGCCCAAGGTGATGATAACGGCTTGGCCAAAATTTAAGAATGCTAAACTCAGCCGAACGTTGACAGCAGAATTTTCATATTGTTTAAGAGAATTATGGAAAGATTCAGCTTCATAGACTTCGTTCCCAAAATATTTAACCGTTGCATAATTCAACAGGCTGTCCAGGGATTTTCCGCTAAGTTCGCCATCAATGCGATTACTTTCTTTAACTAAAGGGGTTCGCCATTCTGAAACAACCAAGGTAAAAGAGGTATAGACAATTAAGGTAAGCAGAGTCAAAAACCCAAAAACGAATGGATAAAACGCAAAAAGCACCAAGCACGCCAAAAAAATTTCTAAGAATGTAGGGAAAATATTGAACACGAGAAAACGGAAAAACGCTTCAATACTCTTGATGCCTCGTTCAATTCCACGGCTTAAGTTGCCGGTTTTACGGTTTAAATGAAAGGATAAGCTTAATCCATGAAGGTGCTCAAAAATGGATAATGCAACGTGGCGAATGGCTTGTTGTTCAACCCGAGCAAAAAGAGCGTCTCGCACTTCCGAAAAGAACGAGGCCGACATGCGCAGCGCACCATAAGATAAAATCAGCCCCATCACCCCAAAAATCAGCGATTGCTGAGCCCCACCTTGGAGCGCATCCACAACCATTTTATAAACAAAAGGAACAAACGTTAGAAACAGCTTTGCAAAGATCAAACACAAAAAACTCGCCACAACCCGCAAACGGATAGGCACATCAGAAGCCGGCCAAAGAAAAGGCCATAGCCTTTTAAAAGCAGAAAAAAGTTTGATATTTTGAATCTGGAAATGAATGAGAAAAAAGCCTTCCAGCTACTTTTTTTATGTACCCAACGCCTAATTGGCTCCCCGGGACGGACTCGAACCGCCGACCCAGTGGTTAACAGCCACTTGCTCTACCGACTGAGCTACCGGGGAACACATAGAGCACCTTATAGCATATTTTTAAAACAGGTGTGAACTTTTTTTTAAAAAATCATTTTTTTCATTTTATTTAAATTTTCAACTGGATTGTTTGAAAATTTAATCAAAAATTGTTAATTTTTGTGGCACAATGCATTGAATTAATGATTTATTTTTTTCAGAAAGTTGTGGAACATGAACAAAAACTACTTGAGAATTTTTTTTTTTCTATTCGTTTGTTTCGTTTCATCTTGTAGGGGAGGCCTCGTAATCCAACCTCTTATCAGCAGTGAATCTTCCCTCGAGGAATTTTCAAAAAAAAAGAGCTGCCCTCTTAAGCCAAAAAAAATTAAAATCCAAGGGCTTTTTGGGAAAATTTACATAAAACCTTCGGCTTCAAAAGAGCTACGGCTCGAATATGAAGGCATTTCTGATGAATTGGCTAACTTGATCAATGTGATTTACTATAAACCATCTGACCAACAAAGCCGTTTAAACATAGACGCAAGTGGCATCAAGTTGAAAAATAGTTCACAAAAAACAGCTATACTCTATAGAAGCGCTTCGTTTGGCCCATTTTCTCAACAAGCTCAAGCTTTGTCGGTTGAACAATCAAAACTTATAGCGTCTGATCGTGTGGAGATCGAAAAAAAAGAGGCCGCCAATGCTATTTTCCACGTTCACTTGCCAAGCTCTGCTGATGAATTTGAATTGGCAGCAACTAGTTTTCCCATAGTTGCCCAATTTGAAAAGCATTTTAAAGGGACGCTCCATCTTCTTGCTAATCAACCCTGCAAATTAGTTAATTCAAGCATCACAACAATTGATGCGAGTGTTATGGGGGAAGTGAGCTCCCTTGTGCTGGAAAAAACCTATGTGGAAAAGTTAAATGCAAGATTGGTCAACGGTGGTGCTGTTAGATACATCAATTCAAGCATCAGGGAAAGAGATAATGTTGACGTTGAAGTTGAGGTATCTGGAAAGCTGACATACGACTTTCAAGAACTAACCCTGGATGCGGGTAAGGTTAATTTAGCATTAATGATAAAAAATTTAGGAACAGGCAACTCAAAAAAGCAACCGCCGAAATTATGAAAAAATTTTGGCAGAAAACGGTGGTGCCCGGAACTGGAATTGAACCAGTGACACATGGATTTTCAGTCCATTGCTCTACCAACTGAGCTATCCGGGCGAGAGGCCATAAACACCTTCTAGAACAGAACCTTAGAAAAAAAAGCGTCACTTGTCTAGGGAGTTTTTTTTCAGCAGAGATTACAAAGCTTTTACAAAGAAAATGAATTAGCTAAAAAGCTTAATTTTTAGTTAAATTCATCAATAACCCTTTCTGTCAAAAATATATTTAAAAAATATTAATAAATTGGAGATATTCTGATAATGATTTGTAATTAAAGATATTTATGAGGGAAAAAGCATGTCAAAATTTCATCCATCTAAGTTTCGTTTATGGATTCTGGCCCTTGTGCTTTTAAATGCAGACGCTTTGTATGCAACAGGAGTTAAGGCTGCGGGCATTTTTTTGTACACACCTTGTCCTCAGAGTCCTAATGAATATTGCGCCATTTTAGGGATGCGGAAATTTGGTAACGAAGCAGGGTCCTTTGCAAATCCAGGTGGGTTTGTAGATTCAGGAGAAAATTTTGCTGATGCGGCAATTCGTGAAACCATGGAAGAGATGGGCTATGTGTTTAAATTCAATGCAGAAGATTTGGGTAAAAATTTTGAAAATTTATCCCGCAGAAGTTCTATCTCATACACAAGCAAAACAGACCACAAAGTTTTGGGGGATTTAGATGTTAATTACCGGCTCTTTTTTAAAGAAGTCTCTCCAATCACAGCCCAGGCTTTGATGGAAGCTGCTAAAAATGGGAAAAAGCTTCACGGGGGCGGAGAATCTGTTGCTTTTGCATTGGTGCCCATCAAAGCTGTTTACGAGGCTGTTACAGAGGGCAAACCCATCCGCATTGATGGGACGAATCAAAATATTTTTGCTTTTGACCCAAGCCATAAAGAATTTTCTATCACGCCGACAGCAGATTATGACATCAAGCTCTTTAGCCCCTTCCGAGATATGCTCAAGATGCATGAAAACGAGAAAAAGGAGGAAAACAAAATCGGTTGGCTGCGTTGGTTACAGGGCAAGCCTGTAGAGACGGACCTGCTTCGTAAAAAAGAGTTGACAGATTCCCTTAACCAAAAGTTTGGGAAGGAACCTTCATCGAACCAACGAACAGAGCTTGGCATCAAAGGTGGAACGGGGGAACAATACACCCTAGCTAAAGATGAAGAAACAGGTAAAGATCGCTTAATTCACCGCAATCAAAAAACATCAAGCCCAGAAAATTTGCCCTTCACTGCCAGTGAGGCTCACATGCGCTTGTTGATGGCAACCCTTACAAAAGATAGAAAATACCTGGATGGGAATCAGCTCAGCTTTCAAGCTGTTCTTAAGGATTTCTTGGAAGAATACGCCATGGATGGAATTCCGGAGGAAGATAAGGGGGGCTCCCTCAATCACCGACAGCTCAACTTTTTTAAAAAAATTGATGAGAAAATGGTGTCACAAATTAAAAAGGTACTTGAGCAAGAACAAAAGCATAAAAAAGATTATGTCTTGTACCATGCCTTGAACCATATCAACGCTTTTTTCCATGATGTTTTAAGTGTGCTTCGAGCAGAGCTTTCAGGAAATCCCGGAGCTGTCAATGTAGGAGGCATTTGGGACGAAGGGTTTGCGAAGCAAGACATCTATACGCTTCAGCACCTCTTTGAGTATGCTGATAACAAAGGAAAAGACTATCAATATGATCAGTATAAAAATGTGATGTTATCTGTAAATCCAGGGCTTTTCTTCAATAATAATGTAGACCTTGAATATACCCTGCGCTATTGGCTTACAGATTTTTCCCACACATTTTCAGGCGGGGCAGACGCACTTGAGTCTGCGTTTCGTTCCCTCGGCATTTCAAAAGAAGCCATGGAAAACCTGAAAAATCACTATCATGAAATGAAGGAAGCAGGCCTCACGCCCAAAAATGGTCGTTTGCTTCAAATGTTTGTGGACCCTGCGGTGATTGACCAAGTCGCTTATGTTTCCGATGGTAACCGCCCGTTACAACATGCTATTCCCGATGGAGGTAAAGCGCTTTCTGCACCGTCTAACATCCTCTATCAGCTGCGCCAAGACCCTTATTTTTTTGAAAACAATGTTTTGGGCAAGGCTCAAATGACGGTAAAAGAGAAGGCCGAGCCACGTCCCAACGCCAATTTCATGCAGCTGCGCTTCTTGCCTTTTTCAGACATTGTTTCGAAGGGGTATAATTTTACAACCTATGTCTATGATCTCAATGATCAAAGAACCCCAGAACAAAAGAAAGTTTATAAAGATCAGTTGATTGCGTTTGTGAAACAAGCACTGGTACCAGCCTTCAAACAAGGTCTCAACGAATTCAAATTTAAAGGTCAATTGGAAGCACCCAAAGCCCTTCAAACATTTGAAAAAGAAAACCCTGGCGCTGTAAGCTATCGCCCCAAAGCCCAGGTTGTGAAGTCTTGGATGGAGACAAACAATACCCAAGAGCTCATCAATTTTGTGAAAACCTATCCAGATGCCTTTGATACCGCGGTGGATGAGCATCATAGCCCTATAGGAGTTTTCACCACCACCCTTTTAGATGATCTGTTTGAGAAGAAAGAATGGAGTTTGCTGGTGCAGCTTTTAAATGCTTCAGAAAAGCGAACATTAAACATAAAAAAGGCGAGTGCATTGGCCTATGGTTTGGGAAAAACAAATATTGACATGGTAAAACAAGTTTTAGACGCTCTTAAAAAACATGACGTTTCTGAAGAATTTTATAACAATTTCTTGTTTTCTCTTTTTAACGATAGCCACAAAAATTTCTTAAGCCAGTATCCTGAAAATGCTGATAAACGCGAACTATCTTTGTCAATTGCTGAGAAGATGCTGGGGGACAAGATGGTTACTTTAGAGAATGTTACAAATCAAGTGCTTAGAAGCAATTTTGCCTATCTTTCTGTTTTCAATTGGTTTGCGGAAACACATCACTATACAGATTGGGTATCTCCTGCCGGTTTGAGAACCATTTTTAAAGACAACATGGATAATATCATGCCCGGTGGAGCGTATTATACAAAAGAAACAGCTCCTGTTTGGCACAAAGACCTTGAGACGTTTTTAGGGCATTGCTTCCAAGGTATCCAAGCGAAAAAGATAGATGTGAGCAAGATTTTTACTTATAGTCGTGATTACAGAGACAAGCCAACCCCAGAAGCTTTTGCTTTGCTCCAAAAATTTCACGATGCTTTGGAAGCGGCAAATCTAGCCCCCAACCTGGCGGTCTCTCTTAAAAATTACCTGGATCTATACAAAGAAAAATAAAGTTTTAAGAAAATTTGGTAAGGCGGGCTGGCCAATTGATCTGCGTTTCGTTATAATCCCACAGGGATTTAAGAAAAAAAAACGGAGAAAAAACGGATGTCAGTTCGCGTTGCAATCAACGGATTTGGGCGCATCGGCCGGTTGGTCTTGCGGGCGCTTTTAGAAAAACAGCACCAGGAAATTGAAGTGGTTGCCCTTAATGATTTGGGCTCTCCTGAAAGCAGCCTGCACCTTTTTCAATATGATTCTGTTCACGGGGGCTTGCCGTTGACCGCCAGCCTTCACAAAGAAAGCGCGGCAACCTACCTTCAAACGCCATCCCAGAAGATCAAGATTGTGTCAGAGCCAAACCCAGAGAAGCTTCCCTGGGGAGAGGCGCAGGTTGATGTCGTTTTAGAATGCTCAGGCCGCTTCACAAGCCGGGAAAAGGCAGAAGCACATCTGCGGGCAGGGGCCAAGAAAGTGCTCATTTCCGCCCCAGCAGAAAATGTGGACAAAACCGTTGTGTTTGGGGTGAACCATAAAACCCTCAAGCCCAGCGATCGCATTGTCTCAAATGCATCTTGCACCACCAATTGCTTGGCGCCCGTTGTGTCGGTCTTGCAAAAAACCGTGGGGTTGGTGCACGGCTATATGACAACGATCCATGCCTATACAGGAGACCAGAGCTTGGTTGATATGCATCATCCTGATCCGCGACGGGCACGGGCCGCAGCGCTTTCCATGATCCCCTCCACCACAGGGGCAGCAAAAGCCGTGGGGCTGGTGATTCCAGAACTGCAGGGGAAGTTAGATGGCACAGCCATCCGCGTGCCGGTTCCCAATGTTTCTTTGGTTGACCTCACTTTCGTTGCTTCTCATCCCACAACACCTTCACAAATCAATGGGCACCTTGAAGAAGCCGCCGCGGGAGACCTTGCCGGCATTCTGGCCATCAACGCATTGCCCCTTGTTTCAACGGATTTTAACCATAACCCGGCCAGCTCTATTTTTGACACCACCCAAACCCAAGTCGTTGACGGGGTTTTTTGCAGGGTTTTAAGCTGGTATGATAACGAATGGGGCTTTTCAAACCGCATGGGGGATGTGGCCACGTTGATGGGAAAGCTGGGGTAGGAAAGGGGCGCGCCTTTGGCTGCCCCTTTGATTAGCTTAAGAAGCTGGTTCAAAATGCACCCTAAACTGGTCGCCGTGCTTGTTTAACACTTCAGGACGCCCAGCATAGGTTTCTTTAAACGCTTCAGTAATGGACATGTTGTTGCTCACATAAAGATCGGTCAGTGCCATTTCAGGTGCATGTGTGATGAAAGCTTCAACAGACGCGTCTGTAGTAAGTGTTCTTTCGAGGTTAAGTTTCTCTATAGAGGTATTTTTTAATGAATCAAAGTCCCTTGGGTTTAAACCAAGGTCAACGTTACCTATTCTGGAAAGATTCAAAATCTTCAGATTTGGTTTTTGAGCAAGGGGGACCAAAAATTCCATCCCTTCCAGCTCACTCTTACAATGATTGGAAAAGTAATTATCACTTAGATCAAGCATTTCAATGCTCTCAGGAAGGCTTTGCATCAAATCTACAACGGGATGTTCTAAGGTGCCTTCGTTGGGGTCATTACTAATAATATTGCCACTTAGATCTAATTTTTTAAGGTTGCTTTGGCTCAAAAAAGTTTGAAGTGCTGGAAGCCTTAAATGGGTCTCATCCCTTGTAAGAAAATTTTTAGTCAATTTAAATGAGGTAAGGTTAGGGAAAGTGGCAAGCCAAGCGTAAGCTTCTCGGGTCAAAAACCCTCCTCCTTCAGAATTCTGCGGCTTTGTGATAAAATCTGTGATGAACTGTGGCATCAAGGAACGAAAAGATTGATTAACCCGCATAAGGCGCAGCTTGTCTTGGGGGGTGAGGTGTTTAAATATTTGAGCCCACATGTCCAAAGGAAGCGCGTCTTTTGCGTCAAAATGAGCGACAGCAGGTGCCAGGTTTGACGTTTCACGCTTGTTTTCCTCATCTGATCCTGGCATCGCCGAAGCCGCCCCCAACAGGCTGAAAAAAGAACAGAGATACAAAAAAGACTTACGAGAGAGTTTCATGAAGTTAATTACCTATTTTGGTTAACAATATTTCCTTAATATATATTTTTTGTTCTATTTGTCAATATTATGGTCCATAAAAAATATCAACGCCTTCTGCTTCCAGCAGGCTCATCCAACAGATGAAAAGGAAAAAAATCGTTTTAATTCAAAATAAAATTGATTGATCTTAAAGACAAAATTTGTTAGGTTGAGGGTTAAGTTTGGCTGGTAAGTGCTTGAAAAGCTTGGAGGCACCTGCTTTTTTTCACAAAACCTGCTGAGCTTGTTTCGCGTCTCTGGAGCAAACGTTTCAGGGGCAAATGCGCGACACCAGGGAGCACCAACTCCCCGATGCCGCTAACCTTTAACGACTTACACGAGTCATTTAAGGCTAAACAAGATGTTAAACGATTTTTCTTTTCTCGCGCAACTTAAACTTTCACGCCTTCGACACTTTTTCTTCCCTCCAAGGGAAGGAGAGATGCGTTTGGAGGCGGCTGACTGTTTATTTTTCTTGGGGTTGTCCCTTTGGCTGACCTTAAGCACGCTGTGGGAGGATGCTGACGAAGGCGACGATTAAGCCTGGCGTTCACGTTTACTGTCCAGAAAGGGGAGTGGGGCGCGAACGTGCGAGGTGTTGCGAAGTTTCATGAGGCAGTTTTCTCCATAAACAAAGCTATCCATGACCCTTGCACTCGTAAGCCTTTTGCGTTTCGCTCCCCTGATCTGAGGGGTTTACACCAACTGTCCTGAAAGGCTGCTGGCGAAGCCATTGAGAATAGAAACTGACCCAAGGGTTCCCATTAAATTTTCGGACGTTTCAACATAAACAGATTGCATGTAGGGGCTTTTGCCCATCCACTGGCCGGCCTTTTTTCCTTTGCGCTCAAAAAGCACAGGAAGCGTTGAGCCCACCATGGCTTGGTTATAAGAAAGCTGTTGCTCACCTAGCAGCGCCTGGAGCACCTGCAAGCGTTGATCTTTCACCGTCTCCGGTATTTGATCTTCATAAAGAGCACCTGGCGTTCCCGGGCGAGGGCTATATTTGAAAGAGTAAGCCTGGGCATAGCCAACCTTTCGAACGAGGGTAAGGGTTTGCTCAAAATCCGCATCGGTTTCCCCCGGGAAGCCCACAATGAAGTCGGAAGAAAAGGCCATATCTGGGCGGGCATCTCTCAATGTTTGAATCCATGTTTCATACATCTCAACGCCATGGCGGCGATTCATCCGTTTTAAAACCGAGGAAGATCCTGATTGTACCGGCAGGTGGATGAAGGGCATTAAAGCAGGAATGTCCCCGTGGGCTTTAACCAGCTCGTCATGCATGTCCCGGGGGTGAGACGTCATATATCGGATACGCTTCAGGCCAGGAAGCTCTGCCAAGGCATAAAACAGGCGCCCCAAGCTCCAGGTTTGTTTTCCACAGGGAGAATCTCCGTGGTAGGCATTCACATTTTGCCCTAAGAGGGTCAGCTCCTGGGCGCCCCCCGCGATCAATTGTTTGGCTTCTGCCAAAATTTGGGCAGCAGGTCTTGAATATTCTGCCCCCCGGGTATAGGGCACAACGCAAAAGGTGCAAAATTTATCGCACCCTTCTTGGATGGCGAGAAAGGCAGTGGGGCCAGAGGCTTTGGGTTCGGGCAAAAAATCAAATTTAGACTCTGCAGGAAAATCAAGGTTAACCACCCCACGCCCGGGGCCTTGGGTTTCTTTTTCCAAAGAGCGGATCGCTTGGGCAAGCATCTCAGGGAGCTGGTGATAGGTTTGGGGGCCAAACACCATATCCACATAAGGGGCGCGGCGGAAGATTTCTTCGCCTTGGGCCTGGGCAACACATCCAGCCACTGCCAGAATCAGCTTTTGGTTCTCTGTTTTATGAGGCTTCAGGCGCCCCAGGTCTGAAAACAGTTTTTCTTCAGCTTTTTCTCGAATATGACAGGTGTTTAAGATGATCATATCCGACCCATCGGGGGATTCCACCAGGGTATACCCTAAAGGCGCAAGGGTTTCTGCCATCCGCTGGGAATCATAGACATTCATCTGGCAACCGTAAGTCTTCATATAAAGCTTCCGCAAAGGAGCCAGTGGTGTTGCAACAGCTTGTGAAAGGGGAGGGGTCATCAAAAAAATCCTTCGTTCATCACGGATCTTGCCGAGGTGGCTTTTCCAAGGGAACCGCGTAAAGCTCTAAACGGTGATCAATCAACTTATAGCCCAAACGTAGCGCGACCTCTTTTTGCAAGGCTTCAATGGCTTCATCCTGAAATTCAATGATTTCACCTGTTTTCATGTTGATGAGGTGATCGTGATGCTGGGATGAAGCTTCCTCATAGCGCAATTTACCCTCTCGAAAATCATGGCTTTCTAGGATATCCATCTCTTCCAAAAGGCGAAGGGTGCGGTATACTGTGGCAATGCTGATCCGGGGGTCCAGCTTAAAGGCCCGTTGATAAACCTGCTCCACATCTGGGTGGTCTGTTGCTTCAGACAGGATGGCCAGAATGGTGCGCCGCTGGTCGGTCATCCGCAGGCCTTTGTCCAGACACCGTTGCTCTAAATTTGACTTTTGTTTCTCCATAACTTTATTTTTATCATAAAACCAAATTTTAAAGCTAGTTGTATTTTGTGACCCAGATTTCCTGGAAAAGCCCGGCGGCTTATGTAACATTTTTGTAAAAAAGATTGATTTGTAGTCAAGGCTTTTGTCTTCTAAAATGACAATTATAATGCGTAAATAATGAAACATGATGTAAATGACGGTTCCTTCTTATCAGCAACAGCAAACCCTTCTTTCCCAGATTACTTGCACAGGGATTGGGGTTCATTCCGGCAAAGAGGTTCAGGTTCGTCTGGCGCCTGCCCTTGAATACGAAGGCGTTCGGTTTGTCCTTGGGCGAGGGGAACATGCCGTGGAGGTTCAAGCCAACTGGCGCGCTGTTGTGGATACAAGGCTTTGCACCACCTTAGGCCATGCCACTGGCGCAAAAATCTCTACCGTTGAGCACTTAATGGCAGCTTTGGCCGGCTGTGGTGTTGATAATACAAAAATTTTTGTAGAAGGGGAAGAGCTTCCCATCCTGGATGGAAGCTCCCTTGGTTTCGTTGAAGCCATTCAAAAGGTTGGCCTTCGCAGACAACCGGCTGTTCGGCAGGCTTTTCGCGTCCGCAAACCTGTGCGGGTTCAAGAAGGTAAAGCTTTTCTTGAAATCACCCCTTCTCCTTACTTTGAAGCAAGCCTTGAAGTTCCTTTGAAGGGTGCAAAGACCCAATTTTTCCATTATACATCAAAAACCCATGATTTTGAGACAGTGGCTTCTGCCCGAACCTTTTCTTTGTTGGAGCAAGTGCAACAGATGCAGGCTGCTGGTTTTATCAAAGGTGGAGGCCTTGAAAATGCCGTCGTGTTGGATGGAGAAACAGTCCTCAATCCAGAAGGTCTGAGGTTTCCAGATGAATGTGCTCGCCACAAAGTGTTGGACATGATAGGAGACTTAGCCCTGGCCGGAAGGCCTATTTTGGGACATGTGCGGGGGATTTATCCAGGACATCATCTGAATCACCTCTTACTCCAAAAACTGATGCTTGATGTTGATGCTTGGGAATTGGTGCCGCTTCCTGCTTTGGGGGGCATTAAAGATTTTTCTAAAAAATCAGCTTTTCGGGTTGCTACAGCTCAGCCTGTTGCTGTTTTTGAAACATCAGCTTATAACAGATAGAAATTAAGTTAGACTGTTTTGAAAAGAGAAAGCTGATTTGAGTATGCGTACGTTGAAGCCTTTTTTTGCGCCTTTGGGGGCATTGGTTTTGTGTTTAGCTGGTTGTGATAAGCAAGAAAAGCCCTATGTTGAGCGCCCTGTGGGGGAGCTTTACCAGGAGGGTTATCAATCCTTCCAGAATGAAAATTTTGAAGAAGCGGCTGCTACCTTTGATGAGGTTGAGCGCCAACATCCTTATTCTGCTTGGGCCGCAAAAGCTCAGCTTTTGTCTGCTTATGCTTCCTATAAACAGCAAAAATTTGATCAAGCCATTTCTACGCTGGATCTTTTTATCTCTCTTCATCCAACACACCCCCATGTGGCCTATGCCTATTATTTGAGAGCCCTTGCCTATTACCAAGACATTGGTTCGGTTAAAAGAGACCAAAAAAATACGGTTCTTGCATTGGGTGCCTTAAATGAGGTTATTAACCGTTTTTCTGAAACCCCCTATGCCCTGGATGCTCGCCTTAAACGAGATTTTGTGTTAGATCACCTCGCGGCTAAAGAGATGGAAATCGGCAGGCTTTACCAAAAAAATTATCAATACATGGCAGCCATCAATCGCTTTCGCCAGGTTGTGGTAGAACATGCCCGCAGCACCCATGTCCCAGAAGCTTTACACCGTCTGGTGGAATGCGATCTTGCCCTTGGCATGAGGGGGGAAGCCCAAAAAATAGCCGCTGTCCTGGGACACAACTTCCCTTCAAGCTCCTGGTATGCAGATAGCTATTTGCTGTTAAAAGGGGTGGATTTAAGGCCTGAGTGGCATAAACAACAAGAAGCTAGCTGGCTTTCTTCTTGGATGCCTAGTTCTTAAGAGCGTTGAGGAAGCCTTGGAGGATATAGGCGGCGGCTAGTTTATCTACCGCTTTATCCCGTTTTTCTCGAGAGATGTCAGCCTCAAGCAAGGTTCGGGTGATGGCAACGGTAGAAAGCCGCTCATCCCACAAGAAGCAGGGAAAATCTGCGATAGCTAAAAAATTTTTGACGAAAGCTAACGTGGCGTGGCAACGTGGCCCTTGGCTTCCGTTCATGTTCAAGGGCCAGCCCACAACAAAGCCTTGGAGCGAAAACGTTTTGAAAAAATCTGCTAAAATGAGGCTGTCTTGGGTCCATTTTTTCCGGTGGATGGTTTGAAAAGGAGAGGCGATAAGCCTGGTTTCATCACATATCGCCAAGCCAAAGGTTTTGCTTCCCGCATCAACCCCCAGCAAACGCCCCTTGGGTGAGGCAGATTTGAACTCAGCAAGGTTTTGGCATAGGGGCATAAATTTCCAATAAAAAAGATCTAACGTTCGCGCAGCGCATCATATTTTGCTTTAACAAAAGGTTTAAGTAAATAGGTTAAGATTGTTTTCTTTCCTGTGAAAACGTGGGTTGTCACTTGCATCCCTGAAATAATCGGCATTTTTTTACCATCTTTTTGGAGATAATTTTTTTCAGTTCGAAGTTGGATTTTGAAAAAACTCTGGCCTTTTTCATCCACAATAGAGTCTGCGCTCACATTTTCCAACTTTGCTTTCAAACCTCCATAAATGGAAAAATCGTAAGCCGTCACTTTAACCATGGCATCTAAACCAGGTCTTAAAAAAGCAACATCTGCGGGCAAGATATTCGCCTCAATCAACAGTTGATCATCCAAAGGCACCACCTCAACTAAATCAGCGCTTGGGTCTATAGATCCGCCGATGGTTTTTGTTTTGAGAAGCTTCACAATGCCATACACGGGAGAGCGGATATCCGTTCGTGTCACGCGATCTTTATCTGTTTCAAGGACAGATTCCACATCTTGAAGTTTTTGTTCAACGTCTTTGAGCTCGGCTAAGCGCTCATCGCGAAATTTAAACCGAATCTGTTTTGCGATTTTTTCCGCTTCCTTAAAGGCTGCGTCTGCTTTGGGGATAGCGGTTCGCAGGGAATTCATTTGCCCTTTTTGTTCTTCCAATTCGCGTTTTAGGTTAAGAAAATCAATTTGAGAAACCAGTTGCTTTTTTGCAAGGGGCTCTTTGATGGCAATTTGTTTTTCAGTAATCTCGTACTGGGCTTGAAATTTGTTAAGCTGGGCTTTTTGGTTTTCTAAATCTTGTCTACGTTGTTCTGTTTCATGGGAAGCAATCTCAATTTCAGAATTCATTTTTTCAGTTTGGGTGTTGAAATAGCGGACTTGTTCTGTTGCAATTGCTGGATTTTTTGTAACAACTTCTTGGGAAGGTTGGTAGGCTTTTCCTTCAATTTGGGCATTGAGGCGCTCTTTCATGGCCAAAAAACGAATATAATTTTCTTGGTTTTCACGATATTTTTCTTTTGCTGCAACGTTTTCTAGACGCAGCAAAATTTGGTTTTTTTGTACGATTTGTCCCTCTGAAACGAGAATTTCTTTTAAAATTCCCCCTTCTAGGTTGTCAATCACTTGCACATGTTTGGAAGGCACCACTTTTCCGGTGCCAACTGTCACCTCGTCTACTTCAGAAAAAGCTGCCCATACCAAAAGAACCAGCAATAAAGCCAGGGTTGCGTAAAGCATCCAAAGAGATATTTTAGAGCTCTTGGCCATAAAAGCTTTCACGGTTGGAGGAAGATATTCATAATCTTCATTTTTTTGAGACACGATTTTTCTCCTCTTGGGCTGGAAGTGCATTCATTTTTTGAAGTTTTTCAAGAATTTCGTCCCGTGGGCCATCGGCAATCAACTTTCCTTGATCAAACACAAGCACGCGATCAACAAGACTCAGAAGATTGATCCGATGGGTAACCATCAAAAAGGTTTTTTGGGGAACAATTTTCTCCATATTTTTAATGAAAATTGCTTCAGAAGCTGGGTCCATCATGGCGGTTGGTTCATCCATCAGAAGGATAGGGGGGTCTCCTGCCAAAGCCCTCGCAATGGCGATGGATTGGCGTTGACCGCCTGAAAGAAAGTTTCCTCCTTCCCCTACTGGCATATCATACCCCTGGGGGTTTCGGTTCACGAATTCATGGGTCCCTGACAAAAACGCAGCTTGAACAAGCGCTTCATCATTAACGCCTTGGGCTGCCATGCGGATGTTATCTTTCACAGATCCAAAAAAATGGAAAATGTCTTGGGGAACATACCCCACATTCGCACGAATATCGCTGGGGTCCAGCTGCCGCGTATCTATCCCATCAAGGAGCACACTCCCAGAATTTGGCGAATAAAGGGCGATGATAAGCTTTTCTATAGTGGTTTTTCCAGACCCTACGCGACCAATAAGCCCAACTTTTTCTCCGGGTTTAATCTTAAAATTAATAGATTGTAAGGCTGATATTTCTTGGTTTGGGTATTCAAAGCTAACATCATTAAACTCAATTGCACCTTGAAATGTGCTCCGGTGGATAAAATTTTTGTCCGCAGGGCGTTCAACAGGAAGTTCGATGATTTGGTTTAATTCTTTGAGGGTGATCCTGACATGGTTAAAACGCCCAAGAATTGAGATAACCTGAGCTAGAGGCATCATAGAGCGTGACAAGAGGATAGAACAAGCGATAATGCCTCCCATAGACAAATGCCCCTCGGAAACCATAAATACCCCATAGATGATGATGGAAACATAAGCAATATTTTGAACAAACAAGGTGAAATTCATGTTGAGCATGGTGTAAAAATTAAGCTTTGTCGCAGACTGGGAGGATCTGCTTACGATATCTTCCCAAAGTTTTTGAAATTTACCTTCTGCATTGAGGGTTTTGATGGTTTCAAGTCCTTGAACAGCCTCAACTAAAATGCCTTGTTTTTGCATAGCTTCCCGGAAGGAGCGGCTTGCGATAAGTTGAAGACTAGGCTGAGAGAAAAAGCTCCAAACCAAGACAAGAACCGTTCCAATCACAGGAATCCAGCCTAAACCACCTCCAATCCAGAATATGGTGGCCAAAAAGAGCAGAGAAAAAGGGAGGTCTACAAGGGCAACGAGGGTGGATGACGAGAAAAAATCTCGAAGGCCCTCAAATTCTTTTAAGGTGTTGAGAAAGCCGCCAGATGAAATAGGCTTGGAAGACATTTTTAAATTCAAAACATGCTCAAAGAGCTTGCTGGAAATTAAGATGTCTGAATTTTTCCCTGCCACATCTAAAAAATAACCTCGAAGCATTTTAATGATAAAATCAAATATATAAATTAGAAAAATGCCAGTGGATAAAACAAAAAGCGTTTCAAAAGCATTGTTGGGGAGAACGCGGTCATAAACGTTGAGAGAAAAAAGAACCGTTGCAATGGTGAATAAATTGATCAAAACAGAGGCTGTTATGGCTTGCAAGTAAAGTCCTTTAAAAAGCTCAAAAGCCCCCCAAAACCAATGTTTTCCATAAACTTTTTGATGTTCTCTCCAGCGGGTATCAAACTGAAAAGCAGGTCGTATAAAAAGCGCTTGGCCTACATAAGATTTTTCTAGCGTTTCACCTTTGACGCTTTGAACGCCTTTTCCATATTCTGGAAAAATAACCAAATAAGTTGATGCATCTTTCTTACCAACCAAGACGCAGGCTTGATTATTTTCAAGTAGCAAAATACAAGGCATCATGACCGTTGAAATATCTTCTAAGCTCTTTTTTAAAATTTTAGAAGAAAAACCGGCCCTGGATGAGGCGCGCAAGACCAAATCAGGCGTCACAAAACCTCCTTGGCTAGGAAGCCCCGCTTTAAAAGCAGATTCTGAAAAGGGTCTTTCCAAAAGCTCGCTTAATGTCTCCAAACATAAAAGCAACACATCAACTTTACTTGAAGGTTTTTTTTGTGGTTCTACGGAAGGAGGCGCTTTATTTTTTTTCTCTTCTGGCAATGTAAAACTCTTTTCTATAAAAAAAATAATTAATTTATTGATTTATATGATTTATTTTTTTATGGTATGAGCGAAATTGTAAAATTTTTATTAATATTGACCGCAAAAAGCAGCAAAGGGGATGCTTGTGTCTAGACTTATTTTAATTTCGTTTTTTCTTTTTTCTTGGAATATAAATCTTTCTTTCAGTATGTCTTTAAAGACAGCTGTTGAAAAAGCTATTGCTTATTTTCCGCAAATCCAAGCAGCAAAAGCATCTGTGGAATCTTCTCGTGCATTGATCGCCCAAGAATCTTCCGCTTTTTCTCCTCAAATTGGCGTGGAAGTTCCTTTTGGTCTTGAATACACTCGAGAAGACACAAAAGTTTCGTCCATGACAACAACGCCAACCCACGCGGAATTGCAGGCTTTTAAGTCTTCTCCTTCCTTAAATCTTCGCCAGCTTATTTATGATGGAGGATATGCTTCAGCTCGCATTTCAAAAGCAGAGTTTTTGTCTGAAAAGGCGGGTGAGCAATATCAAAACACGATTCAAGAGATTGCGTTTAAAACGACTTCGGCTTATTTGCAAATCCTTCGCTTAGAAAAGCTTAATAAAATAGCTGTTGAAAATCTTACAGCTCATCAAAAAATGTTAAAGAAAACCCAAAATCTTGTGGATGCTGGGGACCTTACCATTGCAGATCTTCTGCAAATCCAAGCTCGCTTAGAAGACGCTCACCTTACCCTTACAAATGTGAAGGGAGAGCTTGTTAAAATGCGGGCTGAATTTAAGGAATATACCGGCGTTGAAGCTGCTAACCTAGAAAATCCTAAGATCAAATTGGTGACGTCAAATTTGAATCAAGCTATTCAAGGCGTGCTTCAAAATAACTATACCTTGAACGCTTTGAAAAAAGATGGGGAAGCTGTCAAGGCTAATTTGAAAGGGGTTGAGTCTAAATTTTTTCCAACAATTAATGCCGAAATTTCTGGGAATAGGGCTCAAAACGCTGGCGGCACCAAAGGAACTCGCGTTCAAGGAAATGCCCTTTTGATGGTGCGTTATAACTTGTTTGATGGGGGAAGCCGAGCATTTGAGAAAAAAAGTGCGGTTGCAAATATTACAGAAGCTGAAAAGAAAATTTCTTCTCTCAAATTAGATTTGGAGAAAGAAACTCAAGCAACTTGGTCTGATATCCAAACGTTGGAGCGTCA
Organism: Alphaproteobacteria bacterium; assembly: GCA_051648545.1. GTDB lineage: Bacteria > Pseudomonadota > Alphaproteobacteria > Holosporales > JBOFFI01 > JBOFFI01. Next base: position 40,107 of record JBOFFI010000010.1, read on the forward strand.
AGAAAAAATCTTTAAACAGGCGATTGATTACAAAAAACAAGTTGCATCTTCTTATGTGAAACAATTTGAAATTGGAGCCCGAAGCCTCTTAGACATCCTAAATGCAATAAATGATTTTTTTCTTACATCTGCTCTGCATGTTAATGCGACTGTTAATTATCAAATAAATTGTGTCAAATTAAAAACCCTTGGCGCTCAGCTCCTCAAAGAACTCGATGTGAAGCCTTTTCCAAAAAAATAAAAAATTTGTTAGAAAACAAATTTGCTGTTTTCCAAATAAGAATAAAATGCTAAACATATCTCTGGAGCGGCGCTGGGGGTGCCGCATCTTTTTTCTTAAGAGAAAAATAAAATTTTGTAATATTTAGTTTTACAGTCTCTTAGAAGAACGTTAATAAATAGATGGTTAAATTGTTGTGGTAAGGTTTTTTAACCTTAATTTTAGAGATGGAATTTGCGCATGATAAATTTCTTCTTTTTTTTAGATGTGTTCAGGTTTAACGAAAAAAGATGATCGAGAAAATTAATATGGTTGGAAAAAAAGAAATTAAAATTTTAATTCTTTTTTTTGTCGCACTGGGTTCTATTCTCGTTTACAAATGGTGGAGTTCAGAGCAAGTTGGCCCTTCTCAGCGGGAAAGCAAAAGTGTTTTAATCGAAGCAGAAAAAGCAAAAATTGGCACTATAACGCGTCGCATCACCATGAACGGTTCTTTGGTTGCACATCAACTGGTTGTTTTAAAAGCTGAAGTTGAAGGCAAAATTAAAGAGATTTCTTTCAAGCAGGGGCAGGCTGTTAAGAAAAATGAGCTTCTTTTAAAAATTGACGAAGACGTTTATCGCCTTCAAGTGAAGGAAGCAGAGGCAAGAGTTAAGCTATCCAAGACTGAATATGATCGCTCTGAGTATCTCTTGAAAAAGGATTTTGGTACGTCAGCCGCAAGAGATAAAGCCCTTGCGGGTCTCAAAGTCAATGAAGCAGAATTAGAAGTTGCACAGTTGCGTTTATCTCAAACAGAGATTCGCGCACCTTTTGATGGAACGGTCGGGCTTAAGAACGTTAGCATAGGCAGTTTTATTGCGAAAAACGAAGAAATTCTTACGATTGTTGATTTGAATCCCATTTACGTAGATTTTCCGGTTCCAGAATCTTATGGAAAATTATTGGTTCTTGGGCAAGAAGTTGATGCAACAATTGAGGGGGTCAGTGATCTGCCCGTTTCTGGGGAAATCCTTGCAATTGATCCCAAAGCAGATTTTCTAACCCATAGCGTCCAAGTTCGTGCAGAGCTTGATAATGGAAATCATGCACTGAAACCGGGACAATTTGCCAGAGTTAATCTGGAATTAAATAAAGAGCGGGGGGTTTTGATTCCTCAAATTGCAGTTGAGCGAGAAGGGAATCAAGAATTTGTCTTTATCGTGCAAGATGGAATCGCTATTAGAACAGAAGTGACAATAGGGCAAAAAGAAAATGGCATGGTATGCATTCTAGACGGCGTAAAGGAATCTGATTGGGTTGTAACCGTTGGACAGATTAAAATCCAAGACGGAATGCCTGTCCGTATAAAAAATGCACCTTCTGAAAAACCCAAAGGTTTAAAAAAATGAAAAAGTTTTTCAAGGATGTGACCGTATGAGCTTTGCAGAGCTTTTTATCCGCCGGCCTGTTTTATCTTGGGTTTTAAATATTACCCTTATTTTGGTGGGAATTGTCTCTTGGCGTCAATTGTCTGTTCGCCAATATCCTCAAATTGAACAACCTGTGATTACGGTGATTACCCAGTTTGAAGGCGCAGGGCCGGAGATTATAGAAGCTCAGATTTCTCGTCCCCTTGAACAAGCCCTTTCTGGTCTTGAGAGCCTTGATTTCATGATCTCTCAGAGTGAATCTGAACAGAGCAAGGTGAAACTGTTTTTCAAAAGTACGCGTTCGTTGGATGCAGCTGCCTCGGATGTGCGGGACCGTCTCGCTCGGGTAAGCAACCTTCCTGAAGATGCGACAGATCCCAGAATTCGTAAAGCAGACGCGGATGCAGAACCTATTGTGTATTTGGCGTTATATGGAGATAAATTTCCTGTTGCAGAGCTCAATGATTATGCAGCACGTTATTTAGAAAGCGAGATTGAATCTATCCAAGGTGTTGCATCCGTTGACCTGAGTGGGGCGGGTGAATACGAGATGCATATTGTGCTTGATCCTATTCGCTTGGCTGCTTATAAAGTGACCGCAAGGGATGTCGCGGATGCCTTGCGTCAGCAAAACTTTAAAAAACCAGCAGGAAGGCTTGCGGGGGAAGATCGCGAGTTTTTGGTGACTACGGCGGCGAGCCTCTATAAGCCAGGAGATTTTAATAAGTTAGTTTTGACGGAAAAAGATGGTTATGTCGTTCGTTTGTCAGACGTTGGGCATGCTGTTGTAAAAGCGGATGATAAGCGGTTTAAAGTGCGTTATAACGGAAAAACAGCCGTTATGTTAGGGATTGTGGCCCAGTCTAAAGCAAATCCTATTGAAATTTCAAAAGAAATTAAAAATAAGCTAGAGCAAATTCGAACTAACTTGCCCTCAGGAATGTTTATTGATATTGCAAATGATCGTTCCATTTTTATCGAGCGCTCCATTCAGCAAGTCTATCAATCAATTTGGGAAGCCATTATCCTTGTTGTTTTGGTGGTGTTCGTTTTTTTACGTTCATTCAGGGCCTCTTTGATCCCCTTGATGACGATTCCTATTTCGTTGATCGGTGCGTTTTTTATTTTAAACTCCCTTGGTTTTACGATTAACACGCTAACCTTACTTGCGATGGTGCTGGCCATTGGGCTTGTGGTGGATGATGCGATCGTGGTTTTGGAAAATATTTACCGTTATATCGAAGCAGGGATGAAACCGCTTCAAGCAGCCATCAAGGGTACGAAGGAGATCCAATTTTCCATCATTGCGATGACCTTGACCCTCGCGGCAGTTTATACGCCCATTGCTCTTTCTTCGGGGGTGACGGGTAAACTTTTTACAGAATTTGCGCTTTCTCTCGCGGGAGCGGTTCTTATCTCTGGGTTTGTTGCCTTAACCCTTTCTCCCATGATGTGTTCTAGACTTTTAAAGCTTCACCATGTTCATTCCCCTGAGGAAACAAAAAATTTTTTCATGAAAATTTTTTATGCGGTGGATAATTGGTTAGGAGGTTTTTTTGATAAGCTAGACAGGCTCTATGAGAAAAGCTTGAGGCTTATTTTGCGAAACCGTTTTTGGGTATTGGGAGCAGGGTCTGGCGTTGCACTCTTAGGGATATTTTTTGCAACCAACGTCCTTCAGTCTGAGCTCGCACCTCGGGAAGATCAAGGTGTTCTTAAAATTTTGGCCCAAAGTCCTTTTGGTGCAACCATCACCTATTTGGACCGCTATATTTCTCAAATTGAAACAGCATTGACGGACGTACCTGAGATTGAAAAAGGTTTGACAGTGATCCAAGCTGGTGATGAATCTTATTCTATGAATTTGTTAGTCCCTTGGGAAAAGCGCTCTAAAAGCTGTGATGATTTGTTGCCTCCCATCCGTGAAAAGCTGGAAGACATCACGGGCTTAAGGGTTTTTGCACGTTGTCCTAGCCGCTCTTTGATGGGTGGAGCGTCTGAACGTCCTCTAGAAATCGTGGTTCAAACGAATCGTTCATTTAAAGAACTCGTGGATGTTGCAAGCGCCATTCGCCGCGTGATCGCAAAGCATCCAGGTGTCCGAAAAACAGATCTGGACTGGAACCTTGCAGAAGAGGGGCAAGATTATGTTGTACACGTAGACCGCAATCGGGCAGCTTCTTTAGGCGTTGATCCAAACTCTGTCGCGATGACCCTTGATATTTTGATCAGTGGCCGCCGCTCTACTAATTTTGAAAAAGAGAGCAAACAATATCCTGTTCGGGTGTGGGTGGGTGAAATGTATCGCAAAAACCCAGAAGATATTTTAGCCATGTACGTGAGGGGCTCTAAAAATAATAAAGAGACGATGGTTCCCATGGCAGATATCGTAAAAGTAGAGCCGCGCTTATCAAACCCTGAAATTGAACATTTTAAAGGTCAGCGGTCGGTCACAATTATTGGTGGATTAAATAAAGGATATGGTCTTGCCCAGGTCTATTCTGAATTAAAAGATGAGATTCATCAGACTATGCCTGCGAAAGGCTATAGCATTAGTGAATCCGGGGAACTTCGCCGCTATTTGCAAGAAAGTGAAACTATTTTTCTCATTTTTGGGTTGGCAATTGTGTTCATTTTTCTTGTGATGGCAGCTCAATTTGAAAGTTTCCGAGATCCGTTTATTATCATGCTCAGTGTCCCACTTGCTCTGGCGGGTGCTATCTTTACCCTCGTGCTTATCCCTTCAGGGACCATCAACATTTACAGCCAAATTGGTTTTGTGACCTTGATCGGTTTGATTACAAAACACGGCATTTTGATTGTAGACTTTGCTAATACTTTAAAACAAAAAGGTGATGCCATTGAGGAAGCTATTGTGAAAGCTTGTCAGTTGCGTCTGCGTCCTATTTTAATGACGACTTTTGCTATGGTGTTGGGAGCAATTCCTTTGGCCTTGGCGACAGGAGCGGGCTCAGAAGCGCGCCGTCAAATAGGATGGGTGATTGTGGGAGGTATGTCCCTTGGAACACTCTTCACCCTTCTTGTTATTCCTGTGGTTTATACTTTTGTTTCAAAATCGTTAAAAGAACAAGAAGGGTTTGTTGAGTGACCTCAAAGCTAGGCCAGATTAAACCTGGAGCTTCTTGCACCTTTACTTGATTCTATTTTTAAAGCGGGGCTGTAGCTCAGATGGGAGAGCGCGTCGTTCGCATCGACGAGGTCAGGGGTTCGATTCTCCTCAGCTCCACCATAAACATGAGGTATCTTCGCGTTGTTGAAAGCTCTTCTTCGCTGGATTTCGGGATTTTTCAAAAAATTCTCCAAAACAAAGAGGGGGCAGGCTTTCATTGCGTTTTTGGCTGCTTTTTATGTTCGCCTGGTTTATGCCACAACCCGGTGGTCTGTGGAGGGTGAGCAATACCCCCAAGCTTATTGGAGCACCAACAAGCCTGTCATTATTTGTTTTTGGCACGGCAGGTTGCTTATGGCCTGCAAAGCATGGAAAGGGTCTCATCCTTTCTATATGCTCATTTCTGGGCATTCAGACGGAGAAATTATTGCACAAACAGTTCAACATTTTGGGATCAAGCGTTTAAAAGGGTCATCTTCGAAGACGCCTAAAGAAGCTTTTAAAAAATTGATCCAAACCCTCAGGTCTGGTTATACGGTTGGCATTACCCCAGATGGTCCGCGGGGACCTTGTTATTCTATCAGTCCAGGGATAGGAAGGCTTGCCCACCTTACAGGCTGTGATGTTATTCCGCTGACGTTTTCAACCAGCCGCCGGAGAATTTTAGGATCTTGGGACCGGTTTTTATTGGCTCTTCCTTTTGGGCGGGGCGTTTTTATTTGGGGAAAACCACTTTCTCCCAAAGAGATCACGGACGAAGCTGTATTTTTGAAGGCAGTCCAAACAAGTCTTTTGGAGATTACAGAACAAGCAGACCAGTTTTTTTGAGTAAAGATGCTCGCTCTTCACGAGCACCTTTATTTAAAATGAGGGGGTTTTTTATAAAAAAGAAGGTTTGAGGGTTTCTAAGAATGCCCGATAAGCTTGAAGATTTGTTTTTTTAGGAAGCAGAGAGGGCATATTGAAATGATCTTCTTTCCATAAACAAGATGTCATAGCTCCCATTTGAAACACAAACCAAAGGTCTTGAACTTCTTCTTGGGTCAAGGAAGGGTCTGGAAAAACGTAAACTGGTATATTGCCCTTTGCGACTGCATAGCCAATCTCTGCAATGGTTCCATAAGCTTTTCCGGAAACAACAGCAACCATCACAGAAGATGTTTCAATTTTTTTGGTGATCATTCTTAAAATATCAAGAGCTTGAGTCTCTTTAGGAAGTTTGCCTTTTTCATATTTTCCTTCCTCAGAAAGAAAACTAAACACCCACGGCCCGTTATAAAAATAATCCCCTCTATCCAAAAGTGCTTTCGCATAAATTTCTTGAATTTTTTCAAGAGTCATGGTGGATTCTAACGGAAGGAGAAGTTCTGCAGGTGGGTTAACGGGGATCCGATTTGCGAAATAGATAAATTCTTTTCCATAACTTTTTGTACCAAAAATTAAAAAACATAACAAAATACCACAAGTTCTTCTTAAATAAAACATAATCAAACTGTCCTGTAATAATTAACAACGATAAATAGACACGGGAAGGTAGATTATAAAAAAATAAAATTCAATAAATTTTTTATTAAAATAAACTAAAAAAGCCAGTTTGGACGCAATGTATCTAAAGTATCTGTTTTTAAGTGCTGACGAAGTGCTTCTAAAAAACAGTTCATGAAGGTTACGTTGTGTAGCGTAATGGCTGAAAGCGCCAAAAGTTCTTTCGCTTTTAATAAATGGTGAAGATAAGCCCTGGAATAGGTTTTGCAGGTTTCGCAAGGACATGTGGCATCAATAGGGGCGTCATCCTCTCTAAAACAGGCTCGCTTTAAATTGATGTGCTCCCGTGGGTGAAACGGTTCATGAGCGGTGTTCCAGTAGTGGGGACGAATCAAGGCGCCGCCATGGCGTGCTAAACGGGTAGGGTGAACACAGTCAAAGGTATCAATACCTTTTTTAACGCCTTCAAAAATATCTCGAAGGCCTCCAATGCCTAACAAGTGGATTGGCCTTTCAGGAGACAGATTTTCCATCGTCATACCAACAACTTCATCCATTTGAGATTTATGGGCTCCTAAGGACCCCCCGATGGCATGTCCAAAGAAAGGATGGGAGCTTACAAATTGAGCGCTGAGGGCACGTAAATCAGGATATACGCCTCCTTGAACAATCCCATAAAGCGCTTGTTTTTCAGTTTCAAGGTGTTGGAAGGCTGATAAACTTCGCAAGGCCCAGCGGTGGCTTAAATGCATAGAAGATTCTGTATACTGCTTTTCCACATGAAAGGGCGTGCATTCATCTAAAACAACAATCAGATCCGCGCCTAGTTCATGTTGCACCTGAATAGATAATTCAGGGGTAAGGGTATGCATGGATCCGTCTAAATAAGATTTAAAGGTAGCACCTTCTTCGGTAATACGCTGAATGTTTGGAGAGCGATGAAAATTTCGATTGCCCTTGATTTCACAGGCAACTGAGCCATGCCCTAAGCTAAAAATCTGAAACCCACCAGAGTCTGTCAGCATGGGGCCATCCCATCCCATAAACTGGTGAAGTCCGCCCTGACGTGCGATGAGACGTGATCCAGGTTGAAGCATGAGATGATACGTGTTGGAAAGGATGATTTGGCACTTCGTTTGTTTGATTTGGGAAGTGCTTAATCCTTTGAGCGAAGCTTTGGTCGCACAAAAGATAAAAGCGGGTGTTTCAATCCTGCCATGGGGGGTTTGTAATTGGCCAAAACGGCCTTTATGAGAGGATGATGCGTGCTGAAATTTAAATGAAAAATTTGGAGACAACGGGTGTACTCTTTTCTCTAAAAAGCAAAAAAATGAATTGATTTTTCAATATTAAAATATACCTTCAAAAAAGCAACCGTATTTCTTTATAAAACTCCATTTAAAAAATTGCTTAAAAAACAAAAAAACAGATAGATAATTTGTTTTTTGTAAAAATATTTTTTAAATAAAAATTATTTTATTTTAATTGACAAAACAAAAAAATCAAAAAAAAATAGAGTAATTAAAAATTTAATTATTATTTTTACAAAAAAAGGAGGTTCACTTGTGAAGCCAATTCAATGGGGTTCTATTTTTCCACTTTCTTTTTTAGTAGGATTGCTCAGTTTTCCTTCCTCTGGGTTGGCTCATTTAACTTCTGAGCTGACATTTGATGCTAAAGGAACTATTGCAAAGACCGCTCTTGCTGGCGAAGCGTTTCAATGTATCAACATTCGTGTAACACATGAAAACGAGAAAAATGTTTTTTCGTTCCTCAAAACCCACCAGGGTTTTTTTCAAAATGTTTCCTTGCGGTTAGAACTTTTTCAAGGGCTTAATCTTGATTTTCTTGTTTACCTAACAGGCGCTGTCCGAGAGCTTCATATCGGCCCGTGCCAGTGGACTCCTGAAGCAATAAAAACTGTCAATCGTTGTCTGTGCAAGCTTTCTGCTGGGTTGAAAGTCCTTAATTTATCAAAAACAGGTCTTACATCTGAGGTTTTTGAAAAAATTTTTGCAAACTGCCATGCCTTCCATAAATTAGAAACCCTTGACCTCAGTCATAATCATTTAGACCCTAGCTTTTCACATTTTTTTGCGGAGTTGAGCAAAAATCAGTTTGAAAAATTAAAAAAATTCAAACTTTCTCATAATTCACTCGGAAAAAATTCTGCTGAGATTTTAGGAAAATCTCTCAGTTTAATCCCTATCACAGAACTTAATGTTTCCTATAACCAATTTTCTCCAGAAGTTTTTTTAAAATTTGCGCCATACCTTCCCCAAAGCTTAAAAAAGCTTAGTTTGGAAGGTAACAGCCTTGGAACTGCAGGGGCCCAGATTCTATCTTCACATCTACCACCTGGCTTAAAATCTCTTCATTTAGGTTTTACGGATTTGGATGATAGCGCTTTATCTTGGATTATCCACCACCTCCCGAAAAGTTTAAAAAAGCTTTGTATTAAAGGAAATGTATTGGGTAAGTTAGCTTCTCGAGAGCTTTCAGCTTATGTACAAAAGACCCCTTTAACTTTTTTAAGTTTGGCAAAGATGGATATTTCGTTGAAACGTTACTATCGCTTAATGCCTGCTTTATGGAATCTTGCGGCGTCTTTGAAGCATTTTGATTTTTCGCACAATACCTTAACCTCTTTTTTTATCAAAATATTGAATTTTTCTAACTTCAAAAAATTGCAAATCCTTCAGTTGAACGGAAGTTCTCTTGGAGATGAGGGGATCAAAACGCTCCTTGAAACCCAGCTACCTTCTAGCTTGAAATTTCTTGAATTAGCCGGCAATGCCATTGGTTGCGCTGGCATTACAGCGCTTAAGCGCTATTTGGAGAAACACGCAGAAAATTTAAATCTGTCTTATCTTGATTTGAGGCACAACCAATCTGTGGATCAAGCATTTCAATTGGCTTCACAGGCTGCTATTCCTTCTCAGCTTGAGCAATCATTTCCTGGGGAATGTTTTGCTTATTCCAGGAGAACAAGCTCTCTCGTGATCCAATTTTTGAGACGGTTAAGCCTGTGTGCGGAAAAGGGGAGGTGTTGTGGGGTTTTAGCTCATCTCACCGTTTCTCGAAAGACGGTTTCTAGGCAAGATCCAAATCCTGTTTTTGAAAAGATAAAACTTCAGTTTTGCAATTTAGACATTAAACCTGATGGATTAAGCTTATTTTCTAAAAATCTTCTGGATATTTTTCCGTTACGTGGAGCTCTCAGCTCTTTTTCAAAAAAATTTGCGGTTTGGGGAAATATATCGTGGGAATTTAAGCGTTAGAACTTAAAATTGACAAATTGACTTTTTCATTTATTCTTTGGAGCTTATTAAAAAATTTGTTCCAAAGAAAGCTGCTTTATGAAATTGTTTCATGCAAAATTTTGCCAATGCTTACTCTGGGGGTTTATAGCCTTATCTAATGCAAGCATCTCCCTTTCCTATGGCATGTCTGGGAAAAACGCACCTTCCCCTGAAGAAGAACATCTGTCGCCAGCCGAGATTTCACATCACGCGAATGTTGAAAAAACTTCTGGGGAGCAAATTGGATTTTCCACATTTTTTAGAGATTTACCCCTTGAAATTTATCAGAAAATTTTAGCTGACGTCTTGCCCCAAACCCAAGTCGATACATTAGGTCTGAGATATAACTTTATTTATGGCGATGGGATAAAAATTTTAGGAGACGTGTTACCCCAATCAAAGATAAAATGTTTGGATGTAAGCCACAATTTGATAGATGGCTTAGCAATATATACAATATATAAGTTTGTTACTGAAGTTTTCTCCCAAACCCAGCTCGTAAAATTAGATTGTAGCGCCAACCAACTTCTTCTTTTTAGCAAGAAGCATCTTCGGGAACAAGTTTACACAAACGCAAAGGGAAAACATATTGAAGTATATTTTGGGTCAATAGAATAAAAAGAAGCGGCATCCTCGTGGGGGAGGAGAGAGCAAAAATCATCACCCATTTTTATACAAATCTTGCATTTTTTTACGAAGGGTGTTGCGGTGAATGCCCAAAATTTCTGAGGCTTTCACTTGATTCCCCTGGACTAATTTCAACGTTTCTAACAAAAGGGGTTTTTCAATTTCTCTCAAAATTCGCTCATAAAGACCACTTGCAGGCAGAAGCTCTCCATGATCTTTAAAATAGGTTTCAAGATAATTCTCCACCATCTGGGCCAAACCAAAGGAGGGGAGAGGGGCTTGGGTCTCTTGTCTAAGCAATTCTTGGGAGGGCATGGTCTTTTTCCGGTAACAATTGGTCGTAAAAATTTTTCACATGCTGACGCACGTCTTCTGGTTGAGAGAGTTGATTGAGGTGAGCTCTAAATTCGCTGGAATTATAAAAGGATTTGCTGTACCAGCCCAGGTGCTTTCTAGCAATTCTGATCCCGGCTTCCTCACCATAGTGAACAAGAATAGTCTCAAAATGCTCCAGAGCTGTTTCTTGTTGCTCTTTAAGGGAAGGGGAGGCAAGATGATCGCCTGTTGCTAAAAAGTGGCTCACCTGCTTTAAAAACCAAGGTCGTCCATAAACACCGCGTCCAATCATAACACCATCAGCGCCTGAAACGTCCAAAAGTTCTTTAGCTTTTTCGCAAGTTGTCACGTCTCCATTTCCCACAACTGGGATGGAAACTGCTTCTTTAACCTTTTGGATAAAGGGCCAATCTGCTTGCCCTTCATACAGCTGACAACGGGTTCGGCCGTGAACGGTGATCATCTGGATCCCGCAGGCTTCGGCAATTTTGGCCAGTTGGGGAGCGTTTTGAGAGCGATCGTCCCACCCTTTGCGCATTTTTAAGGTAACGGGGACCGAAACCGCTTTAACGGTTGCTTCTAAGATTTTAGCCGCATGGGCTTCATCCCGCATCAGGGCAGAACCCGCATGGCCGTTCACAACCTTTTTCACAGGGCATCCCATGTTGATATCAATCATCACGGCGCCTAAATCAACGTTTAGACGAGCAGCTTCCGCCATCACCTGGGGGTCACATCCCGCAAGCTGGACCGCCATGGGGTATTCTTCTGGGGTGTGCTTGACCATCCGCATGGATTGGCGTGTGTGGCGCACCATCGCTTCGCTTGCAATCATCTCTGAGATAACCAGCGAGGCGCCATAGCGCTTAACAAGCCGCCTGAAGGGCATGTCAGTTACACCAGACAGGGGAGCAAGAATCACATTATCCCGAAGGGTTATAGGACCAATCTGCAGGGGGCGAGCCAAAAAAGCGGGTTGCATCATCACGGGGGGTTCTCGGGCTCATTCAATCAAATTTATAGGTCTATGGCTTAAGAGCCAGATCATAGCAGACTGCTGATCTTTTGTGCAATACTTGTGTTAGCTGTTTTTAACCCCGAAGGGGAGCTTTAAGAAAAGAGAGAATCGTCTCTGGGATTTTTTCAGGATGTTCCATGTCAAAAATAAGGTCAGGGTGGGTTTGGTGTCGAAACCAGGTATCCTGCCGTTTTGCATATTGCTGAACCCGGGTGATGGCCTGCTCTTTTGCGTCGGTGAGGGAGAGCCTCCCTTCGAGGTATGCTTGTATATCCTGAAAGCCAGCTGCGCGCCTTAAAGGCGAGCTTGCGGCATGGGGCTTTTTTAAAAACAATACTACTTCCGCAAGGATGTTTTCCAAAGACGTTTCAAAGCGCGCTCGGATTCTTTCCCTTAAAATAGAGCGGGGAGGCGCCAGGTGGATGTGTAAAAAAGGGTAGGGCGCTTTGCTTTTGTCGGCTTTTTGCCAAAAGCTTAAGGGTTTTTGGGTTTGTTCATAGACCAAAAGCCCCCGGCAGATACGTTGCCTATCTTGGGGCGAGAGGGAACTGGCGAGAGAGCCGTCCACGTTTTGAAGCTGTTCATAAAGGGCTTCTGTTGAAAGATGAGCAATTCTTTGAAGAAAGTGCTGTTTAGCCTGTGGAGAAATTTCTGGCATTTCAGAAATCCCCTGGGAAAGGGCTTTAAGGTAGAAACCTGTTCCTCCAACGACCCATGGCATCTTTCCTTGTTGAAAGGATCGTTCAATCTCTTGGCAAGCAAGATTTTTCCATAAAGCGACACTGGCTCCTTGAAAATCATAAGGAAAGACACGGTAAAGCCGATGCTCTTCCTGGGCTAAATCTTCCTGGGAAGGAGACGCAGTTAAAAGAGGCAACCCTGCATAAAGTTGCATGCTATCCGCATTAATCAGCGTGACTGGTATGTGAGACGCCATCTGAAGGGCTAGTTTTGATTTACCACTGGCAGTAGGGCCACTTAAAAGCACAACAGGGGATGGATTCAAAGTCGATGCTAGACACATGGGAGGGAAGCATCTGCAAGGTGCTGCTTAACAATTTCAGCAACCCGTTGGGTTTCCAAAAAAGGCGCCCGCGCCCAAAAATGAAGCTCACCTTTAAACGGTTTGCTGATGCCTATTTCAAAAAAGCGTTGGTGGAAAACTTCAAATTTTGATGCTGCACCTGGAAGCGGATAGACGAAAATAGGTTTGTCTGTTGCTGCGGCTTCACAAAGCATCGAAACAGAGTCTTGGGTTACGAGGATGTAATCTGCCATGGCTAAAAAAGCGAAATAAGGAGTTTTTCCTTCTCCGTTCCACAAAAAAAGCGGAATTTCAGAAGCAAGCGTTTCTAAAATCTGGCGGACTTTCAAAGGCGTTCTGCGGGAACAGGTCATCAGAAAACCACACCCGGTTTGTTCATGAAGGCGCTTCAAATCTTTTCCAAGGGTTGTGGCTTCTTTTTTTCCAAAAGTCAGGTGGCGGTTTGGCCCTCCCACTAAAACCGTCACAAGGGGATGGGGGAGGTTATCCCAAGCACCTCGAAATTCTAAGGCTTCTTGGGCAAGCCGTTCTGGGGTTACCCGATGGAGCGCACCGCAGGTTTCAAGCACGTTGTCACCTTTCAGGGCGTCATGGCTGGGCGCGATAACCCAATCAAATTGTTTTAAATCCATTCTGGGATTCTGGAGGGCGATAGTAAAGCAACGGCCTTTGGAAGCTTTTCGAATTTTAGCCGCCGCTAGGGTTGCGACCGTTCCCGCAGCCACAAGCAGGTTGGGCCAGGGAGGCGTTAAGGGCAGGGAAGTTTCTTCAACGCCAATCCAAGGTAGAAGCCAAAAAGAACGTGGCATTGCCTTCAGCAACGGGTGGACAGATAAAGAAAAAAACGTGTAAGAAAAACCGAGGGCCTCTAAAAGCCCTATTCCCTGATTACGTGTACCTGTTTTATGCTGATCAACCAAAAACCAGGTAGGACAAAAAGAAGATTGTAAGATTTTTTTATGCGAAGCATCCTGTTTTTTTTGGGTCAAAGAACCCCCCCCTTTTTGGTACGATTAGCAAAAATTACCAAATGACAGAGGCTTTCAAGACAAGCTTACTTAAAAACAACCGAAATGACTTCATAAGATTTGCCTCCTCTAGGGGTTGAGACTTCGAAAGTTTCTCCCTTTTCCCGCCCTATCAAAGATGCAGCCAAAGGTGAAGAAACAGACAGAAGGCCCTCTTTGATGTTAGCCTCGTCCTCGCCTACAACTTGATAAGTTATCTCTTCTTCGGTGTCTTCATCAAAAAGGGTAACCGTGGCCCCAAAACGTACGCGAAACCCTGATAATTTAGAAACATCGATCACCTCAGCCCTGGAGATTTTGTCTTCTAATTCTATAATTCGACCTTCTACGAAGGCTTGGCGATCTCGCGCAGCGTGATATTCAGCATTTTCAGACAAATCACCGTGCTTGCGAGCTTCAGCAATGGCCTGAATAACTTTATACCTTTCGATAGTTTTTAAAAAACGCAATTCATCCTGTAAACGCTTATATCCAAGGGTTGTAATAAGAATTTTTTTAATTTGATTCAAGAGCGCAACCATCTAGTTTAAAATAAATTTTTCGTTAAAATTATTAGTCAGACACTCTAGTGCTATTTTAAAATTTTTTCAAGCAGTTTGTAGGAGTTCAGATGATATGAAGACTCAAAGTTTCCTAGCTAGATTTTGTTTCAAATTTTGGGGTCACAAAAAATGACTTTTCAAAAAAGGCAAAATTTTGTAGAAAAGAAAAGGAGAAGCACGCTGGATTAAAGAAAAAAAAATCGAAAGGATTTAGCCTGTGCAACCTGTGATATATGCATTTTTGCTTGGCAGCATGCTTTTTTTTAACTTTGAAACGCAGGCTGAACCAGAGGTTTCCCTGGAATCTGAGCAATTGTTGAACCAAATTCCCCCTTTTCCATTTCAGCATCTATTGGGAAACGAAGAAGCAAAAGCTTGCACCGTGGTGGTTTACACCTCGCTTTCCTGTGACGCTTGTGCGACATTTCACAAAAACGTGGGGGACTTGCTTAAAAAGTATCCCAAGCTGCGGGTTATTTCTAGGGATTACCCAACAGACGGCCCCTCTTTGATGGCATCGCTTTTGTGTTGGTGTCAGCCAGAAAAATCTCAGCCCCTTCGAAAAGCCTTTTATGAAAAACAAAAAGCGTGGGTCAATTTGCAAGATCCAAGGGAATTTTTAAAGCAGATAGCCCAAGAAGAAGGCTTGTCTAAGGGAGCAATTGAAGCCTGTTTAGAAGATAAAGCCTATCTGAAGCACGTGATGGAATTTAAATTGCGAGAAAAAACCCTTACAAAGCTTGAGTCAGTTCCCTTAGCTTTTGTGATAAGCTATCCCAACGATTCGCCCCAAAAGCCTTCTGTTGAGCGTATAGAACACGCAGATCTTGAAAAAATTGAAGCTGTTGTTGCGAAATATTTTCCATAGAATCCGTTGGGCGGTTTAACCTTTTTTTAAATGCTGTTACGACATCATAAAATATATCATTAACACATTGAAAAGAGGTGGATTATGAGGCTCAAAGAATGTCTTCACTTTCAAGCCCTGTGTTTTATTTTTTCAGGATTGATGCTTCAACATGAAGCTGTGGCGGAAGCTGAGTCTGAAGTTGTGGCTGTTTATAAATTTAAAGAGGGCACAAAACCATTCACATTATACAAAGAACCCTATGCTGAGCCTTCTAAACAGATAGAAACGCCGAAACCTGAAGAGATAAAGCCTGAAACTCAAAAAACCGAGCCAAAGCCTATGGAGATTGGCAAGCCAGAGCAACGGAATGAACCATCCACCAAACCACAGCCACAATCACAACCACAGGCTGAAGAAGAGAGGGTTGAATCTTATCATCGAAAAGAAACTAAAAACCTTCCACGTCCTACCATTTTGCCTTCTAATCCCTCTGTGTTTGAAGCGCCACCAATCCCAACTACCCCAAAACCAACCTCTTCCTTGTTTAACTTTGAAAATCTGGGGTTTATCCAACCTGCTTTTGCTGGAAAATCTGATCAAGCTGAGCAACTTATTCCAGGCCAACCTATCCCTCTGCCCCACAAGGTTTTTTGGAAAGAAGGGATGGGATTTCAGAAAAAACGGAGTTTTCTGGTAAAGACACTTCCTTCAAATGGTTTGTGCGAAGAGGGATTCAACCCAATAGAGATACAAGAATTGGATAGTAAGCAACCCGTAAAACAGCGCTGTGTTAAACAGGGTGAGTACGTCTTGATTGAGGTGAGTAAAGACGAAGGGCTTACGGTGCTTAATGGAAAGATCGCTCCCATCTGGAAAGAAAAAGGTATGAAATTTCAAACCCAAGATAAGGAATATTTAGAACAAAAAAGTCAAAGAGATTTGGCAAAATTAGAAGAAAAATACGCTAAAGAGCGAGCAACCTTGGAAAAACGCTACGAAAATGAAAAAACAAATTTAAAGGCCAGGTATGGCAATGTTTTTTATATGGAGAATAATTAAAAAAAGCGTTCAATGATTTTTTCTTGAATTGAGGTTGCGATGGTTTCAATGGGCTGGGTTGCGTCAATGGCTATGCATCTGCCTGGTTCCGCCTGTAACAAGGCTGTATAACCTGCTTGAACCCGCTTATGAAACGAAAGCTCCATCTGTTCAAAGCGATTTTCCCCCTGGGGTTGGCTTTTCTTTCGGGCAAGTCCTTGGGAGGCAGGAAGCTCAAACACGAAGGTTAGGTCTGGGGTCAGGTTTCCCAACGTAAATTTGTTGAGGGCTTGGATGGCTTCAACCCCCAGGCCGTGGGCGTGTCCCTGGTAGACAGACGTGGAGTCTGCAAACCTATCGCAAATCACCCACTCTTCCCGCTGCAACGCTGGGAGAATCAGCTGCTGGACGTGCTCATGGCGTGCGGCGGACATCAGCAGAGCTTCTGTGACGGGTGCCCAATCAATCCCTGCATTTAAAAGAAGCTCACGGATGCGTTCGGCGGAGGGGACACCACCTGGCTCTCGGGTTACTTGATGGGGGATTTGCCGCGCCTTTAAAAAATCCCGGAGGCGTTGGATTTGGGTGCTTTTCCCGGTTCCTTCACCCCCTTCAAATGTAATGAATACGCCAGCTGTCTTCGGCATCTTGTCCCTCGTGTTTTTATCCTACATCTATACATATACTGATTTTTGGGTTGGCTCCAGATTTTGAGAAAAAAAATTTTTGATTTTTCTTAAAAAACCACTAAACTCCAGAGATTGTCAGAAAAATCTGCTTAAAATCTAGAAAGGGTTCGTATGTTCATGATGTTTCCGGGGCAGGGGGCCCAGTTTGTCGGGATGGGGAAGGTTTTCTACGATACCTTTGCCCAAGCAAGGGAGGTCTTCCAAGAAGTTGATGAGGCTTTGAGCATGCCCCTCAGCAAGCTGATTTTTGAGGGGCCTGAAACCACACTTTCCCAGACTGAGCAAACTCAGCCGGCCCTGATGTGTGTGAGCATGGCGATGGTTCGCACCCTGGAGCAGCACTTCAATTTTTCCCTTGAGGCGAAGGTGACGTACATGGCGGGTCACTCTTTAGGAGAATATACAGCGCTTACGGCCGCTGGGGTTCTCTCCTTGGCGGAAACGGCCCGCCTTCTTAAGCTGAGGGGACATGTAATGCAAGAGGCTGTTCCGGAAGGGGAGGGAGCTATGGCAGCCATTTTATCTCTTTCTATGGAGGCTATTGAAGCGCTCGTCGCAGAAGTTAATCTTGAAATGCCTGGCTTTTTGTGCGCTGTCGCAAACGATAATTGCCCCGGACAGGTGGTGATTAGTGGCCACAGGGGCGCGGTTGAAAAAGCGATGGAGAAAGCGAAAGAGGCGGGGGCGAAGCGATGTGTCTTGCTTAACGTCAGCGCCCCGTTTCATTCATCCCTGATGGCGCCCGCCAGGCAGGCGATGGTAGAAGCCCTTCAAGATGTTTCTTTTGGTGTCCCCCGGGTTCCTATTCTGTCTAACATCAGCGCAAGGCCCCAAACAGACCCCGCAACGCTGCGCGAGCATTTGATGGTCCAAGTTGATGGGCGTGTCCGGTGGCGGGAATCTCTGGAGTATCTTGAAAAAGAGGGAATTGAACTGGCTCTGGAAGTGGGGCCTGGGACGGTTCTTTCAGGTCTTCTGCGCAAGACCTGTGCAGATTTAAAATCTGTTGCCTTTGCAACGCCCCAAGATATGGAAAACTTTGCGAAAACCTATGCTTAATCTATTTTTATTCAACCTAAAAGGAGTGACCCTATGTTTGCATTAACCGGAAAACGCGCTTTAGTGACAGGCGCTTCAGGCGGAATTGGCGCTGCCATCGCCCAAGCCCTTTACACCCAGGGAGCCATTGTAGGCCTTTCAGGCACACGGCAAGAAGCCCTCGAAACTCTCGCTAAAAAACTGGGCGAGCGTGCCATCTGCTTGCCTGCTCGCTTGGATACCCCTGAGGGTCCAGGGCAGCTTATCCAAGAAACTGAAAAAGCTTTGGGTGGCTTGGATATCCTCGTCAATAACGCAGGGCTTACCAAAGATGGTTTGCTGATGCGCATGAAAGATGAAGACTGGGAAACGGTTTTGACTGTTAACCTAACTGCTGCTTTCAAAACCTGCCGTGAAGCCATTCGCGGCATGCTCAAGCAACGCCAGGGACGCATCATCAACATCTCTTCGATTGTAGGGGTTTCTGGGAATCCGGGCCAGACCAACTATGTCGCCTCCAAAGCGGG
Source organism: Alphaproteobacteria bacterium (assembly GCA_051648545.1). Lineage (GTDB taxonomy): Bacteria > Pseudomonadota > Alphaproteobacteria > Holosporales > JBOFFI01 > JBOFFI01. The sequence continues at coordinate 58,394 of JBOFFI010000010.1, forward strand.
TTTGATCGGGTTCAGCAAAGCCTTGGCCGCAGAAGCTGCCACCCGTGGCGTAACCGTGAACTGTATCGCGCCGGGTTTCATCGCCACCCCTATGACGGAGGGGCTTTCTTCGAACCATCAAGAAAAATTATTGCAAAATATCCCCCTGGGGCGTATGGGAGCTCCAGAAGACATTGCGGCTGCAGCTGTTTATTTGGCTAGCGACGAAGCTGCTTATGTGACGGGTCAAACGCTCCACGTGAACGGTGGCATGGTGATGGTGTAGGGGGGGATATGGGAGGTTTTTTAATAAAAAATCCTTTTTTATCTATCCTATAAAAATTGTCTATTTAGGATAATTTTGTTTTATTTTAGACTTCATTTTTTTAATAAATGAGGTTAAAGATGAAGCGATTTTCCAAGTTATCTGCAATTAGACTATCAATCTTTACGTTGGTTTTGAGCACTCCTGTAAACGCTATGATGAAACACCGATTTGACCTAAACCAACAGCATGGTCAAATTACGGGTACCGTTGTCGCAAAAAAACAAAAGAAGCTATTGACGAGGATGGGGTCACTTGAAGAGAGGCTTCGGCTGTTAGAACTTCAAGTCTATCCCAATGTGGCTGAAAAACAGGAAACGCTTCCTCTAGCATCAAAACCAGAGCAAAATCTAGAAAATCCATCAACGCCTTCACCCTTAAGGCGTTGGTTTTCCCTAAGAAGAAAAGGGCAGGAAGAAAACCTTCAAAAAAAGTCTTCGTCTACAATACCAACTCCACCTATTCTACCAGTCATATCTGCGCCCCTACCGCCGTCGCCAAGCTTACCTAAAGCAAAACCTGTGGTGGTGGTTATACCGCTACCCCCAAGATTACCTGCAGCGACCCCATCTGCGATGGCACCACCACCACCACCACCACCGTTGCAAGATAATTTGTTATTATCTCATGTTGCCGAGCAACCTAATGGCCAAAAAAGTTTCATGGAAGAGCTACAGCATAAAAAACTGAAGCCTGTTGAAGAGAAAAAAAATTGTTCATCTCCTAAAAGCGATGTTCAAGAAGAGCTCATGAAAGAAATAAAAATCAAACAATTAAAACCTGTAAGAAAGAGAGAAGCAATTCAAACGCCGGTCTTGTCTCAACCTAATGAGCTGGAGAAAAAATTAGCTATACAGAAGCGATTGATAGACCAATCTTAAATTAGGCAATATTTTTTTTGAGGGGTGGCCGTGACATCAACCTGTCAACAGGCCACCTGAGTTAAACTCGCACAAACGCTTACAAAAGTGTTGACAGAAGGTTGGAAGGCGTTTTAGAGTGTGCTCACGCGTTTTTTTTTATCTGTGTGTTCGAAGGGTTAAAAGATGAAAACCTATACGATGAAAGCTTCTGAGATTGATAAGAAGTGGTATGTGATTGATGCAGAGCATCTTGTTTTAGGACGTTTGGCGAGTTTTATCGCGATGCGTTTGAGGGGAAAGCATATGCCAACATTTACGCCTCATATGGACTGTGGCGATCATATTATTGTTGTGAATGCTGCTTCCGTAGCCCTTACGGGTAAAAAACGTGAAGATCGCAAATTTTACTGGCACACAGGTTATCCTGGAGGCATTAAAGAGCGAACCATGCGCCAAATTTTGGAAGGAAAACATCCAGAGCGTGTGCTGCACAAGGCGGTAGAGCGTATGATTACCCGAAATAATCTGGGGCGCCAACAGATGAAGAATCTGAGAATTTATTCTGGTGCGTCTCACCCCCATGAAGCCCAGAGCCCTGAAGTTTTGGATGTTGCGTCTTTGAACCCTAAAAACAAAAGGAGTATTTAGCAGGTGTCTACTAACCAATTTGATGTTTTGGCATCTGAATCTTCTGCTACTATTTCTTCAAATCCTGTGAAGGTAAAAAAGAAGATTGATCCGCAAGGGAGATCTTATGCAACAGGCAAAAGAAAAGAGGCTGTTGCGCGTGTTTGGGTTAAAGCAGGCGGCGGTAAAATTACAGTGAACGGGAAAGAGGGAGATGCTTATTTCGCTCGTCCGGTTTTGAGGATGTTGATTTCTCAACCTTTCCAGGTGATAAGTCGTTTGGGTCAATTTGATGTGATGTGCACGGTTGAAGGTGGGGGGTTGTCAGGGCAGGCAGGTGCTGTTCGGCACGGTGTTAGCAAGGCTTTGACACTTTTTGATCCGGAGCTGCGCCCTCTTTTGAAACAGTACGGTCTTTTGACTCGGGACTCTAGAAGAGTTGAGCGTAAAAAGTATGGTTTAGCCAAAGCACGCCGGGGCTTTCAGTTCTCTAAACGCTAGGTTTGCTAATTTTATAAAAGGGATTATTTGGTATGGCAAGAAAACGCAGCTTTACTGTTATTAAGCTTTTGAGCACAGCGGGTACGGGTTATTTTTATGTAGCAAAGAAAAATCCCAGAACAAAGCCGGAAAAATTTGAGAAGCGGAAATATGACCCTGTTGTTCGTAAGCACGTTGCTTTCAAAGAAGCGAAGATAAAATAATTGCAATCTTTTTCTCTTAGCGTTTAATTGTTTAAGAGATTTTTTTAGGCTTCTTATTTTTTCTGATTTGGAGTCTTCATTATATGGGGCCATAGCTCAGCTGGGAGAGCGCTACAATGGCATTGTAGAGGTCAGCGGTTCGATCCCGCTTGGCTCCACCAACTTCAAATATAAGAAACTTTGCAGGTGCGTGATAGCATCATCCTCTCTCTGCCCCCTTAGGAGATTTTGATTCGTGATGGATGATGGGCCGGCTTTGCGCCTGATAGGCTTCGCTTCTCAACCCTTGGGACAAAACTAGGATTCAATCCCGTAAGACATCGTCACTACAATTTTCACAATTTTTTCAATGGACCCAGTGTCATAGGTGCCATAGTCGGACATGTCACTGCTGTTGGGTGATGTGACTTGAAAAACACCTTGGCGAGCGCTTAATAGCCGGCCAATTTTGTTGCCACTATGGGCGGCAAATTGTTCTGCACGCTCCCTAGCACTTTTGCTTGCTTCTGCCAAAAGAGAAACTTTTAGCTGGTCCAGTTTGCCACTAGGATAGTAAAAACGCAAACTTCCAGGGGAAACATCATAACCTTGAAACGTCAATTCATTAATTTTACTTGGCAGCGTGGCGACTTTATGAACCTCTTTCGAGCTAACCTGGATCATTTGAGATAGGTCATAGCGCTCCACCACGTTGGTATCAAAACGTCCGTCTACACTTTTTTTATAAACAACATGGCGGTTGACCGTATTCAACTCTATTTGGGTGGGCTCATACCCTTCTCGTTTTAGAAATTCAAGGGTTTTGCTTTTCAAATCTTCTAAGTTTTTGGAAGCTTCCGTTAAATTCGGGCTAGAAGCCGCTAAAATCCCTTCCCAAACCGCACTTTCAGAGGTGATCTGTTTTTCCGCATATCCTTTCACCTGAATGGAATTTTGGGATTCTTTAATTTTAACATAAGTTTTCGCAACGATGGTGGTGCAAATGACTGTCGCAATCCCCAAGGAAATGCCTAAACCAAGCTGGGACAATATGCCTGAAAAATTTTTCTTTTCTTGCATAGTTGGGAAGCTCCTTTGAAAAAAAAATCTTCTTAAAGATAACATGAAATCAAGATGGTAATCTACACTAAAAAAAGCGCCTCCTAAGAATCAAGAAGACGCTTTGATATCGATAAAATTTTATCGAGTGGGGGGGGATTGAATCATCGAAGCAAGAATTCTAGCTTCTAGATCTTGTAAAGTACCCCAAAATTCTAGAACAAGCCTTTCTTCTGTCTCTAATTCTTTGGACAAGCTTTCCAGCTGGCGAATGGTATCTTTCTGAATTCCTTTTAACATTTCATTAGTTATTGATTGCATTTTTTCTTTTTCCGTCGCCAGCTCTCCATCTATAATATTCTTCGCCATCATGGTTACCACGGCTTCAGCAGCAATGTTTGGGGTTGTGGCGGTATCAACGTATGGCTGAATGTGTTCCCGATGTGGAGTAATATTCTGGCCTTGATTTTTCTGATTGAGTTTTTCACGCTCTTGTAAATAAAGCTCTTTAGCACCTGCATGGGCAAGGAAATTCTCGAGAGCCGTTCCTTTTAGATTTGTAACATCAGGATTACTGAGTTTTTCAATTAATTGAGCCGCATAAACAGGAAAGTTTGCCTCCGCATGGCGATTCCACCAAGCAACAAAGCTTTTTGAGCCTTCATCTGCGGTTCCATTTATAATTTTTGATGAAATTTCCTTCATTTTACTGATAAAAACTTCATTGCTCAATAAAGTTTCTAAGTTCATCGTGTTGCGTACTGCCATTGTCGTAAGAACGCCACGCATATCTTTTTTAAATTGGTCGAATACTTGTCCCTTAAATGCGTTTGTCACTTGTAAACGTAGCGCTTTGGTTGTGAGATCTTCAACAGGTTTAAGGGTTTGTTTTAAGAATTCAATAATTGTACCATAATTTTCCGAAGAAATTGAAACCCTATTTCTTAAATTAATCAAATCATTAAATGATTTTTTTAAAATTTTTTCTTCATTAGACTTTTCTTCCTCTTCCGAAGCAGCAGCAGGCTTAGACAAACCTTTTTTGAGTTCTAATGCCAATTTATCAATTTCTTCGTCAGATAATTTTTTGCTGCTATTTGATGTGCCTGTAACGGCCAAAGTCTCTGGGGAAAGTGTGAGTTCTCTTGCTAAGTTAACAACTATTTCTTTATTTTTTAATAACTTCAAAGGTTCTTCAATATTTAATATACTTTTGATACGCTCATCCAAAAATGTTCCAGCATAGCCCACGACTCTGGCAATTTGATCTCGCGCCAATAGAGCTTGTTTATTAAGATTCTCTTGTTTTTTAAAAAGCTCATTCCTCAAAGAAAAAGCCTCAGTAGTATTTTCTATAGAATTAATCAATTCATGTTGTTGTGCGATTGCACGTTGCTTAGCAGCTAAATCTCTTACTGCATCAGCCATCATTTTTTCCGCTTCTTTTTGAAGCAAGAGATTTGTAATTAAATCAGCTGTATTTTCTGGAGCTGTCGCCTCTGCCATTAATAAATCGTAATCGGATTTTTTTTCAGGGTCGTTTGTGCCTGCAAACAACACAATAGAAAGCTTCGCCTCCATGTATTGTTCCCACAATTCAGCTAATTTTTTATTTGCATCAGAAGAAAATTGTTTATTTGTAAGCTCTGTAATGAGGGTAGTTTTAAAATTTTGATCTATAGCATTGTTTGAAGCTGCTAGATTCTCTACAGAAAGATTGAATGTTATGGGAACTTCCTGAAATAGGGTAACAAATTTCTGAATAGTTGTTTTTCCTGCGCCATCAAATAGAATAGTTTTAAGTTGTCCATTTTTAGGCGTAAGAGCTGTTTCGACATACTCTTGAAATTGTGAATTTAAGTTTGAATCAGCGTTGAGCCATGCTTTCGCAGTTTCACTAAGCTCATTTTGGATTCGTCTTTGCTCAGTTTCACTTTTTGTTCGCAGCTCATTTTGTTTTTCATGATAGCTTTTGTTTGAATTGATAATTCGATCGCGCTCTGACAAAAATGCATCATGCTCTTTCCCTGCTAACACAGGGAGGATAACAATTGCTTTCATGAAAGCAAACGTTAAGGTTATACACAAAATTTTTTTCATTTGATCCTCTTGATTTATCTTTTAGTCATTTTTATGTAACTGTAAATTAATTATTATGAAAAATAATTTTTATCTGTTAAGGCACTCTTTTTTTCATGTTTTTTGGGGATAAAAGCATGTATACCTGGGGTCAAAGAAGAACCTGGAGGGTTTATAGATGTTTTTGTCTTTTGCTGAATTGCTTCGTTTCCTTGGGGAACGTGAAGTAGCGTCACTTGACCTGCGTTTTACAGATTTGCAAGGCACTTGGCGCCATGTGACGTTTTATGCAAAAGCAGTTGATGAAGCCCTTTTAGAAAGAGGAATCCCGTTTGAGGGTGCTTCTATTCCTGGGTGGGATGATGAAAAACTGCTTGATCTACTTTTAAAGCCAAAAGCTGAAACGGCTTCGATAGACCCTTTTACGGCGCATCCAACCCTTGTCGTCTGTTGTGATGTGTGGGATCCACGCATCCAACAATCCTATGCCAAAGATCCACGAAGCCTTGCGGTGCGAGCTGAAGCTTACTTAAAATCTCAGGTAGACATTGCGGACCAGGTTTTTTTTAGCTTAGAGCCAGAATTTTTTATTTTTGAGGATGAGGAGAAGGATCTTGCTTTTAAGCAAGAGGTAGGGGGGTATTTATCAGTTTCGCCTGTGGATCAGTTTCATGACATGCGAGATGAAATGTTAGCGGGGCTTGCGCACATGGGACTTAGTCCCGAACGGCACCGGCATGGTGTTGCGCCTTGCCAGCATCAGCTCAGCTTTCGTTATGACACATTGGTAAAAAGCACAGATAACCTGCAGGTTTATAAATATGTGGTGAAGAACGTCGCATTCACCTATGGGAAGACAGCGACCTTCATGCCACAATCCCTGACTGAGACTCATAGTTTAAGTATGCACATCTATCAATCCCTCTTGAAGCAGGAGACTTCGTGTTTTTTTGGAGATGTTGAAACAGGGCTTTCTCAAACTGCACGTCACTATATCGCAGGTCTCCTTGCTCACAGAAAAGCTTTAAGCGCTTTTACAAACCCTACCACCAATAGCTATAAACGATTAGCGCCAAGTATTGGAGCCCCCAACGGGCTTAGGTGTAAAAATCAGTGGATTGAAGCCCGTTTTCCAGATCCATCAGCCAACGGCTATCTGGCGCTTTCAGCAATGTTGATGGCGGGTTTAGAAGGCATTAAACACAAATTGGAACTAGATTCACCAGGCATCGATTACCCATTTCCAGCTTCTCTTGATGAGGCTTTAAACGCTCTGGATCAAGACCGTGGCTTCCTGAAAGAAGGGAACGTGTTCACAGATCAATTGATTAACGCGTACATCAAGCTGAAAAGACAACAAGTATGAGCCCGTCTCCAAACCAAAGCGACGAACCCACTGGAACCTAAGGCTTACAAAGCGTTCGAGAGCTACTCGCACAAATTTCCCCATTTCCTCCTCCTGATCCACTTTTAGATTCTTCTTCTAGCCCCAATATGGCACGAGCAATAAGCTCCGCACGTCTTTGCACTTTTAAAAGGGGAATCATTTGCCAGGGAGCTGGGAAAAAAGTCTCTACAACCATGCGATAAACACGACGTTCAGAAGGGTTTTTTGCAATACCATCTACGTTAAGCCGAGCAATTCGCTGGCTTTCTAGGAGGTATTGACTTATAACACTTATATCAATTTCAGGCTTTTTATTAAAATCAGTTGAAAAAAACTCTAGAAATTCAAGGGGAAGCCCAGGGCACTCTGCAGGTTTCGTAAAAAAAATGTACCAAGGGTCTCCCAAAGAAGAGATGGAGTAATATCCTAGAGAAAGTCCTGCAAATTCCAGTTCTGAAACCATAAACAAGAAAATTCCTGGAACTTTGAGCAAATAATCTGCAAGATTTTCTGTAGTTAAAAGCTCTTTTTTAAATATTTTATTGATAGAACCATCTTTAAAATGTTGCTTTACATCCTCTTCAAGCAAGCCTTTCGTTGATGCTAAGTTTTTAGATAATTCAGCTAAATAAACAGCGGTGCCTTGTTTTTCATTATTTTCAAAAAGATTAAAAGCCAACTGGGAGCGTTGCGCGCAGGCTAAATAAATATTTTCAGGAAATTCTTCTGATTTAGAAGATGTTTTTATATCTTGTATGTTGTGCTCTCTTAAAAAAGAGCTGAGTTCAGGCGTAAAAGAATCTTCTTGGCTTAGTACAACAGAATAATTACCCGGAAATTTTTCGATCAAGGATTTAAAATTTCTTTTTGCTTTTTTCTTCATGTCGTCACTTAAAGAGCGTTTGTTTCTTTTAAAAAATTTTTTATCTTCTGAAAGCGACAGACTCGGCACTATCCCATCATCAAAAAGGAAGGAATCGTCTGTTTCAAAAACTAAGAGCTTAGTCACTTTTTCCCAAGTGACCTCTGCTATGCCATCTAAAAAACTATAACATCGTATTCCGGATCTTTGGTCGAGACGTAAATAATCTTTCCTATCGTCGCCAAACTCTCTTGAGTCGCCATAACGAGGAATAGACAGCCTAAAAGAATCCAGTTCTGGCATCATCTCAAAAATCTTATCAATCGGACAGGAGGACAATTCTTCAAGACAAATTTCCGGCTTTGAAAAGGTAAAAAATTTCAAATAAGAAAATTTTCTTGTTCGTTTAGCAAGCCATTCGATTCCCAAGGATCGATCTATTTTAGAAATGTAAAAAACAGAACCAGATTCCTCAGGGGCTGGCTTGTCCCCTTCAATGTATGCAACATCCACGATGGCTCTATAACATGAGAAAATAGAAAGTTTTGTGATATTATCAGGAATGCAATCTGCTTCAGCAAATTTCTCATCTACGGGATTTTTCAGAAATCCAACATCTGAAAGAAATAGCTCTTTAAGACCAGAAAGAGAGGTCTTTATCTTTTCTAATAAATCACTCCCCATAAAGCATGAAACAAACGAAAGCTTTTCTATTTCTTCCGGGTGGAGCGAGCAAAGCTTCATTAATGCGTTAGAATCAATAACCATATGAGAAAAATTAAAACTTTTTATGTTAGCTAAGTAGGGTGAAAAATCAGGCGAACATATTTTTTGTAAAAAAGATGCTCCAAGTTGCTTCCAAGGAAAATTGTCGAAAATAATGTGTAAAACTTTGATTTCTTTAAATTCTTTAAGAATTTTTTCTAAAAAATCGTCTCGGTGAACATCAGGAATGTCCAAAATTTTTTTTTCGAACCGAGGCCTTAATGTCGAGGGGTAAAATTCATCTATTCCTTTGAATGAAAAAGGAAGATTCGTGCTGACGACCAACCTATCATTAACATCCATTGATCTGTATGTTTTAACTGCCCAAGTCTCCTTAAAATTTCCAATATTTTTAAAATAATCGAGGCGTACAAGATTTGGAGGCGGAACTAGCACACCCGCAACAGGAAAACAGAAGATAAAAAAAATTGATGCCCATAAAAAACTTCGTATGCTCACTCTAAACCTCATAAACTCCAGTAAAAAACTTCAAACTTTTATCTATACCCTTCAAAAAGTTGAGAATCACTCAGCGACCTTCTCCTACTCGAACGGAGAGTAGAAGAATTTTTCTTCAAACTATTTGAGGATAAACTAGTTTCGTCAAGAGATCTTTCCTCCTGTACGTTTGGCTTTTTCAAAAGATAATTTTCCCCGAAAAATAAATTTTCACAAGAAGCTGAAAAATTATAGGAAGGAGACGTACTCTGAGACTCATCTGCCTCGTCGCGCAAGGGAACCAAAAGATCTCCAGCTCCATCAAAGTGCATGACATTAGTTAAGTGCTCTATACATAATTTTCTCCTTGACTTATAACCCCCGTCCTCCTCATCAAAATTCGAAATGAACAGCTCTTCTGTGTTAGGTAATGCAGACAACCCTTGCCCGACAACGCTATCCGCGCTTGAAGGAGAGGTTACGACGATAAACGGATCTTGGGAGGTTTGACTTGCTTCATTTTCCGTCTCTATAAAAGTTTGCAAAGATGTTTCAAGCATTCCAGCAGCAAATGTGCCGGCGGATATGTCCCCCGGCTGCTCCGTGTTTTCAATATTTAACTCCTCTCGAGTGCCAGAAAATGTTGTGCCTACTGTCTCAATAGGCTGCACATCATGCAAATCTTGCAGCAATCTCCTGGAAATGGTCTCACCTGATGTGCGGACGGGTTCCTCTCCATCTTCTTGGTGTTGCATATCAAGCCTTTGAGGTTCGCTCTGTGAAAACGTGGAAGGCTCTGAAGGTTTTTCTGAAAAAAGAAAAGGAAAACTGCTGCTCTCAACCTTAGTTCTGCGGCGAGAGCTTCCATTAGAGAGAGGCACTACAGCTCCACCACCGCCTCTCACAGAGGCGCTCCTTTGAAAAGGAGATATTTCATTAAAAAACCCGATTTTTCCCGGAAGTGGGATGCTAAAAACCAAAAACAGAATTGTAAAAGCGCCAAAAGCCTGCGTTGAGTCGACCATAACACACCCCCTTAAAGTTGTTTCGTCTGTAAACTGCAAATTACACATTAAATTATAGTAAAAAAAATACATTATCAATTATATTTTTAATAACAATATAAAAAATAAGCGTATTTTTTATTTTATTTAAATAAAAAGTACAATTACAACAGATTCTTGTCTTTTGTTTTTCAATCAAATGATTGCTTCTCAGCTTCTAAAACAAATACAACTTGACGTATAGCTTGAAGAATGGCTTCTATAATCTTGGAATTTTAAGATAATCAACTGGTTTGCGCAACGATGGCGTTATTGGTTCAGAAATTTGGGGGTACTTCCCTTGCAGATTTAGAGCGCATCCACCACGTGGCGCAACGCGTTGCCCAAGATTATCATCAAGGGTATCAGCTTGTGGTAGTGGTGTCTGCCATGGCGGGCGTCACCAATCAGATGGTTGGGTGGTTGGGAGAAGCGTTTCCTAGAAATTTTTCAACTCAAGCCGCATCTGATGTGGTTTTGTCTTCTGGAGAGCAAATAACCTGTGGGTTATTGGCTTTGGCTTTGCAGTGCTTGGGGTTACCCGCAAAGACTTGGCTGGGCTGGCAAATTCCTATCCTAACGGAAAAAAAACATGGGGATGCAGATATCATCGATATCCCCGCTACCCAATTGAGAGCTTCCTTGGATGCAGGTGAAATTGCTGTGGTGGCTGGCTTTCAAGGGGTCACCCCTGATGGTCAGATCACAACCCTCGGCAGGGGTGGATCTGATACAACAGCAGTGGCTCTAGCATCCTACCTGCAGGCAGAGCGCTGTGATATTTACACAGATGTGGAAGGCGTTTACACGGCAGACCCTCGTCACGTTCAGGGTGCTAAAAAGCTTGAGACTCTCACTTATGATGAGATGCTTAGCCTTGCCTCTTCTGGCGCCAAAGTGCTCCACCCCCGCGCTGTTAAATTTGCAAAAGACTATCGTGTGAATTTGCGGGTGTTGTCTAGCCTCCACACTGCGCCAGGTACGTCTATTTCATCTGCAACGTCTACCAGCAGGTTTATCAGCGGCATCACCCATGCATCAGATTATGTGCAAATTTGCCTTCAGGGGCTCTCACCGGATTGGCATTTTGGTTTACTCGATGATGTGTTCTGTGCCCATGGATATTTACCAGAAATGCTTTCTGTTGAATGGAACAGTGCTGGAAACCCTCACACAGCTTCATTTGCGTTGAATGATCGAAGGCTCAGCTCCCTCATTGATAGCATGGAAAAAAATAAAGATTCGCTGGGGGTTTCTTCCATCTCCCTTAAATCAGAGTTGGCCCAGTTATCCTTGGTGAAGGGAAGCGGGTGGCAAGACCGAAGCGTGTTGCGTTTTAAAATGATTGAAGCATTTGAGAAGGCTCAAATTCCTTTTTATGCCATTTCTACCTATGCGCAAAAAATCTCATTTTTGGTTGACCAGGTCCACGTTCATCCATTAACGTATCACCTGCATCAAGCTTATGAATTACACAACGTGTGAGAATCCCGTCTTTGTCTACGTCTTTTTATTTGAACCATTTATGGAAAAGAGGAACTGAATTTTTAGGGGTCCGCTATGCCATTTTAGGCGGCGCTATGACCTGGGTGTCTGAACACCATTTGGTTTCTAGTATCTCAAATGCGGGAGGGTTTGGCATTCTTGCCTCTGGTTCTATGCCACCAGAATTGCTGCGGGAAGAAATTCGCAAAACCCAAGCCGCTACCCAAAAGCCTTTTGGGGTTAATTTGATTGTGCTGCATCCTCAGCTTGAGGGTTTGGCAGCCGTGTGTGTTGAAGAAAACGTTTCCCATGTTGTGCTGGCAGGAGGGCTACCGCCTAAAAAAATCATTGAGCAGCTGCACCAAGGCGGTTGTAAAGTGATCGGGTTTGCGCCTTCGTTGATTTTGGCAAGGAAGGTCGTTCGTCTTGGCGTGGATGCCTTCATTATCGAAGGAACCGAGGCAGGCGGTCATATTGGCCCTATTTCTACCAGCGTTTTGGCCCAAGAGATTTTACCCCATATCCAAGATGTCCCTATTTTTGTAGCGGGTGGCATTGGGCGGGGTGATACGGTTCTCAGCTACCTTGAAATGGGAGCGGCAGGGTGCCAGCTTGGGACACGGTTTGTATGTGCCACGGAATCCATCGCTCATGATCAATTCAAGCAGTCTTTCATTCACGCTCAATCTAGGGATGCAACCATATCTCAACAGTTAGACCCCAGATTTCCGGTCATTCCTGTGCGAGCGCTGGCCAATCAAGGAACGCGTCGTTTTATGGAAATTCAACAACAGGTTATTGACCGTTTTAATCAAGGGGAGCTCACCCAAAAAGAAGCGCAGCTTGAAATTGAACATTTTTGGGCAGGTGCGTTGCGGCGCGCGGTGATAGATGGGGATATCGAGCATGGCTCTGTGATGGCAGGCCAAAGTGTTGGCATGGTCACCCAAGTGGAGCCAGCTGCAGAGATCATTCAAAAGCTTCTTCAGGAGATTTTTGTGGCTCTTGAAAAACGAAGACAGTATCCTTGTGAGCCTCAACCTTCCTCACAGCAACAGATCTGTTAAAAAAGGGAAATCCATGTCTCAACCACAGTCCCATCAAACAAAACTTTTGATTATCGGCGCAGGGCCCGCAGGGTATACAGCAGCTATTTATGCAGCTAGGGCTGGTCTGGAACCCCATTTGGTGACAGGGCCCCAACCGGGGGGCCAGCTGATGACCACGACGGACGTGGAAAACTATCCCGGTTTTCGAGATGCCATTCAAGGCCCATGGTTGATGGAAGAGATGCGGAACCAGGCAATTGCCGTGGGAACTGTGCTTCATACAGATCTCATCACCCAGGTTCAGCTAGACAAACGTCCTTTTGTATGTAGGGGGGAGAAAGCCACCTATCAAGCAGAAGCGTTGATCATTGCCACAGGGGCCCAGGCCAAGTGGTTGAACCTTGAAAGCGAAACCCATTTTCGCGGTTACGGGGTTTCTGCTTGCGCCACGTGTGATGGATTTTTTTTTAAAAATAAACCGGTGGTCGTGGTTGGGGGGGGCAACACCGCCGTAGAAGAGGCCTTGTTTTTAACCCACCATGCCTCCCATGTAACGCTGGTTCATCGGCGTGATAGCCTGCGGGCTGAAAAAGTGTTGCAAGAACGTCTTTTCAATAATCCCAAAATCACCGTCATCTGGGACCATGTTGTGGAAGAGATTTTTGGGGCCGAACAGCCTTTTCGCTCTGTGGAAGGAATTCGTCTGCGCCATGCCCAAACAGGTGAATTAAAAGAGCTTTCAGCAGAGGGTGTTTTTATCGCCATTGGCCATGCGCCAAACACATCCCTTTTTAAGGAATGGCTTCCCCTGGATGAAACCGGGTACATCCTTCCCAAGGGGCCAGGAACCCACACGACTATTCCTGGGGTTTTTGCGGCGGGAGATGTGCAAGATAAAGTTTATCGACAAGCGGTAACTGCTGCAGGTCAAGGCTGTATGGCGGCTTTGGATGCTGAGAAATTCTTATATCAATAGACTTTTTGTCGAAGTCTAGTAAAATCTAACCCATTATTTTTAAACTTTTTTTTACGTTCTTGATAGAAAATAAAGCTGTGAAAACAACGTATTAAAAGGCTTTCAAAACGATGCTACCTGTTTTAAAAATTCATGCTTTCTTAATCTTTTTCTTGTGTTTGGTTTCTGGTGCTTCGGCAGAAATGTATGGCACTTACCTCAACCTTTCGGGCTATCGGGTTGTCCTTGAGGAGCTATCTGATGGAAACAAACAGACTACCCTTGGTCACGGTGGAAAAGTTGAAACGATAAGAAGGATAGGGGAACGAGTTAATCACAGACTAACGCTTTATAAAGAAAATGAAACAGATCCTTATAAAATTCTTATTATTACAGACCAACGTCAAGGATGCGCGAAAGAAACCCTCGTGGACCTTTTTAACGTTCAGAGTTTGGTGAGTTTAACAGATATCACGCCAGAAAAAAAGCAAGAATCTGATAAGAAAATTCAGAAAAATTGGAGTCAAAATGCTTGCATTTCAGCTCATTTGTTAGAATTTTTAGGTTTTTATGTGGAGATTGGAAATGAGGGTGTCATCCTCAAACAAGGCGTCAGCAGGTTGCTATAAAAATAAAAAATTTATGGAGAGAAATTTATGTTTACACCTATGAAGCGCTTAGCCCTTTTTTTCTGCTTGTTGGGTGGCGTGTCGACAGCATCTGCAGCGGGCATATATTCTATGTTCGCTGTATACCTTAACCAATCACGTTATAAGGTTCGGCTTACAGAGCTTTCTAATCGCAGCAAAGTAACTGAATTGCCTACAGCAGGATCTTTCAAAACCTCAAAGGTACTTGGAAAAATCGATCATCGGCTAGAGCTGTTGGACGAGGAGGGAAAAATTTTCAAAACCCTTGAGGTTAAGGACCCGGATCTAGCTTGCAGCAATAAATGGCATACGGCTATTGACCATATCCTTCAACCAGAATATACAGCAATTTCCCTAGATCGAACGGATCTTAGTTCTTCTTGGAATACATCGGTTTGTCTTTCTGGCATAGGTATCCTGGGCGAATTTATCGGCCTTAGAGTGACAATAACAAACGATGGCATTGTGCTCGAACAAGGCAAAGATGAAAACATTCTGCAGCCTTAGGGGTGAATGTTTCTACGCTGCCTCAGAAAGAAGCTCTTTCCCTTCTTCCAAAGAAGAGGTGCTTTTTTTGAGGTTCTGTTTGTCCAATTTTTCAAAATGATAAATAGCCCAGGTAAACGCAGCCATCACTGGCACCATAATCACCCAAAGACCAAAATTTCCAAACCAGGCCGTGAGATAGACAAGGCCGAAGGAGGTTGAAATAAACATCAATGCTCCTGAAATCGCATACATAAGGCTCACCGATGTCACGCGTTTTAAGACTGGAAAATGGGCAAAAAAGACAGCGAACGCAGGTAAGCCAGATGCAAAAACAGAAATTCCTGCTTGAATCCAAAACAATTGAAAGGGGGTCTCGAGGTTCGTTAATATAAAGGGACAAATTAAGATGAGCAAACAGGCGCACCACAGGTTAAATTTCACAATCTTTAGAGGATAGATTTTATAGCTGAGAAACACAAGAACGCTTGAGGTGCAAGCTTGCAATATGGAAACAAGGAGATTTTGGTGAATCACTTGTTGAGCGGTATACCCAAATATTTCCTTGAGAAGGTGGGCGCAATGGACGTAAGAAAAGTAAAAACTGATGGGAGACAGAGAAAAAACAAATAAAAGGGCGAAAAGTGTTTTTTTATCTACTTTTTCTTGTACGACCATTAATCCTTTTTTGATTTTATTCTCTCTTTCTTGCTTCATTTTAAGAAACTCTGGCGTTTCCCGAAGTCGGGTGCGGGCGATGGACCCTACCATGGCAATGCCTGCCCCAATCCAAAAAGCCACACGCCAATTAAACGTAAAACTCATCACAAGGCTTGCGACGCCTAAAGCTGCCATGCTGCCAAATCGAGCAAACAGATCTACCGCAGCTACAACAGGGTAACGGACAGGCGGCTTCGTGCTTTCTGTTAAATAGACCTCTGCGCTAATAATTTCTCCTAAAGAAGAAATGCCTTGTAACATTCGGCAAAGGGTGACCCCCCAAGCAGCCATGATGCCAATTTCTGCATAGGTGGGGAGGTTGGCCATAATGATACAAGAAACCGCCATTAAGGATGTGGTCAAAACCACGGTCATTTTTCTCCCAAAAGTATCTCCGATATATCCAAAAAGTAGGGCTCCGAAAGGCCTCAAGACAAACGTCGAACAAAACGCGAAGGCTGAAAGCAGAGAGGCGGTAAAAGGATCTGTCTTGGGGAAAAAAAGGTCATTTAAAAGGACGGCCATATGCACATATAGCATCAAATCAAAACATTCCAGAAACGTTCCAATCTGCAAAAGCCCTGCGGCCTCTTTTTGCTGACGGGTTAGAGACGAAAAAAAGCCCACAGAAAAGCCCTCCTTTTTTTTGCTTAGTTATTTTTAAATTAGATCTCTTAAGCTGCCTCAGAAAGGAGCGCTTCCTCTTCTTCCAAAGGAGAATCCCCTTTCTCGAGATTAGGCTTATCCAATTTCTCGAAATGGTTGATGGACCAAGTAAACGCAGCCATCACCGGAACCATAATCACCCAAAGGCCAAAATCTCCGAACCAGGACGTTAAATACACAAGCCCGAAGGACGTGACGATATACATCATGGCCCTGGAAACCGCATAAATAAAGCTCACAGATGTAATTCGTTTTAAGACCGGAAAATGCGCATAAAAGATAGCGTAGGCTGGAAAGCCTGATGAAAAAATAACTACGCAGGCCTGAAGCCAAAAAAGTTGTGTCCCACTGGTTAGATGACCCAACAAAAAAGGACAGATCAAAATAAGTATATAACTTACCTTGATGTTAAATTTTACAATTTTTAACGGGTAAATTTTGTAGCTAAGAAACACAACAACCGCTGAGGTAAAAAATTGAAGTGTCGAAACAAAAAAGTTCTGCTGAACCACCTGTTCAGCCGTGTAGTTAAAAGTTTCCCTAAGAATTTGGGCGCAGTGGATGTAAGAAAAATAAAAACTGATGGGCCACGAACAAAACATCAGCAAAAGGGCAAGAACTGTTTTCTTATCTATTTTTTCTTGTTCAACATACAGGTTTTTTTGAAGGATCTCTTTTTTATGCTGTTTCATCTTAAGAAACTCTGGCGTTTCCCGAAGCCTGGTGCGTGCAACAGAGCCCACCATGGCAATACCCGCTCCAATCCAAAAGGCCACACGCCAATTAAATGTAAAGCTCATCACGAGGCTTGCGACTGCTAAAGCCATCATAGATCCAAAATCAGAAAAGGCTCTCACCGCTGCAACAATAGGGTAACGCGCAGGTGGTTTCGTGCTTTCTGTTAAATAAACCTCTGCAGCAACGATCTCTCCTAAGGAAGACATCCCTTGAAGCATGCGGCAAATCGTGATGCCCCAAGCTGCCGCTATTCCAATTTCTGCATAGGTGGGAAGGTTGGCCATAATGATGCAGGCAACAGCCATCATAGAGGTTGTAAATACAACTGTCATTTTACGCCCAAATGTATCTCCAATATAGCCAAAAAGCAGAGATCCAAAGGGCCTGAGCACATAGGTTGAGCAAAATGCAAAAGCAGAGATTAGAGATGAGGTAAAAGGGTCTGTCTTCGGGAAAAAAAGATCGTTTAGTAATACCGCTAAATGCACATACAGCATCAGGTCAAAATATTCTAAAAATGTTCCAATTTGTAAAAGCCCTGCCGCTTCTTTTTGCTGACGGGTTAGAGACGAAAAAAAGCCCATAGAAAAGCCCTCCTTTTTTTTGCTTATTTATTGAATAAAAAAAACAATTCGTCAATTTTTTTTTAAACTTTACAACCCTGCGGCAATCTCAGGCCATGCTCGTGACCTTGACAATCGTTTTCTAAAAACATACCTTCATCCTAAAGAATTTTTATCAGAGGATGCACTTTATGTCTTTTCAACTCCCTCAGCTTCCCTATAGCCTTCAGGCGCTTGAGCCTCATATCTCCCAAAAAACGTTAGAGTTTCACCACGGCAAACACCATCAGGCTTATGTGACGAATCTGAATAATTTGCTGAAAGGAACAGATCTTGAGGGGAAGTCTCTGGAAGATGTCATTTTTGCATCAGCACAATCACCAGACAAAGCTTCTATTTTCAACAATGCTGCCCAGGTTTGGAATCATACTTTTTTTTGGAACAGCATGTCCCCCCAAGGTGGCGGCGAGATGAAAGAAGGCCCCCTGAAAAAGGCTCTTATCAAAACTTTCGGAAGTGTCGAGCAGTTCTTGGAACAGTTTAAACAAGCAGCAGCCACTCAATTTGGAAGCGGTTGGGCATGGCTTGCGCTGAACACGGCAGGGGACCTGGTTATCAACAAAACGAGCAATGCAGATTTGCCCCTAACATACGGTAAAAAACCACTTCTGACATGCGATGTATGGGAGCACGCCTATTATTTAGACTATCAAAACCGTCGTCCAGACTATCTCTCCACCTTCGTCACCCATTTGATTAACTGGGACTTTGCGGAACAACAGTTTTTGGGAAAATCTTAGCTGTAAATGGGGAACTGTTTACAAAGGGATTCAACCTCTGCTTTCGTTTCTAAGATTTTTGCTTCTAAATTTGGCTGATGGAAGGCTTCTAAGAGATCTGCGATCCATGTTGCGATCTGTTTCCATTCAGCTTCTTGGAAGCCGCGGGTGGTTCCAGCCGGGGTTCCAAGGCGGATACCAGACGTTTGAGAAGGGGGCAGGGGATCAAACGGTACAGCATTGCGGTTACAGGTGATGCCCGCCTGCTCCAAAAGGTTTTCGGCCTGTTTACCGTGCAGCTGTTTAGCCGTGACATCCACCAAAACATAATGAATATCTGTTCCTCCGGTGACGAGGGAAAGCCCTCTCTCAGCCAAAATGCTTCCCATTTGCTGGGCATAGTGAACCACGCGGGCGCTATAGGTTTTGAAAGCCGGTTGAAGGGCCTCAAAGAAGCACGTTGCTTTTCCTGCAATCACGTGGGGGAGGGGCCCCCCTTGAAGGCCTGGAAAAATAGCGCTGTTGAGCTTTTTCCCCAGGGCTTCATCCTGGGAGAGAATCATGCCACCCCGGGGGCCTCGGAGGGTTTTGTGGGTGGTTGTGGTGGCAACGTGGGCATGGGGAAACGGAGATGGGTGCAACCCCACCGCAACCAACCCCGCAATATGCGCCATATCCACCAATAAATAGGCGCCGACAGCGTCCGCAATGTTTCGGAAGCCTTTAAAATCAATCTGCCGGGGGTACGCAGAGGCCCCCGCAATGATCAGCTTCGGCTTGTGTTGGTGAGCAAGTTTTTCCACCTCTTCCAGATCAATTAAATGGGTTTTGGGGTCTACGTGATAAGAAACCACATTAAACCACTTCCCCGACAGATTAACCGGAGCCCCATGGGTGAGGTGTCCTCCACAAGCCAAATCAAGGCTTAAAATGATGTCACCTGGCTGCAAGAGGGCTAAAAATACAGCCTGATTAGCCTGAGAACCAGAATGGGGTTGAACATTTGCATAATCACACCCAAACAGCTCACAAGCCCGCTGAATTGCAAGGGTTTCAACCTCATCAATATACTGACAGCCTTCGTAATAGCGCTTCCCCGGGTACCCTTCCGCATATTTGTTGGTCAGCACAGAGCCTTGGGCCTCTAAAACCGCTTCAGAGACGATATTTTCCGAAGCAATCAGCTCAATTTGATGGTGTTGGCGTTCCAGCTCTTGCTGCATAAACGCGGCTAAGATAGGGTCTTGTTGGCGTAAATGGGGGAGCATTTTTTGCATTGTAAATATCCTTTCAGCCCCCGTCAGAGGAAGCTTTCTCCTAGGTCTTGGTTTGTAACCTTGCGCCTTAAAACCCAAAGCTTGCTAAAACGTTTCCGATAGCTCTATCGTTTAAACGCACCATATAGCGGTTTTTCAAAGATTGAACATAGGCATGAATGATGTCATTTTTCAGCATATCTGCAGCTTTTTCTGAAAGCTCTTTTGTTTGCTCTGTGACTTGGCTTTGCGGTGCCTGCTCTAATTTCAGCAATTTTAGGATGTAGGCTCCCTTCTCTCCAGGAACGACACGAAAGGAGCCTATTCCCATTTCAAAAAGGGGTTCCTTCAAAACAGCAAGGTCTCCTTTCAAAGCCCCATCTGTTTTTTGCAGATCCTGAAAGTGAACCCAGGGTATGGTCGTGAAAGAAAGTTGGGGCGCTAATTCACTCGAAACACCCAGCTGATCTGCTAATGATACGGCCTCTTGGAAGGCAAGCTGATACTGGTGGAGCTCTTTCCACTTGTTCCAAACCGTTTCTTGAACTGCTTCAAAAGGTAGGGTTTTCTCAGGGGTCATGCCGTCAACCCTCAACACAAAGGCAACCTCATCGCCTGCCCATTCAAGGGGTTGATCTTCTTTCAGTTCAGCCTCGAAAGCTTTTTTCAAAAAGATCTGGCGAAATGACTGGGCTGCCGGAAAGTTATTGGGCCAGCGTGCGGTTTGCTGAAGTTCTCCCCTTGGGTTGATAGCTTCAATCACCCGTAATTGAACCCCGAATTTTTGAGCCACCTCTTCCAAGGTTTCCCCCGAAGCAAGGGCGTCATCTATTTGTTTTGAGGTTTTTTGAGCCATGGTTTTGTCTAAAAACAAAACTGTAAGGGTCCGCGTTTCCAGTTGGGTGAAAGATTTGGCGTATTTCTGATGGAACTCCCGAAGCGTTTTTTCATCAGGCTTTGCCTTGATGGCCTGTTGCGCAGCAGGGATCAGCACATAAGCGCCTTGGCGTTTTTGAAGCTTCGCTTTGGACAAAAGTGTTGTCAGCGTATCTGGAACCTGAGTGGGTGCAAGGAGTGCTTCGATCAATTGCATACGTTTGAGCTCTTTGCGTAAATTATTCACATAAACGCTTTCGCCTATCCTCTGGTGGCGTAAAAACGCTTCGAACAGCGCCGGATCCAAAGCCCCTTGCTTATTGTGAAACAGAGGGTTGATGCGAATCGCCTCACGCACCTGATCATCTGTTGCAACAAGATTAAGGCTATCTGCCTCTTGGTCTAAGAGCGATTGCTGGACCATCTGGGTTATAACGGTAGTGGGAAGACGAAGCTGCACAACATCTTCTATGGAAATCGGGCGCCCTAAAGACTTTTCAACAGCCTTAATTCTATGGGCCAATTGTTGCCTGAAATCTGATGCAGAAAGCTCAACATCCCCAACTTTTCCAAGCACATTTAAGCCACTGTGGGAGTTGAAAATATCATTCATACCTGCAAAAACAGCGAGGCCTGCAGCAAGCAATCCAAGAATAACTTTAGCAGGCCAGGTGCTTGCTAAATGTCGAAAGCGCTCTAAAATCATCTCAATATTTCTTCTTTCTTGAAGCTTTGCTTCTCTTAAATCCTACCTTCCGTTTATAATAGATCTTTAACCCGAAAACAAGCGAAAGTGCAATACTTGTCTACAGCCTCTTGAAGCGTTCCCAAAACGAAAAGAGGACAGTTACTTATTTATACCGCGGACGTAAAAAGAAAATTTTTATCAGACAAATAGTCAATTAAACCAAAGGATAAAAATAAAAATATTTTAAAATAAAAAATTTAAATTTATAATTTCTTAATTATTTTTTAAATTTGAAGTTTATTTTAATGACCAGTTTTTTTAAGTTTATTTTATTTCCCTTAACTTTATTTCAAGCAGGCAGCTTAGACAAAACTCCAGCATATGCTGGAGATAATATTCCAGATGGTTCTCCAACTCCATTTTGGCGCATCAAGCCTGACCCTCATGTTATTTTTCAAAAAGCAATCGAAGAGAATTTTTCTGAAGCGGACGATTTACAGAGGGCTTTAAGAGAGCTATCATTTCGTGATGCATGGCTTGATTTTTATTCTCGCAACATAGAATTTTTAAGGACAAAAATAGCTGAAGAAATACTGGTCTCAAAAAAAGAAAAAAACTCAGATTTCTCTGCTCCTTTTGCTCAAACTATGAATGTCATTTGGACAGGAGGACCGATGCCTAAGCATTATGTGTTAAATCTTGTTCAAGAGGCTCAAAATAAAAATCAAAAATTAATTGTCTGGGGTGATTATTCCCACGCACCTTCTCATTGGCTACATGAATATGATTGGGAAGCACTGAGGACACCTAAAAACTCAACGTCTCCAATTTTAAAAAATATATTTGAAGATTTTGATAGTTTGATTCAGAAATTAAAAAATAAGACGCAAAAAATTGACGAATTGTTTTTTTTATTTGTGCGGTCTTTCGTACTGCACCTCTTTATTGCCTCTCGCTGTAAAGAGTTTGAATGGGATTCTCAGGGGGATTTCGACGAAGAATCTAAACCTTCTTCTTCTGAGACTCTACCTTGCTTTTTGTTTAAAAAAGAGAGGGTTCCAGAAGAGCTAATCGAGTATTTTCAAAGATTACAAAAATCTGGTAGAATCGAATTTCGCACACTTGAAGATTTAAAAATTCGTTCAAAAACCTTTCTTCCTACCTTTCTTCATCAAGGGTTGTGGGACGTAATTGATTTTGAGAAAAACGGCCTTTTTCCAAATTATGCGGCAGTCTCAGATGTTGCTCGTTTAATAGCCTTGGGCTTAGGGAATGCGAACCAGATTTATGTGGATTTAGATTCATTAAATCTAACACCTGAAATTGAACCTATTATAAACAAAACACAACTTGCAAAAATATCTTTTGCCAATAGTTTTTTGCTTTCAGGATGTGAAAATTCTTTTATAAAACCTGAGCTCTCAAGTATTTTATTGCGCTATAATTTTTTAAAAACACACGATTTGCTTCAATTGAAAAAAGGAATTTTTAAATATATCGGAACCATGTTTGCTACAGGTAATTATGGAAATGATCATAAACTGATTTTTGAGGATAGTTATCATTCTTGGCCCTATATAACGTTGTGGCATGATACAAGAAACGATTACAAAAGACTCAATTTTTTAGAAGGAAACTGGAGAGTGAAAAAAAAGACTCCCTTAAGTGCAGAAGCACCATTTTAGAGACAGGTTCTAATTGTTTCTCATCCCTCTGAATTTTTTGCAAGCGCAGTTTTGCAAGACTCTTTGGAGGGAATGAGTTTGTACCAGAAATAGAATTAAATTAACAACAAAGCCTTTGTGTAAAGCTCTCGTCGTGGCAGACCGGTTTGCTGGGCAACCATTTCCACCGCGTCCCTCAAAGAGGCAGATCGCTCAAGGGCTTGGGTGAGAAGAAGCGTTACATCAGTTTCTTGCAGGGATTGCCCTTTTTTTGCTCCCTCTACAAGAATGACAAGCTCTCCTTTTGCGGGGGTTTTTTCGTAATAATCAATGAGAGCAGACAAAGGGTTGCGCTGAACATTCTCATAGAGTTTGGTAAGCTCTCTGGCAACGGCAGCTTGCCTGTCTCCTAAAAGCTCCCTCAAAAGCTCCAAGGTTTGAACAAGCCTTCGCGGGGCCTCAAAAAAAATGAGCGTTACGGGAAGCTGGGTAAGCTCTTTTAAGAGCGTCCTTTGTTGAGCAACCTTGCGGGGCAAAAATCCTTGGAAAAAGAACCGATCAGGGGGAAGGCCAGAAAGGCACAATGCCGTTAAAACCGAGGAAGGGCCTGGCAATGCTGTTACAGGGATATCTTCCCTTAAACAAGCTTCCACTAATTTATATCCCGGATCTGAGATGAGGGGCATGCCTCTGTCTGAAACCAGGCCAACGGTTTCTCCCCTTTTCAATTTTTCTAGCACAAGGGGCCTCGCTTGTTCCCCATTGTGATCATGGTAGGGGATGAGACGAGGGGAGGGGAGGCGATGTTGTGCTAAAAAACGCTGAATAACCCGGGTATCTTCACAAGCTAGATAAGAAACATGTCCTAGAAACTTCAGGGCTCTTAAAGAGATGTCATCATCATTACCGATGGGAAGACCAACCAAAACAAGGCCTTGTGGCAAAATAGAGAACGCTTCATTTGTCATTTTATAAAAAAACTGTTAGGGTTGGTGGGCTTTCTCAAAAAGATAAGGCTTTACGACTATTTTTAAAAGATAAATTTGTTTTATAACAGGTTGGCTTTTCATGCAGCGCTGCTTTTTTTCATGTATTTCCTTGCTGTTTGCGGGAGTGTTGTCTTTATATTTATCTGGTTGCACCTCCTTTCAAGCAAAAGAAGGGCGTGTTTCTAAACACAGTCCTACGTCTCCCCCTGCTTTAAAACCGGGGAAAAAACCTTCTGTTCCCCTTAAGGTAGGGTTGTTACTTCCCTTGTCAGGCCCCCATCAACAGCTGGGAAAAGCGTTTCAACGGGCTGCAGAATTAAGTTTATTTGACGGGGACGGTGCCACGAACATTGTGTTGGTTGCAAGGGATACCCAAGGAACCCAGCAAGGCGCTCAACAAGCCTTTTCATCTTGCCTCCAAGAAGGGGTTCAGGGGTTTTTAGGGCCTCTGTTTGCCTTTGAAGTCAAATCCATTCAACCCCTCCTGAAGCAGGCCCAAAAGCCACTTTTGACGTTTTCAACAGATACAACCCTTCTTGGAGACGGCATCTTCACCCTAGGGTTTTTGCCGATCCCCCAAATCCGCTGTATCCTTGAAGATGCATCTCAAGAAGGGTTGAAAAAAATTGCAGCAATCCTTCCCAAGGGAAGTTACGGCAAGCTTATGACCGAAGAAATTCAAAAATTTGCTTTTCAATACCAGTTGTCAGTGGATGTGGTGGGGTATTATGACCCTAAGCGAATGGGGAATGATCAACAGGCCAAAGAAGAGCTTCAGGGCATTATGAATGCTTTGGAGCGTGATGCGTTTCAAGCTATTTTGATCCCAGAAGGTGGGAAATCATTGGAAAAAATTCTCGCCACCTTCTCCCAAGCTAACCTTTCTATGCCCTCGCCCCTTTTTTTAGGAACGGGCCAATGGCAGCAAAGCCAAACGGCTTCTTTTCCCTATCTTGAGCAGGCAAAAATTGCAGCTCCCAGCTTAGAAGGTTATAACCTATTTCAAAAACGTTTTTCAAAAGTGTACGGTGCACCTTGCCCACGGATTGCAACCCTTGCCTATGACGCCATCACCCTTATGAAAGCATTGGAACAACTTCCCGGACATTTTTCTAAAGAAAATCTCCTGGATGCTTCTGGGTTTCAGGGTATTGATGGCGCTTTTAGGTTTTTACCCAACGGCCAAATTGAACGGGGACTATCGATCCTGATTTTTTCAAAGGGAAAATGGGAAGTTTTTAAATAAAACTGTACAAAAATGTGCTGATTCCCAAAAAACAGAGAACCCCTCCTGTGCCTTTGTGAATGAGCCAAGTTTTTTCAAGATAAAAATTAAAATAAGTTTGGCCACGGGTGCTGAGAAAAATGACAAAACTCCACCAAAAAGTGGCGCCGATAAAAACGCCTCCCACCAAGGGAAGGAGGGAGGCGTAAGCCTCTAAATTTTCAAGATGCAAGGTTGAAAAAATTGCGGCAAATGCCATAAACGCAAATGGGTTAAGCAAGGTTACAAAGAAAGAAAACGAAAACACAGTTCCTTTCGTGAGTGAACTAGGTGTTGTTTTTTCAGGTCTCGGCTTACTGAGCAACAAAAAACACCCAATTCCTATCACAAGCAAGCTTCCGCCTATGCGCAATTCAATAGCATGGGTTTCAAAAAAAATGTGAAAAAACCCCATGCCGCAAGCTGCTGCGAAGGAAAGAAAAACATCCGCAAGAGAAGCGCCAAAAGCCGCAATCCAAGCTTCTTTTTGGGTCGTTTTTTGTAACGCTTTTTTAATACAAAAGAAAGCAACGGGTCCAGGAGGGGTGGACATCACAAATCCAACCATAAGACCTTGAAAAATGAGCCATAAAACATGCATAAAAATTACTCGGTCTAGGCTTGTGTGGTATATAATCTTAGTGTTCAAGCCTATCATAGGATAATGAGTTGTTTAAGATAAAAATTATCTTAAAAAGGTGGTATTTTATCTTTTTATTTGTTAGATTATTCATATCGATCGTTTTTTAATCCTGGGGCACGTGCCTTTGGAGAAAGAGGTTTTGGTGGATTCTTTTTTTAATATTAACTTTTTAATTGCTTGCCAATTATTTGCGGGGGTTATTCCAGGGTTCTGCAGGTCTCCCATTTTGCATCTAGGGGAAATGGGTGAGTTGGGCTGGGAAGAACATCGTGTTGTATCAAACCATTCTCAATCTCCTGCTTCCCATTCCCATGATTTTGTTGATGTAGATTGTAAAGCAAATGAGGATCACAGAGTTCGACGAGCTTCGGTTTGGATTGAGAACGATTATTTTAATGTGGATGAGGAAGATGAGCCTGATCTTAGAGAAGATCCACCTGAGGTTTTTTCTTCTTTTTTAAGAAATTCGACGTTTTTTCTTCAAAAGTCTCTCGTTGGTTGTCGGGGAGGAACTTGTGCTCCCCAAACAGCTTTTTCTGGAGCTGAATGTGTCACACAAGGTGAAAATATCCTTGATTTTATAGAAGGCCGAGATTATGATCTCTATGAAACAGCGGCCGGAGCGTAGCGCAGCCTGGTAGCGCACCACGCTGGGGGTGTGGGGGTCGTGGGTTCGAATCCCGTCGCTCCGACCATGTTCAGAAAAATGGGGCCCAAGTGGCGGAATTGGTAGACGCGCTAGATTCAGGTTCTAGTGGGCGAAAGCTTGTGGAAGTTCGAGTCTTCTCTTGGGCACCAACTTGAGGAATTATGAGAAAAGAAAGGACGGGTCGTATGGAGATCCGCCATTACTGGAATGATCTGCCTACAGATTTTTCAGCTGGTTATGCTGTGGCCGTTGACACAGAAGCTATGGGTCTTCGCAGGCGGCGCGATCGCTTGTGTCTTGTTCAGCTTTCTTTTGGGGACGGGATATGCCACCTTGTGCAGTTTTCTGAGCAAAATCTCTCTGGATCTCCGCGTTTAAAAAAACTTTTAGAAGATCCTGCTGTTGAAAAAATATTTCATTTCGCACGTTTTGACGTGGCCCTTTTGTACAACGATTTGAATATCTTGTGTCAGCCTATTTATTGTACTAAAATTGCGTCTCGCTTGGCCCGAACCTATACAGATCGCCATGGTTTAAAAGATTTATGCAGAGATCTTTTGAGCGTTGATCTTTCAAAATCAGAACAAACGTCTGATTGGGGGGCTGAAAAATTAACGGAAGAGCAAAAACGTTATGCCGCAACAGACGTGCTTCATCTCCATGCTCTGCGTAAAAAATTAGATATTTTGTTACAGCGTGAAAAGCGATTGCCGCTTGCCAAGGCTTGTTTTCAATTTTTACCCCACAGGGCCATCCTTGATTGCGCAGGTTGGGAAGATGATATTTTTCAGCATTAATCTGGAATTTGTTTTATGATGGATGACCCGCTTGACCAGCTTGAGACCAAAATAGCGTATACATTTAAAAACAAAATGCTGCTTCAACAGATGTTGACCCACCCGAGTTTTTCGAAAAAAAAATGTGTGGCTCATGGTTTTGAGCGTTTTGAGTTTTTGGGAGACCGGGTTTTGGGTCTTGTGATCGCAAGCTGGCTTTATCGATCTTATCCTGAAGATTCAGAAGGAACGCTCTCTAAACGTCACAGCAATTTTGTGGGAAGAAAAGCACTTCAACAGGTTGCTGAACAGATTGAACTTGGAAAATTTCTTTTATTTGATCAAGATGTTCGCCAAAAACATCACACCATTTTGTCTGATGCGTGTGAAGCACTTATCGGTGCGATTTTTTTGGATGGAGGGGTGAGGGCTGCTCAAAAATTTATCCTCCATGCTTGGAAAGGGCTTTTAAGCGACAAGACCATCTCTCTCGTAGACCCAAAATCTGCTTTGCAGGAGTGGTCTCAGTCCCAACACAAAGGTCTCCCTCTTTATAAGACCGTGAAAACTTCTGGGCCTGACCATGATCCAAAATTCACAGTCTCAGTCCATGTGGAGGGTCTTCAAACTTTTCAAGGCGTAGGAACTTCAAAGCGGGAAGCGGAAAAACAAGCTGCAGAAAAAGCCTTAATTTTTTTAAACATACATAAATAAGTGTTGCTGTAAATGTTATTTATAGCCGAGATGTTTAATAAGGTCTTGCAAAAAAAAGAGACACAGCGTATTTTGAAACCTATTCTTTACGATGGGGTGTAGCCAAGTGGTAAGGCAACGGTTTTTGGTACCGTCATTCCTAGGTTCGAATCCTAGCACCCCAGCCACGTTTTCTCTATTTGAATGTCCGCAATGCAAACTTGGATTTTGAAATCAGAGCCGGAGACCTGGTCTTGGGAACAGCAGCTGATCCATCGCACCACGCCTTGGGATGGTGTTCGTAACTATCAAGCGTCTCATTTTCTTCGTCAGATGGCTGTGGGAGATCTCGCCTTCTTTTACCATTCTGGGAAACAGCGCGCTATTGTAGGGCTTGTGCGGGTCATCAAACCTTACTATCCAGATCCCAGCGATGTTTCTACCCGCTTTGGCATGGTTGATGTAGACGCGGTTTCAGCCTTAAAGCAACCCATCTCTCTTCAGCGCATCAAGGCAGAGCCCCGCCTTCAACACCTGGGGCTTGTACGCCAAAGCCGTTTATCTGTTATGCCGATAGATCAGGCTAGTTTCCAATTAATCTTGGAATGGGGTGGCTTAGACAACCCCATTGTTGCTTAAGGAACCCAAATAGGCTTGAAGCGCCTCCCGCTGTTTCAAGAAAATATCTTGAATGCCTGCACCCCCCATCTCGAGGAGCTTTGAGAACTCTTGAGCACAAAAGGCGCGCTGTTCACCTGTGGCTTGAATCTCAATAAATTTTCCGCCTTCTTCAGAAGACATCACCAGATTCATGTCGGCATCGGCTTGGCTGTCTTCTGCATAATCCAGGTCCAGCAAAGGTGCATCTTTCACAAGTCCGCAAGAAACAGCTGCAACCTGGGCAAGCAACGGCATCTTCGTGAGTTTACGTTGGGCGATCAACCCGTTCAAAGCCAAATAAAGTGCGATATAGGCGCCAGAAATCGCTGCTGTGCGCGTGCCCCCGTCTGCTTGGAGGACATCGCAATCGAGGCGAATTTGGCGCTCTCCCAGCGCTGCAAAATCCATCACAGCGCGTAAGGAGCGCCCAATGAGGCGCTGAATTTCATGGGTTCGTCCAGATTGCTTGCCTTTTGCGGATTCTCGATCTGTCCGGCTGTGGGTTGCCCGGGGCAGCATGCCATATTCAGCCGTCACCCAGCCTTTTCCAGAATTTTTTAAGAAATGAGGAATCTTTTCTTCAACACTTGCGGTGCACAACACGTGGGTATCCCCAAACTGCACAAGGCATGACCCTTCTGCATGTTTGGAGCCGGGGATTTGGAAATGAATGGGACGCAAGGTTTCGGGGCTGCGAGAAAGGGTGCGGGACATACATTCAATCCTTTGTTTAAAAAAAGCGGATAACCATTGATTTTTCCTTCCCTGGTTACTACATTTTAGAGAAGAAAAAAAGAAAAGTTTTTCTGATTAGCTAAAAAAAGGTGTCACCTCATGTTTCTCGACCCACGTTCTACAGAAGTATTTCGTTGTATTGTAGAGGCTTATATGGAAACCGGTGAACCTATCGGCTCCCGCACCATTTCTAAACGACTGGGGCTTTCTCTATCTCCAGCAACCATTCGAAATGTGATGTCAGATCTGGAGACCACAGGGTTGTTGTTTTCACCCCACACCTCTGCCGGGCGCCTTCCAACAGAGGCGGGGCTGCGGCTTTTTGTGGATGGTTTGATGGAGTTTGGTGACCTCCCCACTGCAGAACAGGATCAGCTGGAAGAGCGGTGCCAAGCTCAGGGGAAAAGCCTTGAACAGCTATTTGAAGAAACAACCTTAACCCTTTCAGGGCTTTCAAGATGCGCTGGCCTGGTATTGGCTCCTAAAACGGAAGCTCCCCTTAAACACCTGGAGTTCGTTTATCTGAACAAAGGGCGCGCCATGGTTGTTATGGTGACGGAAGACGGGATGGTTGAAAACAGAATTTTGGAAATTTCTCCCCATCTTTCTCCCTCCCATTTAACGGAAGTAAGCAACTACCTCAACCGGTGGGTGGTGGGCAAACGCCTTGAAGAGGCTAAAATTTTCGTCGAAAAAGAGATGAAGCACCAACGGACACAGCTTGACCACGCCGCAGCTCAAGTGATTGAAGAAGGTTTGGCGCTGTGGGGTGGGGAAGGCAGCAGGCGAACCCTCATCATCAAAGGGCAAGCCCATTTGCTGGAAGAAGTCAAAGCTGTTGAAGACTTAAAACACTTACAAAGCTTGTTTGAGGCCTTGGAAACCCAAGAAGAGCTTCTCGGCCTTCTCGACATGACCATTGAAGCGGATGGCGTTCAAATTTTCATTGGATCTGGCACCCCTCTTTTTCAACTTTCAGGGAGCGCCATGATTATTGCACCCTATAGCAAGCTGAATGGCCATGTGGTGGGGGCGATTGGGGTGATCGGTCCCAAACGTATGAACTATGGCCGTATTATTCCTATGGTTGATTATACAGCCAAACTCCTTGGGCGTTTGATCAGCTAAATAAAATTCATCCAAAGGCACCGTAACCACGGGCAATTTTTGCACTGCGATTTTTTTTTGTCCATTGGCCTAAGGCACGGGTGTAATTTTTGATCTTTTTTCATTTGGTTTTGAATAATTTTTTTTTAAAAACAAACGCAAAATCCGTTAAAATATTTAAAATTCAAAGAGTTAAATGTAAAGCCTGTCTTGTTTGGCTATCTTATTTTGACCTTGAAAAGGTGAATTTTTTTCTGAAAAACCTGCCATTATTTCAACTCTTTTTTAACTTTTTAAAGGAATAATGAAGTACTTTAAAAAATAAAAAATGAATATTTTTGAAATAAGGTGTTTTTTTTAAATCGATTTTAAGTTATTTTTAATATTGCTTATGAAAATAAAACTAATAATAAGGCGCGAATTACAGGTCGTTATAAAAAAGGTAGGCGTAATATGACAATGGATGTAAAGAATTTTGAAATTTTGGAAAACTATTCTCCTTCGGAAAGCGAACCTTTTATGAGTCCACTTCAAAAAGAATATTTCCGGATGAAGTTGATTCAATGGAGAAAAGATTTGCTTCAAGAGTCTTTGTGCACCCTCCAACATCTCCAGGAAGATTCTCGATATGAGCCAGATCCTGCTGATCGTGCTTCTTTTGAAGAAGGACTTTCTATTGAGCTGAAATCCAGGGACCGGGAGCGCAAACTGATCATGAAAATTGATGAGGCCTTGCAGCGTTTGAAAGATGGAAGCTATGGCTATTGTGAAGAGACAGGGGAGCCTATAGGTATCCGCCGTTTAGACGCAAGGCCCATTGCAACTCTCAGCCTAGAAGCTCAAGAGAAGCACGAACGCCAGGAGAGAGTTCACCGGCATGACTAAAAAATCTCTGCTTGCTTAGAGGTATAGGTTGGAAAAATGCTTGGTATTTGGGGAGGCGAAAAGCCTCCTCATCTATCGGATAAGGTTATTTTTGACGGAATTTAATTCGTCCTTTTGTAAGGTCATAGGACGTCATCTCAACGTTTACCTTGTCCCCCTCTAAAATTCGAATTCGGTTTTTCCGAATTTTTCCAGATGCATAGGCCGTGATGATAAGGCCTGTTTTATCAAGCTTAACGCGAAACTGAGTATCGGGGAGACACTCTTCCACGACGCCTGTAAATTCTATGAGCTCTTCTTTCGACATAACGAGCGCCTTTATTCCCTCTAGCAATATGGCAAATAAAAAATGAATCAACGTTCACTTCTGAACCGCCATTGTCTGCTTGTTTTGATAAAAAAGTAAAGGAGAAATTTGAAAGAATTTTCGATTTCTTCTTTTTTTTATCAAAAAAGTTAACTGAACGTTAAGTTTTTCAACAGCTTTTAAAAAAAATCCAGGAAGGGGCTTGAATTTTTTTTAAAAAAAGGATTTCATAGCCTGGGCTAGCTCCCCTGTATTAGCAGCTGATGGGGCTGATATAGTTTAAAAAAGTGAGGAGTAGAATGCATGAGTGATGTAAAAGAACGTGTTAAGCAATTGGTTGCAAAACATTTTGGTGTAAAAGAGATTGATATTACAGACGGCGCTAGTTTTACTGACGACCTTAATGCCGATAGCTTGGATACCGTTGAATTTATGATGGCAATTGAAGAAGAGTTTGAAGTAGAGGTTCCAGACGAGGAAGCTCAAAAAATTCACACGCTTAAAGACGCTGTTGCTTTCATTGAGAGACTCAAGGCTGCTGCCTAAGTTTTTTTGATGGGTCGGTTATTGACTTTTCTAAGCGTTTCATCTTGTTGAAGGATTGTCTTGCATGGGCGTAGGTACGAGACGAGTTGTTGTCACGGGACTTGGAGCGGTGTCTCCTTTGGGAACTGATTTGAAAACAACTTGGGATAACTTAATCCAGGGAAAATCTGGCATTTCGCCTATCTCTGGTTTTGATGTATCTGATCTTCGTTCTCAGATTGCGGGGCAAATTCCTCGAGGACCTGGTGGTTTTGACCCTGATACATGGGTTTCTCCCAAAGAGCAAAAAAAAATGGGGGATTTTATCCTCTATGCCTTGGCTGCAGCTGAAGAAGCTTTAGCGGATGCAAACTGGAAGCCTGAGTCTGAAGAAGACAGAGAGCGAACTGGTGTTATTATTGGCTCTGGTATTGGCGGGCTGCCGGGTATCTATGAAACATCTGTGGTATTGAAAGAACAGGGCCCCCGGCGGGTGAGTCCTTTTTTTATCCCGTCTTGCCTGATTAACCTTGCATCAGGACATGTTTCCATTCGTTATGGTTTCACAGGCCCCAACCACGCGGTTGTGACGGCGTGTTCAACGGGGGCTCATGCCATCGGAGATGCATCGCGTTTAATCATGTTTGGAGATGCGGATGTGATCTTGGCTGGTGGAACAGAGGCTTCTGTCTGCCGAATTGGCGTTGCTGGATTTGCTGCAGCCAAAGCCCTTTCGACTGCTTTTAACGATACCCCTGAAAAAGCTTCAAGACCTTGGGACAAAGATCGGGATGGTTTTGTCATCGGGGAGGGAGCAGGGCTGATGGTGCTGGAAGAATTAGAGCATGCTAAGAAGCGGGGCGCTCGCATTTATGCAGAAATCATCGGCTATGGTCTTTCTGGGGATGCACACCACATTACGGCACCTTCCCAAGACGGTATGGGCGCCTATCGTGCCATGCGAAATGCCTTAAAAAATGCTGGGATCGCGCCAGAGGCTATCGGTTATGTGAATGCCCATGGAACCTCCACGCCTCTTGGGGATGCCGTTGAGCTGAAGGCGGTTCATCGTATCTTTGGTGCCGCGACGAAGCAGATGTGTATGTCTTCTACAAAATCGTCCATAGGTCATTTGTTGGGTGCGGCAGGTGGCATTGAAGCTATTTTTTCTATCCTTGCGATGCGAGACGGTATCTTACCTCCCACCCTTAATTTAGACAACTGTTCAGAAGAAACAGATCTTGATTTGATACCCCACCGCGCCAAAGAAAAAGAAGTTGATTGTGTTCTTTCAAACTCTTTTGGTTTTGGTGGCACAAACGCATCTGTCATTTTTAAGCGCTTTGAATAGGTTTAATTTGCTTAAGCATAATTAACAAAATAAATGTTGCGGTGGTAATCGCAGATTCTTCCCAAGACAAATTAAGCTTTGTCTTCTTATATGCTCAGTTTTATTACAATCTGTTCAATAAAAAGACGTGCAGTCTATTTTTGGAGCAGCTATAATAAAAGTCTATACTAAAAAAAATCGATGCAGGAGGAATTTCAATGACCCAAACGAGCAGACATGCAACCCTCTCCGTTCCCCTTAAAAATGGTGAAAAACGAGACATTCAGCTTCCCATCCTGGAAGGGAGTGTGGGCCCTGATGTTCTGGATATTCGCAAGCTTTACGCAGAATCTGGTTGCTTTACCTATGACCCAGGGTTTACATCAACTGCCAGTTGCACCTCCGCCATCACATTTATTGATGGAGATGAAGGGGTTTTACTCTACCGCGGTTATCCCATCCAAGAATTAAGCGAGCGATGCTCTTTTTTGGAAGTTGCTTTTTTGCTTTTAAATGGAGAACTCCCCCAAAAAAAGGACTATACAGCCTTTTTAGGTGAGATCAATCAACATTCCTTGGTGCATGAACAACTCATCCAGTTTTTTAAAGGGTTTCGAAGGGATGCCCACCCCATGGCCATTATGGTTGGGGTTGTGGGTGCGCTTTCTGCCTTTTATCACGATAGCTTGGATATTAATGACCCAGAACAGCGCCATCTGGCCACCATCAGGCTTATTGCGAAAATGCCAACCCTGGCAGCCATGGCTTATAAATATTCCCAGGGGCTTCCTTTCAATTATCCGAAAAATCATTTGGGATATGCGGAAAATTTCCTCCATATGATGTTTGCAGTCCCTTCTGAGCCTTATGAAATGAACCCTGTTTTCGCAAAAGCATTGGATGTTATCTTAACACTCCATGCAGATCATGAGCAAAACGCTTCCACATCTACGGTTCGCATTGCAGGGTCAAGTGGCGCAAACCCCTTCGCATGCATCGCATCCGGCATCGCATCCCTTTGGGGACCAGCCCACGGCGGTGCCAACGAAGCTGTTTTAAAGATGCTGAAAGAAATTGGCCATCCAGATAAAATTGGTGAATACATCAAGCGCGCTAAAGATCCCCAAGACTCCTTTAGGTTGATGGGGTTTGGCCACAGGGTTTATAAAAATTATGATCCACGGGCCCAGGTTCTCCAAAAGATTTGTCAGGAAGTTTTTGCAGCCCTCGGGAAAAAAGATAACCCGCTTTTGGAGCTGGCCAAGGGGCTTGAAAAAATTGCCCTTGAAGATGATTATTTTGTTCAGAAAAAACTGTATCCCAATGTGGATTTTTACTCAGGCATCATCTTTGAGGCCATGGGCATCCCCGTAGAGATGTTTACAGTTCTCTTCGCCATTGCTCGCACCACAGGGTGGATCGCCCAGTGGGGTGAAATGATGGTAGATTCCCAGCAAAAAATTGGGCGCCCACGTCAGCTTTACACTGGAAAAACCCTGCGGCATGTTTAAGTTAAAATCCAGAAAAAACGCCTGCCTAAAAAGGGCAGGCGTTTTGGCACTCAGGTAGCGTATTACAAAAAATCAGGTTCTTTAAGTGTAAACTGGCGAGAGGCGATCTTTGAGGGAAAGTCAGGCTGGATGCTGCTGACGCTATGCCTACGTGCTATTGTTCTTTGAAAATCTTTTTCATTTATATAACACAAAGTCATATATTTAGCAAAAACAGGGCTTTGGGCTAACCTCAAAGCTCGTTGGAGGGAAAATTTTTCTTCTGCATTTAAACTTTCCAAAGATTCTCGAGCAATTTCTCTAGAAACAGCGTCTTTAAAAAGCGGCTCTGTGCCAAGATCAAGCTCTTCCTCATCGTTCTCTTCTTGCATATTATTGAAAAAGCTTAATGGTTGCTCAGAATCATCCCATGTAAAAGCGTGATCAGGTATGGAGCTTTTATGCATCACCGGAGAACTTTCATCCTCAGAATCTGATAGATCACCTGTGCCCCAATTCATATATTGGGTCGAAGACCCTCCTTTGGTTGAAGTTGCACCAATTAAATCTAAGCCCGCAAAAGGCTCTCGAGCAACATTTGGAGAAACGATATTTTTAAAAAGCGGCTCTGCGCCAAGATCAAGCTCTTCTTCATCGCTTTCTTCAAAGTTCCCCTTGAAAAAACTTAATTCTTGCTCAGAGTCATCCCACGTGAGAAAAGAATTAAATATATGGCTTCTTTCATCCTCAGAATCTGATAAATCACCTGTTCCCCAATTCATATAGTGAGTTGAAGCCCCTCCTTTGCTTGGGGTTAGGTCAGTTAAATCTAAACCTGAAAAAGGCTCTAGAGCAGCCTTTGGAGAGCTGATGCCTTTAAAAAGAGGGGAGGTCGATGCAAAGCCAGAGTCTTCCTCATCGCTTCTTTCATAATCACAATCTGATAATGTTGCCCCTTGTTCAGAGCCATCCCAATCAAGGGAAACATCTGACCACACGCTGCTAATGCTTGAGCTTCTGCTCCTTCCGTTGGTTGGAGGCTGGGAAAATATGTCTTCCTCTAAAGGTTTCTTAGGGGAATCAAATTGAAGATTCGGATGATTCAAGATTTCGTTTAAACCGTCCTCTTCTGACTTATTAACGGATAAGTTTGCGCTATCCAGAGTTTCTTCAACAGCATTGCAAATGTCATGGCTTTGATTGGGCTCATTATTTAAATATTTAGATTCCTGGCCAAAATCAACCCAGGAAAGTGGGCTGCCGAGATTGATCCTCTCGTTTGGCATCAGGTTTAAAACTGTTTTTTTGC
>JBOFFI010000011.1:0-18368 GCA_051648545.1 Alphaproteobacteria bacterium
CTTTATTTTCTTAAAGATTTTCTCCTTGGGACTTATGGCCCCTTCAAGTATTGTAGTAACTTGATTTAGGTTGTGTAGAAAAGAGGTCAACAGGTATGAAATGGCAAGCTGATGGGATCATCTTGGAGGTTCTTTCCTACGGAGAAAATGCTTATCTAGCTGAAATTTTCACACAAACCCATGGAAAATATAGAGGGATTTGTCGAAAAAACAAAAAAAGCCTCACTATGCTTCAGGTTGGACGGTTTTTAAAAGCGAACTGGAATGCAAGGCTTGAATCTCAGCTGGGCACTTGGACCTTGGAAGACCATACCCTTCAACCTATTCGTTTTGCCTCGCTTCTTGAAAACCCCCTTGGGTTAACTGCTTTGCTAAGCATTTCAAGTCTTTGCAAAGACCTTATTCCTGAGCGACAGTTGTATCCAAAGCTGTATGAGGCGTTTCAAACGGTTCTGCAAACCCTTAATGCCTCACCCAAACATCTTATCTATGTTTTTCTCAGGTTTAAACTCTTGCTATTAAAAGAGCTTGGGTATGGCCTTGATTTCAGCAAATGTGTTGTGACAGGTCAACAAATTCCCCTTACCCACCTTTCCCCCAATACGGGAAAGGGGGTTTGCGCCGACATAGCGAAACTTTACCCAGGAAAGCTGCTAGAGCTTCCACGTTGTTTGTACGACTCAAAAACCAGTTGGGAAACCCTAGAACCACCAGAAATTGAAAAAAGTTTTGACTTACTATCTTTTTTTCTAAAAAAATGGTTAGTTAGTCAAAACTCGGCATCTTTAAAACGGTTAGAACACTATCAAAGTTGTGCTTTAGAGGTCTGCAAAGCCTGATCGGTTGAGCCATTTATTGGCTCGAGTTTTATAAAATGTTTTGAAAGATTTTTTTGCTAATCTTTAAAAAACGAATGAGAGTTGGTATTAGTATTAGCAGAGGCAACACATCATGGATTCTCCAGAAATTTTGCGACAACGGATGGTGAAAACACAACTGATGCCAGAAGCAATCAGCTCAGCTGAGCTTTTGAAGGCCTTCGGTGTTGTGCCACGGGAATATTTTTCAACCCTAGAAAAAAATATGGTGTTAGCCTATCAAGATGACCATCTCCAGGTAGAGGCAGATCGCTTTTTAACCCGCCCCGCACTTCTTGCCCGGCTGATCGAACTTGCAAACCCTCAGTCTTTTGAAAAGGCTTTATACATTGGAGCCATGACAGGATATGGCCCTTTCATCCTACGATTTCTTGTCCAAGATGTTGTGGCTGTAGAGGAAAGTGTCTTACTCTATACGTATATGGAGCAAAATCAAAAAAAATTAAAATTAAATAAAATTTCTATCCATCAGGGAGCTTTAGAAGAAGGATGTGCGAAAGAAGGCCCCTATGACCTCATCTTTATTGAAGGAGCTGTTGAGCATATTCCGCCAACTCTTTTGAAACAACTGAAACCCGAGGGGCGCATTGTCGGTGTTTGGCAGCTAGAAGCTGAATCTCAACAAGCTTTTCAGATTCAAGTCCCCTATCAGGGACAAAATCCCTCCCCTCAGTATGCTTTCAAGACATCCCTTCCCCTGCTAAAGGCATTTTCAAAAAAAAATAAATTTACATTTTGAAAAATTGGGCAATTGGCGCTATAAAGAAAGAATCGTTCCAGCTGGACATTCACGGGAAGGCGCCCATGCGGTTTATGTATTTTTTAAAATTTTCGCTGTTTTTGTTTTTTTCCCTTGCAGCGCTTCCATTGCTTTCAAATTTTTGTAAAGCCGCTGAGGCCCCCCAAAAAAAAGCTGCAGCTCTCTCCTCAAAAGAAACGCGCCTTGAGGGCGAACACGCAACGGTTGAAACGTTAGATCAAGCCTTTGCAGATGCCTACCTTAGCAATCCAGAGCTTGATGCTGCCAGGGCTCAACTTCATCAAAAAGATGAAAAAGTATCCCAAGCTATTGCTGAATGGCATCCAGACATTGTTGGGTCACTTTCTCAAGCTTACGATAAATCAAAAGCCGATGGAACATTACCAGGCACAAACACCTGGGCATCGAACCGTCAAAAAGCCATTGGTGTTACGGTTAACCAATCTCTTTTTTCTGGGGGCTCAACGCATTTTAGGACAAAGTCTGCAGAAGCAGGCGTGCTCGCCGGTCGGGAAACGCTTTTGAGTTCTGAGCAAAGTGTTTTGTTAGATACCGTTAAAGCGTTCACAGACGTCTATACAAAAACGCAGATTCTTGGGTTCTTGCAAGCGAGTGAAAAGGTTTTGCAAAGCACGGTAGACCAAACTCGAGCTCGGTATGAAGTGGGAGAAGTAACCCGCACCGAAGTTGCTGCAGCTGAAGCCAATTTTGCAGAAGCTGTATCAAATCGGGTGAGTTCCGAGGGTGATCTTGAAACGGCACGGGCCACATTCTTGAAAGTTATAGGGCGTCCCCCAGGCAAGCTAATCTTTCCCACAGTAAACCTTCGGCTTCCCAAGAATCGTCAACAAGCGATAGAAATAGCGCTGAAAAAAAATCCGTCCCTCCAGGTTTCTAAATTTCAAGAGGAAGCTTCTCGGTATGATACTAATGCGCAAATTGGAGCTTTATTACCCCAGGTGAGCGCTGAGGCCAGCACATCCCGCTCTCTTCGAGATGGGGCTGGTGTCACCTCAGGGGGAGGAAAAGATATGTCTGTAAGGCTTTCAGTTTCGGTTCCCATTTATCGCCAGGGGTTAACACACTCTAGGGTACGAGAAGCTGAGCAGAGGGTGGCGGAAACAAAAGCTTCTCGCCAGAGCACCCAGCGGGCTGTGGTTCAGGCAATGACCCAAGCATGGACGAGCTGGATTGCAGCTCAAAAAAGCAGAGAGCAGCTTACGTTACAGGTTGATGCAAGCGATCTTGCTTTGCGGGGCGTTCGGGAAGAATATACCATGGGCCTCAAAAGTCTTTTGGATGTGCTGCAGATTGAAGAAAAATGGCGTGATGCACAAATTGCTTTGGTACGGGCGCGCCAGACTGAAACCCTTGCACAGTTTCAAATCCTGGTATTGGTGGGCGAATTGACAGCAAGAAATCTGAAGCTTAAAGTCCCTTACCATAACCCTAATGTTTATTACGATGAGCATCGGGGAGATCCATTTAGCCTAAAGTAGAGGTTTGTTAGAAAATCACCTTCGTTAATTGTTTTTTGATGTTTTTTCCCACAGAGTGGGGCGCAATAGCTTCAAAACTTTTGGGTTTATGTTGTGATTTTTTTTAAAGTTAGAGGATGTTTATGAGCCAAGTGGAATACCAAGATGATCCCTCTATGGAAGAAATTTTAGCTTCCATCCGGCGTATCATTACCGAAGAAAAGGGTGTGCCTTCGTTGTCACCTGGGCCTTCAAGGAATTCGCCGCTTCCAGAAAATCTGGAAGAGCCCCTTACATCTACCCATAAAGAGCCGGGATCTCATGAGCATTCCGCGCCCCCGTTTCCTCCACGGTTTTTAAAAACGTCTTATGACACGCCTGTGAGTGCTGCGCCTGTTGAGGTTGTGGAGCAAAAAGAAGCAACGCCTCCTCCTTTGGGCACACGAAAAAAACCTGGCCCCCAGGGTGTTCGTTTGGTGAAGAATCGTGAAGCCGTGTCTTCTCCTGAAACAAAATCTGTTCGTTTTGAAGAATCCAGCGCCCGTGTCCTAGAAAATTTCTTTCTAGATGCCCTAAGGCCTCTCATTCGAGAGTGGCTGGATGATCACATGCCCTCTCTGGTTAAGCAGATTGCGACAGAACACGTAGAAGAAATTCTGTATAAAAAAATTTTTAAATAGTGGTGAAGCAGCTATCAGCTTTCCTTGAACAAGACCAGCGTTTGATCTGGCATCCTTTTACCCAAGAAAAAAATGCTCCACTGCCGATTTTGATTGAAAAAGGCTCAGGAGCTCACCTTTATGACACAGATGGGAAGGCTTACCTCGACCTTATTTCAAGTTGGTGGGTAAACCTGCACGGACATGGTTGCCCTGCCATTGCTGAGGCTATCTTCGCCCAAGCCTTAGAGCTTGAACAGGTGATTTTCGCAGGCTTCACCCATAAACCTGCCATCACCCTTTGCCAAGCGCTTGGGGCTATCTTGCCCGCTTCCCTTTCCAAATATTTTTTTTCAGACAATGGCTCAACAGCCGTTGAGGTTGCCCTTAAAATGGCCTACCAATTTTGGTGGAATCAGGGTGAGCCCCAAAGGCGCTTATTCTTGAGCTTCGAGGGTGCTTACCATGGCGACACGTTTGGCGCGATGAGTGTGGGAAGAACGTCTGGGTTCCACGGCGCTTTCCAAGATTTTTTGTTTGAGACGGTCACCCTTCCCTTTCCCGCCACATGGGAGGGGGATGAAACAGTTGCCCTGAAAGAAGACGCTGCTCTGGAGCAGCTGGAAACCCTTTTAAAAAAACAGGCAACACACATTGCAGGCATGATCCTTGAGCCATTGGTTCAAGGGGCTTCTGGCATGCGCTGTTGCCGCCCCAGTTTTTTAAATCGTTTGATGGCCCTGCTAAAAGCCCATGGCATTTTAATTCTTTTTGATGAGGTGATGACCGGGTTTGGGCGAACAGGAACCACCTTTGCTTATGAACAGCTGGAACATGTTCCTGATATCTTATGCCTTTCAAAGGGGCTTACGGGTGGGTTTTTACCGTTGGCCTTGACCGTTGCGTCACAATCAATCTATGAAGCTTTTTTAGGGGATACCTTTTCAAAAGCTTTGGCCCACGGTCATTCTTATACAGCAAACCCTTTGGGATGCGCAGCCGCAATTGCCTCCCTAAACCTTCTGCAAAATCCCCAAACTCAGCAACGGCTAGCAGATCTGGCAGTGGCTCAGCGCAAGGGCGTTCAACAGTTGCAAGAAGCAATTCCTGGGCGCGTTCATCGAGTACGCTCTGTGGGAACGATCGCAGCCTTTGAGTGGCGCGAGCCCCAAAACAGCTCTAACAGCTCACTTCAACGCTTGAAACAAGACGCTCTAGGAGCCGGGTTTTTAATACGCCCCCTAGGGCAAACGGTCTACTTGCTTCCCCCCTATTGCACACCTTTGGAAGCGCTTGAAAGTGTTTACAGATGGTTAGCCCGCTATGGACACGATTTAGGTTGACCCTTTTCCAGGGGATAGTATAACCTTCCAGCAGGTCATGACTTAAGTTTATGAAGTGAGGCGAATGATGACGAATATGGAGCATGTGACGCAGCTTTTAAAAGAGGCGTTCCCTGAAGGTTTTGTTCAGCTTGAAGATCTTGTGGGGGATGACAATCATTTGAAAGTGTCTGTCATCTCACCTGCTTTTGCGGACAAGACTAAAGTACAACAACACCAGATGGTTTACCTTGCTCTACGAGGGAAGATGGACCAAGAGCTACACGCCCTTTCCATAGAGACTCGCGCTCCCTAAGTAGTTCCATGGTTTGATAAGAGAAGGATTAATGATGTCAGCTATACTCGAAAATATCCGCCAGCAAGTTGCTGAAAACCCCGTAGTTTTATATATGAAGGGAACCCCAACCCAGCCCCAGTGTGGCTTTTCTTCAGTGGTGGTTCAAATTCTCAATCAGCTTGAAATTGCATTCCAAGGCATTAACGTGCTGGAAGACGATGAAATCCGCCAAGGCATTAAAGAATTTACAAATTGGCCCACCGTTCCCCAGCTTTATCTGAAAGGTGAATTTGTGGGCGGGTGTGATATCGTGCGAGAGATGTACCAGAATGGGGAATTGCGTGCATTGTTGCAGGAAAAAGGCCTCCTTGCAAAAGACTAAGGCTTAGGACTTAAGGGGAATTGCTGGCATGCAGCTGGTTCGAGGAACACGAGATCTTTTATTTCAAGACTACCTTCTTTTTCGGGAGGTGATCGAGGCAGCACGCGTGAAGGCTGGATCTTACGGATTTCAAGAAGTGTCTACCCCCATTTTAGAAATGGCAAGCCTGTTCAAGCATACCTCCGGCGAGACATCTGACATTGTTTCAAAAGAGATGTTTGAGGTCGCTTCCAGGGGCGCTGAAAAAGAAGAGGCTCAAACAATGGTCTTGCGGCCGGAAGGAACCGCGCCTTTCATGCGAGCCGTGTTGAGCAATGGGTTGCATCAACAGCTCCCTGTTAAAGCTTTTTATCAAGGGCCAATGTTTCGCTATGACCGCCCCCAAAAAGGTCGCTTGCGCCAATTTCACCAGGTGGGTGTAGAATGGGTTGGGGACGCAACCCCTTGGGCGGATGTTGACGTCATGGCTTGCGCTGCAGATTATCTGAAAGCCCTGGGCCTTTCGAAAGCCGTCACGTTACAGATCAACACCTTGGGAGACTCCCAAAGCCGAGAGCATCACCGTCAAAGCTTGCTTGCTTATTTTCAAAGCCATGCCCAAGATCTGTCTCCGGAAAGCTTGAAGCGCCTCACCACAAACCCTTTGCGGATTTTGGATAGCAAGCACCCGGCAGACCAAGAAATTGCCAAGGGAGCTCCACGGATTTTGGATTACCTAACCCCCGCTTCCCAAACTTTTTTTGAAACGGTGAAAGCTGGCCTTAACGCGCTTGATATTCCTTATGAGGTAGAGCCATCCCTGGTTCGCGGGTTAGACTATTACAGCCACACAGCCTTTGAGTTCACAACACCTGAGCTGGGTGCTCAGCAAACGGTTTTAGCAGGGGGGCGCTATGACGGTTTATCCCAATTGTTGGGAGGGCCGCCCCTTCCAGGGGTTGGGTGGGCTGCCGGGGTGGAGCGCTTGATTCTCTTGAAAGCCCAGGTTGCACCTTTTGAAACGCTGACTCCTTCATTGCGAATTGCCGTTTTGCCCATGGGTGAGGCGGATGCACCCCAAGCCCTGGCGCTGGCCCATCAGCTTCGAGACGCTGGGCATTGGACGGAGGTTCTGTGGGGCACTTCCCAACTCGGGAAGAAATTGAAAAAAGCGGATAAG
This sequence comes from Alphaproteobacteria bacterium, assembly GCA_051648545.1. Lineage (GTDB taxonomy): Bacteria > Pseudomonadota > Alphaproteobacteria > Holosporales > JBOFFI01 > JBOFFI01. The sequence continues at coordinate 6,937 of JBOFFI010000011.1, forward strand.
CAAGGGTTTACACATGCACTTATTTTGGGAGAAGAAGAGCTTCGCAAACAATCTATTACAGTGAAAAATCTTGCCACTGGTTTGCAAACCCTAGTTATCCTAGGCGAGCTTGTCTCCTATTTTAAAAATTCGTACCACATCAGGTTAAATACATAGGTAAAGCCTAGGTCCAGATTTTAAAGATTTAGAGCCGTTAGACGTGTGAGGTTTAGTACCACCTCACATGCCAGGTCTAAACAGCTAATCCGCCAATTCTCTCCGATTTTTGATATATTCACCAATGCGTTCTTTAAGCAAATTAGGATTTTTAAGCCCTTCACAAAACTCCTTGGGTGTCATGCCACCTGTCCCAAAAACAACAGGCGTCCCTTTCAATTTTCCAGTTTTTGCAGGATAGATAACTCGAATGCCATGTTTTTTCAAGAACGAAGGATTTTGAAGCAGAAATTTGCTCGCGGATTCAACTTTTTCAGGCGAAATTTCATCCTCTTTTTTGTGAACAATATTCTCAAGCCTGTTTCCTTCTTCCAAAATTTCTGCGATATAAAACTCTATAAAATCTTTATCTCTGAAGCTTGTTTTTCCCGAAACATGCAACCAAAGAGGCGTGTCTGGCCCCGTGTAAGAATAATCTTTACTTTCCGAACATTTTGCTTCTGTTTGTTCGATGAAAGAGCGCATCTGCCCGTCCGGGACTTCTTCTATCCCCATTACGGGAAGCTTTCCGCCTTTCGCGTAGATTTTGTTTTTTTCTTCGGCTGCGCGCAAAAGTTCTTCTTTCGTTAGGTACTTCCCCGCAAAATTTTCATCAACTGTTACCGGGATTGTCATTTTTGAAAGATCTCCCCCCAGATCCTTAATCGCTTTTACGAAAGAAGCCAGTGTGTGATGGCTGTCAGACAAAACGTAAGGGCGCAATCCTCCTATGCTCATCGTTTTGATAACACGAAGGGGCTCCATAAAAGGGCTTGTTCCGCTATTAAAACAAAAAACAGGTTTGTTGTTTTCTAAGAAAAACCCTCGCATTCTCCCCTTTTTTTTCTGTTTTTCCAAAGGGGTTTTTTTATTAATATCTTCCACGATTTCTTTAGATATTTTATCAACCACTTCCATGGATACAGATTGTTGCCCAGCCATAATCTCGTTTAGAGGAACAAATACCAAGTTTCTAGGTTCTGGAGGACAATAAAGCTCACGGGTGGATGTGACCCAACTTCCGTTGATGAAAATGCAGGAAAAATTGAAAGGAGAAAAAGTAAAACAGTTGATCGATGAAATGGCATCACAAACATCATTTTTAGTGTTTAATATCAATAACATACTAACTATTTTTAGTTAATAAAATACCAACACAATCTAAGGATGTCTTGTTCTGATGTAGATATTTGCAGGTTCGCAACATCGGCATACTCAACGACGTCTAAGCGAGCATTTTAGCCCATAAAAAAATCTGCTCACCCTATCCGGAAAAGCGCCGCACCCCATATAAACCCACCACCAAAAGCGTTGCACAAGACCAGATGACCCGGCTGAATGCGCCCATCTTTAACACCCACGTCAAGGGCGAGAGGAATGGAGGCAGCAGACGTATTGGCATGCTGGTCACCTGTATGAATCACCTTTTCGTCGGGAAAGCCAAGGCGTTTACAGGTAGCCTCAATGATCCGACGATTGGCCTGATGAGGGACGAGCCAATCTACAGCCTCAGCGGTTAATTGGTGAGCTGCTAAAATTTCTTCGGTTACACTGCCCAGCTTGAGCACCGCGTTTTTATAGATCTCTCGACCGTTCATCTCAATGACGCCTGCGGTTTGAGTTGAAGACGCTCCGCCCGTTGTGCGCAACAAATCATATCCAGAACCATCACTGAGCAACCGGGTTCCTAAAATACCAGGTGATGTCCCACCCGCTTCACCCGTGATCGCCTCCGCCCGAAGCACCACAGCCCCAGCGCCATCTCCAAAAAGCACCGCTGTTCGACGATCTTCCCAGTCCAAAAGCCTGCCCATGGTTTCCGCCCCTACCACCAAAGCCGTTTTGGCCATTCCCTGACTCAGGTAAGCATAGGCTGTGGAAAACGCCACAACAAAACCGCTGCAAACCGCCCCCATATCAAACGCTGCTGCCCCTTGGTTTCCCAACTTTGCTTGCAAACGGGTTGCAGTGGCTGGAAACGTATGGTCGGGTGTTGTTGTCGCCAGTATAATCAGATCGACATCTTGGGGGAGGAGTTGAGCATGTTGGAGAGCCGCCCGGGAAGCCTCTAACGCCAGGTCGGATGTCAGCTGGTCAGAAGCTGCCAAGTGGCGCTTTGCGATGCCCGTACGCTCCATGATCCATTCATGGCTCGTGTCGAGGCTTTTAGATAACTCATGGTTAGAAACTGCTTTTGTTGGCAAATAAGAGCCAACGCCCACCACACGAACTCGAAACGGCATCCATCTTGCTCCTTGTTACCAGATTCCCAAAAAAAGAAAAAATTGGATTATGACGTCGATTTATATTTCCCCAGACACCGTAGCATGAAACGACGCAACGGCCTTGGCAATGGCATCATTCAAACCGCTCTCTACCATCTCAATGGTCATGCCTACTGCGCAGGCAAACCCTAATGCATCGGTTCCGCCGTGGCTTTTAACGGCAACCCCGTTCAAACCAAGCCAGATAGCACCATTGTAACGCCTAGGATCAAATTTTTCTTTAATGTCTCTTAAAAGGGGGCGAGCAAAAAAATAGGCAAGCTTAGAGACCCAGGATGAAGCAAATCCAAGCCGAAACGCATCAAACAAAAGACGGATCATCCCTTCTCCTGTCTTAAGAGCCACATTTCCCGTAAACCCATCCGTCACAATAACGTCTACAGTTCCTTTAGAGATGTCATCTCCTTCGACAAAACCATAAAAAGCAGCACTATGGGCTTTCAGCCTGCTCGCTGTTTCTTGCAGCAGTGCGTGCCCTTTCATATCTTCTGCGCCTACATTCAAAAGGCCCACCGTAGGATGCGGCAAATGCAGCACGTGACGCGCAAATGCTTCCCCCATGAGGGCAAAATCAACAAGGTTTTCAGCCGTACAGATTAAATTTGCCCCAAGATCCAGCATAATGCTCTCACCCCTAGAGGTTGGAATTTGGCTGACGATGGCGGGGCGGTCAATCCCGGGAAGGGTTTTGAGGATCAATTTAGATAAAGCAAGGTAAGCCCCCGTGTTTCCTGCAGAAACAACACCTTGGGCCTGACCATCGCGCACCGCTTCAATAGCAAGGCGCATGCTGGATCGTTTGAGGCTTCGAACCGCTGAGCTCGGCTTCATTTCCGGGGTTACAACTTCATCCGTGTCCAGAAATATCACGGAATCTTGAAGAGAGGCATGCTTTGAAACAAGCTCTTGGAGACGTTGCTGAGGCCCAAAAAGCATAAAACGAACGCCAGGGTGCCTGCGAGAGGCCAGCGCTAAGCCGTCCACTACCATTTCAGGCGCTTTATCTCCGCCCATTCCATCAATGGCTAAAAGCAACGACACACTGCCCCCCTTCTTGGAAAAGTCCTTTTGGAACCAAAGAAATTATTCAGATGCCTGTTGGGCAGGTTTTTCAAAAACAAAACGTCCCCTGTAATGACCACAAGACGCACACAGGTGGTGCGGTAATTTCACACTTCCACAATTAGCACATTCCGAGGTGTGAACTGCTTTAATAGCATGGTGGGATCGACGCATACCTTGGCGTGATGGGGATGTTTTTTTCTTTGGAACTGCCATAGCACAGACCTCTCAATCATAAGTTGTTTAAACCTACCTACTTATGTACCCAAAAACGACCCAAAAGACAAGCTGATCTTGCAATCATTTAACAGATACGAGAAGAAAAAAAATTTTTCCCCAAAGAGAGATGATTTTTTCAAACACTTGAGCACTATCAGCCCTTGCAATCCTAAGCCCGCCTCGATAAAGTTTTCATGATTTATGAAACAGTTAGAAAGCATCAAAGGTATGACCTCTCTTTCTCAAACGATCGCTGGGTGTTGTTCATCTTTTTCTGGTTGGTTTGAAACATTTCTTGGAAAATGGCACACCCAAACAACTTGGGTAAAATTTCTTACGCTGTTCGTGGCTGGTGCCCTTGGCGCCCTGGGATATGCCCCTGTCTATGCTTGGTGGTGCTTAAGCTTCAGCCTGGTGATTTGCCTGTTGGCGCTGGAGAAAGCCTCAACGGTTCGCCAAGCCCTGAGCCTGGGATGGGTCTGGGGATGGGGCTATTTTTCAGGGGGGCTCTATTGGATTTCTTTTTCGTTGGGGGTGGAGTGGACGCGCTTTTTATGGGTACTACCCTTTAGCCTGTTGGGACTTCCAGCAATTCTTGCCTGTTTTTTAGCCCCTGTAACAGCAGGGACCTGGCTTTTAACCCGCCCTGGCGTTTCTCGCTGGTTAGGTTTTGCCGCCTGTTGGGGAACTTTTGAGTGGTTGAGGGGGCATGTATTCACAGGGTTTCCTTGGAATTTGATCGCGTATAGTTTGGGAGACTCTCCCGGCTTGATGCAACCTGCTGCTTGGGTGGGAAGTTATGGGCTAGGCGTGTGGGTTGTGCTGGTGCTCTCCTTTCCATACCTCCTCCCTTTTTTCAAGGGAACTTTCAAAAAATTAGCGCTTTCAGGCTGCTTATTCGCAAGCGTTTGGGGCGTAAAATTTGCGGGAGAACGACGATTAGAAGCCTTTCCACTTGCGTACCACGAGTCTGTTTTTCTGCGCATTGTTCAACCAAACATTTCCCAAAAAGAAAAATGGTCTCCTGAAAAGCGCCGAGAAAATTTTCAAAAACTGGTAGATCTCAGCCTTTCTCCATCCCAACAACCCGTCACGCACCTTATCTGGCCCGAGGCTGCGGTCCCCTTTTGCTTGGAAGCAGATAAAGGCTTTGCAGGCATGCCCGCCTTCACAACCCCAGAAGGGGCTTTCATTTTGGGAGCTCCAAGAAAACAAGAACCAACGTCGCCAACTCAAACCAGGCTTGCTTGGAACAGCCTTTGGGTTTTAGACAGCAAGGGTAACGTTTGCGCTTTTTATGATAAAAGCCACTTGGTCCCCTTTGGGGAATATCTGCCCTTCCGGTGGGTTTTAGAAAACGTGCTGCCTGGAGGTGGTTTGAAAAAGATGACTTACGGTGATGTTGATTTTCAAGCAGGAAAAGGCTTAAAGACCCTTGAATGTCCTGGAGGGCCTCCATTCAGCCCCCTTATTTGTTATGAAGTTATTTTTCCGGGGCAGGTGATTGCTCCGGATCTTCCAGATGTTTCGCAACCTCAACCAGAGTGGCTTTTGAACCTGACCAATGATGCGTGGTTTGGGCAAAGCTCAGGCCCTTATCAACACCTGGACAGCTGCAGGTTTCGTGCCGTAGAAGAAGGCCTACCTCTGGTACGCGCAGCCAACACGGGGATTTCTGCTGTTATCGACCCCTATGGTCGTTGCGTTGCGTCCCTTCCCCTAGACCAAGCAGGCACGTTGGATAGCCTCCTCCCCCGGGCGCTACTCAAAACCCCCTACCGCAACTATCGAGAGATTTTATGGGTTGCGTGGTTGCTGGTATTGGCCCTTTTGGTGTGGAGAATGCGAAACAGACCTTCTCTAAAGCCTTAGTGAAAAAATTTTTATGTATTTTTTAATTATTTTTTTAGAAGGAATCTGCTAGAATCCTGGCGAATTGGATTGTCACGTAGGTGCTAGAAAAAGGTAGGTTTTTATGAACAGATTGCTCCCCAAAACCTGGAGAGAATCATGTGTATGCTGGTTATTAGTTTTAGGAATCCACAGCAACCTTTGGGCTGATGCTTCAGAAAAACCCGCGTTAGAACCTAACGAGATTTCCCAAGAAATCCCAGATCCCCTTCGGCCGATGAATGAAGTTTTCTTTGACCTAAACCAAGGCCTTGATGAGTTTGTCCTAGAACCCGTAACTCGTGGCTATGAAGCCGCGGTTCCACCTTTGGTGCGAGACGGAATTCATAATAGCCTGCGCAATTTATCATTCCCCAAGACTTTTTTGAATTCAGTTTTGCAAGGAAATGTTGATAAAGCCGCAACGTCTCTGGCGCGCTTTCTTATCAACAGCACCTTTGGTTTTTTAGGGTTTGTGGATGTGGCCGCCGAAATGGGTGTTGAAGCTGTAGAGGAAGATTTTGGGAGAACCTTAAAAATGGCAGGCATGGAAACAGGACCTTACCTTGTTTTGCCCGTCATAGGTGCAACCAGCTTTCGAGATGGCCTTGGTTTGTTGGTGGACACGCTGACAGACCCCTTTAACCTGATTGTTTGTCACAACAAACGTCCACAGCTGATGTATGTGCGTTGGGGTGTGGATCTGCTGGACTGGCGCTTGCAATATCTTGAAAGCTATCAAAAATTGAAAGAAACCTCTTTGGATTTGTACAGCACAATCCGCAGCCTCTATGACCAAAAAAGGGGCGATAGGGCACTGCCTTTGAAGTCGGTTTCAGGCTCCCAAGGACCAACAGAAACCCAAGAAGAACCCGTTTACAGTGAGGATATCGAAGCATGATGGTACGTTCAACCTGCGTCCTAACCCGTGGGACGCTGAAAATCTGTTGTTTTTTTCTAATTTTATGGGGAACCTTTGCTTATGGCCAAGCCTCCGTTGAGAATTTTGTTAAAGGACTTGGAGAGAAGGTGATTCATTTGCTCGCAGACAAATCTATTGGCAGAGAAGGTCGAGAAAAATCTTTTTTAACGATGCTTGAGCAAGATTTCGCCATGGCTTCCATCGGGAAATTTGTGTTAGGAAAACACTGGCGAAACCTCTCAACCGGCAAGAGACAAGAATACTTGAGGCTCTTTAAGAAAAATTTGTCCCATTCTTACGCGATTCGGTTTGAAGGCTACAACAATGAGAAATTTTTGGTTTTAAAGGGAAAGACGATTCCACCCCTTCAAGGTAAAAAAAACTGGAAAGTTTTTAGCCACATTGTAAAGCCTGAGGGCTCAAAAACAGAAGTTGTATGGCTTGTGGTTCAAACACCTACTGGCTTCCGAGTCATGGACGTGATTGTCGAAAACGTCAGCATGAGTGTCACCCAACGTTCAGAGTACGCTACTATTATTGAGCGTGAAGGAATGGAAGGGTTGCTCAAAAAACTTGCTTTTTGAGGAAGCTTCTCCCTAGAATTTTTTCTTCGTTTTCTTTGAGGGAGGAGGCATTTTATAAAAAAACCACATACGTTTTAACAGGGCGTCTCGGCGGATCCAGTGGTGATAAAATGCTCCCAAAACATGCAAGGCAAGCAGCGCGATAAAGCTCCACCCCAAAACCGTATGCAGCTGATGGCTGAGTGAGCCGATGGCAGTTGGCCCTTCCGCGAGAGCCGGAATCGTGAATAACCCAAAAAAAGGCACGGCGTGACCACCAAAAGCCGACATCACAAAACCCGTTACAGGCATCGCGACCATCAACCCGTATAAAGCCAAAACCGTCAAAGATGAAAGAGACTTTTGATAGCAAGGCATATCTGTTGGATACGCAGGAATTTTATGCATCAACCGCCATCCTAAGCGCAACACCACAAGAAACAACAACATCAACCCAGTGGACTTGTGTATACCATAAACAAACCATTTCATATCAGAAGGCGGCAACTGTTCCATCCAAAGGCCTGCACCTAACATGCTTATCAAAAGCACACCCATCACCCAATGAAATAGTTTAGAAACAAGACCCCATTGGTCTAATGTATTTGAAATCATAGCTTTTTCTCCCCATTTTCTTTCTATTCTAGCTCAATTAGAAAAAAGGAGCAACGTTCAAGCTTTTTTTGAACATCACTTCAGGGAAGGCAAAACCCATTGGCTATAAAGACCTTGACGCTCCACCAGCTCTGGGTGAGAGCCCATCTCAACAAGACGCCCTTGATCAAGAACGAAAATGCAATCCGCATTTTCGACTGTGGAAAGGCGGTGAGCAATCATCAGCGTTGTTCGCCCCTGCATCAGATGATCCAGGGCTTGTTGAACCTGCGCTTCCGCATGGGTGTCCAGAGCAGACGTTGCTTCGTCTAAAAGCAGGATAGGGGCATTCTTTAAAATAGCCCGCGCAATCGACAACCGCTGGCGTTGCCCACCCGAAAGCTTCAACCCCTGCTCTCCCACAACGGTTCCATATCCTTGGGGGAGTTCCAGGATAAACTCATGGGCGGCTGCCTGTTGGGCAGCTGCCTCAATGGCGTCGCGGGAGGCTCCCAAACAGCCATAACGGATATTTTCTTCCACCGTATCATTAAACAGCGTAATTTCTTGGCTGACCAGCGCAATGTGTTTGCGCAAAGAAACGAGGGAAACCTGTTGAACAGGCTGCCCGTCGATCAAAATAGCGCCTTTATCCACATCATAAAATCGCAAAATCAGATTGAATAACGTACTCTTACCCGTCCCGCTTGGCCCTACCAGAGCGATCTTTTGTCCGCCTGGAATGCGTAAGGATAAATCATGGAAAACCTGTTTTTCTGGTGTATAAGCGAAATCAACCTGTTCAAGTTTAATTTCGCCCTTGGAAATTTGAAGCGTTGGAAGTTCTGGATTATTTTGAATGAGGGGCTTCACTTCCAAAAGGCGGAACAGGGAGATGGCCGCGGCAAGGCCTTCTTGAAGGGTTGCGTTCAAATGGACGAGGCGTTTGGCTGGCTCATAGGCCAGCAACAGTGCTGTGATGAAAGAAATGAAAGCACCCGTGGTGCGAGCACCTTCAATCACTTGGCTTCCGCCATACAAAATCACGACAACAATCGCAATCCCCCCCAATATTTCCATAATGGGGTGGGCAGCTGAGCGAACTTGGGCTCCTTTAAACATAAGGCGAAAAAGCTTTTGAATCCAAGCTTGGGAACGCTGTTTTTCATAATCTTCCATCCCGTAGGATTGAACCACCCGGATACCTTGAAAAATTTGCTGCAAAAATTGGTGAAAAGCCCCCATGGTTTCTTGCAACCCGAAGGAAACTTTACGCATGCGCTTTCCCAGCTGAATCAAGGGTATTAAAGCAATAGGAAAAATGAAAAACGCAAGGCTTGCTAGAAGCCAGTCTTGGTAAAACATCAACCCTACCAAAAAGAAAAGGGTCATGGAGTCTTTCAGCATGCTGATCAAAGTTTGGGTGATGGAATGCCGAAGCATCTGAACATCGTGGGTAAAAAAAGAGATAAGGCGACCACTGGGCGAGTGATAAAAAAACTGAAGATCCTGGTGGATCAAATGGCGAAAAAGCAGGATTTGAAAATGAGAAACGATTTTTTGACCTACATAGGTCAAGCTGAGAGATTCTCCATAGGCAGCAAATCCTTTCACCAAAAAGATGCCCAAAACCCAATAAGCGACTCTCCACAACATCGTGCGGTCATGGGAGATAAAAATATCGTCAAAAATGGGCTGAAGAAATTTAGCCAGAGCAGCCGTCGTAAAGGCAGACAAAACCATGCAAACTCCCCCCGCTGTTAAAACCCGGCGGTGGGGGCTTATCATCTCTCGCCAAAGCCGCTTTACAATTGGAAAAGTCGCTTTATCTTTAAGAGAGGGCAGAAGAGAAAAAGATGGAAAAGGTTTCAAAGGTGACGATCTTGTCTTTTAATAAACAGCTCCCCATCTAGCATAAGATGGCTTTAGGTTGGTCGGGGCGAGAGGATTCGAACCTCCGACATCCTGCTCCCAAAGCAGGCGCGCTACCAGGCTGCGCTACGCCCCGTTCTTACTCAAAACCTAAAAACAAGAGGAAGCATACCCGTTTATTTTGAAAACCGCAAGAATTTGGTTTGAAAAATAGCAATTCTAATAGCTTCTTGTGGCGTGGCTAGGGTTGTGCTAGGATCGGGCGATAAAGTTTATGGAAGAAGGAATTTATCATGAAAAAAGGCATTCACCCAAACTATCATCCCATTTCAGTTGTTTTAACAGATGGTTCGACCCTTATGATGCGCTCAACTTATGGCAAACCCGGCGATTCAATCCGTCTGGATATTGACCCCAAGAGCCATCCTGCTTGGACAGGGCAACATCGCTTGATCGATACAGGTGGACAACTTGCAAGATTCAATAAACGTTTCCAGAACCTTGGAAAACCTGAATAGCCTTTACCCCCTGTGCTCTTAGAAATATCCGAAAAAGGGTTGCTAGAAGCCGTGGAATTTACGGGACGCTTGACTGTTAAAGTTTCTCCCCAGGCTCAAGAAACCTCTTTTGAGGGTTGGTTTTTTCATCAGTTTCGCCCTGTTTTGAAAATTCGCGTTAAGGCGATCCCGGAAAAAGGAGCCGCAAATGCGGCTTTGTGTAAATTTTTAGCCAAAACTTTTGGAACATCCGCTTCCCAAATTCGGTTAATCTCAGGAGAACGCTCCAAGATAAAAGTGTTTGCACTTCTAGATGTTTCTCGAGAAGCTTGGGAGCTTTTTTTAGATCAAACAAAATTCTCAGCTATCGGCAATTCTGAAGCAATCGTCACGAGATATTGAGCCAAAGGAAGATAAAATTCTCCCCCTTAGAGACAAAGAAACCTTGCCTCTCGCAGCATTCTTCGCTGGAGTTAAAAACCTCTTTCGTCATTTTTTCGAAGAGATACTTCCTCTTGCGGATGTGCTAAAAATTCCATCTTTGCTGGAGCCTGAAATTTTTAATTTTATGGAAACAGAATCTGCAAAACCAAAAGACAGTTGATTTTTCATTGAAAAAGATCCACTTGTTTTTTTTGAATTTTTTTTAAAATCAAGGTTTGTTGAGCTGCTCGATTTTACAGCGCTTTCTTGTAGAATTCCAATGCTATCCAAAGATCCAGAGAGGCTTTCACATGCTGAGTTACACATTCTTTTAAAAGAAGAAGCACGAGACAAACTCGGCGAATCAGGGCTTCTTCGATAAGAAGAAGCACGAGACAAACTCGGCGAATCAGGGCTTCTTAGACAAGAAGAAGCACGAGACAAACTCGGTGAATCAGAACTTCTTCGATAAGAAGAAGCATAAGGCAAACTCGTTGAATCAGAGCTTTTTCGATAAGAAGAAGCACAAGGCAAAATCGGTGAATCAGAACTTCTTCGATAAGAAGAAGCACAAGGAAAACTCGGTGAATCAGAACTTCTTCGATAAGAAGAAGTACAAGGAAAACTCGGTGAATCAGAACTTCTTCGATAAGAAGAAGCACAAGGCAAACTCGGTGAATCAGAACTTCTTCGATAAGAAGAAGCACAAGACAAATTTAACTTTGAGGTAACCAGCTTCTCTTGGGTAAGAAATAAAAGAAAATTATTAGAATTATAGCTAGAGCAGCATAAAATTATTATAAACATGGGTCATTAAACAGTTTTTTGATATCACACTGAAGCTTCCGTCGGATGGACTTTGCCTGGGCCCATTTGCGCTCGATGGGATTGAGGTCAGGAGAATAGGGAG
>JBOFFI010000012.1:0-1215 GCA_051648545.1 Alphaproteobacteria bacterium
TGAAGTACGTTGCAAAATTGGCTTGGCAAAAAAGCAAGCATTTGTTTGCTAAACGCGCTGCCAAAGAGGTTCAAAAAGAATCCGCCAAACGGGGCGCCAAAGAAATTACCCAAAAATCTGCCAAAGGCGTTGCCAAAGAGCTACAAAAACCCCAAAAAACGATTGGGAAGAGAGAGGGGAAGGTTGTTAAAGAAAGATTTGAAAGAACAATTCAATTTGGGCGAGTCGAAAATCAGGTAAAACATACATTTAGACATATAGAAGCAGCGGGTCTAAACAAAGATATTATTCAAAACGCTATACAAAAGAACTTATCAAAAATAGCAGATAAATTACCTAGTGGCCATTATAATGGATCAGTAACTATAAAGAATAGAGCAATTCAATACAGTGCTTTCAAATTTGACAGCGGAGTTGTAAATGTTGGAAGGATTACGTTAGGAAAATTAAAAAAATGAAAAGACCTTTGAAAAATGAAGAAAAAAAACTTCTTCTAGATATTTTGAAAAATGTTCCTAATTCCGAATCTCTCGCTAAAAATCTAGAAATTTCATCTGTTGAAGATATGGAAGATGGGAAAATGGGAAGTATAAAATTTATTAACGAAAGTTCTAAAATAAAAAGTAAAAAATTTGGTTCTGTTTTAAAGGCATTAGAAACATTAGATTTGGATGGAGTTCCTATATCCATTAGCCTTAATTTAGATGAAGATGGTGAGCTTTTTGAGTTAGATGTATGGAAGGTTGATTTCTCACCTTTGAAAAAATTTCCTACAATAGGATGAGATATCTCCTCTCCCTCATTTTCCTCCTCCTCCACACCCTGGCGAATGCCAGGGTTTTGGTGCCTGTTGAGGAGATTGAGCAGACCTCATGCAGCATTTCAAGGGCCGTCATCGGGGAAACGGTCGCGGAAGCTTTGCCTGAGCATCTCACTCGCGAAACACGCGCAGATTATGGGAAAATTGCCGCGGCTACCGGTGCGCTTTTGGCAAAACAGGACGTCCCGACAGCCATCGTGACCGCCGACACGGCTTTGCAGAATAATTGGTTGCTGACTGGGGCTATTGGGGGTTGCTTAGGCGTTGCTGCGAACACGGAAGAGGGGAAAAAGGTTCTTGCAGAAATTGAGGGCGCAACCCAGGTAGCCCTTGAAAAAGAGCGCGCCGTTGGGTTTGAAAACCTGAATGAAGCCGAGCAATTTTTAGTGGGCGCC
>JBOFFI010000013.1:0-4897 GCA_051648545.1 Alphaproteobacteria bacterium
GAGTCCGTTAACGGCCAGGTGTGAAACTATCTAGCGCGTTTTAACAGAAAAACGAAACGTTATTCCAAATCCCCACTGATGGCTGAACTTGCTCTTTATATCCTCTGGAAACAAAAACTATCTTAATTAAACAATGCCAATTCTTCATGAAGTTTCACATCACCATCTAGGGGGGTAGCTTGAGTCCCTGAATATTTGTTAATCCAGGTATGCAGCGTGCTTGGCTTAAGCCCTAGTTGTTTAGGATCTTTCTTTCTTCAAACGAGGGCTGAGATTCCTTCTCAAGGCCGCTCTTGCTGCACCCAATATCCCTAAACTCTGGGTTTATCAAAAAAACGGCGGGTGGTGAGGCATTTGGGATTATTTACTCGAAAGTTATTTTAAAATCTGCTAAAAAAGTCTTGGGGGAAATTAGGTTTTAATAGATGGGATAGCGCCTATGATTTCTTCATCAGATTTTCTGAAACAAGTCTCAGCAATGCAAGACACGACAGAGGCTTTTTTGGATCAGCTCAATCAATTTCATCAATCTCTAGAAACCCAATCCTTGCTGGCGTCAGCAAGCGCTTTCCCTTTTTTGCACAGTTTGATGATTTTTGTACTTGCCATTTTTGTTGGGTATTATGTTGTTTGGCGCGTAACACCCGCTTTGCACGCGCCTTTAATGTCGGTGACCAACGCAATTTCCAGCGTGATCATCGTAGGAGCTCTCTTGGCTTGCGGTGCCTTAGAATCAGAAGGACCTTCCCGCTGGCTTGGTTTCTTGGGGGTTGTCTTCGCATCTGTGAATATTTTTGGTGGATTTTTCATCACCCATCGCATGTTGCGTATGTTTCGCCAGCGCACGCCAGCACCTTCCCAAGCCCCCCATTTGTAAGGACGCTTTTCCATGGAACACAGCTTTTCCCTTTTGTTTTGCCTCGTTGCTTCAGTTTGTTTCATTTTAGCGCTTCAAGGTCTTTCCTCTGCTAAAACATCGCGCCAGGGAAATCTGCTGGGGATGATCGGCATGGGGCTTGCCATCGGAACTACACTCGTGTTTGCACCTCAGGTTAAAGGGTATGCCCCTATTTTTTTAGGGATTGCTTTAGGAGGAGGCATCGGGTGGCTTATCGCCTCTCGCATCCAAATGACAGCACTTCCCCAGCTGGTGGCTGCTTTCCATAGTTTGGTGGGCCTTGCTGCGGTATGTGTGGCTGGAGCTGCCCTTACATTTCCTGAAAATTTCCCTATCATGCAGGGCAAGCATATCACCTATGCTAGCTTGATTGAGATGGGGTTAGGGGCTGTTATTGGTGCCATCACGTTTACGGGCTCTTTGGTCGCGTTTGGAAAACTCCAAGGGCTCATTGCTTCTGCACCTTTTTCCATGGCTCACCGGCATAAGATAAATGCTGCCCTGGGGGGCGGGCTTTTTATAATAGGCTTGTTGTTTGTATTGACGGCTTCTCAAACGTTGTTTGTGTTTGCTGTGCTTTTAGCGGCGCTTTTGGGGCTTCTTCTTATTTTGCCTATTGGGGGAGCAGACATGCCGGTGGTGGTTTCCATGCTGAATTCTTATTCTGGATGGGCTGCTGCTGGGATTGGTTTCACGCTTTCCAACCCCTTGTTGATTATTGTGGGTGCCTTGGTAGGCTCCTCGGGAGCTATTCTAAGCTATATTATGTGTAAGGGGATGAACCGCTCTATCTTAAGCATCATTTCAGGTGGGTTTGGTGAAGTGCCCGCTGGAGAAGGCCAGGGGAGCCCAGAACAGTCCAGTCGTCCTGTCACGTCGGGAAGTGCAGAAGATGCTGCTTTTATTTTAAAAAATGCGCAATCTGTGATGATTGTGCCGGGATATGGCATGGCGGTTGCTCAGGCACAACATCCCCTACGTGAGATGGTGGATTTGCTCAAAAAAGAAGGCGTGCAAGTGCGGTTTGCCATTCATCCCGTGGCTGGACGCATGCCGGGACACATGAACGTACTTTTGGCAGAGGCCAACGTTGCCTATGAAGATGTTTTTGAGCTGGAAGATATTAATTCTGATTTTCCCTCCACAGATGTCGCGTTTGTGATTGGTGCAAATGATGTTACAAATCCATCTGCTAGGACAGAAACCTCAAGCCCCATCTATGGCATGCCGATTTTAGATGTTGATAAGGCTCGCACGGTAATGTTTATAAAACGCTCTATGGCTAGTGGCTATTCTGGGGTGGACAACCCGCTTTTTTATGATGAAAAAACCCTGATGCTTTTTGGGGATGCTAAAAAAATGTGTGAAGAGATTGTGAAAGCTTTTCATACGGTTTAAGGCCCTGAAGGGGGACTAAAAAGGTTAGTGGGTGGATTGGAATAAATTAAAGATTTTTCATGCGGTTTTTGAATCTGGAAGCTTTTCTGCTGCTTCTCAGGCTTTAAAGCTCAGCCAATCTTCCGTCAGCCGCCATATACGAAATTTAGAAGATCGCCTTCAAATGCCTTTATTTTTTAGGCAAATCAACGGGATTGTCCCCACAGAGCAGGCTGAATTTCTTTATGAAACGACTCAGGCAATTTGGGATCGTTTAGCATTCATCGAAACCCTTTTAAATGATGGTCGTGACGTGCCTCAGGGTGTTTTGAGGGTTGTTTCTCCTCCGGCTTTCGCCACCTTAGGGCTGGCGCTTCATATGCCGGATTTTTTGAACCGTTATGAAGACTTAACGGTTGAAATTTTAGTTGATTATGCAAATCAGCGATTTTATGATTTCAGAGAAACAGACGTGTTAATTCATACAGAACCCACTTTTTTTGCAGGCATTCTTTCGGTTCCTATCCTCAAACAAACCACAGGAATTTACGCAAGCCGTTCTTATCTGAGAGCATTTGGCGCTCCCTACAAACCCCAACAGTTAAACCAACATCACCTCATTTGTTTTGATGAAAAATACACATTACCTTTCCCCCGCTATAATTTATTGCTTGAATTGGGAGCTGATACGGAGCATCCTCGACAGCCATTCATAAAAATTAATAGCCTTTTAGGGATTGCCAGAGCTGTCGAAGAAGGTTTAGGGATTGCGTTGCTACCACCCTTTGTTGCTGCAACGCTTTCAGATGTGGCTCAGATCATTCCCGAGGCGAGTTGCCCAACCGTAGAATTTACCCTTAGCTACCCAGAACAATTGAAAAAAGCCTCAAGGGTTCAAGCATTTCAAGAATTTTTGTTGGAAAAAATTGGAGGCAAAACCTGTTTTGAGGAAATGGTGCCGAAGAGGTGAATCGAACACCCGACCTACTGATTACGAATCAGTTGCTCTACCAACTGAGCTACCCCGGCCACTTCACTCAGGGGAAATATAGCAGCTCTTAGAGCGTGGGCCAACCAAAAAAAGATTTATAAGTGGCACTAAAATAAGCCCTTCTCCCGAAAGGATGTGTATCCATATTTGCCAATAATGAGGTGGTCTAATAACCTGATTTCTAATTGTTTAGCAGCTTCATTCAAATTTTTTGTGATGTTAATGTCTGCTTGGGAAGGGGTTGGGTCTCCCGTGGGGTGGTTATGAACCATAATCAACCCGCCAGCCCCCAGCTCAAGGGCTCGTTTCATCACTTCCCTGACGTAAAGGGGGGTGTGGTCAATGGTCCCTTTTTGCTGAACTTCGTCAGCGATTAAAAAATTCTTCCGATCCAGAAATAAAAGACGAAATTGCTCAATCTCTAGATGGGCCATAATTGCATGGCAATAATTTACGACTTTTTCACTGCTGTTGAGCAACGGTTGTTGACGAAGCTCTTCGAGTAACAAGCGCCGGGCTCCCTCTTGAACCGTTTTTAGGGCTACGATGGAAGATTCTCCCATACCTTTAACCCTTCTCAATTTATCTTGGCTCGCGGAGATGACGGAAGCAAAGCTCCCCCCGCAAGCTTCCAGCAGCGCTTTAGCAAGGGGTTTCAAATCACCTCTGGGTTGGGCTAAAAATAAAAGGAGCTCCAAAACCTCATAGTCTGGCATAGCGTGGGCTTCCCCTTTCAAAAAACGCTCCCGCAGCCGTTTGCGGTGCCCCAAATAGTGTGGCTTTGGCTCAATTTTAAGCGAAGGTTTCATCCCAGATCATCCTAATTATAGGAAACTTATATGTTTTATAAAAAAATATACAAAAACAGAGCGGGGAAAGATAGAAAATTTTATATCAGCAAAATTTAACCTGCCGAAGCTGTTTTTCGGGTAGATTGTTTAGGTGGGCTCATGGCTTTTTGGACATGCTCTGATACATGTCGAGAGATGTCACTCAGGTGATCTTTGAAAAAGTGGTCTGCACCTTTGATAATCTGAAAATCAACGCTGATACCTTTTTGAGATGACAAGCGGTTGGATAAACGTAAAGCTGCATCTTTAGGCACGATCGTGTCTAAATCTCCTTGAAGCACCAGCCCAGAAGTGGGGCAGGGAGCTAAAAAGCTGAAATCATAAAGATTCGCAGGGGGGCTGACAGAGATGAATCCATTAAATTCAGGGCGGCGCATTAACAATTGCATACCAACCCAAGCTCCAAAGGAAAAACCAGCAACCCAGCAATGAAAAGGCTCTGGATTTTGTGTTTGCAGCCAATCTAGGCAGGCTGCAGCATCTCCCAATTCACCTTCTCCTTGGGAATAAGCACCCTCTGAGCGCCCAACACCTCTAAAATTAAACCGCAGAACATTAAAGCCCAGCTCAGAAAATGCCTTGTAGAGCGCAAACACAACCTTGTTATTCATGTTTCCCCCCCGTTGCGGGTGGGGGTGCAGAATAAGTGCGACAGGCGCGTTTTTATGATTTGTACAATGATAGCGAGCTTCAATGCGCCCTTCAGGTCCATTAATCATAACTTCTGGCATAACTACAGGTTCCTTTTACATCATTCCACGAAACCAACCTTGAAATCCA
>JBOFFI010000014.1:0-25187 GCA_051648545.1 Alphaproteobacteria bacterium
ACCTCCCTATTCTCCTGACCTCAATCCCATCGAGCGCAAATGGGCCCAGGCAAAGTCCATCCGACGGAAGCTTCAGTGTGATATCAAAAAACTGTTTAATGACCCATGTTTATAATAATTTTATGCTGCTCTAGCTATATAAGCCAGATCTTGTCATCTCACACGGAGGAAGAGCCATTAAATTTTCAGCCTCTGCAAAACCCAAAGGCGTTAAGCTTGTGGGAGTGACTCACCTTTACAAAGAAGGCTATCTCAAAAAAGCGGATTACTTGATTGCAATCACAGAACACATCAAACAATACATGCAAAGCCATGGTTACGATGGACACAAAATTTTTGTTGTCCCCAACATGATTCGCCTTCAAAAGCCCTATAGGCCTTTTCATGTTTCTGGTCAAAAAATCTGCGTCGTTGGAAGTTATGGAAGATTTTGCAAACACAAAGGCTTTTCAGACCTCATCCAAAGCATCGGGTTATTAAAGACGCGAGGTTACGCCGTCCAACTCTTGTTGGGTGGATCTGGTGAGTTGGAACAGGCTTTGAAACTTCAGGTTAAAAACCTTGGTTTGGAAGAGGTGGTTACGTTTGTGGGTTGGATCACAGGTAAAGACGCTTTTTTCCAAAAGATAGATATATTTTGCTTGCCTTCCCATGGAGAATCTTTTGGGATTGCGTTATTAGAAGCTATGGCTTTCAGTAAACCGATTGTGGCTTCAAACGTTTCAGGGCCTGCAGAAATTTTGTTCCGCGAAAAGGATGCGCTATTGGCTGAGCCTGGATTCCCAGAAGATTTTGCAGATAAACTAGCAGATTATATGGACAATCCAGAAAAAGCCGCAGCTTTCGCTGAAAAAGCTTATAAAAAAATAGAAAAAACCTATGAAATATCTAAGGTTTCTAAAAAATTGCTGAGTGCGTTAAACGCCATTTCGACACATTTCTAGCCCAGGTAAAAGGGAGCCCCCCTGGGCTCAATTTTTCACAAAGATTTTTGTTGCCAGCCGTGTTATTTCTTCTTTCCAAAAGCTTTAGAAGGTCCGCTTTTTTTCTTAAGCAGCCCCTCTTCAACCAGCTGAACAGCTTCCTCCAAAGAAAATTTGAGATGATCTTGATTTTTTTTGAGGGAGAAATAAGCCCCTTGATATTTAACATAAGGGCCAAAGCGTCCTAGCCCTAAAATGAGTTCCTCCTGGGTTCCAGGGTGAACGCCCAAAGCTTTAGGTAGCGCCCCTAGGCGCAGAGCTTGCTCTAAGGTGACCTGTTCTGCTGTCACGTCCTTGGGAAGAGAAACACGCTTGGGCTTGGGGCCATCACCCCACTGCAGGTAGGGACCATAAGGACCCATCCGAACCGAAATCTCCAGGCTCGTTTCAGGGTCTTGCCCCAAAGCGCGCGGGAAAAGAGTCTGTGAGGTTTTCATAACACCATCTTCTCCCTGGGTCTCAACTGAAAGTTCGTGGTTGGAAAGAGAACGCGTGTAAGAACAGTCTGGATAGCCAGAGCACCCTATAAAAGCGTTGACCTTCCCCAAGCGGAGCCCCAGATGCCCTACCTGACATTGGGGGCATGGTTCAAAATCAGAGCTTGCGCCTTCCCTTGAAGCGGGAAATAAATAAGACTTTAGGTCTTTTTCCACAGTTTCAATCACTTGCGGAATGGTGAGAGTTGACGATGCCTCAATGGTCTGAGAGAAAGTTTCCCAAAATTCTTGAAGCACCTTCTTCCAAGGGGTATCCCCCGCCGAAATAGCATCAAGTTGATTTTCCAGATCTGCCGTAAAACCATACTGAACATAGCGCTCAAAAAAATGCGTCAAGAAGGCTGTAACGATGCGCCCACGCTCTTCTGGAACCATCTGACGCTTTTCCAAGCGCACATAAGATCTATCCTGCAAAACCTGCAAAATCCGCGCATAGGTGCTGGGTCGCCCAATTCCCAACTCTTCCAGCTTTTTAACAAGGCTCGCTTCGGTATACCTTGGTGGCGGTTGGGTGAAATGTTGGTAAGGCAGCATGTTCTCAAAGATCAGAGACTGCTTTTCTTGCAGTGCAGGAAGCTTAGACCCCTTGCCAGCGTCTTCTGCCTCTCCTTCGTCCTGGCTTTCTTGGTAGAGCTTTAAAAAGCCGTCAAAGGCGATGATAGAGCCTGTCGACCTGAAAATAATTTTCTGGTCTTGGGATGCAATATCCACCGTCGTTTGGTCCAGTTGTGCTTGTTCCATCTGGGAGGCCACTGCCCGCTTCCAGATCAGGTCATACAACTTAAACTGTTCCGCATCTAGATAGGTCTTTAATGTCTCTGGGGATCTTGCATAGTCTGTCGGACGAATCGCTTCATGGGCCTCTTGAGCATTCTTAGCCTTGCTTTTATAAACCCGCACTTGCTCTGGCAAATAAGCTTTCCCAAATTTGTCTAAAATAGCTTGACGACATTCCTGGGTTGCCTCGGGAATCACTTGGATGCTATCTGTTCGCATGTAGGTGATTAAACCAGTGACTTCCCCTCCATCAAGGGCAAGCCCTTCATAGAGTTTTTGGGCAATTTTCATGGTGCGTGAGGCGCTAAAGCCAAGTTTACGGGAGGCTTCTTGCTGCAAGGTAGAGGTAATGAAGGGCGGTTGTGGATTTCGTTTAACCCGCTTCTTTTCAAGGCTTAAAACTGTGTAAGAAGCTCTTTCAGCATCTTGCAAAGCTTGATGGGCAAGGGTTTCGTTGGGTAAGCTAAATTTTTCAAGCTTTTTCCCTTGCCAGTAGATCATCTTGCCTAGAAACAAGTGGGTTTGTTCAGCCCCAAACGAAGCCTCAACAGTCCAATATTCCTCTTTTTTAAATGCTTCAATTTCTTTTTCACGCTCTGCCACCAGGCGTAGCGCCACGGATTGAACCCGTCCTGCGGAGCGGCTGCCCGGCAATTTTCGCCACAACACCGGAGAAAGCGTAAACCCAACCAAATAATCCAAACTCAGCCGCGCCAGATAGGCCTCAACCAAATGGGCATCAACTTCCCGAGGATGCTTAAAAGCTTCTAACACGGCAGATTTTGTGACCGCATTGAAGACAACCCGCTTCACGGTGGGCTGATGCTTCAACAGATCCTGCTCTTTGAGGTATTCCAACACATGCCAAGAAATGGCTTCCCCCTCGCGGTCAGGGTCGGTTGCTAACAGCAGTTCATCTGATTTGGGTATTGCCGACCTGATCTCTTGCAAAGCTTTTTCAGCTTTTTCGATTACCGACCATGTCATGGCAAAGTCTTCTTGGGGTCTCACAGACCCGGTTTTAGACGGCAAGTCCCGGATGTGGCCATAGCTGGCCAACACTTTATAGTCTTTACCCAGATATTTTCCAATGCTTTTGGCTTTGGAAGGAGACTCAACAATCACCAGCTTCATACATTTAATCCTACGTTAGAATCATCTACTAAGCTAACAAAAGCAGGCTGAATATTATCAAAATTGGTTTCAACATAATTTATAAATTTCTCCCCATTTTCAAAAATTTTAACCGTCGCTCTTCTTTAAGCGTTTTTCCATTTTTTGTTAAAAGTGTGTTGAGGTGTTTTTCAATGGTATCCCCAACCATATCAACGGCAGCCACCCGATTACGGTGGGCTCCCCCCAAAGGTTCTGGAATAATTTCGTCAATCACTTTAAATCTTAAGAGGTCAGCTGCCGTCATTTTTTGTGCTGTCGCTGCTTCTTCACGTTTATCTCGAGTACGCCACAAAATAGAAGCACACCCCTCCGGAGAGATGACTGAATAAATTGAAAATTCTAGCATCAAAACCACGTTTGCTGTGGCTAAAGCAACAGCTCCCCCAGACCCTCCTTCACCGATAATGGTGCTGATCAAAGGAACCTCCGCTTGAAAACACGCTTCAATGCAAGACGCAATGGCTTCAGACTGGCCACGTTCTTCCGCGTCTGCCCCTGGGTGGGCACCGGCTGTGTCCACGAAAGTTAAGATGGGAAGCCCAAAGCGACTCGCCAGCTTCATTAAGCGGATTGCTTTCCGGTAGCCCTCAGGCCTGGCCATGCCAAAATTACGATAAACACGGGTTTCTGTATCGTGCCCTTTCTCATGTCCCAATAAAAAAACTGGAACCCCACGAAAAGATCCAATCCCTGATAAAAGAGCAGGATCTTCCCCAAAATTTCGATCACCCGCCAAAGGCACAAAATCTTTAATTAAGCGGGCTATATAGTCTATGGCATGGGGGCGCTCACCATGGCGAGCAACCATAACTTTTTGCCAAGGGGTAAGCTTGCTGTAAATTGTTTGAAGAAGGCGCTGGGTTTTATGCTCAAGACGCGCAATTTCGTCTACAATATTTAGGTCACCACTCGCCGCAACGTGACGTAATTCCGTAAGTTTACGTTCGAGCTCCAGGACAGGTTTTTCAAAATCAAGGGCAATAGTCATATCCCCTGATACCATATTTTCAAGAAAGGTCAAATAAGATTTTTAACTATTTTGCTCGGTAACAAAAGCTGAATAGCGTTTGAGATCAAGAAAGACGAGGCTATAATTTCCGCAAGAAGAAAACGCTTTCCCGGTGGGCTCCCACATCATAAGCACAGCATAAAATGCAACAGCCTCTTATCAACGGTTTAAAGCCCTAGGTCTTGTTAGCTTGCCTCAGCGAGAAGAGGGGGCGTGAGAGGGCCTTCATCTGCAATGGCATCCGCGAGGACACGCGTATTAGCACGAAGCGCTTTTTCAATAGCGTCTGCGACCTGTTCATTTTCTTTCAAGAAAGCCTTTACGGCTTCACGCCCCTGGCCGATGCGTTGGCCTTCAAAAGCATACCAAGAACCCGCTTTTTCGATTAATTCTGCCTTAACACCAAGGTCGATGAGCTCTCCCATTTTTGAAATGCCCTCGCCATAAATAATGTCAAAATCAACCACCCGAAAAGGAGGGGCCATCTTGTTTTTTACAACTTTCACGCGAGTTTGGTTGCCCGTTACCACATCTTTATCTTTGATCGCGCCAACCCGACGGATGTCAAGCCTTACGGAAGCGTAAAACTTCAAAGCATTGCCCCCCGTAGTGGTCTCAGGGTTACCAAACATGATGCCAATTTTTTGACGAATTTGGTTGATAAAAATGACCATGCACTTAGATTTTGAGACAGATCCGGTCAGTTTGCGCAAAGCCTGGCTCATCAAACGGGCCTGTAGGCCCACATGGGTGTCTCCCATGTCCCCTTCAAGCTCTGCCTTAGGAACCAAAGCTGCAACGCTATCGATGACCAGCACTTGGATGCTGCCTGAACGAACCAACGTATCTGCAATCTCAAGGGCTTGTTCCCCAGAGTCCGGCTGAGAAATTAACAAATCTGAGGTTTTTACCCCCAATTTCTTGGCATAGATTGGGTCCAGGGCGTGTTCTGCATCCACAAAAGCACACAAGGCCCCCTGGCGTTGAGCCTGGGCAAGCACATGCAAGGCGAGGGTCGTTTTGCCCGAGCTTTCAGGGCCAAAAATTTCGATGATACGTCCCAACGGCAGCCCGCCAATCCCAAGGGCCAAGTCGAGCCCTAAAGAACCGGTAGAAACAACCTCCGCTTCAACAGGCTGAACGCCCTGCCCGAGCCGCATGATAAGGCCTTTTCCAAAAGCTTTTTCAATCTGGCTAATCGCCGCTTCAAGCGCTTTTTCTCGTTCCATTTGCGTGGGCCCTCGTAATCATTTTCTTCTTGTTTTATTCCACAGTCTTCAAGCAATTGCAACATTTCAATTTTGATCTATTTTTAATCTTTGTTAAGATTAATTTTCTTGGATAGCTATCCCTCAAACCCGCATGGGCATTAAGACATAAAGGGCTTGATGTTCTTGGGGATCTTTAAGCAAAACCGGGGTTTGGCCTTCATTTAAGCAAATGTTCAAACGATCTCCAGTCATTTGTTGAGAAATATCCAACATATAACGTGCATTAAATCCTATATTTAAGGGAACGCCCTGGTAGTCTATGGGCAAATTTTCTTCCGCAAATCCATTTTCAGCGCTTTGGGCCGAAAGGGTGATCTGGGAAGGGGCCAGCTGCATTTTGATGATCCGGCTTTTTTCTTGGGAAATCATAGAAACCCGGTCAACCGCTTCTGCAAAAAAGCGATTTTCTACCAAAATATCTTGTCCGCCCTGTTGCGGAATGGCCCGTTGATAATCTGGAAATTGTCCTTCAATGAGGCGGGAATAGAGGATAGATTCTCCAAGGGTAAACGAAATTTGCTGCCCAGAAAGCGCTATATGAAGACCGTCTTCTTCCTTTCCGTCGATCAATTTTCGAATTTCTTGAATGGTTTTGCGAGATAAGATAACCCCAGGCATATTTTTAGCCGTTTCTGGAATAGGCATCCAAGACAGCGCCAGACGGTGCGCATCCGTCGCAACGGCCCGCAATTGACCATCCAAGTGGTGAAAATAGACGCCATTAAGGTAATACCGCGCTTCTTCACTGGACATGGCAAAGCGGGTTTGGTCAATTAAACGACGTAAATCTCGACATGCCAAAGTAAATTGGTGGGGAAGGGACTGAGCATTCATCGCCGGAAATTCAATGGTGGGCAGGGTCGGCAAATTAAAGACAGAAGGGGAGCAATCTAAACAAATGATCCCATTTTCTTCCAATCGCAACGTGATGGGAGAGTTGTCTTTCAGCTTGCGTACGATATCATAAAGGGTGTGAACAGGGAGGGTGATTTGACCAGGAACTTCCACCTGTGCCTCAATGGACTCTACCAGGCACAGCTCCAAGTCTGTCCCTGTTAACGTTAATTTCCCCGCCTTGGCCGTCAGCAAAACGTGGGACAAAATAGGAACGGTTGTTTTTCGCTCAATCACGCCCTGTTGATGGGCCAAAGATTTTAAAAAAGTGCTTTTTTCCAGGGTAACGTGCATGGGCTTTTAATATCTTTTCACTGTAGTTTAGCTATTTTAATCCCGACTCTACCAGGCTTCTAAGGTTCGACGCAAGAGATCTATATCTTCGTGGAGGGAAGAATCTTCCAACATCAGTTCTTCAATTTTTTTAACCCCGTATAAAACCGTGGTGTGGTCTCTCCCGCCAAAGGAACGTCCAATTTCAGGAAGTGATCGAGAGGTGCATGATTTTGCAAGATACATAGCCACCTGTCGTGGGCGGGTGACGGATCTGGCACGTTTGGGTGAATGCAAGTCAGAGATGCGAATATTGTAATATTCTGCAACCTTTCGCTGAATTTCTTCGAGGGTGAGGGTTCGGTCATGGGCCCGGAGCAAATCTCGCAACACCTCTTGAACCATCTCAAGGTTAATCTCTCGCCCTACCAAATTGGCATGGGCTGCAATGCGGATCAGGGCTCCTTCCAGCTCACGAACATTGGAGCTGATTTTATGGGCCAGAAATTCTAAGATTTTTTTGGGCATGGTGTGCTGAAGCTGTTCACATTTGGCTTGCAAAATGCCCAACCGAAGCTCATAGGTCGTGGGGTGAATGTCAGCAACCAATCCCCAACCCAGCCTAGATCGCAGGCGTTCTTCCATTCCCTCAAGGTCAGACGGAGATTTATCGGCAGAAACGATCACCTGATGGTTTTGGTCTACTAAGGCGTTAAACGTGTGAAAAAATTCTTCTTGGGTAGATTCTTTTCCACCAATAAATTGAACATCGTCAATCATCAACACGTCGACGGAGCGAAAGCGTTCTTTAAAGGCAACCGTGTCTTTGTAACGCAGAGCACGTATGAACTGATACATAAATTTTTCAGCAGATAGATAAAGAACCCGACGGTTGCGCCAAACTTTTTGAATGTGGTGGGCAATGGCATGCATCAGGTGGGTTTTCCCAAGCCCAACGCCTCCATACAGAAAAAGTGGGTTAAAGGGAACGGAGGTAGACTCTGCCACCCGGCGTGCGGCTGCATGGGCCAGCTCATTAGGCTTTCCCACAACAAAATTGTCGAAGGTAAAGCGGGGATCCAGAGGGGAACTGATAAACTCGCTGCTGACGATGTCATCGGCATCGCCAGCTGCAGGTTCGCGCCATGAAGATTGCGTTGTGGCAGCCTTAAGGGGAGCTTTTGAAACAACAATCTTGAGGTCTTTTACTTCCGGGGCTTCTTGTTGAAAAAACACGAGCAGTTGTTCGCTATAGTGGGTTTGCACCCAATCTTGAACAAATGAAGAAGAAGCTTCCAGCGTAACCACCCCTTCTGTTTCTCCAACCAAGTTTAGCAATCGAATCCAACTGTTGAAAATATGTTCGCCTAAGTGGGTTTGCGCTTGTTTTCTAACAGCTTCCCATGGGGCAGCAAAAGAGAAGCTTGAATCTGAAACAGGGAGCATTTGCATAGATCTAGAAAACCCTTTGATCTGAGAGGTAAGCCCCCCAGGTAAAGCAAGAAATTTCTAGCTTAAAAGTAGAAAAACAAGAAACACGAGCAAGCAGGCGATGGGAAGGGTGGGGCATCATCAAAAAGCACTTCAGAACATAAAAAAAACTACCTTCTATTCATTTCCACAAACTCGAGCCCAGGTCAAGGAGAAGTTATGCGCGTTCGTCAACCTATGAGAATAAGCTGATGTACTGAGAACTGAGACAAAAATTATTTTATTTTTACGCTTTTTCAACACTTTTTGTTTATAAAATACGGGAGGATACGCGCTGTATCCTTTTAAAAACAATAAGTTATTGGAAGGAAAGCTTCATGCTAACGGGATTGTTGCGAAAAGCTTTAACGTGTCATCTTAAAAAAATCCACACAAGGTTGAGCGGGCATTTTTTTGACACCATGGGACAAGCGTGTTTGCGTCCTGTTTATGTAAACCGGAAGCGACGTCCAAATTCTTTAGGGAACAGGCACCCAAACAGATAGCGGAGGATTTTTTGTGATTTATGGACGCAAGGATTGGCTTCCTTACTATCTAACGCTTTTTCAGCTGAATTGTCGCCAGCTCCCTTTTTGCTCGGGCCCTTTTGATCCGGCAGCTTTTTCAGGGGAAAATCCGTTTGCGGATTTTGCTTCTAAGGCTTTTAATATGGGTTCCCAAAGTGATCCAAATCATTTTTTTTCCATGGCTTCAGCCTTTAATCCAGCGTCTTTTTTTTCAAACCTTCAAGAAACCTATACTCAAAAATTTTTGGACTATTCTAAAGGGCTTCAAGCTTATTTTGAAACATCCCCTCAGGCCTGGCAAGAGATGGGGAAAAAAGTGTGGAGCCACGGCTCTACAGCTGTTTATGATTTTGCACCTGGGGGGAGTGGTTATCCTGTTTTTTTGATAGCGCCTCTCCTTCTAAAATCTGAGATGCTTCATCTCCATGGGACCCACAGCTTTTTACAGTTTCTTCTTCAAGAGGGATTCAGGCCCTTTGTGTTGGATCCAGGAAATTTTTTAGAGGGCGAAGAAAAAACGTCCCTCGAAACTTTTTGTGCCCAAAAAATCTTTCCCGCTTACGCTTATGTGCTTGGAAGTGTTTCGAAACCTCCATTAATCTTAGCTTTTTGGGAATCTTTTTTTGCAGCTTATTCCCTCTTTTTAAAGCAATTTCCAATTCTGGGTGGTGTGCTTTTGGGGGAACCTCCTGTTATCCCCTCCCACGCTTTTTCACCTTTGATCAGCTCTTGGAAAGACCATTTATTGAAGCCGATGCTTGAAGGGGGCAGTGGGGTGGCTTCTCCTCTGGTGCGTTTTTTGTTTTCTTTAGGGTGGGAAGATTCTGTCATCAATAAGATGATTGCGTTGGGACAAGGACGTTCTTCCCAGCAAAACTTGTTTATGACTGTGGAAGATCTCTTGAATCAGTCCAGGTCTATGCCACTATGGCTTGCAAAGTCTCTTATATGTGAAACGCCTGCTGCGATGCTTCAAGAAAACGTTGACCAGCTGAGAGCTTTTTCCAAACATTTTTCAGCTATGCTTCCGGAAAAAAGCCATTTTTTTGCGGCGCCAGAGCTTTGGGAGCCAGACAACCTGGTAAAGTTTCCTTTAGGAAATTATGCCTTAATGATAGGATCCTCGGCGCCGTCCCAGGTCTGGCCTCGGGTAACCCAAAAGCTTCGCCACCATCTCAAATGAAGGGAATTTTTGAACATGTCTCAAGTTGCAATTGTCACTGGTGGAACCAGGGGGATTGGCGCAGCCATTTCTAAAGCGCTTGTTGGGGGTGGTTATCACGTTGCAGCGGTCTATCATTCAAATGACGAGAAAGCCAGAGCATTTCAAGAAGAAACAGGCATTTCAGTATGGAAATGGGAGGTTAATTCTTTTGAAGCCTGCCAAAAAGGTGTTGCAGAGGTGGAAGAAAAATTAGGTCCCATTTCTGTGTTGGTTAATAACGCAGGCATCACCCGGGATGCCATGCTTCATAAAATGACGCCTGAAGACTGGCACGCAGTGATGGAAACAAACCTCTCTTCTCTTTTTTACATGTGCCGAACGGTGATTGAAGGCATGCGGGAGAGAACCTTCGGACGTATTGTGAATATCAGTTCTGTGAATGCCTTAAAAGGGCAGCGGGGGCAAACCAATTATAGTGCCTCCAAAGCGGGTGTTATTGGCTTTACGAAAGCCTTGGCACAGGAAAGCGCTTCCTATGGCATTACCGTTAATGCAGTGGCTCCTGGGTACGTTGATACCGAGATGGTGCGGGCAGTCTCAAGTCCTGTGATGGAAAAAATTTTGGACCAGATCCCTTTAAAACGTTTAGGAAAAGCCGAAGAAATTGGGAAGATGGTTAGTTATTTAGTATCCCCTGAAGCCTCTTTCGTGACGGGCGCGACATTCAGCATCAACGGTGGACAATTTATGGCCTAAAAGAGCGATTATTCTTCTCTTTTTTGAATCGCGTATCCCCTATTTTTTAAAAATTTTCATACTGGTATAAAATTTGCTGTTTCCCTTGTGCATTTAATGATCACACAGGAGAAACACAGCTATGGCTATGACGCCGATCCTCCTAGAGAGTACGACCATAAGTAAAGATTTTAAACCTTTGCAAGACCTGGCAATTAAACAGCCTTCAGAGGTTGAAATGGTAGAAACGCTTCCGTTTCAACAGTTGGTGGAAGCACCCTCTGAAACCCCTGCTTTTGCAGAAGGGGAAGAGCAAACATCGGCTGATGCTCAACAAGATCTTTCTTTTCAAGACACAGCACTTAAAGACAATCTAGCTGAAGCTCTTCATGACAGTGAAGAAGAACCTTTAGAGGCTTTTTTCGCTTTTTGTTCTGTTCCATCAGAATACATGAAAAGCACGATGGAAGCAGCTGAAGTTGAGGCAAACCAGGGGCAGAAACCCGTAAAAAAGAATTTAGCAGAAGATTTTTCAATGTCTGAAAATGTCTCATCTCTAAAAGCTGCAAGCCCTGAAACTGATGTAAACACGAAAGGGCTGGGCCTAACATCTGAAGAGCTCTCATTTTTCAAAAACAGTGAGGGTTTAAAAGCGACAGAGCTTCAAAATTTTCAGGCGCAGAAAATGGAAATGCTGTCACAAAAGCAGCTTTCTGATATCCAAGAGGAAACACACGCTGTTGCAGAAGCAGTGCCTTTTGGAGCAAATGAAACTTTCTTAATGGGAGCTTTAGAGCAAGAAAAAAGTGAAACCGAACCAGCCGTTATGCCTCTTTTGGTGGGGGAAGGTTCTCAAAAAATTACTTATTATGCTGAAACTACAAACCGTTTAAACTCCAGGACTATGGTCAGCCAGATTGTTGATCAAATCCCTTATGAGGCCCTTAAAACAGAAGGCCAGCAACATTTTAAACTTCAAATCCACCCCAAAGAGCTGGGAGAAGTGCAGGTGCACCTGGTGGTGATGGAGCAAGGTAAGTTGCAAGCGACGTTCTCTGGTTCGCCCTACACCATGGACCTTTTGCAGCAGGGTTCAGATTTGTTGTGCGAATCTTTGAAAAAAGAAGGCTTTGATGCGTTATCTGAGAATTTTTCATTCACCTCAGATCAATCGTTCCAAAGGGGTTTTGAGAGGGAAGCTTTCGCTACACCCACTTTGCATCCTTTAGGTCAGTCTGCCCAGCAGGATGCGATCCAGTTAGATAGGCTTGAATCAAGCATGCGTCAGCTTTTTCAACACCAGGGGTCTGGGTTGAGCGTGAGCTTAAACGTTTAACCATTCACAATTAAAAACAAAAACAAGGAGCAAAAAGCATGGTAGATGTGTCTGGAATTTCAACATTGGGAACCGACCTAAAGGCGACAGCAAAAAACAAGAAAAAAGATTTTGAAAGCCAAATGCAGGAACAGGCAACTTTCATGGCGAAGGTTGTTTCAAGCCTGAGCTCGGATCCTATGAATCCGCTCAAACCCCAAGATACCATGAAGTTGTTTCAGGATCTAACCAACAGCCAACAGCTGATGCGTCAAACAGAGCTGCTTGAAGGGCTTTCCAAGAAAATGGAAATGGGGCAGTTGCTCACAGCTTCTTCCCTGTCTGGAAAATTAATTGAGGTTCAAGATGACCGGTTCCAAGTGGGTGCGATTAACCTTCAATACCATTTGCCTGAGGAAATTGATGGGGCATTTGTGGATATCTTAAACGAACAGGGGAACGTTGTGAGAAGCCTTCAGGTCACGCCTGAAAAGGGTATCCACTCCCTTGCCTTTGATCAAAGAGATTCCCAAGGAAGGCGTTTAGATCCGGGGACCTATGCTTATCGGGCACGGTACATTGAGAAGGGAAATCTGGAAGCAGAGAAGCTATTTGCACCAAAACCCTTCACCATTCGTGAGCAAAGCCAGCAAGCTAGTTACATGCTTCCAAAGAGCGCAAAGCAGTGCACCCTAACCCTTGAGACAGATAAAGGGCAAGTAGTTCATCGCTGGAATGGCAGCCTGGAACAGGGTAAGCATGGGCTAGATGTTTTTGAGGCATTTAAACAAGCAGGGGTTGCCTTGCCAGAAGGCGCCTACCGTTTCCGTGCTTATGCCGTTGACCATCAAGATAAACCTATTGAAACGCAAACCTTGATGCATGTCCAGGTGGAGGGTGTTGAAATGGGTGAAAAAGGACCTGCCTTCCGCTACCAAGGGGGGCTTTCCACACCGTTTGAGCGTTACCGGGCTTTAAAAGAACAAACAGAAGACAGCTTGAATGTGCAGCTAGATTCTATCCTTCAAAAAAATCTGCACAAAAAGCTGGAAGCCATTTAATTCATACACAAAAACCTAACAATGATCAAAATGAGGGAGAGATAAGATGGGAATGATGACAACAGCTGGTATGGGGATGAAAGTTCAACAGGGCTTTATGGATTCTCATACAGGCAATATCGCAAACGCAAAAACAGATGGATTTATGCCAGAGGTGCCTAGTTTTTTAACCCAGGTAATTGGGGGAAAAAATGGGGTAACGATGACCGTTCAAGACGCTTTTTATATTCAAGGCCCTGTTGAAATGACAGAAAACAGCCTAGATTTGGCGGTGGATGGTCCTGGTTTTTTAATGGTGGATTCAACTTATGGAAGGGCATTTAAAAAATCTGCCAGAGGCGAGCTGGATAAAGATGGTTACTACCGTGATGAAGGTTTAAGTTATGTCATGGGGATACCAGTCAATGAAGATGGAACGTTTCCCAACATGACAGCCTCTTCATTTGAGCGGATCAAAATTGACCTTTCTTCAAACACAGTTGCTGCTACCACGGAAGGTAGGCTTTCTTTTAATTTGCCAGCAAATGCGCTTGTTGGAGATACCCAAACCACCGAGATTCCTGTTTATGATTCCCTTGGGATGGAGCATCAGGTGCGGATTATTTGGACTAAGCAAGCAGCACCTTTAACTTGGTGGGGCTTTGCAGATGTTCTTCCAGACTCTACTGGAGCCCCGGAAGGAACTGTTACAGGTGCTTGGGCTACAGGAGGAGGCGTTACGGCTGTATTTGACAACCAAGGCGTCTTAACAACCCCAAATCCCGCACCTAATCTCACCGTCACTGGTTGGACAAGCGGCGCTGCGGATAGCGACGTTATTCTAGATTTATCTTCTGTAACCCAATTGGGAGAAGAGTTTGTTGTGACAGAGCTTAAAACAGACGGCGCTGGGTTTGGGACTTATGTTTCTATTGCCATTGCTCAAGATGGGGTTCTTTCTGCGCGCTACAGCAATGGTGAAAGCAAAGACCTTTGGAAAATTGGTTTAGCCTCTTTTCCAGCAGTTACTGGCTTAGAGAGAAAGTCCAATAACTTATTATTGGAGACGCCTGACAGTGGTAAGGCGCTTTTTGCAGATGCAGGGCAAGGAAGCGTCGGTAGCTTGTTGGCTAAAAACATTGTAGCATCGGCATCTGATCTCATGACCAGCCAGATCGAAATCTTGACGTCTTCTCAGGTATTTAGTGCTTGTTCAGGTGCCTTTGGGAAAGGCCGTGATTGTGAAGAGATTGTGACGGGTCTCCTTCGAGGCTAGTGAATAAAGCGTAAAAACAAAATGTCTTTGCAAGAAAATTAACTAATTAAATAAATCTTTTTTAACCATCTAGATAAAAAAAAATAAAATAAACAAAAAGGCAGTTTTTAACTGCCTTTTTTTTTAAAAAAAACGTTTTTTGTCTCTATTTTTTTAATATTTTTGCGTAGACTCCAGCTCAATATATTGACAAAAAGATATAAAAGATTGAAAGGGAGGCTCGATCGTGGATGCTCTTCTTACAACACTACGGGGATTAGGACCTGTTCGTTTGGGACTTATGGGGGCGCTTTTTATAGCTGTCTTGGGTTTCCTTATTTACAGCATCTCCAGTTTAACAGCCCCAAATATGGCGCTTCTTTACGGAGAGCTCGATATAGCAGAGGGGGCGCAGATTGTTTCTAAGCTGGAAAGCATGGGGGTTCCTGTTGAGATTAAAGCAGGTGGATCTCAGGTTTATGTTCCCGAAGACCAAGTCTTGCGTCTTCGAATGAACATGGCAGAAACAGGGATCCCAAGCGGTGCCTCAATTGGCTATGAGATTTTTGATCGCTCAGATGTTTTGGGTTCTACGTCATTTGTTCAGGATGTAAATTTATTGCGGGCCCTTGAAGGCGAATTGGCGCGGACGATTCGTGCGCTTCAGCCAGTTGCAACAGCAAGGGTTCATATTGTTCTTCCAAAGCGAGAGCTTTTTTCCAGGGAGCAACAAAAGCCCACGGCTTCCGTTGTCTTGAAAATGAAGGGAGGGGCTAAATTAAGTCAAGCCCAGGCCCAAGCTGTCCAACAATTGCTGGCTTCTTCGGTGCCAGGACTGATGGCAGATCAAGTGGCGATCATTGATGATCGCGGCACCCTGATTGCCCGAGGAGAAGGAAAAGATCCTTCGAGTGTTGCCTTGGGCTATGAAGAAACACGAAAATCCCACGAGATGAATATTGCACGCATTGTAGAATCTTTGTTGGAAAAATCCCTTGGTGTTGGAAAAGTTCGTGCAGAAGTTTCCGTTGAAATGGATCTTGATCGCATGACGGAACAATCTGAAGTGTTTAATCCAGATGGCCAGGTTATTCGCTCAACCCAAAATTCTTCTGAAAAAGACCGCAATCAGAGCGGGGGCGCAGATGCAACAACGTTTCAAAATACGCTTCCTAATGCCGCAAGTGGCGGTGGAGCTGGTAAAC
Source organism: Alphaproteobacteria bacterium (assembly GCA_051648545.1). Lineage (GTDB taxonomy): Bacteria > Pseudomonadota > Alphaproteobacteria > Holosporales > JBOFFI01 > JBOFFI01. The sequence goes on from JBOFFI010000014.1 coordinate 15,593, forward strand.
AGGGCAACCAATCTGATTCTCAAAAATCAGAAGAAACGGTCAACTACGAAATTTCGAAGACCATGAAAACCTATGTAAAGGAACTTGGCGGCGTGAAACGTGTTTCCGTTGCGGTTTTGATAGACGGAGATTACCGTAAGGATGAAAAAGGCCTAGAGAAATATACGCCTAAAACGCCTGCAGAGCTTTCACAAATTGAAAAATTGGTTAAAGCAGCTGTTGGGTTTAAGGCTGATAGGGGCGATGCTGTTGAAATCGTCAACATGCGCTTTTCTTCTGAATCTCAAAGCGATTTAGCTGCCCTGGGAACATCATTCCTAGGCCTTGATCAGAAAGATATCGTACATCTCATTGAATTGTTAATTTTGGGTGCTGTGATTGCATTAGTGGGGGTATTTGTGGTCCGCCCCCTTGTCGCTCGGATGATGGATATGTCTAAACCTGCCCTTGTAGAGGGGCAACAGGAGGGAATTTTGGGAAATTTGGATGATCCTGGAAGTAATTCTGATGGTGTGTCTGGCGGTCAGGGTACGGAATTACAACCTGCAGATATGGCCCCACCTTTTGATGAGGAAGAGGTAGATATCGGAAATGTTCAAATCATCGGAAAAATGCGCATGGCTAATTTGAAAAAAATCGAAATGCTGATCGAAGAGCACCCAGAAGATGCAGTATCTGTAATTCGGACGTGGATGCGTCAAAGTTAGCAACTTTAAATTTTTAAAAGATTTTTTGATGAAGAAAGGGGCCTGGGATGGTTCGTATTATTGATGGAAAGATTGTTTCAGGGAGTGCTAAGGCAGCAGCGCTGTTACTGGCGTTATCTCCAGAAAGTTCGAAAAAGCTTTTTTCATTTTTGGAAGAAGATGAGATTCGCCAAATGTCTGCGACTATGGCGCAACTTGGTGTTGTTGAGTCAAAATCAGTCGAGTATGTCATCCAAGAATTTATTGACCTCATGCAAAAAGGCCAGGGGGTTTTGGGAAGCTTGGATAATACAAAACGCTTATTGTCTCAAATTTTGGGAGAAGAAGGTGCCCAAAATATCCTGGCAGGCATTCATGGCAGCAACACGAGTATGTGGGAACGTCTGGTGAATGTAAACGAAGAAACCTTTACCAATTTTCTTCAAAATGAACATCCACAGACCATCGCTGTTGTGCTTTCGCGTATAAAAACAGATTATGCTGCAAAGATTTTTTCAAAGCTTCAAGATCCTCTTTCAATGGAGGTGATGTTGCGCATGCTAAACGCTGCTTCTGTAAAACGAGATGTTTTAGATGAAGTGGAAAGCGGGCTCAAATTTGAATTGATGGAAGAATTGTCACGCTCCTCAAAAAGCGCAGATCCTCATCAGACGTTGGCAGAAATCTTCAATGCGTTTGATCGAAACACTGAAACCCGCTTTATGACTGCATTGGAAGAAAAAACACCAGATTCTGCAGAACGCATCAAGTCTCTCATGTTTACGTTCAGAGATTTGATACGGGTCGACAGCGCAGGTATCCAGATGTTGATTCGCCAATCAGACAAATCATCTCTAGCCCTTGCGTTGAAAGGTGCACCAGATTTGATCAAAGATCTTTTCTTTTCAAGCATGTCTGAGCGTGCGAGCAAGCTTTTGAAAGAAGATATTGCAGCCCTTGGCATGGTTCGGATCCGGGATGTGGATGAGGCTCAAGCAAAAGTTGTTGTCTTGGCTAAAGAGCTTGCAGATGCAGGCGAGATCACCATCAGTGAAGGTAGTGATACGGATGAGATGGTTCTCTAACTAAAATCCTAATGAAACAGGTTTTGATCTATGCAAACACATTTTAAATCTTTTTGGGCGCCTGAAAAATTGATGGAAAACAGGAGTTTTGATAAATTTCTTTTTGAACATTCTTTTGATGAATCGCCCCATGAGGAGGTGTTAATTGAAAAAGAAGATTTGATTTTACCCGAAGAAGTTGAGGAAATTGAGGAAGTTGAGAAAGAGCCAGAGCTTCCCCCTCCACCTCTTTTTACAGAAGAAGAAAAGCAGCAAGCTTATGAAGCAGGTATTTTAAAGGGGCGTGAAGCTGGTTATCAACAAGCCCGCGAGGAGATGGATGTCTCACTGGACGCCCAAATCAAGATGCATGTTGAAAAGATTGAATTATTTTTGGAAGAAGGTTTGGTTGCAACCCAGGAGCGAAAAAGAGAATTAACTTACCAAGTTATTCTCCTTTCGAAACAAGTCTTTCATAAGCTTTTTCCTATTTTTGAGAGCAAATGGGGAGAAGATCAGGTAGAAAAGCTTGTTGCATCAGTTCTTCAGGATGAAAAACCTGAAATGCTTCAGGTTCGTCTCAACCCAAAATCAAAAGAAGCGCTCCAGATTCATCTAGAAAAGTGGTCCAAAATTTCTAGGATCAGCTTAGAAGCTGATGAAACCATGGGAATTTCAGATTGCAACATAGCGTGGGACCAAAGTGGCCTGGAACGTAGATTGGAGAAGATAGTGCAAGAAATTGAAAATCTTTTTAATAGTTTTGAAATTATTTTGAAAGAGAGTGAACAAACGTCACTTAAAAAATAAAGTATTCTGATAAAAAGCACGTCTAACGTCAAAAAAATAAAGGGAGAAAATACGTGGTTGAAGATCAAACAGAAAATCAAGGGGCGGACACCAATCAGGAGTCTGTGGTGAAAGAGCAAGAAATCAAGCAAAAAACAGCGACAGCTTCTAAAGGAAACCAAGATGAACTTTCTATCGAAGCGGTTTATGACGTTCCAGTTCAAGTTTCTGCTGTATTAGGGCGTGTTACCATGCCGGTGAGCCATTTGCTGAAATTAGGCCGTGGCGCGGTGGTTGAGTTAGATCGTCGTGTTGGAGAGAACGTAGATGTTTACGTCAACAATCGCTTGGTTGCCCGTGGTGAAGTGGTGGTCATGGAGGACCGACTTGGCATTACCATGACAGAGATCCTTCGTTCCGAAAAAATTTAGGTGAGAACCGAGGTATCTGAAGGAAAAAGTAAGGAAAAACTGAGTCGATGAGAACTGTTATTTTGGGGCAGCTTGAGGGATATATGACCATGGCTGCCAAGATTCTCTTGGATAAAGGTGTGAAGATTTCCCATGTGGAAAGTCTTGATCTTGCGCTGAGTACCTTGCGCTCCAGCCATGGCGCAGATCTTTTGCTGGTGGATATTGTTGAGGATGTGCCTCGGTTGATGCGCTCATTGAAAGAAGAGCGTATTTGTGTGCCTGTTGTTGCTTGTGGCATTGGTTCTAGCCAACGTGAAAAGATTGTGCAGGCTATTGAAGAAGGGGTTAAAGAATATTTACCACTTCCCCCAGAACCAGCTTTAATTGCAGCCGTTTTAGAAGCTGTTTCAACCCAAGATCACCAAGCTATTTTTCAAGATCCTATCACAAAAGACGTTTTTGACTTAGCAGGCAAATTTGCAACAAGCGATGCGAGCATTTTGATTACAGGTGAATCTGGAACAGGTAAAGAGGTGATGGCACGCTATATTCACCAAAAGAGCAAGCGTCAGAAAAAACCTTTTGTCTCGATCAATTGTGCAGCTATTCCAGAAAACCTTCTTGAATCAGAGCTTTTTGGCCATGAGAAAGGCGCTTTTACGGGGGCTATCGCAAGGCGTCTAGGGCTTTTCGAACAGGCCCACGGGGGTACTTTGCTGTTAGATGAGATCAGTGAGATGCACCCGCGGCTTCAAGCTAAGCTCTTGCGGGCTGTTCAAGAACGAGAAATAAACCGCGTAGGTGGGGGGCATCCGGTGAAGGTGGATATTCGCTTGCTTGCCACCAGCAACCGGGATTTATTGAAAGCTGTTGAAGAGGGAATCTTTCGGGAAGACCTCTATTTCCGTTTAAATGTGATCAATTTAGAGCTTCCCCCGCTGCGCAAGCGCCCAGGTGATTTAGCCATTCTTTCAAACCATTTTTTGGCTAAATATGCAGATGCGAATGGTATTTCAATGAAGCTCTTGTCTGAGGATGCTCAAGATGCCATCAAAGCGTACCATTGGCCAGGAAATGTGCGTGAGCTGGAAAATGCTATGCACCGTGCAATTTTATTAAGCTCTCATGGTGATGAAATTTTACCGGAACACATTTTTTTGTTTAAGCACCCAGAGCCGCGTTCTCCGCTGATGTCCCAAGTCGGTGAGCCCTGGGTGGGTCAAACCATTTCTGCCGTTGAAAAAACTTTAATTTTAGAAACCTTGGACCATTGTTTAGGGAACAGAACCCATGCAGCCCATATCTTAGGTATTACCATCCGCACCCTTCGTAACAAACTCAAGCAATATGGCGTAGAGCACCTAGAAGAAGACGGGGAAGGATTTGGGGAGGATGAAGGGAAAATTGTTACCCTCAATTAAATCATTTCAATCGCGTTCAACCCAAGGAGTTTTTACCTGTGCCTCCTAGCTCTTTTTTAGAAATCTTATCGTCCTCGGCGAAAAATCCCGTGGCTACGCTGCACCAATTAGGACGCTTTCGAAGTGTGTTGCAGCGTGGTGAAGTGGCCCTTGCTTTGGGGTTGATCGCGGTTTTGGTGGTCTTGGTATTGCCTTTGCCCAGAGCTTTTTTGGATATGAGCCTTGCCATTTCTTTAGCGTTTTCAGTTCTCATTTTGATGACGGTGCTTTTCATAGAAAAACCCCTGGATTTTAACTCTTTTCCAACGGTGCTTTTGGTTTCCACCATGATGCGCCTGTCGCTTAACGTTGCGTCTACACGCCTCATCCTTTCCAATGGACACGAGGGGCTTCATGCAGCTGGAGAGGTGATTCGAGCTTTTGGCTATTTCGTGATGGGGGGTAATTTTGTTATCGGGATGATCGTTTTTGGCATTTTGGTGATTATCAATTTTATCGTCATCACCAAAGGTTCGGGACGTATCGCCGAGGTTGCCGCAAGGTTTAGCTTGGATGCCCTTCCAGGAAAACAAATGGCAGTGGATGCAGACTTAACAGCCGGGGCCATCGATCAGTCAGAAGCGAAGAGAAGGCGGGAAATCATCCAGAATGAAACCAACTTTTATGGGGCCATGGATGGTGCCGCAAAATTTGTGCGTGGGGATGCTATTGCAGGTCTTATGATCACCTTCATCAATATTATCGGAGGGATCATCATCGGGGTTGTCCAAAAAGGCCTTACCTTTTCTGAAGCAGCCCATACCTATACGTTTTTAACGGTGGGAGATGGCCTGGTCACCCAAATTCCAGCGCTGATTGTTTCTGTTGCAGCAGGTATGTTAGTTTCCAAAACCGGCGCCGATGGTTCAGCAGACAAAGCCCTGTTTGGACAGTTGAGCGCTTATCCAACGGCCCTTGGCATGAGTGCTGTTTTGATGACAGTGATGGCTGTGCTTCCGGGTATCCCAGCCATTCCTTTTTTGGCTTTGGCTTTGGCGACGGGTGTTGTTTCTTGGAAGCTGAAAGAGAAGCAATTAAGCGCACAAAGAGAATCCAGCAAACAGGATGCCGTTTTACAAACGACGTCTACCAATGCGGAAGATTTGTTGGGTGCGGCGTTACAGATTGAATCTATCAAGTTAGAGCTTGGGTATGGTCTGCTCGAAATCTTAAATGACGGCAAACTCACGAATCAAATTAAGAATATTCGTCGAGATATCGCAAGCCAGATGGGCTTTGTTATGCCGTCCGTGAGGGTTTTGGATAACACCCAATTAGAACCCAATCAATATCGCATTCGTATCAAAGACATAGAAGTCGCTAAAGGAACGCTCCGGACCCAGATGTTGTTGGTGTTAGACCCCCAAGGACGTGCCATCCATTTTGCTGGAGAAGATACCAAAGATCCCGTTTTTGGTCTGGATGCCAAATGGATTTATCCAACTTCACGGGCGGATGCAGAGGTGGAGGGCTATACGGTGGTAGACCCAGGAACCGTGCTGGCAACCCACTTAACTGAAGTTTTGAAAGATTCCATGGGCGAATTACTTTCTTTTTCAGATGTTCAAAAATTGGTCGACCGCTTGGAAAAACCCCATCAAAAGCTTTTTTCAGACTTGGTGCCTACCCAACTTCAACCTGCCATGTTCCAGAGAATTTTACAAAATCTGTTGGCGGAGCGTATCTCTATTCGAGATTTAGGAACCATCATCGAAGGAGTGGGAGAGGCCGTTTCATCCACCCGCAATCCGTTAGCGTTGACAGAGCATGTTCGTTCTAGGATTGGTCGCCAAATCTGTGCTTCTTACGAAACCAAAGAGGGCGTTTTACAGGTTATCTCATTATCAGCTGCGTGGGAGCGTACCTTCCAAGACGCGCTTTCGGGAGACGGTGAGATCAAGCATTTTATCGTACCGCCCAGCAAACTGCAGGAATTTGTGGAAAAAATGAATGCGGCTTTCCAGGTTTATACCCAGCGTAGCGACATGGTTGTACTTCTAACCAGTGGGACATTGCGTCCTTACGTTCGCTCCATTGTTGAGCGATTCAGGCCTTTAACACCTGTCATCGCTCAAAATGAAGTTCATCCGAAAATAAAATTGAAAACCATCGGAGAGATTTAACGATTTATCTCAAGCTTCCTCTCAAGAAGTCATTTTAAAAGCTTCAATTGGGACAACGCATTTGGCTTAGCTGATTTAGGCGTATCAGATGCTAGCGAAACATGAAGTTTTTATCGGTTGCGAAAATGGTTCAAATCTATTATGTTTTGAAGCGTGCGGAGGGGTGGCCGAGTGGCTGAAGGCGGCGGTTTGCTAAACCGTTATACGGGTTAAACCGTATCGTGGGTTCGAATCCCATCTCCTCCGCCAATATGCGAAATGGGCTATATTTTATTAACGGTATCACGGCCCCAATTCCATGTTTAGAAGAAACCAGCAAACAATCTATCTCTTTGTAAAAATTTTCACAAAAGAAAACATCAGATGGCCTATAAGCCGGGTTTTGTCCCTTTGAAAAGGGGATAGTCATTCATCTAAAAGCGTTGTTGCCAAAACTTTCAAGCAACCGACCCGAACAGCTCAAAGCTCGAAAATAAGCTTTAGGAATACCTAGACTGTTCCTATTTGGTTTTGCTCCCAGTGGGGCTTGCCCTGCCATTTCTGTTACCAGAAACGCGGTGCGCTTTTACCGCACCTTTTCACCCTTACCCTGCGCTTGCGCGTAAGGCGGTATATTTTCTGTGGCGCTTTCCCTAAGGTTACCCTCGCCGGGCATTACCCGACACTGCATTTCCGTGGAGCCCGGACTTTCCTCTCCCAGTAAAAATTTTCACCGGCAGCGACTATCCAGCCATCTGACACAAAGCAGTCTCAAGAAAATGAGCAAAAATGTCAATCCCATGCTTGGCTTTTTTCAGCCTTGTGACGCTTCAAGGAATCTTTCCTGCTCCTTGGATCCTGGGCTTTTGGGAAGTTCATTGCCTCAAACCCATTTTGACAGACCGTTTTTTTTGTAAACATGAGACAAATTGCATAAAAATGATTTGAGTTCAAAACAATAGACAAAAACCCTATAACAAATAGAGCAAAGGGAACACCATGAAAATATCTACCTTAAATCCCCACAAACGCTTGTTTTCAGGCGTCAAAGCCCTGGCTGTTTTGGCCAGCACCCTGGCGCCAACAGCTGCCGTTTATGCTGGACAACTGAGCCCTGAAGAAGAAAAGGACAAAAACGTTTCCAAACCCTTGCCTGCAGGGGTTGATGCTGAGGGGATGGAACGGAAGAGCTCAAAAGTTTCAGCCCTGTGGGTGCAGCGAGGGGACACCCTCTGCTCTCAAAAGAACTACACTGAAGCCCTTGAGTTCTATGAAAAAGCCAACGGCAGACGGGTTTCTGGCGCTCCTGAAAAATTGACCAAGGCCCTGGATAAGGTTGTTTTGGAAGGCAATGGTTGGCATGCGAGCGGCCGTGTGACGGAGGCACTTGATCTGTACGCTCAAGCAGCCCGTTACGGAAATGAAGATGGGAAAGAGCTGGTGGCTGAGTTGGGTGTTGAGGCTGGGGATATCTATGCTGCCAAAAGAAACCATGAAAAAGCGTTGAAATGTTATGAGCAGGCAGTCCTTTATGGAAGTGAAGAGGCGAAGAGGAAGCAACCTGAGGCCCGTAGGATCGCGGAAGCAGAACGCCTGCGGTTAGCACCGACCTCCTGGTTAAAATCCAAGGATGAGGATGTGTTTCAGCGTTTCTTGAAGGGTCTCTTGGTGTATCGTCAGGATCCCAAGAGTGATGTGGGCAAAATTGAGCTGCGGATTGCAGATTTGGCGAACCTCTTGGAAGGAACCTTTGCCCTGTCCAGCTGTGGGGTTACGGGGAAGGCTTTGGCCGAGCAAGAAAGGGCAAGTCTGCTTGTGGCAGAACAGCACAAGGCCGTGGAGCACCTGACGGAAGCATCCCAGGTTACGTGTTTGGTGGGGGGCGCTGGTACGGGGAGGACGACCGTGCTTCAAGGCGCTCAGAAAATTTGGGAAGCTTCGGGGTACCGGGTCATGGGTCTTGCTCCGACGGGTCGAGCTGCTAGAAATTTAGAGGATGTGGGGCTTCCTTCTCAAACGCTACATCGGTTTTTACGGGATGTAGACGCAGGCCTGTGAGATTTTTTTAGGCAGGACGCGGGCGCTTCCCGAAGACAAAGCCTGTGAGGGGGTTCGCTCTTAAAGGGCGCGCTCAAAGCTTCTGGAAGATGTTCAGAAACCAAGTACTTAACCAGTTGGAGATTCTCCAAGATTATCGGAAAAAGTGTCGGAAAAATTTCCAAAACAATCTCGCCAGAATCCCTTGAAGCGGTAGGGGTATGGTTAAAGACCCATGCGTCGCTTCCAAAGGCGTTAGAGGGTTGTCCTGGGGCACATGCCTCTTTTTTAAAGGTGCATCCGAGATTGCCGCCTTTCCGATTTGATTCAAGAGAGGGTGAGGGATCGAACGGGCTCATCTGCCCGCAGCCTTGAAGATTTGATTTATGGCGGGATTGATGCGGAGCGTCGGATGGTGATGGAGGCACGGTTGTATCAGGGGTTACTCAAGCGCAGTGTACCCAGGTTAGATCTTGGTGCGACACCTTCTGGGGGAGATGGCGTGGGAGAGAGCCGTCCCGTGTTGATGCCTCCAGATAAATTTTTTAAAGGTCTGGAAAGCCAAGTCTCTCTCCAGCGAGACAGGGATTTCAGCCGCGGATTATGAGGGCAGAAAAAGCTAATCTTTTTTCACAAGCTTTTCTCAAACCTCTCTGGAAAAGATAAAGCTTTCCTCAACAGCTGTTGCCTTTCAACTCAAAAAAATACGTGGCACCAATTCCAAGCGGAAGGGATGAGGCGTAGGTTAATTTTGATAGCTTTAGCCAAGCACAAAAAAAGTGCAATGGGAAGAAAGGGTAGGGGATGCAAGCGTTTTTAAGTCATTAAGCGCTCTTTATCCCAAGGTTTTTCACAGGGTATGGGGACAATTAATTTGCAAGGGGTTCCAAATGCGTCTTGGATTCGCAGCCTGAATACATCCTAAAAAATAAATCATTTGACGGATGGAAAATAATTTACTAAAGGTGTTATGAAAAAATTAATTGAATACAAATGGATACATATGGTGACGCTGGTTTAAATTGAGCGCAAGGGTTAAGGAAC
>JBOFFI010000015.1:0-1128 GCA_051648545.1 Alphaproteobacteria bacterium
GCATAGGTTGCATGCTCGCCAAAGGTTTTAAGATCTGTCGTGGGAATTTTCAGCCCCGTTGCAAGCCCTTCCGTCAGCCCAGCTGTCACAATAGAAGCTGCGATGGAGCGTAATCTATCGGGCTTACCCAGATCTTCCAAAGCCTTGCCCAGGTTGCCTTGATGGTTCAACGTTCCCACGACGGTTGATGCAGCCACGGCCTGAACTCCAGCCTTGGCGGCAGTAACTTCCTCAACAGGCACAAAAACCCTGGCATTCGCCAGGGTATGGAGGAGGAAGAAAAAGCAAGAGAGGAGGCGTTTCAAGAAAATTTATTCACAATCCTCAAAAGCTGCCAAGATAGCACGTCCAAGCTCTTCTGGATCTGTGGAAGAGAGGCGGGTTTTTTCATATAACCAATAAAAATCACCTCTTCCTTTAATTTTTGCATCGATAAAATTTATCATGGGGGTAATTTTGATTAGCCCACTAGTTTCTAATTCTAAATCTACCTCTTTTGTTCCTTTTAAAAATCCACGCCAGGACTTAATTTGCATCCTTTCGCAAAATTGTTGAAGTTCTAGACGATGTTCTTCCTGATTTTTAGGGTGTGGAACCCCAACCGTAAACCCATCTAAAGCCTCCAGAGCTTTTTTGCCAATTTCTGAAGGGCGATCTGAAATTTTCAAGAAAAAAATAGGATAATAAGCACTCGAAAGTCCAACAGTTGTTTTCGAAAAAGTAACGATTCGAAGAACATCTTTGCTTAAATAAATGGATGCCATTTTCATGTTTTCTCTCCCCTTTATTGAAAGATAATAGAATTGACGGTCACGCCTTTGTTTTTTGCGTAATCAACTAAATTTTTAAAAATTTGTTGCTGCGCAGGAGTCCCAGAATGGGGAATGGCCAAGTCCAAAGCTCGAAGCCTTATTTCTTCTAATTTTATGGGTTTGGCTGCAAATGTGCTCCCCTCAAACCCCGCCACCTTATCGACATATTTTTCCAAGGTTCGCTGCAATTTTTTTGAATCTTGGTAGGTTTTGGCATTCAGATCAATGCTTTTAATACTCGTCACAACGCCGTTGTCAAACTTGTCAATAACTGGATAATTTTTATGCAAATTTTGGCCCAAAGCTTGCTCAATTT
>JBOFFI010000016.1:0-1783 GCA_051648545.1 Alphaproteobacteria bacterium
TCTCTCAAAAAGACTATGAGACAGCCCTCAAAGAGGCAGCTGATGTTGCCAAAAATGTTGGGCAAATAGGTGCCGCTGGAACGGCCTTATTGGCAAAACAGGATGTTGGAACGGCCATCCACACGGCTCAAACTGCGACAGAAAACAACCTGATTCCTGGGCTTATCGCCGGCGGGCTGTTCGTTTGGTCAGCCTACGACCTCTACCAAACGGCCCAAACGGAGGGCCCTGAGGCTGCCCTAAAGCAGGCTGGCGTTGAGGTTATGGTGGCTGTTGTTGGAGGCACCGCCATCAAGCAGGGCTTTAAAATTGCTGGCAAACTTTACCCCACCGCTAAAGCTGCTTGGTTCGCCTATGTTGCCGAAAATCCCATCATGGCAAAAATTGGAGACGCTGTTGCCAGCGCCGTCGAACGCGGGAAAACCTGGGTTGGAAATAAAACCGCAACGCTTGCAGAAACCGTTTCCCTAAACCCAAAAAATGTTGCGCTTCATGAAAAGCATAAGCTAGATTTGCTTCGAAACATGGAAGCACCACTCGTGGAAGATGGAAGGCTCCGTAATATTGTGAAAGATCTTTACAAAAAAAATGATAATCCAGTTGGAAATGGAAGTACAGCCGCAGCTCTGCGGCACGAAAAATTAACGGGACAACCTGTTAAGGGGAAATTTCATGACACAAAAGTTCCTCAATATATAGAAGCTATCGAAAAATGGCAACGTGCATTTCCTAACGCTTCTGTGAATGACAAATATGTTGCCGAACAATTTCTTAAGGATTTGACAGATGCTCTCCATAACTAAACCAGAGACTTTTTCAGAAGACAATATCATGTCGTATATTTTGGATCATTTTCCAGAATTGCGAGATGCTTATGAAGAAGAGCTGGACATGTTTCGAAAACTTCCGCCAGAGATTGACGAAAATGACCCTTTAGGGTGGACGAAACAGCTTGAAATTGATGAATTTGTACCGCCGATGCCAAGTTTTTGTGCTCAATTAGCAAGTTTTAACCATATTGTCAGAGATCTTCTTGAGCAAGAAGGGTTTGAGACACCGCGCATCAAACGTCTTTTTTGGTTGATCGAGGAGGTTTTAGCGTCAACCTCAGATGAGGATATTCAAGGACAATTTGAAGTTTGTTTTTTTGAGAGCCTCTTGAATGTGGATGATACGTTGCTGCTAACCTCTAATTTTGTAGCCCTTTTAGGGCCTGTTTCCAGGTTTTTATGCGAGCGAAATGATGCCTTTTGGGGGTGCGATATTATAGGAAAGGCCGCGAAACGAGAACCTGAGCTATCTTCCTCTTAAATGAATCTCTCAAAACGATTTTCCATCCTCGCTCTCCTCCTCCACACCCTGGCGAACGCCAGGGTTTTGGTTCCTGTTGAGGAAATTGAAGCTTATTCGCTTGCTGGCCCGGGGGGGATTGCGACAGAATTTGGGGCTGGGGTGGCCAGCGCGCTGCAGGCTCCGGCAACCCTTACCCCGCTGGTGTCTGGGGTGGCTGCCGCTGGCGCGAAGAGCGTTCTCATCCAAGGGAGCCTTGGCCTTTTGAACCACCAAGGCAATATTGGCAAGGCTTTGGAAGACCTGGGCAAGCCCAAGGCTTTGAAGTCCATCGCCACAGCCATCGCGACGGCTGGGTTGGTAGGTCCAGCCCCTGAAGGCGGTGTTTTTTCTGCGAATTTTGCAGAAAATCTGGCGGCCCACGGGGTCCAGCACCTCAGCTATGGCTTGAAAGCTGGGGCCATCTCCTTTGCCATCAATGGCGGAAGCGCGA
>JBOFFI010000017.1:0-1094 GCA_051648545.1 Alphaproteobacteria bacterium
TGGGTTTCCAGCGGCCTCCAATGGACTGGTGAGGCTGCCAGCGATGCCCTCAAATCCTTACATGCCAGCGAAACCCTGGCTTCCCACGGAGCAGCCTTCACCGTTGGCGCCGTTGGATCTTTGGTTCCAAGCAAAGCCCAAAGCCTCGCCGCCATCGGCAAAACAGGCAAAAAAGCAACGGGCCCGATTAAAGCTTCTCGGGTGGAGAAGTTGGAGGCTCCAGCAAAAAGATCTGTTGTTGTTGACAAAACTCACTTTTCGCCAAATTCTTCTATTCAACCCCTGGAACAAAAGGGACGCGTGATGTTTGATGGCGTGGAATTTAGGGCGGTGCGAAATTTAGAGCATTTGGATGAGGGAACGCTTCGAGAAATTTATAGAAAAGGAAAGGCTCCAAGGGATGTTAACAACGTTCCTATTCAAGGTCACCACCATCAACAACAATATCATAGAGATCCAGGCGCTTTTATTATTGAGATTCCAGTAAACGCCCATTTAACAAGCAATAAAGCCCAGCATCCTTTGGGAACAAAAAAAGGTGTTGGACTTACGGAAGAACAGCGAACAGATTGGAATAAAGTCAGAAAATCTTTTTATAAAGAGCGTGCGAAACAAGAATTGATACGAAGAGGACTTTTAGATGAGCAAAAATGAGATTTGGAATTTACTTGCGAAACATGCAGAAGAATATCCTGAAGACTTTACAAACGGCGTTGAGCAGACTGAAATTCAAGAAACTGAGAAAGAATTAGGAACTAAGTTCAATGAATCTTACAGTAAATTTCTTAAAATGTATGGAACCGCCTGTTTTTGTGAATATTCTGTATATGGACTTTTAGGAAAAGAAGAAAAAAAAGATCAATTCTCTTTAGTTACATACTATACAAATTTTTATAAAGAACAACAAAATTGGCCAGATATTGGAGATTGGTACATTATTTCTGACGATGGCCGAGGCAACCCCATAGGGGTTGATCCAGATGGAAAAGTTTGGCTTTCTGACCATGACAGTGGGTTTGAACAAGTTCTGTTGGCTGAAGATTTTGAAGAATTTCTTTATAAGCTTTATACTGAGACACTTTACGAATAAAACA
>JBOFFI010000018.1:0-1231 GCA_051648545.1 Alphaproteobacteria bacterium
AATCCCATCATGGCAAAACTTGGAGACGCTGTCGCCAGCGCCGTCGAACGCGGGAAAACCTGGGTTGGACGGGGTGTTGGGAAAGCTTCCCAACATGCCCCCTCCAGGAACGTTGCCTTAGAGGCACTTGATCTGGAGCTTGCTGGAGAATACAGGCTTGTCAAAGGGCACCATGTTCATGCTAAAAAGGCTTTTGAAGGACACCCAAACTATGACCCAAGGAAAGGATTTTCGATTAGTGACGAGCTGATGGAAAAAGTAGGAATAAGGCACGAAGATGTGACTACTGCCCAACAAAAATTATTCCGAGAATTAGCTGCAAGTGGTTCGCCCAACACCATGCGAGAACACACGCGTATTGCTGTTGATGCCTTGATGGAGGGCGGATGTCAGTCTAGAGAAGTGGCTAAAAAAATCGTAGCAGAATCCCTTCAAAGCCTTAGAAAAACTGGTGTTACGCAGCCAATGAACATACCATGGGGATCTACGGTCAAGAAATAATGAAAGGAATAAATTAAAATGGAACATGAAATTCTTGATCGTTTTGGAGAATTGTTGATGAAAGAAGCGAGGGATAGAGTAGCGAGGATAGCACACTCAATAATAATTGGTCATATGAAATCTAAATCAGCTCAAAAACTTCATGATCAAATAAAAGATTTTACTCCTGAAGCTAAGAAATCGGTTGAAGATTTTATATTGGATTCTGTCGATTCTACACTCCACAGTTTTCTATGGATGATCGAACAACACGAAGAATTTGATCTTGTGTACCGGGGAGAAAACAAAGAAACCCTTGTGAGTCTGCGGGATATCAGCGAGATGTTATGTGCAGAACCAACAGGCGAAGGTGGTTGGATCGAGCGGTTTAGTAAATATCCGCCCTCAGTGACGTAGCCTGTCTGAGCAAAACCTTTGATCAAGCGCCTCCTCTCCTGCTTTTTCCTCCTCCTTCACACCCTGGCGTTTGCCAGGGTTCTTATGCCTGTTGAGGAGATTCATCGAATTTCTTCATATGCCATTCCAAGGGGCGCCCTTGCAGGCGCCTTGGGGGCCGTCACTTCAGAAATGCTAGCGGAGGCCATTTCTGGGAATCCTAAAGAAATGGCGACGCGGGTTTTGGGAGAAGTTGCGGAGCGCGCAGCCAAAGAGGGCCGCGGATTCTCTCAAAAAGACTATGAGACAGCCCTCAAAGAGGCAGCTGATGTTGCCAAAAATGTTGGGCAAATAG
>JBOFFI010000019.1:0-3950 GCA_051648545.1 Alphaproteobacteria bacterium
GACCCTCGAGCGTCTCTCAACTGCCCAAACACATCCTGTTGCCTCGGCTTCTTTGAATGAGGTATTGAAGAGCTTTGGAGAAGCAGATGGGGTCACATCTTCCGTTTCGGTTCAGGTTCAAGAAGCCATTCATCATGTAACCCTGGGTCATCAGGTTTCTTGTTTGGTTGGAGCTGCAGGGACCGGAAAAACGAGCGTGATCGCGAAGGCACAGCGTATTTGGGAGGATTCTGGCTACCGTGTTATGGGGCTTGCTCCTACAGGGCGTGCAGCTCGAAACCTGCAGGAGGTAGGTGTATTTTCTCAGACGATCCATCGTCTTTTGGGGGACTTGGCGTCGGGTCGGCAGCAGGTTGCGTCAACGCGCAAGTTGGCAGAGGGAAGCTACCCAGCTGTTTGCATCTGGCCGAACGGAAGAAGCTGTTCAAGCTTACCATCAGGCTGGGAAATTGAAGCTTGTAGAATTTTCTCGACAGGATGCGCGGGAGGCACTCCTCTCTGCTTGGTCTGAAGCGTTGGGCGCTCACCCTCAAGAGACCTTGTTGATGCTGGCCCATAGCAATCAGGACGTTGAGGCTCTGAATCAGGGCGCTCGTCATCTCTTGCAACAGCTTGGAAAAGTTTCAGTGTCTGAATGTTCGCTGATGGTTCAGCAGATGCGTATGGATGGGCTAGGGAAGGGGGAGGTTGTTCATCAGGTATGTTCTTTTTCGATTGGAGACAGGATTCGGTTTACCCGCAATGATCGAGGGCTCGGCGTTCAAAACGGGCTTCTTGGGACGGTTGAGGCGGTCTCAAAGCAAGCTATGCGTGTTCGCGTGAGTGATCCTTCAACGGGGGATGTAGGCAGGCTTGTTTCGTTTTCGCCAAAGCTTTATCCATATCTGGATCATGGATGGGCGCTCACCGTACATCAGTCTCAAGGGGTGACGGTTGACCGAACGTTTGTGCTGGCTTCGCCTGGTTTTTCGAGGAATCTAACGTATGTTGCGCTGAGTCGTCACCGGGTGGACGCGCAGGTATTTGGAGCTGTTTGCGAGTTCAAAACATATGAAAACTTGATAGCTTCTCTCTCCAAGACATCGGAGAAGCTTGGCGCGCTTGACTATGTAGAACCTGAAGCGGCTTCTGCACTTCAGGAGCCTCCGTCTGGGGCTTTAGAAGCTGCATTAGAGAAGCTTTGGCGTCAGTTAGACGCTATTCAGTTTGTCACGCTTGAGGCCTGGCGCGAGGTTCGGCGTTCTTTTCTGGAGAGGTCGGAACCTCAAGACTTTGCTTCTGGCGCTCGTACGTCGTTGCCTGAGTTGAGCGAAGCTTCCAGGGCGCGCACCGTGCTTAAAGGCACCCAACGTTTGCAGAATCCGAGCGCTCCTTCTAACGCATCGTTGGTGAGTTTGCATGCGTTTTTATCGGACAACCTTGTCCTTCCAGCATCGATTCGGGGTACTTCTGCTCCATCCGTTCCATCAGGTCCCTCTTCTGCTTTCTTACAGACTTTTTTGAAAGATCGCTTAGAGGAATTGGTGGCTTCTGAGTCTCGTGGATTGTCTGCTTCTGCAACCCTTTCGGAGGTTTTAGACGTTCGTGTGGAAGCCCATCGAAGAGGTGTTATGGAGGCCGCCCTTTATCAAAAGCTTCTTCAGACATCTCCAGCCCCTGAGCTTTTTCAAAAGCAAAGCCCTTCGTATATTCCTCCCCAAGACCATCCTTGGTTTTATGAGGTGATCGACCGTGCCAGTGAGCTTGTCGAACACCAAAAAGCGCAGCAAGCAACCCTTGAGCCGCTCTTTAAAACATGGCTTGCGTCGGCATCCTCAGCGTTTCAAAAGCTTGTTCCTCACGTTACCGCGTTTCTTGAGAACGTTTTAACGCTTCATGTCTACACAGGGAAACTGCCCTCTGTTGAGCATCTTCATAGCATCATCAACCTGCTAGAGTCCCGCCCACCTTCCTTAACCCCAACGACAGCATCTGAAGAAAAAGCTCTCTCCCCTCAAGTAGAAGCTGCAGTCCAGCGCTATCAAACGCGTTTGGAAGTGGAGCGGTTCTTAGAGATTTTCAAGGACAACGCTCCGATGTCCTCTCTGGTTTCTGGAGCACTCCCCCTTCAAGAATCCCGAAATTTTGAGACGATCTTGGCCCAAGCTAACAACGACCTCCAGCGCTTCCAAGACGCCGCCCGTCAACGTGAGCAAGCGTTAGGACGATGAGAGCTCAGCATTTTAAGATTCTGCGTAATTATTATAATGTTTCAGAAGGTCACCTTGCAGCTGCCTATTCCAAATAGTTTTGTTGAGTTTTTTTATTTTAATAAATTAAGTATAGAAAAAATACTAACCAATTAATAATAAACGATTTTCAAGAAAAACCTCGCATCGTTGATGTAGCTGTTTCCACGCACCTTGCATTGTGATATACATGTGTGATATCATTCTTTCATAGGATGACGCTTGAGGAGGAGGATGCTGAGATGACAAGGGTTTTGATTGATCTGCCTGAAAAACAGCTTAAAAAATTGGACGAAATTGCAGTTTCGGAGCACGCTTCAAGGGCGGCTGTTGTGCGAACTGCGATTGACGCGTTTCTTCAAAAAAAGCGGCAAACACGTATGGAAGATAGTTTTGGGCTTTTAAAAGGCATCCCACTCAACGCCCTTGAAGTGCAGAAAAAGCTGAGAGATGAGTGGTGAGAGCGCTTTTTGACACGAACATCATCATCGACTATTTGAACGGTGAACCCCAGGCACGCCAAGAATTACAGCGCTATCAAACACGCACCATCAGCATCATCACCTATATAGAGGTTTTGGTTGGCTTGAGGGAGCGCGACGAGGCCTTTGAGAGCGTCAAGGCTTACCTGATGTCCTTGGAGATCATTCACATCAACCAGGACATCTCAGATTTGGCGATTGAAATCCGGCAAACCTATAAACTCAAAATCCCAGACGCGCTTATTTTAGCATCAGCACAGCATACGCAGGCCCTGCTTGTCACCCGGAATACGAAGGATTTTAGCGCTGACATTCCCATCATACGGGTCCCTTATGAATTGGGCCGCTCTGCTTAGATTGAGTCATGTCTTATCTTCTAAAGATACCCTGGCGTTCGCCAGGGTGTGGAGGAGGAGGAGGGAAATGAAAAAACGAAAAACGTTAAACCTCGAGCACATTTTCGGATTTCAGGTTTTGAATGAATTCATCAAAAGAATCTGCAACCAACGTTAGATTTGAATAGTCTGGCGTTTCTCCGTGGTCCGTGTTTACCTCTAATTCATGATCCCAAAAGTAGATTTTTCCACGATCTGGACCTTTCACGGAAAGTAGGACAAGATTGCCGAAGGTATCATCTGCAACTGGAAAAGTATTCCATGGAATTCTATCTTGATACATTTTGAGAGATAATAAAATATTTTCATATTCATCTGGCACAAACCCAAAAAAAACAGAAAGCACTGATCCCCCGTAAGGATCTTTATCTTTAAAATCAAATACCATCCTTTTTTTTGGCCTTCCCCCATTATGTTTTTTTAAAAATTCTCTGTATTCTTTCGGAAAATAAAAACCTAAATACTGTTCAAAAGTTTTAAGAATAAAATCTTCTAAGTGAGGGTTTGGTTGATCAAACATCTTTATTTACCTTGTTTTCCTTTTACAATTGCAACACCACCTGTGTGATTGACGGCCCGGTGTAAGTTTTTTGGAACGAGCATCATTGTTTCCCCATCGTGGTGATGATGCCATGTGTAGTCTTTTGGCGTCTCTTTAAATCCGGCGATTTTGTTTGCCATTGCATCATCAGTATGCCTCACCCCCGTCATTTTAATCTCCACTTTTTTCACAGCATATCGTGAAAAATCAGGATGTCCAGTCCCGGTGAAGGGCACGCTATGGGGATATTTTTGGCGCAACTCTTCAGGCAATTTTTCTAGAGGATACACTTTCCCAGCATATT
>JBOFFI010000020.1:0-1635 GCA_051648545.1 Alphaproteobacteria bacterium
TGAAGTACGTTGCAAAATTGGCTTGGCAAAAAAGCAAGCATTTGTTTGCTAAACGCGCTGCCAAAGAGGTTCAAAAAGAATCCGCCAAACGGGGCGCCAAAGAAATTACCCAAAAATCTGCCAAAGGCGTTGCCAAAGAACTCCAAAAACCCCAAAAAACGATTGGGAAGAGAGAGGGGAAGGTTGTTAAAGAAAGCAAAAAATCTTCCATTAAAACGACTCAGCATGGAGTTAGCAGAAAAATTGAGAGGCAAATTCGTTCCATAGACGAAATAGATGCTATGAAAAATCCTTTAAAAATTGGAGAAATAAAAATAGATTCCTTTGGGCGGCCAAGTCAGAGATATATTGGAAAAAATGCAGAAGTCGTTATTAATCCACAAAATAGAAAGATTATATCTGTTAACCCAACAAGCTCTGTAAAAAGGGAAAAATTATTAAAAAAAATAATAGAATAGTGAAATGAAATGCCAGAAATCATTAAGCAAAATAACAAAATAAGTTTTTCTGATTTAGAATATATGATTCAAAATCTTCCTGTCAGCAGCTTGCTGAAAACAAAGCTGCTTCTTTCAAAAATGACGTTATGCCTTACTGAAGAAGAATTTTCAGAATTGCGGGATTTGTGTGGAGAAAAATTGCAAATTTGCGGATTTGATGAAGCTTATAACCCAACGGATGAAGGTTTGTTACTTGAGAAACTTATCGACAAATTGTTTGGGTAGGTGCGTTGGCATAATTGAGAGTAAGTGTATCTTCCGTAAATGGGTTGAATCTCAAGAAGATGCGTAAGCTTTTCTTCTTTGTCGTCATTCTCCTCCACACCCTGGCGAATGCCAGGGTTTTGGTGCCTGTTGAGGAAATTGAGCAGACCTCATGCGGCATTTCAAGAGCCGTCATCGGGGAAACCGTCGCGGAAGCTTTGCCTGAGAGCCTCACCCGGGAGGCCCGCGCAGACTATGGGAAAATTGCCGCGGCTACCGGCGCGCTTTTGACAAAACAGGATGTTGGCACAGCACTTTTGACAGCCGACACGGCTTTGCAGAACAATTGGTTGCTGACTGGGGCTATTGGGGGTTGCTTAGGCGTTGCTGCGAACACGGAAGCGGGGAAAAAGGTTCTTGCAGAAATTGAGGGCGCAACCCAGGCAGCCCTTGAAAAAGAGCGCGCCGTCGGGTTTGAAAATCTGAATTCTGCCGAGCAATTTTTAGTGGGCGCCTACCACACAGGTGTGATTAAAGATTTTGCCTATCGGGAATTAGATGCCCTCACGAACGGCAAATTGAGCCTGGTCAATGAGTGGGTTTCCAAAGGTATCCAGTGGACTGGAGAGGTTGCCAGCGATGCCCTCAAATCCCTAAACGCCAGCGAAACCCTGGTTTCCCACGGAGCAGCCTTCACCGTTGGCGCCGTTGGATCTCTGGTTCCAAGCAAAGCCCAAAGCCTCGCCACCATCAGCAAAACAGGCAAAAAATTAACGGGCCCGATTAGGGCTTCCCAACATGCCCCTTCCAGGAACGTTGCCTTAGAGGCGCTGGATCTCAATTTAGCCGGAGAATATCGGGCTGTCGCAGGGCACCATGTTCATGCTAAAAAAGCTTTTGAAGGGCATCCCAACTATGACCCAAAGAAAGG
>JBOFFI010000021.1:0-23029 GCA_051648545.1 Alphaproteobacteria bacterium
GGCCGCCCGCGTCGGTGGCTCGCACGACGACACTGACGGTGTGGGAAGGGTCAAGGTCTTCATAATCCAGAGATTCCCCATCCTTGAGTTTGAGGGTAGTGCCCACAATCTCAAACTTACCTGATGGGTCTGAGAACAGTGTGAATCCTGTGACATTAAAATTTGGGTCAATGCCGGTGAGGGTGCCTACGGAAGCCCCAGCTTCGTTCTCTGGCACAGTGTTGTTATTTAGAAGAATATCCGTGGGGGCTTGGTTAGGTGGGACGCCACCACCACCTCCTCCGCCACCACCACCACCGCCACCTGAAATTGCAAAGATTGTAAAAGGCGCCTCAAAAGATAGTCCATCCGCGTTGAGGGCTCTAATGGTAACGGTTTCATTGCTGCTGAGCGAAACCCCATTTTTTAATTTTAATTGGAAAACTCCTGAATTTTCAACAATTTCAAAGGGATTTGGCTGGCCGCTGCTGGTATAAAGGGAGGTGCTGTAGCCGCTGATGTTATTCTCAGGGTCTGAGCCTGAGAGGTTCCCCACAATTACGCCTGCTTGATCCTTTATGACAGAATTTCCACCCAAGGTGATGGCCGTGGGCGCTTCGTTCACATTCGTCACGTTGATGGTGAAGATTTGCTCTGTGCTTTCCCCGCCTTGGTCCATAGAGTTTACCAGAATGTTATAGGTGGTCTTAGGGCCTTCATAATCTAAGCTTGCATTCAGCTTCAGCTCATTCCCCTCGATGGTGAAGGCGCTGTTATCCCCGCTGCCCAAGCCACCCACTAGCGTGTAGGTGAAGCTGTTTCCAAAATCTGGGTCTTGTGTGCCCAAGATCCCAACGGTCGCTCCAAAAGCTAAATCTTCTCTCATGCTATCTACAGGAGTTAGCGTGCCTGCAGGATCTGAAAGCGTTATGGATGTCGGCGCCTCGTTTACATTCGTCACGTTGATGGTGAAGGTCTCCTCGCGGCTCAAGCCGCCCAGGTCTGTCACTTTGACCAGGATTGTGTAAGAGGTCTTTGTGCTCTCAAAATTATAATTGGCATTTGCCCTTATGCTCCCAATCTGAAAAAAAGCGTTGTCAGGGTAGGCGGGGTTACTTGTCAGAGAGAATGTTAAAACGTCTCCACTGCTGAGGTTAGGATCAAAACCTGTCAACGAACCTATAAAGGTCCCAATAGGCACGTTTTCAGGCACAAGATTATTCGATAAGATGATGTCTGTGGGGGCTAAATTGATGAAGCCACCGCCTCCGCCACCACCACCACCACTGCCGCCTCCGCTACTACCGCCTCCGCCACTACCGCCACCGCCGCCATGGAAAAATTCAGATGCGGAAGGCGTTCCAAGATATTGATTCTGAAGAAAATTGCTTCCGATGAGGGAGCTGAGCCCGGATCCTGCAAAGGCTTCTCCTGCCCCTGCGAAGGTATAGTCTCCGGATCCCAAATCAAGGGGGCTTAAGCTGATTTTGGCCATCAGGTTTTCTGTGATGAAGGGTCTTAGGGTTGGGATCGCGCTTCCAATACTGTCCCAAAACGCCACAAGCTCACTGAATGCATGGCGGATGTCATCTGGAGAAGCCATGTTTTGCACAGGTGAGTTGAGCAAATCTTCCAAAGGCTTTAGGTGTTCTGAAAGCTGATCTAAGACACCGGAAGGTAAAGCACCCTTCTCAGAAAGCAAAAAGCCTTTTAAATCTTTAAAGTATTCTTCTACAAAATTTAAATTCTTTTTGAAAAGCAGAAAAAGCCTGTCGTCAAATTTGGGCGTGAAGGCTGATTTCATCAAATCCAAGACATGGGGTGAAGGATCAAGGGTTGTGATCATGGAAAGCTGGCCTGCGAGACCTTTGAGCTGTTCTCCAGGATGCTGTGGTAGAGAAAACGTGAACTGAAAGTCAAATTCAGGTGTGGCAATCAGCTGAAGCTTATCTTCAGGAATTCCTTTAAATAGAGCGCTGTTTAGGGATGCAAGCTTTGCTTCCACAGATGATGTCGTGCTTTTAATATCTTTTTCCATGTTCGGCCCCTCCTCTTGAGAAGATGTCTTATGATTATGGAAATATTATAACATAACTATTTGATAAGTATTATTTTTTATTTTGAAAATAAACTGTAATTGTTAACTTTTTATTTTTCTTTTTTTGCAGATGATCAAATATATTATGAAAAAATAATTGTTATCAATTTGTTCATTAAAAAATATTTTTTTTTTACCTTATTAAGTTATTTTTACTTTTCTTCACTTTTTTAATAGGAGTAAATTTTTCGATGAAATTGAGTTTGAGTTCTATGGTTATATTTGTTGCTTTTTTACATGCCTTTGAGGCGTTTTCACATCCAGGACAGTTCGAACCTGGTGCAGAGAGTAGGTCCGTTATTAAGTTTGCTTCTCGTCAAGTCAGCCATCCAGATATTGATGAATTGCCCTTGGATCTGAGTATGAAATCTCAGAATCAGCTTGTATCAGTAAATGCATCCGTCACCCACGAGCAAGTGTTGAAGCGTTTGCAGGAATTTTTGGCTCGAAACCCTGTTGCTAAGCTGCAAATTAGAAAACCTTATGGCAAACTAAACCTGGTGGATTTGAAAGATGATATTAAAAAACACCCCCATTCAACTCAAAAAGAACGTGCTTCCCGCCTTGGTATCGGCTTGAGAACCGCTTGTGATGGTTTGAAGCGTTTGAGAGCATCAGAACCTGGCTCTGTAAATTCTCCTGCTTTGATCGGTCAGTATTCACACGATAGTCGAATCAAAGAGGCTTACCATCTAGGTCGCATTCACGCAACACTTCTAATGACGTTACAAAAGCAAGGAAATTCTGTGGGCCCTCTTCAAGAAAAAGTACAGCAATTCTATCGAGTTACCCTTGCTCGCTAACCCCTTAGGCTGAAGGCGGTTGCTGCCCCGGCACTTGGTTGGAAGCAATAATAGTTGTGCGGATTTGGTTGTAAATTTCTTGTAGGCTGGAAGGAGAATGGGGGATCAAGATGGTGTTCATATTGCCACTTGATCCCATCTCTTTGAGGGTATCAAAATACTGGGCCATGAGAATCAAGCTCATCACATCTTGGGCGTTTACGTCTGGAATTCGGTCCTGAAATTCTACAAGGGAATGCTTTAACCCATCCACAATTTCTTTGCGTTGGCCAGCCATCCCTCGCCCCTGGAGAATTTTGCTTTCCGCTTCTCCTTCGGCTTGCTTGACCTTTAAAATCTTTTCAGCTTCCCCCCGCTCCATAGCTGCAATCCGCAACCGTTGGGATTCATTGATTTCATTCATGGCTGCTTTAACCTTTGGGTCTGGTTCAATGTCTGTTACCAAAGCTTTGAGAATGTCATAACCGAATTCATTCATCACTTCCCTCAGCTCTTCTTTCACAGAATCTGCGATGTCATCTTTTTTGGCGAACACGTCGTCCAATTTGATCCTCGGGACACAAGCTCGAACTACGTCGAAGACGAAAGCTTCAATTTGCCCTTCGACGTTTTCAAGGGTGTAGAAAGCTTCATAAATTTTTGTGGGTAAAATCCGATATTGCACCGAGGTTGTGATGCGCACAAAAACATCATCTTGGGTTTTGGTTTCCACATCCACGTCCAGCTGATTCAGGCGCAAAGTCACTTTACCACGCTTTTTTTCCACAAAGGGGATCATAAAATTGAGCCCTGGTTTTGCAATTCTGGAAAATTTTCCGAAGCGCTCAATCAGGACACTGGTTTGTTGTTGCACCGTGAAAGCAGAAAGTGCAAGGATAAGCACCAACACAATCAGACAAAACAAAAGCATTTCCATAGAATCAATCTCCCTTTCAAAAAAGAATTACTTATAAGTATATATTGCAAGCAAAAGTTCAAAAAAGCTTTAATTTTGAATGTGCTAGGCGATGCTCGCTAATTTTGAAAAAATGCTTTCTAAACACCCCAGGGTATGGTCTGAAAGGTGTCGTGCGCCGTGTAAAGCTTCTTCCCAAACGACAACGTCCCCCCTTGCGTACAGGGCAATATCACATCCAGCATCAAGGGTTTGTTGCACTTTTACTTCTGGGCTTCCCGCCATGGCCTTCATCTCCAAATCGTCACTCATCAGCAAGCCGGAGAAGCCTATGCGTTCCCGAATGAGGGTTTGGATGACTTTGGCCGAAGTCGTTGCAGGGGAAGACGCATCAACCGCGCTATAAGTGATGTGGGCCGTCATCGCCATGAAAGGATGGGTGTCAAAAAGCCCCACGGCTTGCTGAAACGGAGAAAGATGCTTTTCCAACGCCTCCAAAGAAAGGTCTATCACAGGAAGCTCGTCATGGCTGTCTACCAAAGCAGCGCCATGGCCGGGAATGTGCTTCACCACCGGACAAATCCCTCCAGCCCAAAGGCCTTGGATAGCCGCTTGCCCAAGGCTTCCAACCCTATCAGGCGATTGGCTAAAAGACCTGGAACCGATGATCTCATGGGCCCTCGGGACCCGAACGTCTAATACGGGGGAGCAATCAACGGAAATAGACAACGCTTTTAGGGTTTTTGCGATGTCTTGATGAACCTCAAAGCAAGTTTTTTGCTGGGTGTCATCAGCATCTGATAGCCTTTCAAAAGAAGCGGCCTCTGGCCAGGCATAGCCCAGCTTTTCCAAGCGATTTACGCGCCCACCCTCCACGTCAATCAAAATGGGAACCGCTTCCCGCTGAACCACCTCCTTGAGGGACTGAACCAGGGCTTTCACCTGGGTAGCACTTTCGATATTCCACCCAAAGAGGATAAAACCCAGAGGGTTTGCTTTTTCAAAAAAGGTTTTTTCTGCGTCGGTGAGAACTGTTCCACTGCATCCTAAGATTATTGCGAGGGGAGGGGTGTTAGAGCCCTTAGGGTTTGAGAACAATGGCAGAAACCTTTTTTTGGTGGAGCTGGGCAACGAGGCGTTGAGCGTCTTGAAGAGAGGAGATTCCTCGGATAAAGATGACATATTTACTTGGGCGAGGGGAGCCAAGGGGAAGAGAGCTGATCACGCCAGCTTCTTTAGAAGCGCCCGAAAGCTTAAAACTTTGGATGCGCTGCCACACCTGTAAAGCCTGGTTCTTGCTTGAAAAAGGACCTACCTGTAAAGAGATTTTTTTCCCAGGGGGCTTCTCACCCCGTGAAAGAAGGTTATCGATGGAAACGTTTTGAGGTTCTTGGGGCTTATCCGAAAGCTCAACGGATCTTTCTGGGATAAAAGGGAGGGAAGGCTGAGATGCTGCAGACTCAGGCATTGAGGGCGCTTCCATTTGGGGGGTATCAGCTTGAACAGCCTCTTGCAGACTATCCAAAGAAGGCGCAGGTGCTGGCAGCTCCCCAGGGGCTTCGGCTGTTAATAAAGGGGCCTCGACAGGGGGCAACAGCTGTTCCACAACTTGGGAATCTTCCCCCAGTTTTCCCTTCTCGATATGCTTGTACACCTGGTGGTGCGGCGTATCAGAGGGATTTTGATCAGGGTGGGGAGCAATCCGTATAGGGCCTTGGGCTGCCTTGATCAGGGGCAAGGTGTGTTGAGACGCTGTTGGCTTCTTCAATAAAAAATAGAAGGCCCCCGCAAGCCCCGATAGAACGATTGCAACCAAAAAAGCAAAGCGCCAGGGGCGTAAGATCTCGTATTTGGAAGAGGACGGACTCCCGCCATAAGAAGGGGGTAACCGGGTCATGCGCGCATCTCTTCAACTGGTTTAACACCAAACAACCGCAATCCAGACCGTATCACCAAAAAAACCCCTGAAACAAGGGCCATACGAGCTCTGGAAAGCGCTTCATCTTCTGAGATCAAAAACCGGAGGATTGTTTCCTGCTTGCCTTTGCTCCATAAAGTGTGAAAACCCTGGGCGAGCTCATAGAGGTAGGCTGCCAAGCGATGGGGCTCCTGGGCCAAGGCTGCTGCTTCCAGCTGTCTGGGCCAGTCTGCTAAGCGCTTGATCAGGTTAAGCTCGCTCTCATCTTCCAAGCCTGCTAAAGAAGCTTGGGCAAGGGCTGCAGGATCCAAAGCCATTTGAGGGAAAAGCTCTTGGGCCATCCGCAATACAGAGCAAGCCCGGGCATGGGCATACTGCACATAAAAAACAGGATTATCTTTAGATTGCTCCACGGCTTTCGCGAAATCAAAATCAAAATGGGTTTCAGGGCGGCGCGTGACCATCATAAACCGCAATACATCTTTGCCAATCTTGGACTCGATATCCCGTAGCGTTACGAAGGTTCCGGCACGCTTAGACATTTTCACCGGCAGCCCCTGATCAAAGAAGTTAACCGTCTGGCAGAGCATCACCTGAAGTTTTGTCTGGCCTTCTGTGAGGGCTTCAACGGCGGAAGTCATGCGTTTCACATGGCTGCCATGGTCAGCGCCCCACACGTTCACCAAATGCTGTGCGCCACGTTTGATCTTATCCAAATGGTAAGCGATATCCCCTGCAAAATAGGTCCACGTCCCATCTGATTTTTTTAAGGGCCTGTCCCGGTCATCCCCAAACAGGGTAGAGCGAAAAAGCAGCAACGACGTAGGTTCCCAATCTTCTTCCAATTTTCCTTGGGGGGCTTCCAGGGTACCTTCATAAACGAGGCCCTTTTTCTCTAGCAAGGCGCAAGCATCTTCAAGGGCTCCTGATGTATGCAAGGCATGCTCGGAAGAAAAAACCTCTTGGGAGATACCAATTTTTTTCAGGTCCTCCTTGATTTCAGTCATCAGGTAGTCTACTGCAAAGTTGCGGACAGGGTCCAGCCATGCTGCCTCAGGCTTATCAAGCCACCGGTCCCCATCCCGCTGAACCAAGGCGGCGGCTACGTCTTTAAGGTATTCACCCGGGTAATAACCTTCAGGGATTTCAGGAATGGAACGCCCCAACGCTTCTTGGTAGCGCAGGTACGTTGAGTGCGCCAAAATTTTGGCTTGGTTTCCGGTATCGTTGATGTAATATTCCCGAACCACCCTATAACCAACTTTTTCCAAAAGATTAGCAAGGATATCCGCTATCACGGCCACACGCCCATGGCCGGCGTGGAGAGGCCCCGTTGGGTTTGCAGACACATATTCCACATTAAACACCTCCCCTTTTCCTAGGGAGGTCTCACCGTAAGCATCACCTTCTTTCAGCAAGTTCCTTAAAACACCGTGCCAATAAGAGGTGCTAAAGCGAGTGTTCACAAATCCCGGGCCAGCAAGTTCAGCGCCTTCCACTTCCGGCGCTTTTGAAAGGCAATCTACTAAAAAAGCTCCCAGTTCCCGAGGCGTGCAGCCTAGAGCTTTCGCGCAAGCCAGGGGTGCATTGGTGGTTAAATCACCATGGCGAAGGTCTTTAGGAGGTTCTATCCAAAAAGAAAGGGCGCCTAACGCTTCAGCAGGCAGGCCTTTTTCTGAAGCAAACCCTTGGAGAGACGCTATGATCAATGAACGTAAAGCTTGCATAGATTTCTTATCACCTTAATTTCACTATAAAATTCTAAAAAATACTCAGCTGAAATATTTTTTTCGCTTTAAGGTTTTGCGGGCGAACTTTCAACCCGTTGAAGTTTAAAAAAGGGAAGCAGGGGAGCTGCCAAAAAGATAGACGAATAGGTTCCAATCCCAATCCCAATAATAATAGGCAAGCTGTAACTAGCAATCACCTCCCCACCCAGAAAATACAAGGCGACCAATGCCACTAAGGTTGTGCTGGACGTCAGCAAGGTGCGAGACAACGTCTCGTTCAAGCTGAGGTTTAACAGCTCTGGGAGAGGCATCTTTCGGAATTTTCTTAAATTCTCCCGCACTCGGTCAAAAATCACCACAGTGTCATTGATGGAGTAAGAGGCTGTGATCAAAATGGCTACAATAGCTGTCTCGTTGAATTCAAAGCCCGTTAAAACAAAAAGCCCCAATACAGCAACGCAGTCATGGGCCAAAGCAACAATAGCGCAGACGCTGAACTGCCACTCAAATCGCAGCCATATATAACCCAACATCGCTACCAAGGCGAAAAAAACTGCAACAAGACCCGCGACAATCAGCTCTTTTCCCACCTTGGGGCCGATGGTCTCTACCCGTCGATATTCTACAGTGTCACCCAAAACATGTTTGATAGTCTCAAGGGCCTGGGATGTTTGAGCCTGGGGCGCTTGGGGATTTTGCTCCACGCGGATCAAAAAATCTTGATGGTTTGTGCCGAGCTCTTGAATTGAAACCTCAGATGTCACGTGCTGGCTGATGGCTTTTCGAAGTTCTTGGAGGTTGCCGGCTTGGGGAAAACGCACCTCCAGCATAAGCCCTCCTTGGAAATCAATTCCATATTTAAGCCCCTGGAAAAAATAGCCGCCTAAAGTCAGCAAAACCACAAGGAGCGAAAATCCAATAGAAATTTTTCGAAACCCTACAAAATCAAAGGTTGTTTTTTCTGGAAACCGCAGCAGCGCCATGAAAACAAAACTCCTCTTAAAAAATCAAACTTTTTCAAGAGAACACAATGCAAGAAGGACGCGATTTGGTCAAGGGATCATTCGGACACGTGTGCGTTAGATGGACGCACCATTTTCAAACCCGAGGCTTTTTTATGATATTATCAGACGTCAGATTCTAAAGCGTCCTTAAAGAAAAGAAGCACTTTTCGAACCCCAAAAAGAAGTAAGCTACAAATAACACATAAAAGAAACCAAGGCTTAAATATTAAAAAAATTTCCCATAAAACCATAGAAAATTTATAAACAGACCCTTTTCCAAAAAAAATTTCAGAAAATTTTCTCCCCGCTGTGTTGAGCACTTCTAAAGCATGGATAAGAAGATTGTCTAATTTTGAAGAAATTATTTTTTGTTCTTCTGGTGTTTCAAAAGATTTAGAAATTGGATTTTTTGAAGCTCCGTCCCTTAAAGAAGACATATTATCCAAACTTGCGAGCTTGTCTTCAAAACCAGGCGATGGAGCTGTTTTTTCAGATCCCCCGCGCAATTCTGGCAATGAGGGTGTCCGCGTTGTCGTTGAAGAAGGCTTGTGTTGAGCGTTTTTTATTGGACCCCGCAATACATTAAAACGAGGGCTTATTTTCATGAAAGGACGTCCTGCCACGCGAGGGGAGGCTTGTGTCTGAGAGGTGCGAGACATAGCTCGCCTTGGGAAACGAGCAAGTGCACGCCTTGGGAAACGAGCAGGTGGTTTTCTGCCCACAAGCTCTTCTCCTATCGTGTTTTTTTGCTCTGAGTCTTCTTCTCCCTCAGACCAAAACTCAGACACATTGCCTAATGACTCGCCCAAAATTTCTGCATATTCGCAATCACTCAAAATCGAAGAAAACGAGGAACTTCTGGATCTACCTGAACTACTATCGCTTACCATACTAAAATCACTGTCGCTTTCAACGCCAGAATCAATCGAAAATTTTCGCTTTTTAATTGGAGGACAATATTCAATATTTTCATGAAGCCCGGAGTACCCTTCTTTCATATTTGAAAAAAATTCACCTGCATGATACACTTTGCCTGTGTTGTAGAAATGTCTCCCTTCGATGGCGCACAATCCTTTTTCATACGTTTTGATGATGCCTTCGTTTGTTAAGGTTGAAACACCAAAAACAGATAAATTAGATTTGCTGTAAATATTTCCATTCTTCATGTTTAAGAAATCATTATTATTCATAAATATGCTTAAATCTTCTTTTAAGCTTTCAATTTGGCCGTAATTTTGAAAATTCCCCCCTCTAATGTGTAATTCCTGAATTTTTACAGCAGCCCTATTGGTAGCCTCTTGTGCGTTTACCGTAAGGGAGCGTGCCTTTAAATGCGTTGCGTTTGCCAAAATAAATTCTGACAATGGAGCTATAATTTTTAAATCACCTTGGGGCATTTGAAGCTTTATTAATTCCAATTCATGGTCTGGCTTCAATAAAAAGCTAACTCTCTCACCATACTTAATAGAAATAATTTCTTCTAAACCAGATTCGCGTGAGACTGAAGAAAATGCACAAGTTTCGCTTTTTTCTGCTTTTAAATTCGAAAAACGCCCTTTTTTTAGCTCAACAGAAGCCTGCCCAAGTATTTTTTTTCTTTTGTGTGCTGAACGGTCTTCTAAAGTTATAGAAATTTCTGCTTCTTTAGATTTAATAACACATGCAATACGGTTGGAAGATCTAGGGCCAGCATACCCAACCTCTCCCACAAACAAAAGCTGTCTAAAAATAAGCAATAACCCAAGTGATTTGCTTAAAACAAGCATACACGTTACCCCGATTCACATGCTGCTTGTGCCCTTTCAGCAATAAAAAATAGCCTGCCCTTGTTATTTCTAAAGCCATCTTTTGATTAATTTTTAATGTGTTATTATTTTCATAAAAAGGCAATAAGTTTTTGATTTTTTAGATTTTAGAGGTGCGATAAAAAGCTATTTTTGGGTTCGGCTCACTAACGCCAAATATACAATGCAGCTTGCTAAGGCAAGGGAAAAAACACATAAAGAAGGCGAAAAAATGGAGTCTACATAAACCTCTCCTGCAACATACACGGCAAGGGCTGCAAAAAACATTTCTAAAGCTCCCAAAAAAGCAGCAGAAGCCCCACCTATCTCTGGGAAAACTTCCATAGCTTGAGTTGATGTATTCGGGTAGACAACGCCCATCCCCGCAGAGTAAAAAGAGACCATGCAAGTCAAAATTAAGGGAGACGTAGGAAAAACGAGGGCAGCTATACATAAAGATAAAGCCCCCCCTAAAGAAAGAAAAAGCCCAATCCCAATACGCTGATTAATATTAAAAATTTTAACTAAATGTTTATTGAGAAAAATGCCCAACATGTAAGAGATTAATAAAAGCATTTGATAATAACCGTATACATCCATGGACATACCCAATACTTTCATAAAAAAGAAGGGTGTTGTTGAGATGTAGGCCCAAATGCCTCCAAAAGTAAGGGCTGAAATCAGGGAATATCCCAAAAATGGAAAGCTCTTCCCAAGAATTGCATAATTCTGTCCTGCTGTTCTTAAATTAAAGCGTTGACGTTTTAAAACCGGGAGCGTTTCTGGTAGATAAAAAAACAAAAGTCCAAAGACGCTCAAAGCACAAGCCCCAAGGAGATAAAAATTTGCCTGCCATCCCAGGTAGTGGCCAATATATCCTCCTAAAATAGGAGCGGCACCTGGCGCCAATGAAATCACCATCCCAATGGTCGCCATAATTTTTACGCTCTCTTCTTTTTTGTAGATATCTTTAATGATGGCAAGGCCCAAAACCCAAGCAACACCTCCACCTAGCCCCTGAAGAAAGCGAAACGCAATTAACCACTGTATAGATTGGGCAATGGCACATAAAAAAGAAAATAGCGCAAAAATTCCAAGCCCAACGATCAAAATCCACCGTCGCCCTACTGCATCTGAAAGGGGGCCGTAAATGGGACCTGAAAGACAAAAGGAAAGCAAGTAACAGCTTACCGTTAAGGCAACTGCTTCTTCTGAAGTTTGGAAATAGTGTGTCAACCAGGGCATCGTCGGGATATAAATATCCGTTGCGACATCCACGACGCCGAGGGAAACAATCAGCAGCACAGGAATTAGAGCAAATTTTTCAAACTGCATGTAATATTTTAATAACCAAAATTTATTTTACTTTGGCCGCATTAATAGGGAACTGCTACCAAATTTGCTTCAAACCAAAAGGCAATCGGCAATTGACCTTGGATTATACCATAGAGATTTTTATAGCAGTAGTTATTTTTTAAATTCCGAAAGCTCCCGAATTATAAATCATCTTAAGCATTTACCCTTTTTTAAGGAAGATCGATGTAAGCAAAGAGAGAGGCATAAGACAAAAGGATTGATTATGAAGCAGGATAGCTCCCTTGATCGGATGGTTTCATACTATCAAAAAGAAATGCAATATTTATTGCACAGCGGAAGGCAGTTTGGGTCCCAATACCCCAAGGTGGCGCGCTACCTTGATTTACATCAAACAGGCTCAGACGATCCCCATGTGCAGAGGCTTCTGGAATCTTTCGCTTTTTTAACAGGTCGGCTGCAATCTGAAATAGATGACCGTTTTTCATCCTTTACAAGCTCTCTTTTAGACACGCTTTATCCCCAGTTCACGCAACCTATTCCTTCCTCAACCATTGTGCAGATGAATCCCACGCCTCAGATGGGTCAGCAGCTCTCAGGAAGTTTAGTTCCAAAAGGCACACAGCTCCTTGCAACGGCTGAAGAAGGTCAGATCTGTCGTTTCCAAAGCACGATGGATTTAACGCTTTTTCCACTAGAAATTCAGGATTTTTCATGCATACGTTCCCAACTGTGCGACATCCCCGTTGGGCACTTGAGATCTCCCTGGGTGTTGCGCCTTCGCGTTCGGTCGTTTTCCGGTGATCTTAGCGCTTTTACCATCCCAAAACTTTGTTTTCATATTTCGGGGGACACGCTAACACGACATCGCATTTTGGAATGGCTATTTACCTATGACCCCCAAGGCAATACCCCTGTTTTTATACAGCCAGAAGGGTCTTCGACAGCCTCGCTGCTTCCCCTTGATGCTCTTAAGCCGGTTGGCTTTGAGGAGCAAGAATCTCTTCTTCCTTTCCCGGTCCAAACCCATCAAGCTTACAGGCTTTTGCTCGAATATTTTGCTTTTCCACAAAAATTTCTTTTTTTTGAAATTAACCATCTACCAAAGCTTCAAGGAAAATTTTTTGATATCCTCATCCCTTTAGGAGAAAATGCCCAAACAGAACGCTTTTCATTATCTAGGCAGCACATCCAATTAAATTGCGTGCCGGCAGTTAACTTGTTTTTTAAAACATCAGAACCTATTCGTCTCAATCACCGTCAAGTGGAATACAAGCTCGTGGGTGATCAACGCCAGGAATCCATCACAGAAGTGCATTCAATTTTGAAAGTCTCTTCTTCTGCAGACCAAAGCGCTTCTATCCAAACCTACGCACCTTACTTCTCTTTTAACCACGATGTTCAAGCGCTAGATACCCCCTGTTTTTGGATAGCGCGTCGAGAAAATTCAACCCTTGCTGAGCGCCCAGGAACCGATGTGTTTCTCTCTTTTGTTGATTATCACCTGAACCCTTCCCTTCCACCGAACCAAACCGTTTACGCTCATACGCTTTGCACAAACCGTAACCTTGCAGAATCTGTTCCGGCGGGTGCACACCTCCAGCCTCTTGGAAACTTGACAGGGGTTGTTGCTAAAACGTTAGAGCGACCTACGCCTGAGATTATCCCAAACCTTGATGGAGAAACCCAATGGCGCCTGATCAGCCACCTGTCCATTAATCATGTTGGGATTTGTTCTTCAACCCAAAGCATTGAACCTTTGAAAGAACTGTTGCGACTTTACAGTTTTATGGAGTATAGCAACAAGCAAAGTGAGGCAGAAGCTCTCATGGCGCTATCTTATCAAAAAGGAATGGGACGATTTGGGCAAGATGCGTGGAGAGGCTTTGCTCCTAAATTATCCATTCGCCTCGTCGTAGATGAGTCTCGCCCCAATACCCACGGTCTCTTTCTTTTAAGCATTGTTTTAGATGAGCTATTCAGGCTTTCTGCCAGTTTTAACACGCTTATCGAAACCACTTTAGTTAGTCATCAACGTCAAGAGGTATGGAAAAAATGGCCCTCCCGGATCGCGACACAACCCTCTCTTTAGAAGAGCAACTCCATCAAAAACCCTATGAATTTGAGTTTGCCCAAGCGATCCGTTTGTTGCAGATCTTAAACCCTATCAAAATTTCTTTGGGGCAAGGCTATCGTCCAGAAAAAGAAGCAGTCAGACTTAAAGCAAGGGTGTTTCTCTCGGCTCCTCCGAGTGACCTGTTCCAGATTAAACCCTCAAACCTTTTACCCCTAGATTCTAATTCCTCAGGAGAATCTCTGGCGGTTAGAGATACCCATACTGAAGTGCACGTTAATTTTTTAGGTATTGCTGGAATCCAAGGCCCTCTGCCTTTGCCCTATACAGAGTTGTTACTTGAAAGATTACGTCAAAAAGACACTGTCTTTCGAGATTTTTTGGATATCTTTAATCACCGGCTTTTATCCCTCTTCTATCGGATTCAGCAAAAATTTTCTCCAGCGCTGAACGCTAGTTTACCGCACGAAACACCCCAGGGGAAAAATTTACAAGCCCTGGTGGGTTGGACAGATGGACTGTCTCCTTTTTTCTTAAGACATATGCTTTTTTATTCATCCCTTTTCTGGCAAAAAACCCGAAATCCTTCAGGCTTACGGGCTATCTTACAACACCTTTTCCAAATTCCGGTTCAAATTCTGCCTTGTCAAGGCGCCTGGATACCCCTGGAAAAAGAAGACTGTACCTATCTAGGTAATTCTCTGCAGGGAATAGGGCTTGGGAAAGGGGCAGTCCTAGGCAAACGTGTTTGGTGTCAAAGCCATGGCATTGTGATTCGTTTTGCATTTGAAGAGCTTGAGTTGTTTCAAAAATTTCTGCCATGTGGCGAATATTTTTTTAGGGTCCAAAGTCTCATTTCGTACTATGCGGGGCCTGGTGTTTCTTTTAAAATTTCTCTGGGGCTTAAGCACAAACCCGTCAGTTGGATTCGAAAAGGAGATCCTATGTTTCTTGGATGGACAAGCTGGCTTGGGTATAAAAAAAGAGGTCCGTCCCACGATCTTCTCTCCCATCAGGTGATACTTTCCGTTTAAGGCTTTTATTCATACTTTTTAAGTAAACTGATTTGACAAATGGTTGAGAGTTAAAGGAGGGGGATCATGTTAAAGGGAAAACGTGTTGTTGTAACTGGTTCAAGCAGTGGGGTTGGCTGGGGGATCGCCCAAGCCTTCGCAAAAGAAGGTTGCAGCGTCATGCTGCACGGCCTTGAAGAAGAACATCAAGTGACGTCGTTGAAGCAGGAAATTGAGTCTCTGTCCAAGAGCAAAGCATCCTACATGCAAGCAGATTTAAGCCAGTCTAAGGCTTGTAAGGGGCTTATCCAAAAAACCATTGAAGTTTTTGGCGGTATAGACGTTGTGGTCAACAATGCTGGCATTCAGCACACAGAAGTGGTGGAAAAATTCCCTGAAGAAAAATGGAATTTAATCCTCAATATCAATTTATCTGCCAGCTTCCATACGACCCAGGCCGCACTCCCTTACATGTATCAACAAAAATGGGGTAGGCTTATCCATATTGCATCAGCCCATGGCCATGTGGGGTCTGTCCATAAATCTGCATATGTTGCAGCTAAACACGGGCTCGTTGGATTTTCAAAAGTGGTGGCCCTGGAGGCCGCGGGAACCGGCGTTACCAGCAACACCATTTGCCCTGGTTGGGTTTTAACGCCTCTGGTGCAAAAGCAAATCGAAGCCATGGCTAAGGAAAAAAACCTTTCCCTTGAAGCGGCGAAGAACGCGCTTTTACTTGAAAAACAACCCTCAGGAGAATTTGCAACTCCAGAAGCCTTAGGGGGGCTTACCGTATTTTTAGCCTCGGAGCACGGCAATCAAGTGACGGGAGCTTCTTTCTTGATGGACGGGGGCTGGACAGCTCGCTAGCCAAAACGCGGCGACACAAGGCTTTGAGACACTTATTTTTGGAGCGGGTGAAGGGAATCGAACCCTCGTCTGAAGCTTGGGAAGCTACTGCTCTGCCACTGAGCTACACCCGCTTTAAAACCGTGAAACCCAGTTCACAAAAGAAAACCAAAGCCAGGCCTATGCAATGTACTAAAATTTGTTTACGCTTTCAACTGCTAAAACATCAAAAAGGACGTACAGTTTGGATCAACGGGCTGCATTGCAAGACTTCATCGCTTGGCAGGAAGAAGTGGGGGTTGGGGACATCAAGCTTCTAGAACCGTTATTATTGGAACAAATGCCCCAAAATCCATCTGGTGTTATAGCAGAAGCAAAACCACCGATCCGCCAAGCTTTATCATTCCCTAAAGTTTCTGGAGACGTCGATTTGCGAAGCTGCGAATCACTCGAAGCTTTGCGCCAAGCTTTGGAATCTTTTGAGGGATGCGCGTTAAAACAAACCGCAACCCAAACGGTGTTTTCGGATGGATCTCCCCAACATGCTAAAGTCATGTTGGTAGGTGAGGCGCCCGGCGCAGATGAGGATCGCCTGGGTAAGCCATTTGTTGGGCTTAGTGGCCAACTTCTGGACAAGATGTTTCGTACCATCGGGCTTAGCCGACAAGACAATCTTTATATCAGCAATATCGTTCCCTGGCGTCCACCAGGAAACCGCCAACCAACGCCGGGGGAAATTGCGGTTTGCCTTCCTTTTATTGAGCGCCACATCAGTTTGGTCAACCCGCCTTTTTTGATGGCGTTAGGCGGGACAGCTTGTAAAGCTTTTTTGCAAAAAACGGAGGGGATCACCAAGCTGCGGGGAAGATGGTTTCCCTACCAAAATCCCTACCTGGATAAGCCTATTCCCTTGTTGGTGACCTATCATCCAGCTTACCTGCTTAGGTCTCCAGGGCAAAAGAAAGAGGTATGGAAGGATCTTTTAACACTTCAGGATGCTTTGCGGAATCAAGCGGCTACTTGATCACTTGTAAAATGTACTTCCAATCTGCTTCAAATCCGCGTACCCTTCAAGTCCGAAAAATTCGGAGAGGCTTGGGGCTTACGCTGGCTTCATAGACCGCTTAAACGCATAAGGAGTTTGAAACATCTCATGGAAGTAAAAGCCTATGATATCATCATTCTGGGGGGAGGACCTGGCGGCTATGTCGCGGCTGTTCGAGCGGCTCAATTAGGGCTTCGGCCCCTTGTGGTGGAGCGGGAGCACCTGGGGGGTATTTGCTTAAATTGGGGTTGTATCCCTACCAAAGCGTTGCTTCGAACTGCGGAGGTCTATCGTCTGATGCAGCACCTCAAAGCATTTGGCCTTTCTGCAGAGCGCATCTCATTTGACCTTGAACAGGTGGTCGCACGATCTCGCCAGATTTCCCAAAGGCTCTCCCAAGGTATTCAACACTTGATGAAGAAAAACAAGGTTGATGTTTGGGTGGGGGAAGGCAAGCTTTCCGGAAAATCAGGAGCTCTACACCAGGTGACGGTCACTTCACCTGACTCTCAAACACAGGCCCAAGCACCCCATATCATCCTTGCAACCGGAGCAAGGCCCCGGGTTCTGCCAGGATTTGAGAGCGATGGTGAGAATATCTGGAACTATCGAGATGCTATGGTCCCCAAGACAATGCCAAAGCGCCTCTTAATTGTAGGCTCTGGCGCTATTGGGATTGAGTTTGCGAGTTTTTACAAAACCTTCGGAGTAGACGTGACGGTTGCTGAGGTACAGCCTCAGATTCTTCCTGTGGAAGATGAAGAAATTGCTGCATTTGCAAGAAAAAGCTTTGAAAAGCAGGGGATTCAGATTGAAACTCAAGCCACGGTAGAGCGGTTTGAGAAACAGAAAAAAGGCATCAACGTGTTTTTGAAAACGCCCCAAGGTTCTAAAACCCTTGAGGTTGATCGCATTTTAACGGCCATCGGGATTGTGGGAAATACAGAAAACCTGGGGCTGGAGAAAACAAAGGTTCGCGTTGAAAAAGGCCACATCCAAACCAAAGGTCATAGCCAAACAGATGAGCCAGGCATGTATGCTATCGGGGATGTTGCAGGTCCTCCCTGGCTGGCCCATAAGGCAAGCCATGAAGGTGTCATTTGCGTGGAAGGGATTGCAGGCCTCAACCCCCATCCTCTGAAAACAGACCGAGTTCCAGGCTGCACCTATAGCCATCCCCAGATCGCAAGTGTTGGGATGACGGAAAAGCAGGCGCGTGCCGCGGGGCATCCACTTCGTATTGGTAGATTCCCTTTTTTGGGAAATGGAAAAGCCATCGCTTTGGGAGAGGATGAAGGCCTGGTGAAGGTGATTTTCCATGAAAAAACAGGGGAGCTTTTGGGGGCCCACATGGTGGGTGCTGAAGTGACGGAGCTTATCCAAGGCTACGCCATCGCTCAAACCCTTGAAGCCACTGAAATTGAGCTGATGCATACGGTTTTCCCTCACCCGACCCTGTCTGAGATGATGCACGAGGCCGTGTTAGACGCTTACGGCAAAGCCTTGCATAAATAGAGGCTTCAGGGAGGATCAAGGCTCCAGCGAATATTCTTGCTCTTGCTTTCCTTGGAAAAACCCTAAGGGGTTTTGGTGCAAAGCATCGGTTAAGCTGTTCCATTTTTTCATGAGGTTTCCAGAATTCTTTAAAAGTATATCCAGTTTGATGGACCCCTCTTTTAAGAGAAAATCCAGCTGCTTTTCATTTTTTAGAAACCATTTCTGCATTGGCCTCGCCGTTTTAGAAACTTGTTGAGCCGTTTCTTCCAAAATTTTAAGGGATTTTGAAAAAGCTTCCAGCGATTGCTCTCCCTTGTCCATCACCCTTTCCAGGCGCAGAGTCAAATCTGGTAAAGATTTTGTGAACAAATTGAGATGTTCCAAAATCTCGGCCACATGCTCCTGATTTTTCTCAGTAGCAAAACCCGAAATGGCTTTAACAGCGCTTGAAACGTTTTTTAAAGTTTCAGGGAGTTCCTCAAAAAGATCCTCAAGGGGGGAATGTTCTGAGGGAATCACAGGGTAAGGTTCTCCAGGTTGAGCCTTTAGAGCAGACGAAGGTTTTTCACCTGCTTTCAAACGAATCACGCGGTTTCCTGTTAACCCTTGAAGCTGGAGGGCCGCGGTGGTGTTGCTGTCAAGTGTAAGGCTTTTGTCTAAGGAGATTTTAACACGAACACGGTTCATGCGAGGCTTATCAATGGCGATTTCTTCGACGATTCCAACGGGAACGCCCTGATATTCAACAACACCTCCTTTAAGAAGCCCTGTAACTGCATTCTTAAAATAAATCATATAACTCTTTTTTTCACTCCCCCATTCCTGCTGCCCAATCCAAGCTGTAAACGCTATTAAACCAAGGGTCAGGAGGGTGACACACATACCAACAAAAAGAGCTTTGGGTCTCGTTTCCATCATTCAAGCCTCCGCAGAACAGCGTGACAAGCGAATGGTTTCAAAATAGCTTTGAATCCACGGATGGGGATGCTTCAAAAGCGTTTCTAAATTTCCAACAATCGCCTGGTGATCAACCAAAACAGTGATTCGGTCGACGAAATGTTCCAAGCTGTGCAAGTCATGGGTAATCATCACAACCGTTAGGTTCAAGGCTTCTTGCAGATGGCGCAAGAGGGCCTCATAAGCCTTGGAGCTGAGGGGGTCAAGCCCTGCAGTGGGTTCATCCAAAAAAAGAAGGGGCGGGTCTAGGGCAAGGGCTCTGGCAAGAGATGCGCGTTTGATCATCCCGCCTGAAAGTTGGTTGGGATACTTAAAAGCATCTTGGGTTTTAAGCCCTACCAGCTGTAATTTTAGATGGGTCATTTCTTCAAGAGCTTCTGGCGGAAGGCGCTTCAATTCTTTAAGGGGCAGCTGAATATTTTCCCCCACCGTTAGGGAAGAAAAAAGCGCGCCTGTTTGAAATTGAACCCCCCACTTAGAGCGAAGCTGTTGCAATCCTTCAGGCAACGAAAACCCTAGGATACGAATCTCTCCCTTTTGGGGTTTGTGGAGCCCCAGTAAAATTCTTAAAAGCAGGGACTTGCCTGTTCCAGACCCCCCAGCGATGCCCATAATCTCACCTTGTAAAATATCCAATTCAAGGTTGCGATGAATCCACTGGTCTCCAAATCGTGTTTCTAAATTCCGTATTTCAATGGCAGAGGGTTTCATGGTTCAGATCCCCAACCGCGTAAATAGAATTGAGAACAGAGCATCGACAACAATCACGAATGCAATCCCCTCCACAACAGACCAGGTGGTGTGTTGACCGATGCTTTCTGCCTTATTTTCCACAGCAAACCCTTCATAACACCCCACTAACCCAATCACAAACGCAAAAACAGGTGCTTTGATGATCCCAACCCAAAAGGTCCAAGGGGTTAAGGCTTGGTGGAGCTGGTGGAAAAAAAGCTCAAAGGAAATGTTGAGGTGCAGGTAAGCCATCAAAGCTCCGCCTAAAATACCCATCACGTCTGCAAAGAAAGCCAACAGAGGCATCACAAGCATCAGCGCCACAACCCGCGGCATTACGAGCATTGCAAAAGGTTGCAGCCCCATGGTTTCTAGAGCATCAATCTCTTGGTTCAGCTTCATGGAGCCAATCTGGGCCGTAAAAGCACTTCCAGACCGACCTGCCACCACAATGGCTGTCAAAAGAATCCCAACCTCTCGCAAAATGGAAATCCCTAAAAGGTTAACCGTATAGATTTGAGCACCAAAGCGAGATAGCTGATCTGATCCTTGAAATGTTAAAACAATTCCGATCAAAAAAGAGATGAGCCCAACAACAGGTAAGGCGTGGATCCCTGATCGCTCAAGGTGCGTCACAAGGGAAGCCCAGCGAATCCTGTAGGCAGAATGTGATAGCTTTCCAAAACAAAGAAAAATTTCCCCCTGAAACGCTATGAGTGCCTTCATTTTTGAAAAAAAATGTAAAACCTTCTCACCAAGGCGCTCAAAGGGAGAAAGCATAGAGCTTTTAAGTTTTGGCTTGGATATGGCAGCAGCAGGCGCAACCGTTGCATCAAGGTAGTGAATCAAGGCGTCAAAGCCTTCAGAAAAACCTTTTATATGAAGCCTTCCCCCAGAAGATTCCCACTGCCTCTTCAACTGAACCAGGGCCCAGGCACCGCTTGTGTCCATCAGCCGGACACCCTCCCCATCAATAGATAAGGTCTGATTTGAGTCCAGAAGCTTCAAGGCCTGGCAGATATTCTTTGAAATAAAGTCATAGCTTGAAAGATCCATAACCCCTTCAAGCACCAGCATGTTTTGCGCTTCCACAATCTCGATGGCAAGGGGGTTAGGTGGCAGGTCTTTGCGCAGCAGATTCAACATGAAAGGATTCTTACGGGTTCAAGGATTTAACACACCCATTATCTTTCAAAACATTTAAATTCTCCTTTAAAGCTGACCCAGGAGACCGTTTTTATAGAAAAATTATTTTCTTATTTGGAAGCCCACCGGCTATTTGTCTCTTGAATCTATTTCGGTAAAAATTTAGAATTGCCCTCATTGCTTATAGTTAAAGGAAAAAATCTCATGGGACGGTTTCGGTGTGGAAAAATTGTGGCAACCCTGGGGCCAGCCAGCGCTTCGCCAGAGATGATTGAAGCTTTATTTAGCGAGGGTGTTGATGTCTTCCGGCTCAATTTTTCCCATGGCACCCATGCAGACCACGCGAAAACCTATCAAACTATTCGCTCCCTTGAGCAACGCAAGGGGAGGCCCATCGGGATATTGATGGATCTCCAGGGGCCCAAATTTCGGATTGGGACCTTTGAAGCGGGCTCTGTTGTCCTTGAAAAAGGTCAATATTTTGACCTCAGCCTTTCTCCGATCCCTGGTAGTCATCAAGGGGTCACGCTTCCCCACCCAGAGCTTTTTCAAGTTCTTCACCCGGGGGCTCGCCTGCTTTTAGACGATGGGCGTTTAGCCCTAGAGGTTGTTGAAAATAAAGGTGATAGGTTGGTGACAACGGTGGTCCTTGGCGGAACCCTCTCAAACCGTAAGGGTGTGAATGTGCCCGAGGTTCTTCTCCCTCTGTCTCCTTTGACCGCGAAAGATAAAGCAGATTTAGCCTTTGGCTTAGCATTAGGCGTTGACTGGGTTGCCCTTTCTTTTGTGCAAAAGCCTGAAGATATTGAGGAAGCAAAAGCAATTATTCAGCAACGTGCTGGCGTTATCGCGAAATTGGAAAAGCCCCAGGCTATTCAGCACCTCGATGCAATTGTAGAAATTGCCGATGGCATTATGATTGCGCGTGGTGATTTAGGTGTTGAAATGCCGCCGGAAGATGTGCCTTCCATCCAAAAACGCATCATTCGAACCGCACGCCTGGCAGGAAAACCTGTGATCGTTGCAACCCAAATGTTAGATTCCATGGTGCACGCCCCCACCCCCACCCGGGCAGAAGCTTCAGATGTTGCAACAGCCATTTATGATGGTGCAGATGCTGTGATGCTTTCAGCAGAATCCGCATCTGGTGATTATCCCGTCGAAGCGGTTAGCATGATGCATCGCATTTTGATGCGGGTTGAGGCTGACCCCATCCACCGAACCCTTCTAGAAGCCAGCCGATCTGAACCAGAATCTACGACGTCAGACGCCATTACAGCAGCAGCTAGGCAGGTGGCGCATACCATCCAAGCAGCAGCCGTTGTAACCTTCACCCAATCTGGTGCAACAACATTGCGGGCTTCGCGGGAGCGACCTGAGTCCCCTATTTTGGGAATCACCCCCTCCCTCGAAACAGCCAGACGTTTAACCCTTGCTTGGGGTGTCCACGCGGTCTATGTGGAAACCTGTATTACGACGTTTTCAGAGATGGTGCAGAAAGGTTGTCACATCGCCTTAAAAGAAGGGTTCGCGCAAATAGGTGAGCGCATCGTTGTAACGGCAGGTGTGCCCTTTGGCATCAGCGGCTCCACAAATATTTTGCGTATCGCCAGGATTCGCCAAGAACCTTAAGGTGCTGTTCTTGAAAAAAATGACGATTGTTTAAAAAAACAAAAAAAATTATCTAAAATCACCTCATTTTTAGGTTTTATTAATAGATTTCCTTGTAAGTTATTGAAAAAAGGAGGCTTATTTATGAAATCTATCCCGTCCCCTTCCCTTAAAACCCCGTGGCGTAAACGCGGAAGGCCCAAGCTTGAAAAACCCCTCAAAGATCTTGGAACCCTTGAATTCCAAATCAAACGCCACTTGCTCTATGGCGCTCACCACCCTGACATTTGCAAAAGCTCCCCCAGTTTAGATTTGCTCTATCACCATCAGGTGATTACAGAAAAGCACTATGAAGCAGGGAAACGGTATTACCTTCTGTCTCAAGAAGCTGTCCAGGGTATGGCTGTTAAACCGACTTCAAAATCTTGTTTGGCAAACCTTCATGAGATTCGACATTTTTGCCCATGGGAGAGCACTGCTTCGGTTTCTGCGTATGCTTTGCGCAAGCTCAAACAATGGCGGCGCGTTGAAAATTACTTAGCCTCTTTGGATCCTAAACTTCCCATTTTTTTGTATCGCG
>JBOFFI010000022.1:0-1060 GCA_051648545.1 Alphaproteobacteria bacterium
ACCTTCCGTTTGCAAGAGCAAGGTAAGATATCAGGAAGCAAAGGGGTTAGCATCACTGCCACCAAGATGGCAGAAACCTTTGGGGACATCCACAGTTCAGGGGATGTGATGTTAACGTCGCCCAGCTGGTTCCATCGTATGGGATTTGTGATGAGCGCCCAAGGGCTTACCCTTAAGGCCGATCAGTTGACCACAACCCAAGGGATGCTGGATTCTGGAGGAAAGATCCTCCTACAGACTAAACAATGGAGCTCCCAAAACGTTCCCCCCAACACCTGCTACATCCTGCGAGGCGTTCAAGGGGTAGATCTGCAGGTTGAGCAAGAGATGAAGCCAGGGGTGTTTGTTGAAAGTGCGGCGGGGAAGGTCACCTTAAAGGCAAAAAAAATGGGGGAAGCCTCCCGTTCTTTTTTGGGTCATGGGGGCGTGGAGATAGCCGTTGAAACCCCTTGGAAACAGGACGGGAACATCAGCAGCAAAGCGGGAAAAATTCAGCTTCAAGCGCCTTCGTTTCATCACACCTATGGGGCGATTGCAGGGCACCAGGGGGTCGATCTCGTCTTAAGCCAAGGCCCCTTGGGGAGTGCGACCTTGCAAGACGTTGTCAGTGAGGCTGGGGCGATCACCCTTAAGGCCCACACCCTTACCCAAACAGGTAAAGGATTGACGGGGACTCGTGGGGTGAGCTTGAACCTGACGGGTCCGGCCAACGTGGATCGGGTGGTAAGCCGGGAGGGGAAGGTTGAGATTGCGGCAGCTGCCTTAAAGCGTGGCATCGGTAACACAATTCAGGGCAACCAAGGCATCACCTTGAACCTTAAGCAAGCCCTTGCAACCCAAACTCACTTTCTCAGCCAAGGGGGCACCCTTTCTCTGAATGCGCCAAGCTTTCAGTTTGGGGGAACGCTCCAGGGGAAGGAGATCAAGATCAAGGCTTCCCAAGGGATTGATGTGGGCAGTGAGGTGACAGCCCAAACCCTTTGGATGGAGGCCCCGGAGGTGCAGGTTTGCGCTGAAGGGGTTGTGGCTGCTTCGGACATTCAAGCCCGGGGAGATCGGT
>JBOFFI010000023.1:0-38607 GCA_051648545.1 Alphaproteobacteria bacterium
ACACCAAACCCTTTG
This sequence comes from Alphaproteobacteria bacterium, assembly GCA_051648545.1. Taxonomy (GTDB): domain Bacteria; phylum Pseudomonadota; class Alphaproteobacteria; order Holosporales; family JBOFFI01; genus JBOFFI01. The sequence goes on from JBOFFI010000023.1 coordinate 16, forward strand.
ACCCTGAAATTCATCCCAGGGCACTCCCTTATGCCAAGCGGCAGTACCTGGAGTTGTGTGGCAGTGGCAGATGCAGAAAAATCTCCGTTGGCTTCCGCACTTTGGGGTGTTGGAGGGGTGGACGGTGTTTTTTATGGCGCTGATTTCTTAACTGTCACAAAAAGCCCTGGGTCTTCTTGGCAGATTTTGAAACCTTCCTTACTCGCAGTTCTGGTGGATTTTTTTCTCTCAGGAAAACCTTTGTTTTGGGATCAAGGGGGTGCAACGGACCTTTCTCCTTCCGAGATGCCAACAGACCCTGTCTCCCTTGAGATCATGGAAATTTTAAATGCGAAAGTGCGCCCTGCTGTTGCAAGGGATGGCGGGGATATCGTCTTTGATCGTTTTGAAGATGGTATTGTGTATGTGCGGCTTCAGGGGGCTTGCTCTGGGTGCCCAAGCTCAACAGCAACTCTAAAATCAGGTATTGAAACCATGTTAAAACACTACGTGCCTGAGGTTGTTGAGGTTCGGGAATCTCTTTTGTCTTAAAGGTTAACAACGATAGGAGAAGCTTGTTGAGACGCTTCCAATTAAAGTCTATTTGTATTTATCTGGGGTTGGGAATTCTTTCTTGCTCTGTTGCTTCATTGTTTTATTTCGCCCCCCAAGGCTCGCCTTTTTTCAAAAAAGCTTCAAAGCCTGTTGCGGACGCTGAACCCGAAGTGGTTTCTGCCCAACGTTCTGGAAAAAAAGCTCCAGCCGTTGCTGCGCGTCAGAACTCTCATTTTTCTTCCTCTTATGGTTTGGGCGTTTTGTTGCGCCCCAAAAGCACCGCTGAAGTGCGGGACGTCTTCAAAGATCACGCGTTTCGTTTGAGTGATGTACAGCGGGGCGGTGCCTCCGTGCCTCGGATTTATCTTTCCCATTTTCCAGAAGATTGGAAGCGGGCAAAGACTGAAAAAGATAGACAAAGATTGTTTGTCAAAATGATTTTGCCGCTTATTTTGGAAGAGAACGAGTATACGTTGATGGCACGGGTGCGTGCTATCCGTCTTTTTAGCAAGATAAACCAAGGGAAAACTTTGAGGGAATCTGACCGCGCATGGTTACGCCATGTGGCAAAAGAGTATCGGGTTCGTCCCTTTGATGAAAAAGCGCTGCTGGCACGGTTAGATTTTGTGCCTCCTTCTTTGGCCCTTGCCCAGGCTATCTTGGAAACAGGATTTGGGCATTCCCAAGCAGCGATGAACAAAAATTCCATCTTTGGACATATGCAGACATTAACCCAGGTGGCGTCGTATCCAAGCCTGCGCCACAGCGTTGTGTCTTATATTCGCAATTTGAACAGACACCCCGCCTATCGGGCTTTCCATCAAGCACGGCTTCAAATGCGTATCAAAGGCCAGCTCCCTTCTGGTTTCATCTTGGCCAAGGGGCTGTGGGCTTATTCCATCCGCCGAGAAGCTTATATTCGGGATCTGCAACAACTTATTCAGCGCTATGGGCTGGAGCGGTATGATACTGCCTATCTTGAGCCAACAAAATGACACAAAAGCCTGCGGGAAAGGTATTTCCGGTAAAACCATCCGCGTTCGTCGCGGGATTTGACTCTCTAGAGGGCCTCGATACGTTTACGTTTCTGCGTCCTCAGCTGGTTTTTGTGGGGCGTTCTAATGTGGGCAAATCCAGCTTACTCAACGCCATTTTGGGGCGTAAAAAATTAGCCATCACTTCAAAAACCCCTGGCCGAACACGCCAAGTCAACGTTTATATTTGGGACCAAAGGGTTCACCTCATCGACCTACCAGGGTATGGGTATGCTGCAGTTTCTAAGACTCAGCAAAAGACTTGGTCGCCGTTGATGGAGGCTTTTTTCGCGATGGAGCCTCCGTTTCGCCAGGTTTATGTCCTTGTGGATGGGCGCCACGGGTTTAAAGCGTCAGACCTAGAGATGACGAGGTTTTTGAAAGCCCTTGGGGTTGCCTATGAAGTCGTCTTTACCAAAACAGATAAAGTGCCTCAAGCAACCCTGTTGGAACATGCAAAAGGACTTCCTATTTTAGCAACCAGCTCTAAAACAGGCGTGGGGCTTGATATTTTTAGAGATCAGCTTCAACAGCTAACTGCTTCTTAAAAATCATAAACGTGCAACTTTTTCCCTGCTCCAGGGCTTTGTTCCCATAGCGGGTGCGGGGCCATGTTTCCGGCCAAGTTTCTGGGCTAGAAGCAGTTATAATCATTTTTTTTTCGAAATCTGGGTGTTGCTGAAACACGTCTTGAATCCACTCGACATAAGCCAGATCATCACTTGCAACCCTCACTTCCCCTTGATCTTTCAAAACCCGGGCAAGCTGATCTAGAAAAGCAGGTTGGAGAAGGCGCCGCTTATGATGGCGTTTTTTAGGCCATGGGTCGGGGAACAAAACAAAAGTTCGGGAAAACGTTGCCGGTGGAATGGTTGGCAAACAGGTTCTGACATCGCTGGAAAAAAGGCGAACCCGAGGATGATCTTCAAGGGGAAGTTCTTTGATAAAGGCCGCAACCCCGTTTTTGTATGCTTCACACCCCAAAAACAAAAAAGCTGGATGCTCTTTCAGTTGGGCTAGCAGATGTTCGCCACTTCCAAAGCCAATTTCAAGCCAAGCTTCAGTAGACTTCTTGTCGCTTTCTCTTTGATGGGCCGATGGGTGTGTCGCTCCGGTGCTCAAATCCTCATGTACCTCAAGTACATTCCGGTTTTGCGCTCCGTGGGCTCCTGCCCCTCGACTCCCTAAAAGAGGTTCGACAAGAAGTCTAGCGGAATGGTGGGAAGCGAAAAAATCTTCTGCTGGGTTAAAGGTGAGGGAGGGCAAACCTGTCTCAAATGCAGCTTGGGCTTTCTGGCGCAAGGTGCGGCCTTTGCGCCTTCCATAAAATCGAGGAGTAGAACAAGGAGTTGCGGGCATTGTTGTTTACCTTGTGTGAAAAGAAGGAGGAAAAGCCAGAGGCCACACCAAAGCCCATAGGAAAAAGGCTCCCAGCTGGTGCAGAACAGCCAATTGAGTAGGCACCTGATAAAGAAGGGTTCCGATGCCTAAGCCTACCTGAAGCGCTCCGCCGAAGCCTAGCAATCCATAAAAGCGATGCTGGGTGTGTCGATAGCCGCGCACCACAAGGCTTATGAGGATCGTTAGGCTTATCAAGGCTAAAACCCGGTGGGTCCACTGAACCAAAGCAGGATTTTCCAGAAAATTTTTCCAAAGGGGCTGAAGCGCAAACCCATCTTCTGGAATCCAGCTTCCCCCCATGAGAGGGAAGGTGTTGTAGAGGAGGCCGGCGTGTTGGCCTGCCACCAAGGCTCCCCAAAAAATAGTGCAGCCAAGGGATACGAGCAACCAACGGCTATGGGTAGAAAAAGCTCGGGGGAGGCGTAACGCTTTCAAAAAACCGTGGTCTAGCGCAAGGTCTAAGGCGAGGGAATAGAGCCCAAGGCCAAGAGTCAAATGAAGCGCTAGTTTGTAGGGGGAGACCCATGGATTGTCCACGAGACCGCTTTGGACCATCCACCAGCCCATCAAGGCTTGCAAGGCTCCACCAAGCCAGAGGAGGCTAATTTTAATGCGATCCCTGGTGGGAAAAGGCGCTCGAAAGGCAAGGTAGGTGGGGATGAGGAGGACTAACCCAATGAGGCGTCCCCATAAACGATGGATATATTCCCACCAAAAAATCCGTTTAAAATCTGCTAAAACAAAAGAAAAATTAATTTTTTGGAATTCTGGGGAGGTTTGGTACTGCTGAAAGAGTTGCTCCCACGCTTCTTGGGAAAGCGGAGGCAAGGCGCCTGAAAAAGGCTCCCACGTGACAAGGGAAAGGCCGGATCCCGTGAGGCGGGTGATGCCGCCTAAAATCACCATCCCCAAGATCAAAAAACTGAGGAAGCACATCCAGCGCTTAAACGATCGCATGTTTCACACCTCGGTGGAGTGCAGCGATACCCGTCAGGAAATTTTCGAAGCTCACCTCGGAAAACCCAACCTCCCCCATCAAATCAGCCAACAACGGTTGGGAAGGAAAGCGACGGATGCTTTCCACAAGGTATTGATACGCTTTCTCGTCGCCAGCAACCCACTTTCCGAGAAACGGGATCACATGAAAAGAATAGAGATCATAGACCCCTGATAACAGCGGCGAGGTGCTTGCGCTGAATTCTAAGCAAAAAAAGGATCCGCCGGGTTTTAAAACCCGCAAAACCTCTCTCAAGACTTTTTCCGGGCTTGTCATGTTTCGCAAACCGAACACCAATGTGCACAGATCAAACTGTGCATCAGGGAAAGGAAGCATTTCTCCATTAGTGCACACCCAATTCATGGATGCTTCTTGCTGGAAACAAGTCTTTTTGCGCCCCTGGCCCATCATCGCTTCTGAAAGATCTGCAAGGGTGCACTTCACGGGGTGTGTGCGATTGGCGTATTTTTTAAGCATCAAGGCGCTGATGTCTCCGGTGCCTCCGGCCAAATCAAGGATGGAAAAATCTGCTGCATCTTGGGGTGCGTCTGGTAGGGCTTTGATGAAGTCTTGTTTCCAGAAACGGTGAAGCCCAAGGCTCATCAAATCATTCATTAGGTCATAGGACGTGGCAACCCCATCAAAAAGGGTTTTAACTTTTTGAGTTTTCTCCTCAGCGGGAATTTTCTCGAACCCAAAATCAGTGAAAGGAGGTTTGGATGACATATGCGATTAGGCTTAATCTCTATTGTAATGGCGAAACCATTTAAAATCTTTTCCAGGAAAAATTCAAGAAAAAACCGCTTGTTTACAGAAATAGTTAATGCTTTTTTTTCAATTAATTTTAGAGGCAGGTAAAAAAATACCCTTGCATTCATCGTTCAAACATTTCATAACCAAAAGAGTTTTCAAGATGCCTACAAAGCAGGAGCTTGTTTTGGCAAAGCTTTACTTTTATTACTCCGCAATGGATGCGGGGAAAACAACAACCCTACTGCAGTCGGATCATAATTATCGATCGAGGGGGATGCAAACGTTGCGTTTTACTCCGGCGGTGGATACGCGTTATCAGCAGGATCACATTGTTTCTCGAATTGGGTTAAAGGCGGAAGCCCAGGTGTTTCAGCCAGATTTTGATTTTTGGGATGCCGTTCGTACCGTTTCAGAGCAAGAAAAGATTGCTTGCATCTTGATTGATGAGGCCCAATTCTTAACGAAGCAACAAGTCTCTCAGTTGGCTCACGTGGTAGATCTTTTGAAGATTCCTGTATTGGCCTATGGCCTTCGAACGGATTTTTTGGGAGAGCCTTTTGAAGGAAGCCTCTATCTTTTAGCGTGGGCAGATGAAATGGTTGAGATTAAGACCATTTGTTTTTGTGGCAAAAAAGCACTGATGAATTTGCGGGTAGATGCCGAGGGCCATCCTGTTCTTCAAGGGGAGCAGGTGGAAATTGGGGGAAATGAACGCTATGTTCCATTGTGCCGACTTCATTTTCATGAATCTCTACAGTCTGGGGCTTATGGGAACAGAGCAATTTCTAATCAGGCAATAAAGTAGGATCGCTTAACAAGGATGATTTTGATAAAATGATTATCGTATTTGGTTCCTTAAATATGGATATGGTGATGCCGGTGGAGACCATGCCGAGGCTGGGTGAAACGGTTTTATGTCCGGAATATCGGATTATTCCAGGGGGAAAAGGGGCTAATCAGGCTGTCGCAGCGGCTAAGGCTGGTGGAGATGTAAAGCTTTTCGGCAAAGTTGGAAATGATTTATTTGGCAAAACTATTTTGGAGGCTCTAGAAAAGCATGCTATCGATATTCAAGGGGTAGAAGTGATTGATGAGCCAACGGGGTGTGCTTGCGTTTCCGTGGATAAAAACGGGGAAAATATGATTTTGGTTGCCAGCGGCGCTAACCGAAAAGCTCTTGAAACAGATATTCCAGACCATTTGTTAACGCCTGAAACAACCGTGATCATTCAAATGGAAACACCTGCTGAAGAGATTTGGCTTTTGATTCAAAGAGCTCACAAAGCAGGGGCCCGGACTGTTCTTAATTTAGCGCCAGCTCACCTGATTCCTGTGAATGTCTTAAAAAATTTATCTGTCCTTGTCATGAATCAGATCGAAGCAAGCATGTTGGCTGTTCATCTTGGGTTTGATGTGATCTCTCCCACCATTGCTGCGCGTCGCATCTCTTCAGAATATAACCTAACCTGTGTGGTGACGTTGGGTGGGGAAGGTGCTATTGCGTGCACGCCAAAGGGTGTTTGGACCACAGAGGCTATGGATATTAAACCAATTGATACGACAGCAGCTGGAGACGCTTTTGTGGGGGTATTCGCCGCAGCGATTGACCGTGATGAATCTATCCCTGTGGCTTTGCGGTGGGCAACGGTGGCGAGTGGTTTAACCTGTCTAAATTATGGGGCCCAATCAAGCTTGCCAACCATGGAAGAAATTAAAAACTCTCTTTCTCGGGTGATGTCACCCCAGCGGAAAACTTGATAGATTGTTATTGTTGGAATCTTCAAAGAAGGAAATTATGACGTGAGCTGGTTAACAGATTTTGTGCGACCAAAAATTCAGAAATTGGTACGACAAAAGGAAATTCCTGATAATTTGTGGGATAAATGTCCCAAATGTGAACAGATGATTTTTCACCGGGAGCTCCAAGAAAATTTACAGGTTTGCAAGCACTGTCAACACCATCTTCGGTTGAGCGCTAAAGAACGGTTAGCGTCTTTGTTTGACCAAGGTGATTATGTCAGACTTACGTCTCCAGGGGTGCCCCAGGATCCTCTTCATTTTAAGGACAGCAAGCGCTATTCCGATCGCCTGAAAGATGCACGTCACAAAACAGGCGAAGAAGATGCGCTGATTGCAGCCCACGGCAAGATTTCAGGTGTGCAGGTAATGGTTGCTGTGTTTGATTTTACGTTTATCGGCGGTTCCATGGGGATTGCAGTGGGAGAGGCGTTTATTCAAGCTGCAGAAACCGCCTGCCGTTTAAAAATTCCTATGGTTGTGGTCCCAGCGTCTGGGGGAGCACGGATGCAGGAAGGCATTTTAGCTTTGATGCAAATGCCGCGCTCGGTTTTAGCGGTGAGCTTGTTGAAAGAGGCCAAACTTCCTTATATCACCTTGCTCACAGACCCTACCACAGGGGGTGTTTCAGCCTCTTTCGCTTCCCTAGGAGACATCACGCTAGCGGAGCAAGGAGCCATCATCGGGTTTACAGGAGCTCGGGTGATTCAAGAGACACTACGCACGCCGCTGCCAGATGGGTTTCAAAGTGCAGAATTTCAGATGGAACACGGCTTTGTAGATTTGGTGGTTCACCGCCACGATTTAAAAGAAACCCTGGCCAGAATTTTGAAGCTGTTACAGGCTTCCCGGGTTAAAGCTTCTTTTCAGAAGGTGCGCCCTACTTTGGGGCCTTCTTCCTGGGTGGCTGAGCGCCGAGGGGCTTAACAAAAAGAAAAACAGCCCCGTTAAAGAGGGCGGTATAGATAGGGGATAGGGTGGTTTTAGGTTCCCGTTTTCAACCGGTCATTCAGTTGCTGAGGTGGCACGCCCCAGTGGGCACTTTCTTGCTTTTTTTTCCTTGTCTATGGGGACTCATCGTAGGATTTCAAGGGGTGCCACCCTTGAAGCTGGTTTGCCTCTTTTTAGGGGGCGCGTTTTTCATGCGCAGCGCTGGCTGTGTTTATAACGATTGGGTTGACCGAGATCTGGATCGCAAAGTGGCGCGAACTGCTAACCGTCCCCTTGCAGCTGGGACGCTTTCTGGTTTTCAAGCCCTCTGCCTTTTTGGCGGGCTGTTGGCCATCAGCTTCTTGATTCTGCTGCAGTTTGATCTGCGAACCATCGGCATTGGGCTGGGAGCCCTGGGGCTAGTTTTGCTCTATCCTTGGGCAAAGCGCTTTACGTTTTGGCCTCAGCTTTGCTTGGGACTTGCGTTCAATTGGGGTGTTTGGGTTGGGTGGAGCGCGGCTGGAGCTGTATCTGGGGCTTCTTTCAGCTGGAAACCAGCGGTTCTCTATAGCGTAGGGGTGGTGTGGACCCTTGCTTATGATACGATCTATGCTTACCAAGATTACCGGGACGATCAGCAAGCGGGCATCAAATCTTCAGCTCTTTACCTGCAGCAGCGGGGGATTGTGTTTTTAAGAATTTGTTGGGTCAGTACCCTGGGGCTTTTAGTGTTGTTAGGGTTCAAAATGGCGCTTAATCCTCTTTATTTCCTAGGATTAAGCATTGTCGCGGCTCATTTTATATGGCAGGATCGATCCCTAGATCTAGAAAGTCCTGAAACATGTGGGAAGATATTTCGATCTAACCAATGGGTTGGATTGCTTATTTCTTTAAGCCTCCTTGCAGGGACTTGTCTCTAAACGATGCTAAAGGTGAATGAGATGTCTGAGCCATTTTTATCTGCTGATCAAGAAATCACGTTTTATACGGCCAAAGAACTGCCCGAGTTGCAAGATAATCTCGATGCAATTTTGAAAAAAGCAAAAGCGCTGGGGGCTGATGAGGTTGAAGGTTCTTTGTTATATAGCACTTCTTTTTCCCTGGACTATCGCCTGGGGGCTATCGAAAATGTAGAGCTTTCAGAATCTACCCGGTGGGGCGTGCGGCTTTTTATGGGTAAACGTCAAGCCAGCGTTTCATCCAATGATTTTTCAAAAGACGTGTGTGAGCGCTTGCTCCAGGAAGCTATGATGGTTGCGCGTTTGACCCCTGAAGACCCCCATTGTGGCCTTGCAGAATCCGATTTATTAGCTTTGAAAGATGCATCGAAATTGGATCTTGAAAGCTATGACAGTGCGGTGCCATCCCCTGCTGAATTGCGGGATCTGGTGTTGGCGTGTGAGCAAGCGGCACTGGACGTTCCAGGTGTGGTGAGCTCAGAAGGAGCGTCTATTTCTTGGGGAAAGTCCACCCTGTTGCTGAAAACATCTAGAGGCTTTTCAGGGGTTTCCAAAGATTCTTCCTTCGGCTTATGGGCTTCGGTTTTGGCTGAAAAAGGGGGGGATAAACAGCGGGAAGCTTATGGCCATTCTGCTGTTTTTTTTGAAGATTTAGAAGATCCTCGCCTGATTGGAAAGACAGCGGGGGACAAAGCCGTGCGGCGTTTAAATCCTCGAAAACTTGAAACATGCCACGTGCCGGTGGTCTATGATGCGCTGATCAGCCGATCCCTTCTGGGATATTTGCTGGGGGCGATTAAGGGGAGTGAAATAGCCCGAAAAACCAGCTTTCTTCAAGATGCTTTGGGCACCCAAATTTTCCCCTCTGACGTCACCCTTGTGGACGATCCTTTGTTGAAGCGGGGGTTTGGTTCCCGGGCTTTTGATGGAGAGGGGCTTCCTGTTCAGCACCTGAAAGTGGTGGAAGAAGGTGTCTTAACCTCCTGGCTTTTGAACCTGTATGCGGCGCGAAAGCTTAATTTGCCTCCCACAGGCCATGCCTCCTTAGGGTTTGGGGGATCTCCTGGCATAGCGTGCAGCAATTTTTACATGTTGCCTGGAAAAGATGATTTGCAGAGCCTTTTGTCTCCCATCGAGCGGGGTTTTTATGTGACAGGTTTGATGGGGATGGGGGTGAACAGCTTAACGGGGGACTACAGCATGGGGGCCCATGGATTTTTGATTGAAAAAGGGCAGCTGACGGTTCCGGTGCATGAAGTGACCATTGCAGGCACATTGCCCGAAATGTTTCGCAGCATCACGCCGGCCAATGACCTGGTGCTGCGGGGAAATGTGGCGGCACCCACCTTGCGGGTTGATCGAATGACGGTGGCGGGAGCGGGCTAAGCCATGGCTTTTCTGCTACAAAAACCCTCCTTGCTTCAGGTTGCCTCAGGCCCCCTTAAGCACACAGGGTTTGAGTGCCTTGAGATAGAGGTTCAAGAGCAGCTGTCAGAGCCTTTCACCATCGTGTTAAAAGGCCAGCTTCTGGGGAAAGGACTGCAGTTTAAAGAGCTTCTTGGCAAGCCTATGGGGTTTGTGATGGCCTTAGGCCATGAAAAGCGTTTTTTCCATGGGTGTTTAGATTCCATTGAACAGCTGCAAGTTCCCCTTTTCCCCAAAACAGAGCCTGTTTTTTATCGTCTTGTTCTTTCCCCTTTGTTTGCTTTGCTGCGTCACACACAAGATTGTCGTATTTTTCAAGAGCAGTCTCCTTTAGACATCATCAAAACCATCTTGAGAGAAAATAATGTTCTGTTTAAGGACCGCACCACCCAGTGCGGAAAACAGCAGCGACCGTTTTGCGTTCAATACAATGAAAGCCATTTTCACTTTGTGTCGCGGCTTATGGAAGAATATGGCATCTCATACTACTTCACCATGACAGATTCCGAGCACTGTCTCGTGTTAACCGATGACGTGGATGGGTATCAGGCTCTGAAGCCTTCAAGCTATGCTTATGAGCCCATGCGGGGAGAAGAACCTCAGCTAAACCGGATTATCGCTTTGAACCAAAGCCAGCGGGTGGTTCCCCAAGGGGTTGGGCTGGGAGACTTTTGTTTTGAGACACCCGATAAGACGCTTTATGCTAATCGGAAGGGAACCCATCACGCGGTTCCTGGGCAGGTTTATCATTATCCCGGAAAATATAGCACCTTCAACGAAGGAGAGGCGTTGGTGAAATTGCGCCTTCAAGCCGAAGAATTTATGGAAACGCTGTTGAAGGGGGAGACGTCGATCCCGGGGATGTTTGCTGGGGCAAAATTTCAGGTGAAACATCACCCAGATGATGGGCTGAATAAAGGATATGTTGCGTTTAGGGTGATGCATCGGCTGACGTTACATGGGCAAGAAAAGGGGGCGCCCTATTTCCATGCCTATACCAACGAGGCGACGGTTTTTCCAGATCACACCGCCCACCGCCCCCTTCAAATAACGCCGAAGCCTCGGATTTATGGAACCCAGACAGCGGTGGTGACAGGGAAAGCAGGAGAAGAAATTTGGACGGAAGCCTACGGGCGAATCAAGGTTAAATTTCACTGGGATATTCGAAGTAAGGCTGATGAGAACAGCTCGTGTTGGGTGCGGGTTTCCTATCCCTTGGCCAGCCAAGGGTGGGGGTTTCTCAGCACGCCCCGGGTGGGTCAAGAAGTTGTCATTTCATATTTAGACGGAGACCCTGACCAGCCGCTGGTGGTGGGGTGCGTTTATAACGGAACCCACAAACCGCCCTACCTGCCGAATGAGCCCACGAAAAGCACCCTTAAGAGCAATTCCTCAAAGGGGGGGGAGGGGTTTAATGAACTGCGCTTTGAGGACAAAAAAGAGGCGGAAGAGGTTTACCTCCATGCCCAAAAGCATGCAGTATTTGTGATTGAAGATTCTGAAACAACAGACATTCAAACGGGGAGCTCCACCACGACCATTCACCGGGGAGATCGGGCTGTTGTGTTGAAAGGAGACGATAAGCCAACCCAAGGTAAAGGAGACGACAGCCTGACGTTGGTGAAGGGGAGCCGCAGTTTGGAGCTTCAGGCAAAAGGTAGCCAAAAGGGGAATCTGTCCACCACCTTGCATCGGGGGGATGTCGCCTTATTGATCAAGCACGGCGATCAAACCACGACGCTAGAAGCCGGAAATCATGAGCTTATCCTCAAAAAAGGAAATCGAACCGTGCGGGTGCATGGGGACGACCATGTGACGGTCACAAGCGGCAATATGTCGATTGATGTGAAGGGGGGCGATATCTCGGTCCACACATCAGGGCATGAAACCCACAAGGTGGGGCGCAACATGAAGCTTTCCATTGGAGGCAACCTGGACATTCAAGTCACAGGCAAGATTCAGATGGACGCCAAGATGGGGATCAAGCTGGCGGGAAATGCAGGAGGTGTCAACGTCAGCGGCCTTACTGTGGGTATCCAAGGCACCACCACCGTCAACATTAATGCAAAAGCTTTGGTTGGGATTAAAGGCGCTTTTGTGAATATTAACTAAAGGAAGCCAAGGGGCTTACCAACGGCTATGCGATGATATCGGGAAGCGCGGTGTTCTTAATTTTTTCAATCTGATTAACGACATCTAACTTAAAGCGCTTTAAGCGTTGCACAGCAAATTGGTCATAAAGAGGGAATGAGGTTAGGGCATCAATTTGGTTCCCAAGAACACGCTCTTGAACAACCAGGCGACTCAAGCAAACTTCAGAAGTTTCGTTTATTTCCATCGAAAAAATTAAACCGTTTAGACCACACCAAATACCTCAGCGACATTATAAAAAATTATAAGAAAAGTAAAGAAATTATTCCAGCGCTATGCTTTTTTTCGTTCTTTTTCAAGGAACTTTTTGTTGGCATACATATTTTTTTAATTTTTATAGAATTTTAGTTGATTTTCAAGGCAAGGCATGGTTTTATCTCTTCCAGATAAGAAATATTAAAGGGTTTTGAGCAGATTTTTCCCTTAATCCTTTCTCTCAAAATAAATAAAAAAAGGAGGATTTTCCCATGAAAAAGATTGTAGGCATTGCTACCTGTTTATCAGTTTCCGTCGTTTCTTTTGCTTTGGCCACGAACAAGGGTGCGTCATCTAAAGCAACCTCTCGCAATTTTGCGGTCCCGAAGGTTGAGGCCCCGAAGGAAAAAGAGAAAGAGAAAAAATTACGTCTAGAAATTTCTGGAAAATCTTCTTTTAATGTTATCTCAGGTGAGCAAAGCCAAAGAACAGTTCAAACATTTAAAACGGTGGCCGCCGACCCTGATGATGCAAAATCTAAAGCTGATAGCGCCATGTTTTCTTTGGATAGCTCTAAAATCAATTTTAAAGTTTTTGGAAAATCAGATTTTGGGCTAGATTATTCCTTGCATTTCAGCCTTACAGGAGACACCAACGCGACAAACTCTGTGCGAGAGACCTACCTCAAATTTGAAGGAAATTGGGGGAGTGTAATCTTGGGAGATACCGCAGGTGTTGAGGACATCATGGCGGTAGGTGGTTTTGATACTCAGGTTGGTTCCGGTGGATTTGACGGCAGTTTTGAAAATATCCTTGCGGTTACGACGGGTGTTAAAACCACAGTTGACCTTCCGGGAGATACAGGAGATGCAACCAAAATTGCCTACGTAACGCCACGTTTAGAAGGTGTTCAATTGGGGATTAGTTTTGCGCCTGATACGAAACACGATGGTTCTGCGAAATTGAATACGGCTTCTCATCCTAACGCGGATGCGCCGGTGCCCTTCGATCGTAACAGCATCTCCGCTGGTTTGAATTATATGAGAGAATTACAAAACGGTCTTAAGCTTTCCCTTTCTTTGACAGGGATTGCTGGAACTACAAGACCTGAGAGAAAAGCAGTTGCGGGTCAATTCCTAGACCGGGAAAATACCCGTGCGTGGGCTGTAGGTGGTGTTGTGGAGTATAAAAACTTCAGTTTTGGTGCGGAATATATGCGAGGAGGGAAGTCGAATCAGCTGAAGACGGATGTTGCTGGTGTGGACCCTTATCCAGCTACGCCCGCTTTGTCTGCACCTCTCAATTACGTCGCCAGTAAAGCCCGTGCGGCGGACATGTTTAACCTGGGGGTAAGCTATGCCTTTACACCTGACACAAAGGTGAGCCTTGGATATTATCACAGTGAGCGCAAAACAGGGTTTGAGAATCATAAAGCCAAAGGAGATGTTTTTGCCGGGGGTGTTGAGCATAAGGTAGCTGAGGGCTTGGTGGTGTATGGTGAATATGCAAACCACAACCTCAAAAACCCAAGTGCCCTTTACGAAGCACGTATGCTTTCCAACGCACTGGGCGGAGCGGTCAAAGGGGTGAAAAATCAGAGGGCTAATACGGTTATCTTAGGAACTAGGATCCAATTTTAGGACTCTTGGTGTAGCTCTTTTTTGTTGAAGAAAAGGGGGTTCCTCTTTCTCTGAATAGAGGAGGGGGGCCTCACGCCCCTTTTGTTTATCTTGTATGCCCAGGTATGTGATGCTTTGCCTGGGCAGCAGAGCAGAGGCTTTCTTCTGGATTTTGTTTCATCTGAGTTTACCCACAAATTTAGGCTTGACCTTTGATGGGGAATAGCATTTAGTGTGGGAAAGGATCTTTTCTTACGCAACACGTCAGAGTTCCCATGTCTTTATATATCAAAAAAATGCCTTTTTCGCCTTTCTCCGTGCGCGTTTTGAAAGGTAATCATTTTAGGCAGACGTTTTTAGATCTCTTCACGTTTTCTATCCTGCCCCTCAAAAAATATTTATTTTTCTTTGTATCTTTTTTTCTGTCTATAACGCTCTTGTATGTCTCAAAAACCTCATCACCTCTTTTAGAGCCGGTTCGGCATCTCTTTTTGGAAGCCAATGGACGATTTCGTTTGTCGTTTCATGGGGCAACCGATCGTTTTATAGAGCTCAAACAATTCATGTTAAATGGGCAGCAACTTCTTGAACAACAGCGCCGATTAGAGATAGAAAATAGTGAGTTGCGGCAAAAATTGGTTTCACTGGCTTATATCCAACAAGAAAATGAAGGGCTTAGGAGAACCCTCACGGTGCTGCCAGATCTCCCCCAAAAAATGCTGACAGTTCCTGTACTCAGCAGCCCACTAAAAGGCTGGAATCACTTTTTTTTGATCGCGGGGGGATCTTCTTCGGGTATTCGAAAAGGGCAACCGGTTTTTTCTCCCTACGGCATTGTTGGCCAGGTTCATGAAGTCAGCGAGCATGCGGCTCGGGTGATGCCATTAACGCACAGGGATTCTCGGATTCCCGTCAAGGGTCTTTCCAGCCAGATTGAGGCTATTTTGGCGGGAAATGGGTCTGCCCATCCTTTTCTCATTTATCTCCAAGAAAATCGTCCGCTGGACGTTTCTGAAATTTTGGTTACCTCACGCCACGGGGGAAAGTTTCCGCCGGGGCATCGTGTAGGGCATTTGGCCTACACGCCAGAAGGGGGGCTTTCCATTCACACTTACATTCCTTGGCATCGCTTGGAGTTTGTTCAAGTTGGGATAGGGCCTTTGAACCAGGGGTTTGCAAACGCTCAAACGCCTTCTGATTAGCCAACACCCATGGTTGTTCTCCCGTTTTCTGCAAGATTGCTAAAAACTTTGCTGAGATTTATCCCCTTTTTTTCCCTATTGGGTGCTGCTTTAATTGATGAATTTGTGTTGGATAGCTTCCCCCTTTTGTTCGCCCACAGCACGTTGTTTTATTGGACGATCTATCGACCAGATTTACTCCCTTTTTCGGGGCTTTTTATGGTGAGCCTGGTCATTGATGGTTTATCAGGTGTCGATTTTGGCAAAACATTTTTGACTTTTTTATTAACATTTTTAATGACGTTATCCCAACGTCGCTCCCTTTTCCAGGCATCGTTTAGTGTTGTTTGGGTTGCATTCGGCTTTTGTATGTTGTTTTTCACGTTCGCCTGTTACCTGCTGGATTGGGTATTGTTGGGTCAATGTCAACCTCAAAAACAGCTATTTTACACCTATTTAGGAACCCTTGTCTCTTATCCTATTGTTTTTTACACCCTCCTAAAAACCAAGCGACTGTTAGAGCAAGCTTGATGTCTTACGTTATCCTCGAACACTCCCAACAGATGACCCGCAGAACATTTCTGTTGGGTGCTGGTAAAACTGTTTTAATGTTGGGGCTGGTGGGGCGCATCTATCAATTACAAATTTTGGAAAGCCACCGTTATCAAACCCTTTCAGACGAAAACCGCATTGCTTTCCGGTTGATCCCTGCGCCGCGGGGACGCATCTTAGACCGCTGGGGAAAGCCCCTTGTGAGCAATGAAAATAGCTTTCAGGTGGTGCTGCTAGCAGAAAAAGCCCCTGATCTTGAAGAAGCCATCCGAAGCCTCCAAGCCTTCATCGATTTGTCCGAAACCGACACGGAGCAGCTGCTCCAAAATTTAAGCCAAAAATCTTCCAGTTTGGTGCCCCTTTTAATCAAAGACCAATTGAGCTGGGAAGAGGTTTCTGCCATTGAGACAAACCGAGAGGCGCTCCCTGGCGTTGTTGTTGAAGTGGGGCAACAGCGGCGCTACCTCTATGACGACGCGATCGCTCACCTCATTGGATATGTGGGATATCCTTCAAAGCAGGAAGCGGCTCAATATAAATCTTCAAAAATTCCTGGTTTCTACCTGGGCAAGGCGGGGATTGAGAAAGTATGTAATGATGCCCTTCAAGGGCTTGAGGGGTCTCGTTCTGTTGAAATTAATGCCCGCCGTCAGGTGGTGCGGGACCTTGGTTACCAGGCTCCTAAAATCGGGAGGGATCTCTCGCTTTCCCTAGACCACCGGCTTCAAGCCTATGCAGCCCAAAGGCTCCAGGAGTTTCCAAGTGCTGCGACAGCAGTGCTCAATGCGAAAACCGGAGAGATTTTAGCCTTTGTCTCCAGCCCTTCTTTCAACCCAAATTTATTTGTTCGGGGTATCAGCAAAACTGTTTGGAAAGACGTCACCGAAAACCCCTATAATCCCCTGTTAAACAAGGTGATGTCGGGGCTTTACGCGCCGGGCTCAACCTTAAAAATGCTGGTGGCTTTGGCGGCCCTTTCAGAAGAAGCAATCTTGCCTACCCAACGCATCTCTTGTGCGGGTTATAGCACCGTCCATAACCATCGTTTTCACTGTTGGGCCCACAAAACAGGGGGGCACGGGCCTGTCAATGTACACGAAGCGCTGATGTGCTCTTGTGACGTTTTTTTCTACGAAACAGGGCGCCGCTTGGGGATTGAGCGTCTCTTACCTTTTTTGCAGGCATTTGGCTTGGGGCAGCGGTTTTTTGAGGATTTTCCCGGAGAAAAAACAGGACTCCTTCCGTCTCCTGCTTGGAAGCGGGAGCATCGAAAGGCGCGCTGGACTGTTAGCGACACCCTGTTAACAAGCATTGGCCAGGGAATGATCCTTTCCACCCCCCTTCAGTTGGCGGTGATGGCCGCTAGATTAGCAACAGGGACGATGGTTTCTCCATCTTACTTGCTGACAGGGGAGCAACCTTCCAAAATTTTCCCCGATATCCCCCTCAAGATTCTCCCTGAGCATATGGAGCTTGTGCGCAACGGCATGATAGGGGCAGTCAATGACCCCCGGGGGACGGCGTATAACTGGCGAATTCCTTATGCTCATGCTGAGATGGCGGGCAAAACGGGCACCAGCCAGGTGCGCCGGATCAGCCTTGAAGACCGCAAAGCAGGGCGCACCAAAACCACGCATCTGCCCTGGCATGAGCGAGAACATGCGCTTTTTTGTGGCTATGCACCCCTCCACGATCCCCGTTATAGCATTGCGGTTCTCATCGAACATGGTGGCTCTGGAGGGTCTGTCGCCACCCCTGTTGCGCGGGATATCTTATGGATGGCGCAAAAATTAGAGAAAGAAAGGGCGCTAGATTTGTAGCCTGAGTTTGTGTAAAAACAGGCTCATCAAGAAACACGCTTTAAAATTGCCATGAAAAACCCGTCTGTTTGGTGCTCAAGGGGCGTAAGCCGAAGACAGTCTTCAACCCAAACAGGAGGTGTTTGATCAGGAAGCTGCTTGCGCCAGCGTGTTTCCATGGGAATTTTTATAAATTCTGGGTTGTTTTTTAAAAAGCGTTCAATCTGGCATTCATTCTCTTCAGAAAAAAGCGAGCAGGTGGCATAGAACAGTTCACCCTCAGGTTTAACAAGCTGGGAAGCATTTTTAAGAATTTGCTGCTGAACCTCAAATAAACGTTTCAGGTCCCCAAGACACAGCCGCCATTTTTTCTCAGGTTGGCGCCTCCAGGTTCCAACACCGCTACAAGGCGCATCCACCAAAACCCGATCCATTTTTCCGAGGTTTGCTTGGATCCATGGATCAGCTGAAAGCGCAAGAGGCTGTATCGTCACATTTTGCACATCGGCGCGGCGTAGGCGCACTTGAGCCCGCTGGAGCCGCCACTGGGCAATATCACAGGCCCAAATTCTGCCTTTGCCACGCATTATCGCAGCAAGGGCAAGGGTCTTGCCCCCAGCGCCCGCGCAAAAATCGGCTATCTTTTCCCCTGGCTTTGGGTCCATCAACAAAGCAATCAGCTGGGACCCCTCATCTTGGATTTCAAAATGGCCTTGTTGAAAGGCTTCCAGGTGGGACAAAGACTGACGCTTAGAAAGCCGTAACCCAAAGGGAGATAATTGGGTTGGATGGGTGTTGATACCCTCCGAGGCCAGGTGAGCTTGGAGTTCTTCTGGAGAATTTTTTAAGGTGTTAACTCGCAAATCAACAGGCGCTTCTGTTTGCAAAGCTTTGCCGTGGGCTAAGGCTTTTTCTCCAAAAGCACTCTGAAAGAGTCCCAAAAGCTCTGGCGGAACTTCAGCTTGGGCCCAAAGGGGGAGGTTTTCTACTGAAATGGCCTCGGCTTCTTTGAAAAGCCTTTTTTCCTCAGACACGAGAGGTGTGGGGTGGTGATGCTGACCATTAAAACGGCAGGCGATTTCTGCGTGGGAAGCATGGGTTCCGTGAATCAAAAAAATCAATAACCGCAAACGATTTCGCTTTTCTGGATGGAGGCTTTCCAGAACAATGCCTTGCATCATGGCAATGGCTTGAATTTTCCCCCAATAGCGAAAAAGCTGGTAGACCATCTCATTAATAAAAATACGGTCTTTTGAGCCAATGTAACGACGCTTTTTTAGGTAAAAGGTGAGAAATTGGTCTAAGGGAGCTTGGCTGTTTTGCTCAAACGCATCTAAAATATCTAAAACGGCTTGGAAGCGTGCACCAGGGGTCATAGACGAAACCCCATGGCGATAAGGTACATCTCGCAAGACGCCGGACGGCTTGCAGGAGGTTTTGCATGAACCACTTGGCGAAAACGCTGTTTTAATTTTGAGAGCAGCTTCGTTTCAGTGCCTCCTTGGAGGGTTTTTGCAACAAAAACGCCTCCAGGGGCCAACACTTCCTGGGCAAAATCAAATCCAGCTTCTACCAACGCCATGGTTCGCAGGTGATCGATCTGTTTTTGGCCTGTTGTGGAAGCAGCCATATCGCTCAACACAACGTCCACGGGGCCTGTGAGAAGCTGACATACCTGTTGAATTTTAGCCTCATCTAAAAAATCTCCCTGCAAAAAAACAGTTCCAGGGATGGGCTCAATCTCCAGAAGATCAATACCTACAAGCAGGTTTTTTTCAGGGGAAGCATGAATGCGTTCAACCGCAACCTGGCTCCAGCCTCCAGGAGCTGCCCCCAAATCCACAACCCGTTGGCCTGGCTTGAGAAAATGCCAAGCATCATCAAGCTCCCGCAGTTTAAACGCTGCACGAGAACGGTATCCCATTAAATGGGCTTGGTGAACATACGGGTCGTTAAGCTGACGGGTCAACCACTTTTGGGAGGAAGTCGTGCGCCCCCGCGCAGTGCGAAGGGTAATTTTTTCAAAGCGTGCTCCAGATTTTGCCGCTCTTACCTTTCCCATAAACAATTCCTTCCTAGAATTTTAAGAGATGAAACCCTAAGCTGCAGAAGGGAAAAAATCTTTGGGCTCCGGGGGAAATTGTGTCATCAGATGACGCAAAATACCTTCTCGAACCCCGCGATCTGCAACTACAACGGGGTCTACGGTGAGAATATCATAAATTCCCTGGAAAATAGCAACCCCCCCCATGATAAAATCCATCCGTTGGGGACCTATACAAGGATGAGAAAGGCGCTCGCTCGGCTTCATGCTCCATAGCTGATGAACTACGCGTTGGATTTCATGGGCTGGCAAAAGGGTTTTATGAACGCGAGAGCGGCTATAGCGCTCTAGGTTTAACATGATGGCAGCAAGGGTTGTGACAGTGCCGGAAGCGCCTATCATCTGAATTTTTTTGTCTCGCATGTGAGCAAACAGATCATTTCGGATTGCAAATTCGTTCATTTCAAAAGAAATTTGCTCTGTTGCAGTCTGTTTTTCTTCCAAGGAGCAAACAGCATCCGAAAGGGTTAAAATGCCGTAAGGTAGAGAAACCCAATCCAGGATTTTGAATTTTTGAGCCTCAAATACCTCAATAAGTGCAACTTCTGTACTGCCTCCCCCGATATCAAACACAATGCAATAGGGGATTTTATTGCTGACAAGGTCAAAGCAGCCTGCCACTGCTAGTAAAGATTCCTCTTCAGGGGAAATAATTTCAACAGCAAGCCCCGTTTCATTTTTTACCTGGGCCAAAAATTCAGAAGCATTTTTTGCTTCGCGACAAGCTGCTGTGGCGACACACCGAAAATGGTCAACTTGATAGAAATCAAACCTGCGGGCACACTCTTCAAGGGCTATTAAAGCGCGGCGTATGGCTTCTTGGGAAAGGGATCCCGTTTCTTCTAAATCTTGGCCAAAACGGATCACGCGAGAAAACGTGTCGACGGTTTCAAACCCTTTTGGATTTAGGTAATAAAGATCAGGCTTGGCGATCAACATGCGGCACGTGTTCGTGCCCAAGTCCACTGCTCCATAGGTGAAAGAATTAGGAGAAAGTTTCGATGGAAAAGCACCAGATAGGTCTTGCAAAGTCGAAAAACAGCCTCCCATACCTTCCTCCTAATTGGCAAAAAATTAAAATTTTAACTTGCTTCCAGGCAAAGATTCTCCTAAAAAAGCATAAAAAATCGCTACCTACTGTATAACATATTTTTTAAAAAAAAACCACATTTGCGTTATGCTTCAAGGTGAACTCAGTCTAGATTTTTGGAAAAAAGCTGTGTAGAATCTCTCACAGTGCTTCCTTTTTGCGTTACTGCAAAAGATTGTAGGGGGTTTGCGATAAATTTAAGTGTGGTTATGTATTAACGAATGTCTATGATGAGTTTACCAACCCAACGCCAGGTTTCTTCGGGGGCTGCTGTTTTGGAGATAGCCCGCAGCGTTTTAGAAACAGAAAGCAAGAGCCTGCAGACGTTGGCGAACAGCTTGGGTGCGCCTTTTGAAGAAGCTGTTGAGCGTCTGTTGCTGACAAAAGGCAAGGTAATTTTGGCGGGCGTTGGGAAGAGCGGCCATATTGCCCAAAAAATTGCATCCACGCTTTCCTCCACAGGAACCCCTGCTTGCTTCCTCCACCCAACAGAAGCTAACCATGGGGATCTCGGTTTTTTATCCCCAACAGATGCGCTGATTGTTCTGTCAAATTCAGGTGAAACCCAAGAACTTTACCATCTATTGGCTTACGCAAATCAGCTTGGACTTTTTTCTGTTCTGATTACATCACGCCCAGAAAGTAAGCTTTCCAAGCTTTGCGAGAGAGTGCTGACACTTCCATCCCTTTCAGAGGCTTGCCCCATGGGGCTTGCCCCCACCACCTCTACAACCATGATGCTGGCTTTGGGGGATGCCCTTGCGGCAGCTCTCCTTCATTTACGTTCTTTTGAACCTGAGGATTACCGGGAGCGCCACCCGGGGGGTTCGCTGGGACGTAGGCTTTGCGCTGTTGAGGAAGTGATGCGACCTGTGGATGAAATCCCTTTTTTGCCCTCCAGTGCTTCTTTCCAAGAAGCCCTTTTTGCCATGGCTCAAAACAGACT
The DNA here is from genome assembly GCA_051648545.1 of Alphaproteobacteria bacterium. GTDB lineage: Bacteria > Pseudomonadota > Alphaproteobacteria > Holosporales > JBOFFI01 > JBOFFI01. The sequence goes on from JBOFFI010000023.1 coordinate 21,483, forward strand.
GGAATATGTGTTGGTGGGGGAGTCGCCAGAAAACGCTTCTGTTTTGTGTTTGGAAGATCTTTCGCTTTCAAAATCTCCCCAAGCGCTTTTGAAAGAGCTCCCTCTAAAGCCGCTTATGTCCGTTTTTCATCTAACCCTTATCAAGGATGCCCAAGCATTGATGCGTCGAGAAGCCGTTGGTTTGTTGAAAATCTTGGATGCTGAACAGACCGTGCTTGGTTTTGTTCATGCGCGAGATTGTGAGTTGTGAAGAAAGTGCCCAGGGTCATTTGAATGGATTTGAACCATACTAAAATTTACACCGTTCTTGTCTTGTTTGCGAAGCGCCTCTTCGTTTGTTCATTTTTGTTTTTTATTGTGCTTTTGATGGGGTGGCCTTTTGCTCAATCTTTCTTTTCGAAAGCTGCATCTGGGGACATATCTACGAAGCTCTCAGTCCTCGAAAATACCATGGAAGCTCCCCGCTTCATTTCTAAAACTGACAAAGGGGAGGCGTATGAGGTGTGGGCTACGCGAGCGCAAAATATTTTATCAGGGCAAGTTTCTTTGATTAACCCAGAGGGTAAGGTCACGAAGACAGGGGGGAGTTGGGTAACGCTGAAAGCTGAACGAGGTGAGTTTCGAGAAAAAGACGGCTTGCTAACTCTCAAGCACCAGGTGGCGCTCCAAGATGTTTTAGGCTATCAGCTTAAAACAAAGATGGCCACGGTAGACCTTAAAGCCAAGCACGTGGAGGGGCCTCATCCTGTGAAAGCTTCAGGCCCAACGGGCACAGCGACGGCGGATAGTTTTTCCCTTCAAGAAGAAGGGCAAGGCCATATTTTGGTGTTGAAGGGGAATGCGCGCTTGGTTATCTATCCCCATCCTTCAGCCGTTAAGTAGAGCCTATGGAGACGTGTCGCTTATCCTTTGAAGCTAAACCAAAGATTGGTTTGTTTCTTCATTTTAAGGGAGCCTTGTTTTTCTTTTGGGTTATCTTGGGGATAGCTTTGGAACCCCATTCAGGTTTTGCAGCTTCAATAAACCCACAGCATCCTCGCGCAGCACCTCTCACCCAGGAAACATCTTCTGTCTTGATTGATGCAGAAAAAGAAATTCGGTGCGATGACCTGAAACATACGTGCACGGCGTCGCAAAATGTTCGGGTCCAAAAGGGAGACCTGGTGCTTTTTTCAGATAACCTCTCAGCCCATTTTTCAAAACCCTTGTCTGACCCAGATCGAGAACTAACCCACTTAGTGGCTAGAGGGAAGGTGCGTTTTGAGACATCTCAGGGCAAGGGCGTTGCTGAAGAGGCCCTCTATGACGTGCCCAAAGAAATTTTGCGCTTGAGAGGAAAAGAGGTTCAGCTATTAACCGCTTCTGAAAACTTAAAAGCCCAAGAAATTCAATATCAACAGCAAAAACAGCAGGTGCTTGCAACAGGTAACGCATTCTTTACGCAAAAAGGTAAGGTTATCAAAGCCAAAACTTTGACAGCCTTTTTTAAGCCTAAACCAGCTAAAATCCCTCTTGGCCCATCTTTTGCTCCAAGGGAGGCGTGGGAACTGGACAAGGTGGTAGCCCAGGACCATGTGGTGGTTTCAACGGAGGATTACCTTGCAGAAGGGGATTGGGGTCAGTATGATGCAGCGACGCAAAAAGCTGTTCTCAAGGGCAATGTAACCCTTTTACAAGGGGACAACCTGGTGAAGGGCTCTCACATGAGAATAGATTTTAAAAAAAGGACGGCGGTGATGGGTGCAGATTCTAAAACGGGTTCGCCTGTTTCAGGGGGAAGGATTCGAGCCATGCTGAAACCCGCAGCCAAATCGACCCAAAAATTGAAAAGGGCTTACTGATGCCTCCCTCTTTATTTCAAGCGCTCCTTAGCTGGGGAACAGCACAACAGGCAAAACCGTTGCTCCAAGATCAAAACCAAGCCTACCTGGAAGCCAAGAATCTCTTAAAAAGCTTTCGGGGGAAACGGGTGGTTGACAACGTGAGCCTTACGTTAAAAAAAGGCGAGATTATAGGGTTGTTGGGCCCTAACGGAGCTGGAAAAACAACCAGTTTTTCCATGATGACAGGCCTTGTGTCTCCAGATGAAGGGCGTATCCTCTTGAATGGTCAAGACATTACGCGCTTGCCCATGTATCGCCGGGCTCGCCTGGGTATCCGCTATTTGCCCCAAGAATCTTCTATTTTTAGAGGCCTCACCGTTGAAGAAAATATCAAGGCGGTTTTAGAGGTTTTAGAAAAAGACCCCACCGTTCGGGAAAAGCAATTAGAAAGCCTTTTGGAAGAATTTTCTTTAACCAAGATTCGCACGTCTTCTGCCCTAACCCTTTCAGGAGGGGAACGACGCCGGGTTGAAATCGCGAGGGCTTTGGCTGGAAACCCCCAATTTATCTTGCTAGATGAGCCCCTTGCAGGCATTGACCCCAAGGCCATTGGAGACCTCCGGGCTTTGATTTTGCACCTTAAGGAGCGCTTTATTGGCATTTTGATCACAGATCACAATGTCCGAGACATGTTGCAGATCGTAGATCGTGCCTATATTATCAATGAGGGGCACGTTATCAAAGAAGGAACACCCCAAGAGATTGTGTCGGATCTGAAAGTTCGCCAGGTTTATCTGGGGGAGAATTTTGCACTTTAGGAGGTTTTGTGGCACATCCATCCCAGCGCCAAAACCACGGCGACGCTTTTTCTTCTACAGACCCAAAAGAGCTGGAACATTTTAAGCCCTTTGCAGGAACCTGGTGGGATGAACGTGGTCCTTACCGCATCCTTCATCAGCTGAACCCCCTCCGGTTGCGTTTTGCAAAGGACTATATTCAACGCCACGGGTTACTTCCTGCCACTGCTGCAGCTCTAAAACCCCTGCAGGGCTTGCGCCTTTTGGATGTGGGCTGTGGGGGTGGCTTAACGGCAGAGCCCCTGGCACGGATGGGCGCCCACGTCACAGGTCTTGATGCCGTGCCTGAGGCCATCGCCGTGGCAAAGCAACATGCCGTCGAGCAAGGGCTCGACATTACCTACCATGGGTGCCCCTTGGAAGCATTACCGGTGCCAGAGCTTTTGTTTGATGTGATCACGGCTTTTGAGATTGTGGAGCATGTCCAGCACCCGGGGGATTTTTTGACACTTTGTGGAGCCTATCTGCGACCAGGAGGGGTGCTGCTCCTCTCCACCCTGAACCGCACGTTTTTGTCCTATATTTTGGGGATTATCGCTGCGGAGAGAATTTTAGGCTGGGTTCCCCCAGGCACCCATAGGTGGGAAAAATTCATCACGCCTTATGAACTTTCTTGGCTTTTGGAAAGGCAAGGTTTTCATGAGTTTACGCTCTCAGGCATCTCTTTCCAACCCCTAACCCAAACCTGGAAATTGTCAAATAGGCTTGAGATGAACTACCTGCTGGGAGCCGTGAAAAAATAGATCCTGCCAAATCCCCCCTTGATCAAAGCGGAAGAAAAGGATAGTTTTTGAAAATGGTTGCCCGCTTGGTGGAATAGGTAGACACAACAGACTTAAAATCTGTCGATCTTCGATCGTGCCGGTTCGAGTCCGGCAGCGGGCACCACACAGCTTTTTCAAAGAAAGCGCATTGGGAAAATTGTACCGATTGAGAGTTATGGGTGACACGGGTTTCCGCTTCTTTTTCTAACACGACAAACGATTCGGCAAATGCCCCTGGGCAAGGGGATGAGCTTTCGCTGCTCCCTCATAATATGGAAGCAGAACAGGCCCTGCTGGGTGTCTTGTTGCACCATAATGAATCTTTAGAGAAAGTCATCGATTTTCTTAAAGCGGAACATTTTTATGACCCGGTTCATCAGCGTCTCTATCAGGGGATCCTCCATTTTGTGAATCGAGGGCAATTGGCAAGCCCCATCACTCTCAGCCACTATTTCAAAAAAGATGAAGCCTTGGCAGACGTTGGGGGCAGCGCATATCTAGCTAATTTGGCTGGGCTTGTGGTGTCTTTTGCCAATACCCTAGACTATGGGCGTCAGATTTATGACCTATTCCTCAGGCGTCAGCTGATCCACTTAGGGGAAGATTTGGTTCAACAGGCGAAAGCCTATGTCTTTGACGTGACACCGTTGAACACCATCGAACAAACGGAAAAACGCTTGTTTGATCTGGCAACGCTGGGAGAAAAAGAGCGTGGCTTTCAAGCTTTTTCTAATGCATTGGCGGAGGCCGTGCAGACGGCTCAAACCGCTTTCAAGCGTGACAGCCATGTGGTGGGTGTCACGACAGGATTTGAAGATTTAGATAAACAGTTGGGAGGGTTTCACCCCTCTGATCTGGTCATTCTCGCAGGGCGACCATCCATGGGGAAAACTGCCCTTGCCACAAACATTGCTTTTAACGCTGCGCTTGCATCCTTGCGGGGCAAAGAGGGGGAAGGTGCCAGGGTTGCTTTTTTTTCCCTAGAGATGTCTTCTGAGCAGTTGGCTATGCGTTTGTTGGGGCAAGAAACAGGCATTTCGTCAGATCGCATTCGGCGAGGTGCTATTTCCCAAGAAGATTTCCCTAAATTTGTGGATGTGTCTCGCCAATTGGGACACCTTCCCCTTTATATTGATGATACCCCTGCCTTGACCATTGCGGGTTTGCGGACCCGGGCGCGGCGGCTTCAGCGTCAGCAAGGCCTTGGCCTCATCGTGATTGATTATCTGCAGTTGCTTTCTTCAACGCGCACGTCCTCGGAAAACCGTGTCCAAGAGCTCTCAGAAATCACCCGGGGTCTCAAAACCCTTGCCAAAGAGCTGGAGGTTCCTGTTTTAGCCCTTTCTCAGCTTTCCCGAGCCGTCGAACAACGGGAAGATAAACGCCCTCAGCTTTCGGACCTGCGTGAATCAGGTTCTATTGAACAAGATGCGGACGTTGTCTTATTCGTCTACCGGGAAGAATATTATGAATCTCGCAAGAAACCTCAGGAGGGAACAGAGAAAATGGAGGCATGGCAGCAGCAGATGGCAGGGCTACACAACCGCGCGGAGGTGGTGATTGCGAAGCAGCGACACGGACCCATTGGAAGCATCTATTTGCATTTTGAAGGCAAGCTGACGAAGTTTTCGAACTTGATAAGCAATGACCGAGTGTCCCATGCGCCCCGTTAGCCTGCCCTCATCGCCTGTTGAGGTACTAGATCAGCTTCCGCTAACAGCTACTTCGGTTTGTGAAGTAAATTTGGACGCCCTTGCAAACAATTATCGCTTTTTGCAAGATAAAGTGGGTGCTTGCGTTTGCTCAGCTGTGGTGAAGGCAGATGCCTATGGGCTGGGGGTTGGGCCTGTAGCACGTAAGCTTGCGGAGATGGGTGCTAAAGAATTTTTTGTAGCAACTCTGGAAGAGGGGATTCAACTTCGAGGCTACCTCCCTTTTGTCACCATTTATGTGCTCAATGGTCTTTGGCCTGGAACGGAGCCCGTTTTTGATCAGCATCGTCTGGTTCCTGTTTTAGCAGATGTGGGTCAAGTGGCGCTGTGGAAGCGCTATGCCGCCCAGAAAGAAAAGCACCTTGGGGCGATTGTGCAAGTGGATACGGGGCTGGTTCGTTTAGGGCTTTCGTTTGAAGAATTGGGCCTGCAACTTCAAGACAGAGGTGGTTTTGATGGCTTACAGCTCCATTATGTGATGAGCCACCTGGCTTGTGCCTATCAGCCCGATCATCCTTATAATAAACAGCAGCGAAAAGCTTTTGAAGCCGTGCGAGATCTGCTTCCAGGGGTGCCAGGAAGCTTTGCTGGGTCTGGGGGAATTTTCCACGGGCCAGATTATTGGTTTGACATGGTGCGGCCGGGGCGTTTGCTCTATGGCTCAAGCTTTACAGCAGAAGAAGTGTTCCGAGCTGCTGTGCAACCAGTGGTAACCCTTCGGTCACGTGTGTTGCAACTTCAAACGGTTCAAAAGGGGCAGTCTGTGGGGTATGATCAAACCTATTGGGCAGAGCGTCCTATGCGGCTGGCCACCATTTCCATGGGCTATGCAGATGGCTATATGCGCAGCCTTGGAAACAGGGGAGTGGCCATGGTGAATGGGCGCGAGGTTCCTGTTGTGGGACGGATTTCAATGGATCTGGCGACCCTTGATGTAACGGATTTACCCGAGGATTGGGTTTATCCTGGGTCTTGGGTGGAGCTGATCAACCAACACATCACTGTGGATGCGTTGGCTGCGGCTGCGGGGACGGTTTCTTGGGAAATTTTGACGCGCCTTGGCAAGCGCCCCCATCGAATTTATGTTGGAGGAACTGCATGATTGGCTTTCTGGAGGCCATGGGTCGCCTGTTTTTTAGTTTTCTTGTTTCAGTAGGGCGGGTGAGTCTGTTCACATGGAAAACCCTTCAAGATGGCTTGCGACCCCCCTATTATGGACGCATTTGGCTGCAACAATTTTTGGATATGGGCTATTTCTCCCTCCCGGTGGTGGGGCTGACGGCTATTTTCACAGGCATGGTTTTGGCGCTCCAAAGTTATACGGGCTTTTCTCGGTTTAACGGTGAGGGGAGCATCGCAACGGTTGTTGTGTTATCCATGACCCGGGAGCTGGGGCCTGTTTTAGCGGGCCTGATGGTTGCTGGGCGCTTAGGCGCCTCCATTGCAGCGGAACTTGGTACCATGCGGGTGACAGAACAAATTGACGCACTGGTGACCCTTTCCACAAACCCCTTTCGATACCTCATTTTCCCTCGTTTTTTAGCGGGGGTGCTGATGCTGCCTTTGCTGGTGATGGTGGCAGATTGCTTGGGGATTTTTGGAGGTTATCTGGTGAGCACCTATAAGCTTGGGTTTAACCCTGCAAGCTACCTTAAGCAGACCTTTGATTTTCTGGAGCCAACAGATGTGATCTCAGGCCTTGTGAAGGCTTGCTGCTTTGGATTTTGGGTCAGCTTGATGGGGTGCTACCACGGCTATACCTCTGCAGGAGGCGCCCAAGGGGTTGGCGTTGCGGCAACCCGCGCCGTGGTTTCTGCGTCAATCCTGATCCTGCTTTCAAATTATACCCTGACAGCGCTTTTATTTCAGTCTTAAGCTAGAGAAAAAAAGGAGGAGCGTGGATTTGGTATGGGGGCTTTTAACCCGGTGTTCGGTGACGGCACATTTAATCCAGGAAATTTTTGCGACTTGGTTGCCTGAGGCTCAGCTACAGATTTTTTCTTCTGAGCAAGAGGCGAAGTGCTACGAGGGTGTCCAGGCTTGGATTTGGGATGAAACCGCTCTGGAGGCTTGGAAGTGGCCGTTTCTTTTTTTAGGGGCTGCTCCAAAAGAGGCCCCGCTAGGTGGAGACGTTTTGGAAAAACCTTTTAAGCTAGAGCAATTTTTAAAGCATCTCCAGCAGATCAGCAACGCTTGCGCTTCTTCTTACAGCTTAGGTTTCTACACATTTTACCCTCAAAAGCGTTTGCTCCAAGGCAAAGACGGCAAAACGGTGATGTTGCGAGAAAAGGAGACAGAGCTTCTCTTGTTCTTGCTCCAAAGCCCTGGCCAAAAAGCGGACAAACAAACAATCCTCAACCAGGTTTGGGGCTATCATCCTCAAACCCTAAGCCACACCCTCGAAACCCACATTTATCAGTTGCGCCAAAAGCTTGAAGATGATCCTTCAAACCCTGCCATCCTGATCAATGAAGAGGCTTTTTACAGCATCGCCCTTGCTTCCTAATCGTCTTGTCCTTTGAGAGCCGCGAGGAAGGCGGATTGAGGAATTTCAACGCTTCCAAATTGACGCATGCGTTTTTTCCCTTCCTTCTGCTTCTCCAGCAATTTTCGCTTACGGCTGATGTCTCCCCCATAGCATTTGGCCGTCACGTCTTTCCTGAGGGCTGAGATGGTTTCTCGAGCGACGATCTTCCCGCCGATGGAGGCTTGGAGCGCAATTTTAAACAGCTGCCTGGGGATGAGGTCTTTCAGACGCATACAAAGCCCGCGTCCACGGCTTTCTGCATAGGAACGGTGGACCATACAGGAGAGGGCATCCACGGGGTCTCCATTCACCATAATGGAAAGCTTTACCAAATCACCTTCTTCATAGTGATCCATTTGATAATCAAAGCTTGCATAGCCACGGCTGATCGACTTGAGACGGTCGTAAAAATCAAACACAATCTCGTTGAGGGGTAAATGGTAAATCAACATCACCCTTCCGCCCACATAGGTCAGCTCTTGCTGAACCCCGCGGCGGTCGGTGCATAGAGAAAGCACAGCCCCCAAATAGGTGTCGGGCACAAAGATGGTGGCTTTGATCCAAGGCTCTTCGATGCGCTCAATCTTCACCACATCCGGCATGTCTGTGGGGTTGTGCAGCTCTAGGATTTGGTCATTTTTCAAGTGAACACGGTAGATGACGCTGGGGGCGGTGGTGACGAGATCTAAGTTAAATTCCCGCTCTAGGCGCTCTTGGATAATCTCCAAATGAAGCAATCCAAGAAACCCACAACGGAACCCAAATCCTAGAGCGGCAGAGCTTTCAGGTTCAAAAACAAAGCTGGCATCATTCAAGCGCAGCTTGCTTAAGCTTTCCCGCAGGGGCTCAAATTCGCTGGATTCAGAAGGGAAAAGGCCACAAAACACAACAGGGACGCTGGGTTTAAACCCGGGGAGCGGCTGAGGCGTTGGGTTTTTTTCCCCCGTGATGGTATCTCCCACCTGGCAGTCTGCCACGTGCTTAATGCCGGCAATCATATAGCCTATTTCACCGGGGCCCAGAAATTCCAGCTTCTGCTTCTTTGGGGTGAAGACACCCACCTGCTCCACGGTATAATGCCCTCCCGTTGCCATCATCTTGATGGGAAGGCCTTGATAAATTTTTCCTTCCCGAACCCGGATCAGCAAAACAACCCCCAGGTAGGGATCATACCAGCTGTCCACCAACAGCGCCTGCAAAGGCGCTTCCAGATTTCCCGTAGGGGCAGGAAGGCGTTTAACGATAGCTTCTAAAACGTCACGAATGCCGATGCCCGTTTTGGCAGAAATGAGCAAGGCATCCGAGGTATCTAGGCCAATGACATCTTCAATTTGTGTCTTGACCCGGTCAGGCTCTGCCGCGGGCAGATCTACCTTGTTCAAAACAGGGATGATCTCGTGGTTATTATCAATGGCCTGATAGACGTTGGCCATGGTTTGGGCCTCCACCCCTTGGCTTGCGTCTACCACCAGTAGGGAGCCCTCACAGGCTGCCAAGGACCGGCTCACCTCATAGGCAAAGTCTACATGGCCGGGGGTGTCCATCAAATTGAGCTGATAGGTCTGCCCATCGTCAGCTTTGTAAGTCAGGCGAACGGTTTGGGCCTTGATGGTAATGCCGCGCTCCCGTTCTATATCCATGTTGTCTAAAATTTGCTCTTTCAGCTCTCGGCTCTCCAGCCCACCGCAGGCTTCAATCAGCCGATCGGCAAGGGTTGACTTGCCGTGGTCGATGTGGGCGATGATGGCAAAGTTGCGGATATGGGAGGTCTCATAGCTGGTCATACGGGTGTTTCCTTTGTCCCATCGTCTCGTAGGGTGGCTTGGGTTGCTTGATGAACCAGGCCTAAGAGCTGGGTCCGGAGAGAAGTGATTTCCGAGTCCGTTAGAGTCCCCTGGGAAGATTGCCAGGTCACTCGCAGGGCCACAGATTTCTTCCCAATCCCAAGCATGGAAGCATCTTCAAACACGTCAAACACTTGCAAAGCGGTTAAGAACGTACCGCTGGCTTTTTCAATGGCCTTGAGCAGCTTTTCAATGGGTAAATCTGCATCTGCTACAAACGCAAAATCTTGGCTTACGGGTTGGTAGACTGAGAGCACAGGGGCTGCTTTTCCTGATGCTGCTTTACGTGGCGGAAGCTGATCCAGGTAAAGCTCAAAGCCACCGCAGCGCTCGACAAGCCCCTGGGCCTTCAAAACGCTAGGGTGGAATTCTCCAAACGATGCCAAGATTTTGGGGCCTTGCTTGAACACCCCTTGGCGCCCCGGGTGAAACCAGCTGAAAGTTTCCGCTTCACACTGCAGATTTTTCGGTTTGATTCCCCAGGCCTCCAGAAGATTCAAAACGATTCCCTTCAGTTCAAAGACATCCGGCGCCGGAGGGTGCTTCCAATGACGCTCTGCTACAAAAGGCACAACACCTGCCAGGCAGTTACGTTGATCTTTAGGCTGAATCCCGTGATAGCTGGATCCCACTTCAAACACAGGGGCGCAAACGAGGCTGCGCTTTCCGTGATAGCCCATGAGGTCCAGCAAATGGGGAAAGAGAGAGGGACGCATCACCGCCAGCTCCCGGCTGATGGGGTTGTTCAGCTGGAGAGAAGGGTCTCCCCCCCCAAAAAGCTGTGCCTTTGGTAAAGAGAGAAAAGACCAGGTCACCGTTTCATAAAACCCCTGGGAAACGAGCGCTTCACACATCTTTTCTAGAGCAAGCTCTGTTACGTGGGGACGGACGGGTGCCTTCAGAGGAAGGGGCGTGGAGGGGATGTTGTCATACCCTAAAACCCGAACCACTTCTTCCACTAAATCCTGGGGGAGGGCGACATCAAAGCGCCAGGAGGGAACGTGAACGTCCCAAAACTCGTCTGCCTCTGGGTGGTAAAAAGTTGAAAAGCCAAGCTTTTCTAGGATTGATGTGATCTGTTCAGGATCTGGTTGTACCCCGCTGATCGTCCCTAGCATGGCTCTGGAAAGCCTTATTCGCGGTTGGGGCTGAGGCTGGGATTTTTGTGGAGATATTTCTCCTGCGGCCCAAGCCTCTTGAACAGTTCCGCCGCAGAGGGATTGAATCAAAGCCACAGCCCGTTGAAGTCCCGGAAGCACAAGCTCAGGATCTGCGCCGCGCTCAAACCGCGCCCGAGCATCGCTGTGGATGCCCGTTGCTTTGCCACTTTCGCTTATAAAAAAAGGATCAAAAAAGGCAGATTCCAGGAGAATGTGGGTCGTTTCCAGGGTGCAACCTGAGGGAGATGCTCCCATCACCCCCGCCAGGGAGTGCACCTGCCCGCTGCCATCACGAATCACCAACAAGCCTTCAGGGAGGGTATAGGTTTTATCATCTAAAGCTTCCAAAACTTCCCCTGGCTTCGAGAGCCCCACCGTCAAAGGAAGCTGCAAACGATCTGCATCGAACACGTGAAGGGGGCGCCCCAGATCATAAGCAAGGTAATTGGTGATATCTACCAAGGCAGAAATAGGATTAAGGCCGATGGCTTTGAGACGCCCTTGGAGCCAGGCGGGGCTTGGCCCATTGCGAACCCCTTGGATACGGCAAGCTGCGAACAAAGGGCAGCCGTTTTGGGCTTCTGGGCTGAGGGCTACGAGGCTGTTGCCTTGCTGGAGCTTCAAGGCTTCGTCCAGACCCACAAGCGGTTTCAACCTGCCCACGCCGCAGGCTGCAAGATCTCTTGCAATGCCTCGCACACCCAGGGCGTCGCCACGGTTTGGGGTCACTTCAATTTCGATCACCGGATCATTAATCCCGATAATGTCCACCAAGGGGGTCCCCAAGGGGAAGCAGTCCTCAATTTCGATAATGCCATCCGGCGCGTTGGATGGCTTGTGGTCTTCCGCCAAGAGCTCATCGTAAGCGCACAGCATGCCCTCGCTTTCAACGCCGCGAATCTTTCCTTTTTTGAGGGCTTGCTCGGTTTCCGGGATAACATCCCCCGGTAGGGCCAAGATGCTCTTCAGACCAGCCCTTGCATTAGGTGCACCGCACACGATTTGCAGCATCGGGCTCCCTGGGCTTGTTTGGACGGAACACACCTGGAGGCGGTCTGCTTGGGGGTGGGGGGCTGCCGACACAATCTGGGCAACGCGAAAGGCTCCCCATTTCAAGGAAGGGTCTTCCACGCCTGCTACCACCAGCCCAAGGCGGGTGAGGGCTTCGGTGATTGTCTCAAGGGAAGCGTCTGTTTCCAGGTGCTCTTTTAACCAGGACAGGGTGAATTTCATCGTGTATCAATCCTAAAATCCATAATGGGCCAACCAACGTTGGTCATTTTCAAAAAAGCGCCTTAAATCTCCAATGCCATATTTCAGCATCGCCAAGCGCTCCACCCCCATCCCAAAGGCAAAGCCTTGGTGCTGGGTTGGGTCAATCCCAACATTCGTTAAAACAGCGGGGTGGATCATGCCACAGCCCAAAACCTCTAACCAATCGCTCCCCTCGCCAATTTTGAGCTGAGCCCCCTGACGGTCACACAACAAGTCTACCTCTGCAGAGGGTTCCGTGAAAGGGAAAAACCCCGGGCGAAACCGAAGGGCCAGGGTTTCTTTCTCAAAAAAAGTACGACAAAATGCCTCTAAGCACCCTTTCAAGTGTCCCATGTGGACGCCAGGCTCCAGCACAACCCCTTCAACCTGGTGAAACATGGGGGCATGGGTGGGGTCATCATCACAGCGGTATACCTTGCCTGGGGCGATAAACCGGAGGGGCGGTTTTTGCTGGAGCATGGTACGGATCTGGACGGGAGACGTGTGGGTTCGCAGCAACATCTGCTTGCCATCGGGAGCGTTGGGAAGGTAAAACGTGTCTTGCTCTGCCCTGGCGGGGTGATGGGGCGGAATGTTGAGGGCTGTAAAATTGTGGAACTCATCCTCAATATCAGGTCCTTCTTGAACCGAAAAGCCCATCTCTTGGAAAATGGTCTTGATGTCTTTCAACGTTTGGGCCAGGGGGTGAAAAAAGCCTCGCTTTTTGCCGGGGGAGGGTAACGTCACGTCCACTTTTTCTTTTGAAAATCTCGCCTCCAGGGCTTTTGCTTCCAAAGCGCTTTGATGGGCTTCAAAGGCTTGGGTTAAGTTGGTTTTACAAAGATTTACAAATTCTCCCTGGGTTTTTCGAGCTTCAGGCTCTAAGCCACCCAAAGCTTTCAGCCAAGCGCTTAAAGGGCTTTTTTTCCCAAAAACGTCGGCACGCAAGGCACCCAAGGCTTTCAGATCCTGGGTTTGCTCAAGGGAGGCCAGGATTTGCTCCTGATACTGTTCAATTTCCTGCTTCATCAGCTATACCTGCGCATTCTACCTTCAAAACTCACCTTCCAAACGAGAAAAAAGAGTTCCCCATCTATAGCAGCATTGTGACAGGTTTTTCAACAAAAGCTTTAAAAATTTGCAAGAATTTGGCGGCTACCGCACCGTCCACCACCCGGTGATCCACGGAAAGGGTCACGGTCATCATCGTTGCTGGAACGATTGCATTTCCTCGCACAACGGGGCGTTTTTCTCCCGCTCCCACAGCCAAGATACAAGCCTGAGGGGGGTTTAAAATGGCTGAAAATGACTGAACACCATACATCCCCATGTTTGACAGGGTGAAGGTTCCGCCTTGGAATTCCTCAGGCTTCAGCTTCCCTTCCCTAGCTCGCGATGCGAGGGTTTTCATCTCTTGGGAGAGGTGCAAGATACCCTTTGAGGCAGCATTTCGGATGACTGGCGTAATCAGGCCCCCTTCAATGGAAACCGCCACCGCAACATCCACCTGGTCATAGAAATGAATAGCATCTTCTGCCCAAGCAGCATTCGCCTCCGGCAGCTGTCTCAACGTTAAAGCACAGGCCCGAATTAAAATATCGTTCACCGAGATTTTAACGCCTTGGGCTTCTGTTTGAGAATTGAGGCTTTTACGGGCCTCCAAGAGCGCATCCACCTCACAGTCAACCGAGACATAAAAATGAGGAATCATCTGTTTAGATTCCGTCAAGCGCTTGGCCACCACCCGGCGTACCATGCTTATGGGCTGGGGGGCAGCAGCAGGTTCAAACCCTGAGAAAAATCCCCCTGTTGGAAGTTTCGTAAAAGATTGCATGCTGTCCCTTCCTCCTGACGCCAAAGCGCCTTCCACATCCTGCTTCACAACGCGCCCATAGGGGCCTGACCCTTGGAGGGTTGCCAGTGGGATGTTATGTTTAGAGGCGATACGCTTGGCGAGAGGCGACGCTTTGATGCGGTCAGATGACGCGCCCTGGGCTGAAGCAATGCTATCAGAAGCTGCTTTGAAAGAAACCACATTTTCTTGGGGCTTTTCTAGTTTAAGCGCCGCCGCTGTTGGGGCCCCTTCTGGCGTAAATGTAGCAAGGACTGACGCATCTTCCCCTTCTTCTAAAATCACCCCAATAGGGGCATTTACTGCTACATCACTGGTGCCTTGGGCTACCAGAATTTTTCCCAAAATGCCTTCATCCACCGCTTCAATTTCCATGGTGGCTTTATCCGTTTCAATTTCTGCGAGCACCTGACCAGCTTTAATGACATCCCCTTCTTGTTTGTGCCATTTCACCAAATTTCCTTTGGTCATGGTGGGGGAGAGGGCTGGCATCAGGATGGAAATAGGCATGGGGCTTCCTAGGTTATAAAAGTACTACTGTCGATAACACACCTTGCGGACTGCCTCAAGGATATTTTCCATTTGGGGCAAGGCAAGGCGTTCTAGGTTGGCTGCATAAGGCATCGGTACATCCTCTCCCGTGACACGCAAAGGGGGGGCATCCAAATCATCAAATGCTTGTTCAATGACCACGGTTGCAAGCTCTGCTCCAATCCCGGCGAAAGGCCAGCCTTCCTCCAGGGTGACGATGCGGTTGGTCTTTCGAACCGAATTAACCACCGTTTGGGTATCTAGAGGGCGAAGGGTGCGTAGGTCGATCACTTCCACCTCAATACCCTCCTGGGCTAGAACTTCTGCAGCTTCCAAAGCTTTTCCCACCATTAAGGAAAAAGCAACAACGGTTGCATCTTTCCCCTCTCGAACCACGGCTGCTTTCCCAAGGGGCAACGCAAATTCAGGGTCTGAAGAAACCGCCTCAAAGCCAACCCCATAGAGCAGCTCATGTTCTAAGAAAATCACCGGGTTCGGGTCGCGGATGGCTGATTTAAGCAAAGCTTTTGCGCTGGCTGCATCATAGGGCGCCACCACTTTCAAGCCAGGACAATGGGCAAACCAGCTGGCATAACATTGGGAGTGTTGGGCCCCCACCCGAGCTGCAGGGCCGTTGGGGCCTCGAAACACGATGGGGCACCCCATCTGTCCACCGGACATATAGAGGGTTTTAGCTGCGGAATTGATGATCTGGTCCATGGCCTGCATGGAAAAGTTAAACGTCATAAATTCCACGATAGGTTTCAGGCCCAAAAACGCCATCCCCACCCCAAGTCCCGCAAAGCCGTGCTCGGTGATGGGGGTGTCAATCACGCGCCCTTCTCCAAATTCTTCTAAAAGCCCTTGGCTTACCTTATAAGCCCCTTGGTAAGCAGCAACTTCCTCCCCCAGTAAAAGCACATTGCTGTCCCGGCGCATCTCTTCTGCCATAGCATCTCGGAGGGCTTCACGAACCGTCAGGCGCGGGGATAGGGTGGCTGTCATAGGTTTTTCTCCTCTAATCTCTCACATGCTCAAATGGCTGGTTCAAGCAGAATGTCAGTATAAAGCTCTGCTGCTTCGGGCTCTGGAGATTCAAGGGCAAAGGTCGCAGCTTCTGCCACAATGGCTTTAATCTCTTGCTCCATAGTTTTCAAACTAGCTTCCGAAACCCCATAGGTTTTCAGAAGGGCTTCCCGGCAGGTTTCGATGGGGTCATGTTTTTCACGCATAGTCTCCACCTCTTCCTTGGTGCGATACTTTGCTGGGTCTGACATGGAATGTCCCCGATAGCGATAGGTCATCACCTCCAGCAAAACGGGCTTGCCCGATCTGGCTTGACCTAAAGCCCAGCTCATAGCTTCCAACACGGCAAAAAGGTCCATGCCATCCACCTGGCGCCCTTCAATGCCATAGGGCTCACCCCTGTGTTGAAACCCATTCCCAGCAGAAGACCTGGCAACAGAAGTTCCCATGCCATAGAGGTTGTTTTCAATCACATATACAACTGGAAGGCTCCACAACGCTGCCATGTTAAATGATTCATAAACTTGCCCCTGATTCGCCGCGCCATCCCCCAAAAAGCACAAACAAACTGCGTTGTCTTTTAAATAGCGGTGGGCAAAGGCCATCCCTGTGCCTAACGGAACTTGAGCTGCCACAATGCCGTGCCCGCCAAAGAAATTTTTCTCCCGGCTGAACATGTGCATCGAGCCACCTTTCCCTTTGGAATAGCCCCCGATTCGACCGGTCAGCTCCGCCATCACGCCCTTAGGGTCCATGTCGCAGGCCAGCATGTGCCCGTGGTCTCTATAGGAGGTGATCATCGTGTCCTGAGGCTCCATAGCAGCTTTTGCGCCCACAACCACAGCCTCTTGACCGATGTAGAGGTGACAAAATCCAGCGATCTGACCCATCCCATAAAGTTGTCCGGCTTTTTCCTCAAACCGACGAATCAACACCATATCCCGGTACAGTTTTTTCACACGTTCTGCAGTCATGGGAAAAGGCGCTTTCTCAGGCGATAGCTTCACAGAAGAGGACTTATGGCTCACACTTGGTTCCTTAGATTTTTTCATCAAAGCTCACTTTTGGTAACCTAAATTTGCAGACAAAGCAAGGGCGTCTTGAGGGCTCATACGCACTGAGGCCCCAATCTGCCGCATCCATTAAAGGTTACACCAAATGTGTTGAAACTTTTTTTACCTCCTTTGAAGATTTGGTTAAAATTTGTCTGGGTTGTCTGATAACGCATGGATCAAAGCGTCCAATACGTCATCAGAAAGGTCTTGAAGGGTTAGAGACCCGGCTTTTAACAAGTCATTTTTCTTAAGCTTTCTACCATCCCCCGCCAGAAGCCCAGCTTCCTTTGCGAGCAGCTCTTTTGCCTTCAAAGCTGCTTGGTATTTGCTCTCAGAAAGGGCCTGTTGAAATAAAAATTCCAAATCTTTCCGAAACGTTTCTCGCAAATGGGAAAGCTCCGAAGGGAAAATTGGCTTTTTTTCTGACATGCTCAACGTTTCCTTTAAAAATCGCTTTGGAGAAGGAGATTGTGATTTTTTCAAAACCCCTCTAGAATAAATCTTAGCAGAGATAGGTTTGAAAAAAGAACTAACAAAAGGTTAACGGTGGATGTTGCACGTTCTTCGTCTTCAAACGATGCCCGTTGAAGGCAAGCGGGTGCTTGTGCGGGGAGATTTGAATGTTCCCATGGAACAGGGAAACGTCACCGATACCCATCGCTTGGAAGCCCTGTTTCCAACCCTTAGATTTCTTAAAGAGCAAAACGCCTCCGTTGTGTT
>JBOFFI010000024.1:0-62366 GCA_051648545.1 Alphaproteobacteria bacterium
GTTTGTGAATTCCAAAAAGCTTACCCGTCTCAACAAGGCTTAGCCCTTTCTCTTCACGTACCTTCAAAACCTGTAGGCGAAATTTCTTATCGTAGCTCATCCAAAAATTATAATAAAACTAAATTACTTTGGCTATAAACATGACGCTTCAGCAGAAGCATCAGATTTGTAGTATTGTCT
This sequence comes from Alphaproteobacteria bacterium, assembly GCA_051648545.1. Taxonomy (GTDB): domain Bacteria; phylum Pseudomonadota; class Alphaproteobacteria; order Holosporales; family JBOFFI01; genus JBOFFI01. The sequence goes on from JBOFFI010000024.1 coordinate 181, forward strand.
AGATTCCCGCCGTCGCGGGAATGACAATTGGAAAAGATGTAGTGACAATGGGAGATGCATGCATGACAATTCTATAAAATATCTTTTATCAGACACATTCCTTAGGTTGAAAACGTTAACCCCTGGGGTCCCGCATTCACCTCTACCACACCTTTTTCTTGGATTTTTCCTTCCAAAATAAACGACGCCAAAGGGTTTTGAAGGGTACGCTGGATCACGCGCTTCAAAGGTCGGGCGCCATAAACTGGGTCATACCCGGCCTGCGCAAGCCACGTGCGGGCCTCAGGCGTCAATTTGAGGGTAATATGCTGCTGGGCCAAAAGGCTCTCCAAGCGCTTCAATTGAATAGCGACGATCTTGTCCATATCCCCTCGTGCCAAACGCCGAAACAACAAAATATCATCCAAACGATTCAAAAATTCAGGCCTGAAGGCTTGTCGCACCACAGCCATCACCTTTTCACGCACCGCGTTGGATAAAACCGACTCCCCTGATGGGTCCTCCGCGATCACCTCACTCCCCAGGTTAGACGTTAAGATAATAAGCGTATGGCGAAAATCCACAGTACGCCCCTGGCTGTCGGTGAGACGGCCATCATCTAACACCTGAAGCAACAGATTGAAGACATCTGGGTGGGCTTTTTCAACCTCATCAAATAAAATGATTTGATAAGGACGCCGGCGCACAGACTCTGTCAACGCTCCCCCTTCTTCATAGCCAACATACCCAGGGGGCGCACCGATAAGCCGTGCCACCGCGTGGCGCTCCATATATTCAGACATATCAATCCGCAGCAAGGCATTGTCGTCATTAAACAAAAAAGCAGCCAACGCTTTGCACAATTCCGTTTTCCCCACCCCTGTTGGGCCCAAAAAGAGAAACGAGCCCATGGGTCGGTTTGGATCAGCCAGGCCTGCCCGCACCCTTCGCATGGCTTCGCTAACCGCTTTCACCGCTTCTTCCTGGCCAACCACCCGCTCCTGCAAGAGGGATTCCATCTGAAGCAGCTTTTCTCGCTCGCCTTCCAACATCTTGTCCACCGGAATCCCCGTCCAGCGAGACACGATGGACGCAATGTCTTTGTCTGTCACCTCTTCCCGAAGAAAGGCAGAACCTGAATGCTGACCAGCTTCCCCAACCTTTCGTTCAAGCTCAGGAATCACGCCATAGAGCAGCTCCCCCGCCCGGGCTAAATTTCCCTGGCGCTGGGCTTGCTCAAGCTCCAGCCGCGCGCTTTCCAGCTGTTCTTTCAGCTTTTGAACCCCTGTGATTTTCTGCTTTTCTTCCTGCCAGCTTTGGGTGAGGGTGGCCGACTCTTTCTCCAGCTCTAAAAGCTCCTCCTCCAGCTTCCCTAAGCGGTCCCTGGAAGCAGGATCTTGCTCTTTTTTCAGGGCTTCCCGTTCAATTTTCAGCTGAATAATCCGGCGGTCAAGCTCATCAATGGATTCAGGCTTAGAATTTACCTCCATCCGAAGCCGGCTGGCCGCCTCGTCCATCAAATCAATGGCTTTGTCAGGTAAAAAGCGGTCTGAGATATACCGGTTGGAAAGATTTGCAGCGGCCACCAAAGCACCATCCGTAATCCGAATCCCGTGGTGGAGCTCATACTTTTCCTTCAGTCCCCGCAGGATGGAAACGGTTTCTTCCACGCTGGGCTCCCCCACAAACACAGGCTGAAACCGCCGCGCGAGGGCAGCGTCTTTTTCAATATGCTGGCGATATTCATTCAACGTTGTGGCGCCAATGCAATGCAGATCTCCCCTGGCAAGGGCGGGTTTGAGCATGTTAGACGCGTCCATGGCGCCCTCCGCCTTTCCAGCACCCACCAAGGTATGCAGCTCATCGATAAACAGCACAACATCCCCTGGATTTTGGGTGATCTCAGAGATCACAGCTTTGAGGCGCTCTTCAAATTCACCCCGAAATTTAGCCCCCGCAATCAAAGCCCCCAAATCCAGCACGATCAACTGAATTTCCTTCAAGGTGTCAGGAACGTCACCTTTGATAATTCGTAAAGCCAAGCCTTCCACGATGGCCGTTTTTCCAACCCCTGGCTCACCGATCAAAACAGGATTGTTTTTGGTGCGGCGAGAAATCACCTGAATGGTCCGCCGAATCTCTTCATCCCGACCGATGACGGGGTCAATCTTCCCCTGGCGCGCAAGCTCTGTAAGGTCTTTGCCGTATTTCTTAAGGGCATCATAGCCTTCTTCCGCACTTGCGCTGGTGGCTTTGCGGCCTTTGCGAAGGGCGTCAATGGCTTGCTTGAGGGGCGCCTCTTTCACAGAAGCTTTCGCGAAGAGAGCAGCCGTTCCAGCCTGAGGCGTTTTCAAAAGCGCCATCAAAAGGGCTTCTACGGTAACATAGCTGTCTCCCCATTGATGGGCTAAATCTTCCGCTTGCTTCAAAACAGCTTGGGTTTGGGAAGCCATGTAAAGCTGCCCGGCTCCCTGCCCCTCAACCTGGGGAATTTTTTTCAAAACGTCTTGGAGCGCTGCTTTTAACGCGGGAAGGACGCCCCCCGCCTGATTGATGAGCGTGGCGCACTGCCCCTCTTTGTCTTCCAAAAGCCCATGAAGCAGGTGCTCTGGCAAGAGCTGCTGATGGTTTTGGCGCTGAGCATAGGTTTGGGCGACTTGCAAAAAACCCTTGGTTCGCTCGGTATAAGTTTCAAACATGTTTCTGCCTTTCTGCTTCATAAATCAAGGCTCTAGTTTATAAAAATTTTAGACTAAAATCATCCTAAAAAACAAGGGAAGACCTTTGGGTTATGAAATTGTACAGCACGCAAAAGCTGCTTGTGTGTCCCCATAACAACCGCTACAATGGGCCTGATTTATTTTTTTAAGACTTGAAAAGCAGAGTGAAATAGGCAATACGATGGCAAAAGGTGATTACTACGAAATTTTAGGGGTTCAACGCAACGTTTCTGGAGATGAGCTTAAAAAAGTCTACCGAAAATTAGCGATGCAGTATCATCCTGACCGTAACCCGGGGGATAAAGCTGCTGAAAACAAATTCAAAGAAATTTCAGAAGCCTATGAGATTTTGAGCGATGCAGAAAAGCGAGCTGTTTATGACCAAATGGGGCATGCTGCCTTTGATGGCTCGGGCGGTTTTGAGCAGGCCCAAGGGTTTCGCAATGCTGGTGGCGGTTTCCCTTTTGGTGGATTTGATATCTTTGAAGATATGTTAGACGAGCTGATGGGCGGTGGCGGAAAACGCTCTGGCAAAACAAAGTCTTCAGCATCTCGGGGAGCAGATCTTCGCTTTGATATGGAATTAACCCTGGAGGAAATTTTTCGGGGAACCCAAACAAAGGTCAAAATTCCCACCCTCGTCAAATGCACGCCCTGCCAAGGAGCGGGAGCTGAAAAAGGCACGAAGATCGTTACATGCAAAGCTTGCGGCGGTCGAGGCGTTGTACGTTCCCAACAAGGCTTTTTTACCGTTGAGCGCACATGCCCCTCTTGCCGTGGAGAAGGCCAGAAGGTCGAAAAACCTTGTGGCGCTTGCCGTGGCGCAGGGCGCGTAAGGCAAGAAAAAAGCCTTGCGGTTAACATTCCAGCCGGCGTGGAAGAAGGCTCTCGCATTCGGGTTTCAAGCGAAGGCGAAATGGGCCTTCGAGGAGGCGCTTCAGGGGATTTGTACCTTTTCATTTCGGTCAAACCCCACGCCCTATTTCAACGGGATGGAGCCCACATTCACTGTCGTGTGCCACTATCCATGACCACAGCAGTTTTGGGAGGCAACATCGATGTGCCGACTATTGATGGCGGGCGGGTGCGCCTTGCAGTCCCTGAAGGAACCCAATCAGGCCATCAGTTTCGCATTAGAGCTAAGGGGATGAGCATCTTGAACAGCAGTGCCCGAGGGGACATGTATGTGCATGTTCAGATCGAAACGCCGGTGAACCTTACCAAAAAGCAAAAAGACCTCTTGCAAGAATTTGAAACAGCAGGAGGCGGAGCAAGCCAAAGTCAGCCCCAGTCAGAAGGTTTTTTTGCAAAAGTCAAAGAATTTTGGGACAATCTTAAAGATGGTTCCTAAAATAAATTTGAGAAAACCATAAAAGATGCAGGTTGGTTTTTATCAGCTCACCCTTTCTTCCCTAGAAAAAGCTTTGCCTCGCTTGCTGGAGAAGATTTTAGAGGCAGGACACCGGGTGGTTGTGCTGGCGGGATCTTCAGAGCGTGTTCAATCCCTCAGCTATGCCTGCTGGACCTATTCTCCCCTTTCTTTTCTCCCCCATGGAACCCAGGCAGACGGCCACCGCCCGGAGGATCAACCCATTTGGCTCACAACCACGGAAGAGCGCTCCAATGGCGCGTCCGTTTTGGTTTTGACAGAGGGGATGTTCCCTTCCAGCCTCGAGGGCTATGATCGCTATGTCTATATCTATGAGGCCCAAAACCCTGAAGCGTTGGAGCGGCCAAAAGCGTTTGGAAAACAATTTGAAACCCAAGGCGTAAGCCCCATCTATTGGAAGCAGACCCCTTCTGGCTGGGCTAAAGAATAGTCTCCTTTCATCATTTTCATATCTCCCCTTGTAAGAAAAATTGGACTATAGGGCATCAGATGGTGTAGGGGGCAAAGCATAAACCTCTCTGCGCGGATTTTACGCAAAAAAACCCTCCTCCTAATCCTAACAAAAATTAGAAGGAGGGAATTCTGCTATGCTTTATCTCATTTTATCCTTTTTTTTGAGTCTCATGCACGGGATGATTGTTAATCGCGCTTCCCAATTCAGCAATTCTAGCCCCATCGGCGCTTGCACTTTTGCTGCGCTCCTGCGCAAGCTGAGCGTTCAATTTATTGTATTCCGCCTTATGATTCGGATGAAAAACCTTAAGCAACGAAAGACATTCAAGGTGTAGCTTCAAACCTTCAGAACAACTGGGACGGCCGAGCAATTTTAACACTACGCCTTCCGCAATCCCTTTTTTTGTCCCAAGTTCTGTGTTGCGGGACGCAAGATTTAATAAAATCTCCTGTACTCTTTCTTCAATCTTCTTGCTAATAGCTTCCCGAGAGTGCTGTGGCTCTTTTCCGTACGCGCCCTCCAAATTTTGCCATTCTTCCACAAGTGTTCGCATATCTTTTGTATCGAAAGGTTGAAAAGAATCATTTAAAACAGGAACATAGCTTACCCGCTCTTCTTCTGATGCTTGAGTTTGAAGCCATTGCACAATTTTTTGCCGTTGTTCAAGTGGGATTCGATCAACAGGCCCCGCCGGATCCTCACCCACTTTTACGAACATGTCAAAAATGTAAAGCCTTGGTGCCTCACCATATTCGGAACCACGTAGCGATTTTTCAGAATCCGTGATAATCTCACCATCTAAGAAAAAATGTTTTTCTGCTAAATTAGCATCTTGGTTTGCAACATGCGCTCGAAGATCGTTTGCAAGGCGCGAGAAAAGGTTAACAACCCCTGCAGCCTCAAGCCCTTTGTATATATTGGATTTTTCTTTGCCTGTAATTTCCACATTTTTTGAGGCGATACGCACAGAACCATCGGAACCGATCGCAAAAGTCGCAAGGGAACCATCTATTTTTTCGGTTCCTTCAAACTTCAGTTTAGGTAGCAACGCTGGATTATTCGCTGCGATTTTTCCTATAGAGCTCCTCACAATTTTACCATCAACGCGCTCTAAAGAAGTATGCCCTTGCAGCTGACTTCGAAAAGGATCGGTCTTGGGGGGGGCGCGCCCCACGAGAGCGCTGGAATCATGGCTAAAGACAAAAAAACAAAACGAGAAATACTACGCATTCAATTCACCTAAATAATTATTAAAATTTATACGAAAAACAATCGATAAAATAAAATTAATTTTATGACAAGAAATTTAAATTAATACTTTGAATCTATTACAAATTTCGAATTTTGAATATCAATCCTAAAAATTCTTTTTTAATTATTTTCATTCAAGATTATCCCATTGAATTATTTCATTTTTTTAGGAACGTTGCATGTCAAACTATATTAAAATCTTTCAAATTTCTCTTTATTTTTTATTCCCCATCCTCGCTTCAAGCCCAAGCTCAGCAGCTGGATTTGTGGAGAGCCTTTCAAAAGCTTCAGGCTCTTTTTTTAACAAAAAAATTATGAAAATTTCTGAAAAAGGCGTTATTGATTTAAAAAACACAGACATGACGCCAGATATGTTTGAAAAAATGTTAAAAGAGCTTGAGGCTTTGCCAGATGATGAAAAAAGAACTATCAAAGAATTTATGTTGAACTCAAGCTATACAACGGCGCCAAAATTAAAAGAGTTTGAAAAAAAAGCTGTATCAAAATTGCTTGAACTGCTTCTAAAATTGCCTAACCTGGTCAATCTAGAGCTTGCAGGACTTCAGCTGGATAAAGAAAAGGAGGCATTACTAGACGCATTAGAAAAGCTTAAACACCTCCAAAGCGCCGATTTAGGCAAAAATAATTTTGATTACGAAACAGCCCAAAAAATTGTAAATACGTTGCTACCACTCTCTGATTTTAAGACGCTTATCCTAAAAGAAAATAATTTGAATGATCAAGAAAAAGAAGCGCTAAAAGATCAATTTGAGATATGGAAGCCATCACCAACGGGAGCAACATGGAGCCCTCTTTTGGATATTTAACTATTATTAACCAATCTCTAAAAAAACAAAAAACTAAGCAAGAGATAAAACGGAAGCAGGCAGCATACAGCCCACCCTATATAGCCAAAGAAATGGGGCATACGTACCCCTTTTTCTTCGGCGATGGAACGCACCATCAAATTAGGTGCGTTCCCGATATAGGTGAGAGCTCCCATAAAAACAGAGCCCGTTGCAATGGCGACAAGGGTTGTGTTCAGCTTAGATGTGAGTAAAGCAGCATCTCCCCCCGCAACATGAAAAAAAGCAAGGTAGGTTGGCGCATTATCCAAAAACGCAGACAAAACCCCTGTAACCCAGAAAAAATGCGGATTAGAAGGAACGCCCTCCGGCGTCATCCAAGCAAAAACATTTACCAAACAACCTTGAGAACCCGCTTGGAGAATGCTGATCACTGGAGCCGCCGTGATGAAAATACCAACAAACAAAATGCCAACTTCCTGGAGGGGAAGCCAAGAAAAATTGTTCTTTTTGCGATGTTCTGCTTTTCCTAATAAAAAGGATGCACCTATACACCCAAGCAACGTAACATCCCGGCATAAATCCTGAAAATCTAATGAAACACCCAGAACATCTATGGAAATCCCTGGATTCCATATCCCACTCAAAAGCACGGCTCCCAAAGCGGTAGCAAACAAAAAAATCTGCTCTTTGCCTGAAATTTTCAAAATTTTCCCAAAAGGCTTTTGCCTTTGGGTGTTTCGCATTTCTGATGATTCTTTAGGATAGAAGTAATAGGTATCTAGGCAAAAATAAAGGCCAGCGACAGGCAGCCAAACCACCAAAAAAGGCTTCCACAAATTAAGCAAGGGCCACAAAAAGGGAACGTCATTCAAAAACCCGATGAACAAAGGAGGATCCCCCACAGGGGAAAGGCTTCCACCAATGTTACACACCATAAAGATAAAAAAGATGACCGTGTGGGTTTTATAAGCACGGTCGCGGTTCATTCGTAACAATGGATGAATCAAAAGCATCGCAGCCCCCGTCGTCCCGATGAAATTAGACAACAGGCTTCCCACAATCAAAAATATCGTATTCTGGAAAGGCTTTCCAGGAACGTAAATGTCGATATGCAAACTGTTTGACAGAATATAAAGGGTGGCAATCATAAAAATGAAAGGAACATAATCGTGGAGCAAAACCTCAAACACGAGATGAAACGCCAGCTGAGGCCCTTGTATCCATAACAAAGGGATGAAAACTGCTAAACTCCAGCTAAACGTAATTTTCCCAAAATGCCGATGCCATAGATCTGGCATCACAGCAGGCAACAAAGCAAGGGAAAGAAGAAGACCAACGAAAGGAGCCAGCCATAAAACGGCCAGCTGGCTGCCATCTAAGCACAGATTCTGAGTTCCAGCAAAGGCAAAAGATGGCAATAGAAAGAGAAGAAAAATCAACGCTTTTAGAAAAAAAAATTTTCGAACAAAGCCGACAACACTAAAGGACTTCAACCAAAGACTCCCCCAGGCACGCCTCTCCACAAAAAATGGAACAGAGGCACGTGTGGTCTCAGCTTTTAATAGCCTTGACGTTCAAAGCGCTTTTTAGAAGCTTTTCGAACACGACGGACAGCCTCAGCTTGCTCACGAACCCTTTTTTCAGAAGGTTTTTCATAATGACGCCGCAATTTAAATTCCCGAAACAAGCCTTCGCGCTGTAATTTTTTCTTAAGAACGCGACTTGCTTGCTCAACGTTGTTGTTATTTACAATAACTTGCATTTAATATACCCAAACTCCTTTTCCTTGACAGCCCTTGATATCACAACTGCCTAAAACCTCCGGAACTTTACCCCACTCCAACCATTTTTGCAAGGGAGGAAAAAACCGACTTTTTTATTGTACAGTCTCTTTCGTTACTTTTCAAGAAATTCGAAATGTTTTGAGCATTAAAAACGTTCTTGAATAAGCTGAACAGCCGCTTCATAGCCTTCCGACGCTAAAAGCTTTTCCTTAAGACCTGTGCCCCAACGGTACCCCCCCATCTTACCGGAAGAAGAAACAACCCGATGACAAGGAAAAACGTATGCAACAGGATTAGCTTTTAAAGCCTGGCCAACCGAGCGCATAGCTTGAGGCTTACCAAGGGCTTTGGCAAGCTCTTGATAAGTTAACACTTGCCCCCTCGGAATGACTAAGAGATGCTTCCAAACCTCAATTTGAAAAGGCGTTCCCGCCAATAAAAGAGGTGGCATCTCTCCAGCAAAAACCTGCTCAACAAGAGGAGCCGTCACTTCTGCATGGTAGTACGTAAGCGGAAGTCTTAAATGAGATTGCGCTTGTTCCACTAAATATTCGGAGCGCACGTTCCCTTGAAAAACGAGACCGCACAAGCGGTTTTGAAAAACAACACCAACAACGTTACCAAAGGGCGTTTTATGAACGCCATAAAAAAGACCCTCCTGAGAAATTTCTTGCAATTCCTCAAGGGATAACGTCACCAACGGCTCTTTGCGATCAAAAGAAGGCAGAGCGTAAGATCTTTGTCTCACTGAATAGTCCCCAATTAATTTTTATTTCACGTCATGCTCTGCTCTATTCTAGGATTTTTATCACAGTTTTTCCAAAAATGCAAATAACTTTCAAATATAAAATGATTTTTTTAATAAATAAAAAAAATATCAAATGGTTTTTTTATTGTTCCAATAGACATTTTTTTCTTTTTTGTAGAAAGTTTTATCAAAATTCTCACAAAACAACTTGTTTGTTTATAAATTTTTGAATTGGTCCTGAATTCTCAATCTGCCCTACGCAACCTTTTGATTCAATGTTTTTTAACCAAAAAATTACGAAAAGAACGACTGGACATGCTTTCAGGTATATGTTAGTGGATTGAGACTTAATCTTTTTACGTGTTTGGTTTTTTGTAAAGGTAAAGAAAAAAGGTCGCGGATATGTCTGTTCCCAAAAAAATGGGATTCTGGGGCGTTTTGGCCCTGGTCATTGGGAGTCAGATTGGTTCCGGGATTTTCTTGCTTCCCTCTACCCTCGCCCCTTTTGGCGCTGTCAGCCTGCTTGCATGGGCCTTAACGGGAGGTGGGGCCATTTGCCTTGCCCTGGTTTTTTCTTATCTATGCGAATATTTGCCCCAAACAGGAGGCCCCCACGCCTATATTACAGCTACCTTTGGCAGAGAAGCCGGGTTTTTTACTGCTTGGTCTTATTGGTTAATTTCTTGGATCAGCTCCATCCCGCTGGTCGCAACGATTTTGCTGGCTTTTGCCCAATTGTTGGGGGAAAAAACACCTCTTGAATATGGCTTTATGGCGTTTTTGTTGATCGGCGCCTTGGCTGCGTTAAATCTGCGGGGTGTTAAAATTGCCGGGATAGGAGAAATTATCCTTTCTGCGTTAAAGGTTATACCCCTTGTCATCATTCCCCTGTGTGCTGTTTTTTTCTGGAATCCAGACCATTTTATCCCCTTCAATCCAACGGATCAATCCATCCCATACGCCTTAAAAAGTGCTTCACTCCTTGCGCTTTGGGGATTTATTGGTGTTGAAACAGCCACCACACCGGCAGGGAATGTTGAAAACCCCAAACGAATTATTCCCCGGGGACTTGTGTGGGGAACCAGCCTTGTTGCTTGCCTCTATTTTTTTAACACCTTGGGGATGATGGGGCTGATCTCACCGGGAGATTTGGCTCAAGACCCTGCACCGTATGTAACGGCTACCCAACTGTTATGGGGAGGGAAAACATCAAATTTACTTGCTATTATGACGATTATCGTATGCGTTGGCTCTTTAAATGCATGGATTTTAGCCAGCGGCCAAATTGCAAAAGGGGCGTCAGAAGATACCCTATTTCCACAATTTTTTAAAAAAACAACATCCCAAGGCGGACCCATTTGGGGCATTGGGCTGGCAGCTCTGGGAACTTTTTGTATATTTATATTTTTTCAAAGCGGAAGCCTATTAGAATTTGCACGGGTGGTGATTGAACTTTCATCCTTGATGTTTCTGCTGATTTATGGGCTCTGTATTTTGGCTTTCCTCTATTTGCTTTACAAACATAAGATTGCTCCTTCTTGGACCAAAATTTTAATAGGATTTTTCGCACTCTTTTTCTGCATCTGGATTTTGTGGGAAGCGGGCTATCAGCTTTTGTACACCTTGATTATCCCCGGCTCGGGTGTTATAGCTAGGGGTATCTGGAAACTTTTGCATCGCGTTGCATAGCCGGTTTTTCTTCTTTTTTTTCGAGGGCATAAAAGCGTATGGATCAAGCAAGTGGATATCGGGTTGCCGTCCTAGGGGCCACGGGAAGCGTTGGACGTGGTATCTTAAATTCACTGTGGGAACGAAAATTTCCTACCTCCCATATCGCTCCCCTTGCTTCGGGCAGGTCCAAAGGAACTTTTGTTTCCTGTGGGGATCAAACCCTGCCCGTACAACCTACAGAATCCTTTGATTTTAAAACGGTTGATCTCGTTTTTTCTGCAGTCGAAAGCCATATCGCAAAAATCTTTATTCCAAAGGCGCTTCAAGCAGGCGCTTGGGTCATTGACAAATCCTCCCATTTCAGGATGGATCCAACAATTCCTTTGGTGGTTCCTGAAGTGAATGGTCACCTGCTCAAGACCTTGAAAGCTGATCAGCGTTTGATCGCCAGCCCTAACTGTATTGCGACCCCCTTGGCTTTAGCCTTAGCTCCCCTTCATCAAAAAGCTGGCTTGAAACGCTTGGTTGTTTCGACCTATCAGTCTGTTTCTGGGGCCGGCAAACGGGCCATGGACGAGCTCTTCAATCAAACACGTCAGGTTTTGAGCAATTCTTACCTTCAAAAAGAAGTTTTTTCTCAGCAAATTGCTTTTAATCTTATCCCACAAATCGGCCCCCAAAACCTTTCAGGGGATTCCGATGAAGAAAAAAAGGTAAAAGAAGAAGTCCAAAAAATTCTGGCATGCAAGGTTCCCATTGCTGTGACCTGCGTCCGTGTCCCTGTTTTTGTTGGCCATGCTATGAGCGTGTGGGTTGAATTGGAAGAAGAGCTTTCCGGAATAGAAGTTCGATCACTTTTACAAAAGGCCCCTTCCTTACAGGTAAGTGTGCGGGAAAAAGAGGCCGATGGAAGACCTTTCACACCCCTGGATTGCGCGGGGGATGATGTTGCCCTTGTAAGCCGTGTTCGACGGGACAAAAGTTCTCCCAATGCTTTCTCTTTATGGATTTGCTGTGACAACCTTCGTAAAGGGGCGGCTTTAAACGCTTTACAAATAGCAGAAATGCTGCACACCCACGCGAAATTGGGTAAAAAATAGCGTAGCAGCACAAGCCCCAGACGCCCCACTTTATTTTTATTTAAATTTTTCCATAATTATAAAAATTGCCTTTTTTGCCAATTTTGTTTATGCTATTCAATATAACCTTTTGAAAAAGAAGGTTTTTGCATAAAAAACAAATAATGGAGACTTTACACATGAGATATTTATTTTATTCAGTTGCCCTTATGGCTCTTTTTTCCATCCATTCTAATGGATTTGCAAAGCAAAATGATTTCGAAAACCAAATAGATTTTGAAGAAAAAGAAGAAGCTCAAGAGACTCGCAAAGCAGAACATGACATGGAAAAAACCCTCAGAGAAAAAGAACGAGAAGCGGCTAAGCAAAAAAGAGAACTAGAGCGTGAAAAAGAAAAGACAGAAAGAGAAAAACAGAAAGAAGATAGAAAAAATAACAAACCAGGCAAACCAGAAAAGCTCTTCTAGAGCCATTTGATCTGAAGAAAAGCCCCTGAGGCAAGCCTTGCTTTGTGGGCTTTTTGATTAAAACTTTTAGCCTTAAAAAACAAACCGTGGAGACTTTACACTATGAAACATTTATTTTTTTCAACAGCCCTTATCGCGCTTTTTTCCCTTCATGCTGATGGGTTAGCAAAGGATAATTATCCAGAAAATCTAGAGACTGAAAAAGGGAAAAAAAGTAAACCATTCAACCCCCCGGGCAAAAAATTGGGGCATAGCCGAGGAAAAGGACATAATCCTGGCAAGGGGCTTGGCCATGAGCATCATAATCATGAAAACGGCGAGCTTGATGAGGATGAGGAAGAAGAAAACCCAACAATACCTACAACACCCACAACACCTTTAGATCCTGTAGTACCTACAGATCCAACAATACCTACAACACCCACAACACCCACGACGCCTTTAGATCCTGTAGTACCTACAGATCCGGCAACAATACCTACAACGCCGACAACACCCACGACGCCTTTAGATCCTGTAGTACCTACAGATCCGGCAACAATACCTACAACACCAACAACACCATCGACGCCTTTAGATCCTGTAGTACCTACAGATCCGGCAACAATACCGACAACGCCGACAACACCCTCGACGCCTTTAGATCCTGTAGTACCTACAGATCCGGCAACAATACCTACAACACCAACAACACCAGCAACTCTGCCTTAAGGCTGCGCTATAGCAGGAGCGCAAAAAAACCCCTGACACTTTACAGTGGCAGGGGTTTTTCCTACGTGTAAGCTAAAACGTACGTGGTAATAAATTAAGGTGAGATAGATTGCCATCTCTTGCGTTGAAAAGCGGGGGGAATCTTTAAAATCTCGCGATACTTCGCAACAGTCCGCCGCGCTACGTTAATTCCTTCTTGTTTTAAAAATTGGGCGATACAATCATCTGAGAGGGGTTTTTGCGGGTTTTCCTTTGAAACCAACGACTGAATTCTGTGGCGAATAGTAGTGGACGCATAGCTGATGCCACTTGCCCCTTCGAGGGAAGAGTTGAAAAAATATTTCAGCTCAAAAACCCCCCTGGGTGTAGAAATATATTTATTATTCGTGACACGGCTGATGGTGCTTTCGTGAAGTTCCACACTTTCTGCAACGTCTCTCAGCACCAAAGGTTTGAGGTGCGCAATGCCATGGTTAAAAAAATCTTCCTGTTTTCGAACAATTTCTTGGGAAACACGGATAAGGGTGGTTGCTCGCTGATGGAGCGCCTTAATCAACCAATTTGCATGGGCAAAGCGTTCTGCAAGGTACTTTTTTCCCTCTTTTTCTTTCAGATTTTCTTTGATAACAGTGTAATAGGGAAAGTCTAATAAAACTTTCGGCATTGTTTCAGGGTTGAGGTCGACTGCCCATTCTCCTGTTGCTTCATCTTGGAGCATAAAAACTTCTGGGATAACCATGGAAGAAGTATTTTTTTCGAAGATAAGCCCAGGTTTTGGGTTTAAGGAGCGGATTTCATGGATCATATGGGCCAATTCAGATTCTGAAACGTGGCATTTACGCTTTAAACTGTTGAGGTCACCCTTGGCGAGGGTATCTAAATGATCCAGCAATATAAGAAAAGACGGAGATAAAATTTGCTTGTCTTCCAGCTGCATCTTCAAACATTCTTTGAGGTTTTGGGTACACACCCCCGCCGGCTCAAACTGTTGTAAATCTTTAAGAATGCCTTCTACATAAGCCAGGGATGTCCCCAGTTGATGGGCAATTTCCTCTAAATCTCCCTCAAAATAACCCGTTGGTTGAACATATCCCAGTAGATACGTTCCAGCTAAGCGTTTCACCGGGTCTAGGAAATCGCTGTTGACTTGGTTTAAAAGATGTTCTCGTAATGACAGAGGGTTTGCAGGTATCAGCGTTTCTAACCATTCTTCCTGATCAAGGCTTGAGGTTTGGCCCGCAGGACCCTGTTTTTCTGATTTTCCATAAAATTCTTGAAAGTTCGCCAAAAAATTGGGATCTTCAGAAGAATTTGTAGAATCTTCATATTTTTCTTCTTGAAGCATCAGCAATGGATTGTCTACCAGCTGTTCCATTAAAAAAGATTCGAGCTCTTGGTGCGAAAATTGCAAGAGCTTGATAGCCTGCTGCAATTGGGGTGTCATGACCAGCGAAGTCGCAGACTGCAAGCGTAAGTGTTGATCAAGCCCCATGTTTATACCCTATAAAAAATTCTAAAAATTTAATTTTTGTTGTTTTTAAAAGCGTTTCTCCAGTAAAAAAGGAAAAGATAAAGAACGTCTTAAAGCCAAAAAAGCTGTTTGTTTTTTGAAGCTGAATTCCCCTTTGCTTTTTGCTTAAAAGTGGTTATCTTAGGGAAAAAGTTCGAGGAAAGATGGGTTATGAACGCTTTTAGATTTTTAGTACGCTCAATGATTTTTTTGGGGCTGGTTTGCGGGCTGTGCGTTTTCTTGTTCCCCTATCTCAAAGTATTTGCTTTTGCAAACTTATTTTTAAACGGGGTTATTTTATCTGCTTTTGGCGCAGGTGCCCTTTATATTTTGTGGAAACTTCTTAATGTAACCCGAGAAATACGGTTGCTGAGAACGTTTTCTAGCGATTTTCCAGATTTGAGCAATGTTTTACAAAATCGCATGGAAAAAACAAAATTACTTCGGCCGCTTTTTAGGGCCCTTGAAGGCTCCAAAACCCTTACCTCATCCCAAGAAGCCATGGTCAGCGAACGAATAGAAAGCTCCCTGGAAAGTGATCGCGAGGTAACGCGTTATTTGATGGGATTATTGATTTTTTTGGGGCTGTTGGGAACGTTTTGGGGACTTTCCAAAACCATCGCGGCGCTTTCCCATGTCATTTCGAATCTACAAACGACCAACACGTCTGTTCCTGATTTTTTTGAAGCTTTAAAAGAAAGCCTTAAAAGCCCCCTGGGAGGGATGGGAACTGCTTTTAGCACGTCCTTTTTTGGATTATCAGGTTCTTTAATTTTAGGCTTTCTAGACCTTCAGCTAGGGCGCGCTTCTCAATTTTTCTTGAGATGCCTGGAAGATGAAATGAAGAGCTTTTCTGCTACCTCTTTGGGGCAAGCGGTTCCCCTCCAGGGCGAGCCAACTTTGGCTTATGTGCATTCTTTTTGGCAGTACTTAGGGGAACATATGGAAAGCCTCCAGAAGATGATCAGCCGGAACCAAGACATGGAGCATAACACCCAAGAAATTCTTGTTATATTGGCAGAAAAATTATCTAAACTCACAGATCAGATGCGCACTGAACAAGCGCTGATGATGAAAATTGGGGAAGCTCAAGTGCACCTCCAACACGTTTTGAAAGATGTGAGCCAAGGGATTATGACCCACGGGATCCCCCTTGACGAAAACACAAGAAGCCACATTCGCAACATTGATGTCGTGTGTGAGAAATTGTTGAAAGACCTTGGCGCGCAACACAAAGAGCTGTTGACAGATGTCAAACAAGAGGTTCGCCTTTTAACCCAGACGATTGGTCACTCTATTGAGTTTCATCAAGCATAACAGGCGATTTTTTTAATCATTTATGAAAGAAAGAACAGGAAGCAGTGAATTTGTTAAAGAGGGTAAGTTACGCACAAAATTTTTTTAAATTAGTAGGGTTGATTTTTATTTCTTTTTTTGTGGCTGCTTGTGAGCAGGAAAAAAAAGGCGAGACTTGGGTCGTTGGGGTTTCAGCAGATAACCCACCGTTTGTTTTTGTAGATACTCAAAAAGGCGGTCATATCGCTGGATTTGAGGTGGAGCTTATGGAAGCCATAAGTCAAGAAGCAGGTAAAAAAGTTGAATTTCGCGATATGGATTTTGGAAGCTTAATTGCGTCTCTTCAATCTAAACGCATTGACATGTCTATTGCTGCTATCGAGATAACACCTGAGCGTGAAAAAAATCTTTCTTTTTCAGAAAATTATCATCAGGCCGTGACGGTTTTGGTCAGCAGAAAAGCAAATCCACTCCAAGGAGAAATTCCTTGGGAAGGCATGAAAATTGGGACCCAATTGGGTTCTGCTCACGAAGCTTACATCAAAACTATAGAGACTAAATACCCCAATTTAAAACGGATTTCTTATAATCGCGTCAATGAGATGATACAAGATCTAAGCAACGGGCGTTTGAATGGTTTTTTGGTAGAAAAACCAGTTGCAGAGCGTCTATCAAGACAATATCCTTTTGCGCAATTCACACTTCCCTCTCTCAAAAATTTTTATGGCGTTGCATTCCCCAAAGATTCTTCTCTTGTTCCAGCTGTTAACCAAGCGCTTCAAAGGCTTAAAGAAAATGGGGCTCTCGAGAATCTCAAGAAAAAATGGGACATTTAAGGTTTTATGCAGCTTCAGTTTGGTTTGGTCTGGCCCTCTCTTCCATATGTTTTAGGGGGTTTAAAGGTTACGCTTTTTTATGCATCAACCTCTTTGGTGCTGGGCGTTTTGTGGGGCTTTGGTTTAACCGCTATGAAGCTTGCACCATGGGTGGGGGTGCGGGCGTTTGCCATCATCTATACTTCTATTTTTAGGGGAACGCCCCTTATCCTGCAATTGGGGCTTTTATATTACGCTACCCAGGGGCTGATAGGCTATGATATCCCCATTTGGCAAGCGGGCGTCTTGGCGTTTTCTCTCAATTCTGCAGCTTACGTTTCAGAAATTATCAAAGGAGGGATTCAGGCTATTGACCCCGGGCAAAAAGAAGCTGCCCTTTCCCTTGGCATTCCTTACTTTTATACTCTGCGAGATATTATTTTACCCCAGGCATTCCGAAACACCCTCCCTGCCCTTGTGAACGAAGCTATTGATTTGCTGAAGGAGTCTGCTCTGGTTTCAACCATCACAGAAACAGACCTCATGCGCAGGGCAACCATTGTTGCGGCGGAACAGCATTTATATTTTGAGCCTTTTTTGATTGTAGGAGCTATCTACTATCTCCTCGTGCTTTTGTTAAGTTTTTTCGCAAAAATTTTGGAAAGGCGCTTGAAAATTAGATGAACATTCGTTTAGAGGCTATTACAAAATCGTTCCAAGGTCAGGTCGTGCTGCACCCTCTTTCGGGAGAGATTCTTCCAGGGGAGGTGTTGGTGCTGATAGGTCCTTCCGGTTCAGGAAAAACCACATTACTGCGGTGCTTAAATGGTATTGAAACCCCTGACGCGGGATGTATTTACCTAGATGGCGTTGCTGTTCGACCTCCGCAATGGCCTGCCTATCGGCAACGGATTGGGATTTTGTTTCAGCATTTTCAATTGTTCCCCCATCTTTCTATTCTTGAAAACATCACTTACGCTCCCATGCGGGTGAAAAAAATGGCGGCAGAGGCAGCCAAAGCAGCAGCTCTCCACCTGCTAAAAAACGTAGGCCTTGGGGGCAAAGAATCCGCATTTCCCCATCAACTTTCAGGTGGTGAGAAACAACGGGTGGCTATTGCCAGAGCTTTGGCGATGGAGCCTGAAGTCTTGCTTTTTGATGAACCAACCTCTGCCCTTGATCCAGAGCGCGTGGGAGAAGTTTTGGAGGTGATACGAGGCCTCGTCCACACAGGCATTACCATGGTCATCTCCACCCATGAAATGGCATTTGCTCAGCAAATTGCAAACCATGTTTGGTTTTTGGACAAAGGAGAGCTTGTTGAGAAACGTGAAGCTTCTGCTTTTTTTAAAAGCCCCAATTCACCCAGGGCTCAACAGTTTTTAAGTCGTGTTTATGCAAGGTAAAAATAAGCGTTTTTTAGTGTGGTTTAAGTGGTTAGATAGCGTTCGTAAAGCGGCTGTGCGACCTGTTTGGTTAGGTGCTCTGGCTGTTGCTTTGGCCTATAGCTTAGCATTTTATGAATTTTTAGCAGGGAGGCTTCCTCAAACGGCTTCTCCTGAAAGCGAAGCTTTAGAAACCCTCGCGCCTCAGCCTGAGGAAACTTTAACCGGTGAAACGGATCCAGGCCCATGGAATGAAACCCTCACCATCAAAGAGGGCGATACCTTCATGGGGGTGCTGGTGCGCCTTGGGATTAACCCCGCCCAATCCTACGAAATGATCCAAGCCCTCAAGCGTTTCTTTGACCCACGAGAGCTTAAAGTTGAACAAGAAATAGAGGTAACCTACGCAGCTGCCCCATCAAATGCTTGCAATGAAAGTAACAAGCTACCTAACTCCCAACCTACGTCTTCCAAAGCTTATGATTTGCTGGAAATTTCTTTAAGGCCTGAGATTGGCTCTCGCTTGCGCGTGACGCGCCAGAAAAATGGTTCTTTTGAAGCTGTCAAAGAGGCGATTCAATTAAAAAAACAACAAACGCTTGTGGAAGGAGCTATTTCTGTAAGCCTTTATCGAGACGCATTAAAAGAGGGCGCGTCTCCCCAAGTGTTGCATGAAATGATCCGGGCTTTCAGCTATGACGTTAACTTTCAGCTTGATTTTCAACCAGGCGATTTATTCACGCTTTATTACGACACGTGGGTAGATGAGGAAACTGGGCAATCCCAATCAGGAAAGCTACTGGGCGCCACCCTAACGTTAAGCGGAAAAATTTATCAAATTTACCGTTATAAAACAGACTATGGCGAAGAATTTTATAACGAATATGGCGCATCTGTAAGGAAAGATCTCCTCAAAACGCCTATCGATGGGGCGCGACTTTCTTCTGCTTTTGGAAAGCGGCACCATCCCATCCTGGGATACACCAAAATGCATAAAGGCGTTGATTTTGCAGCGCCAAGGGGAACCCCCATCATGGCAGCAGGACGCGGCATCGTGGAGCGTGCATCTGCTTACGGATCTTATGGGAATTACATTCTCATTCGCCACGATGCCTCCGTTTACAAAACAGCCTATGCCCACCTCAGCCGCTACGCCAAAGGCATGCGAAAAGGAAAACGCGTTAAGCAAGGAGAGATCATTGGGTATGTTGGAACAACAGGGCGCTCATCTGGACCTCACCTCCATTTTGAAGTGATCAAACAAGGTCAACAGATCAACCCTCAATCCGTTAAGTTGCTACCTGGCCAAAGCCTTCAAGGTGCTGAGCTGAAAAAATTCAAACAGCACATTCAAACCATGCTCAAGACATTTTCAAAACGCAATACGTAATTTGCGGGACCAGCTCTTTCGGCTTTATTTTAGCTCAAGAGATTAATTTTAAAGGATGTTTCAAAAAAATCGCGAAAACAGCTTTTTCAAAAAGACTGTTTATAAAGCTTGTAGCCCCCGGCTTTTGGCTAACCAACCCAGTTAACGACCCGCTCTCGTACGTCCATATGAATGAAACGGTCACGACGTCCCGGATAATAGCCAACGCCACCCCCTTTCAAAGCACATACAGCCTTATGCGCATAGCCAAGAGCGACGCCCCTGAATTGTAAATCTACAGCGGCACCTTCCATATGCAAACTTCGGGAGGCAACTTTTTGGCTGCGCCGGCGCAACATTTTATTGGTTGAGCAAGAACGAAACCCACAAACAACATCAAACGCCTTTGTGTAAGAAAGCTTTCGCTGAAGCTTGTAGAGAAGATCTAATAAATTCAGATTAATGGATTTTTCTTCTTGGGTACGATGATCCCTAAAAAAAGTGTTAATAGTTTTGAGGGAACCAGATAAATAACGTCCTTCTATCCAGTAAGGCTCATGAAAAAACTCACCTGTATGAACATTATAAAGATTTAACTTTCGTTCTCCCGTAAACAATTTTTTAGGAAGCAAAATCCCCGCTGCAGATCTAGGAAGTAATAACGTAGAGCAAAGAGCTGTTGCTCCTATCCCCAAAAATTGGCGCCTAGACACTGAAGAATCTATCATGTTTCCTCTTTGTTTTTGTTCGCTTCAGCAACAAGGTATCTAAAAAAAAAAATCAACACAAGGGGGTTATGAAAAATTTTTTAAACACCTCAAAAATTCAATCGTTTTTTATGTAAAATTTTAGTAAAAATAAAAATATTGACTTTTCGTTATGGAAAATGATTCTTAGCAGAAAGTTGGAGTTCTAAAACTATATCACGACAATAGTTTGAGGCTCTCTACCAAAGCATGAGCTCTGTAAAAAACAAAATAAACCACCTTAAGGTTAAAACTGGAAAGAAACTTACGTGTTTTTTCGATGGCATTTATCTGATTCAAAAAAAAGTCTGACATTTAATAAACAAAAAGAAATAAAGAAAAAATTATTTATAAAAAATTATGAATTATTTTTTTTTAATTGGATTTATTATATTTTTATTTTACACTTTTTGAAAATCAAACAATTAACCATCTCTTTTAGCGGTGTTTTAGCCGTTAAGCCTAAAGTTCTGCAGTGTGGTCTGGCGCACTCAATCTGCCTATTTGGGAAGCCACACGCGGTTTTTAACCTATTCCTTACGTAATAAGTACTAAAATAAAATTTATCTCAAATAGAGACAGGAGAAGTTTTTTATGGGACGTATTTTGATGGTTGATGATGAGAAAGATATGTCTCTTTTAGTTCAACAACGATTTCGTCGACACATTCAAGAAGGCATTTTCCATTTTTTCTTTGCTCAAAACGGCTTTGAAGCCCTTAAAATCATAGAGGAGCAACCACCGATTGATGTGTTGGTCACAGACATCCATATGCCTGGAATGGATGGATTAAC
Organism: Alphaproteobacteria bacterium; assembly: GCA_051648545.1. GTDB lineage: Bacteria > Pseudomonadota > Alphaproteobacteria > Holosporales > JBOFFI01 > JBOFFI01. Next base: position 21,159 of record JBOFFI010000024.1, read on the forward strand.
ACTTATAGATAAAGTTTCTGCATATTCCCCCCAAACCCGGAGCATCGTTTTATCTGCTTATGATGATTTATTAAATCTCAGAAAAGCCATGAATTATGGCGCTTTTGATTTTATTTCAAAGCCCATCAACATGACAGAACTGGAAGAGACTATTCTAAGGAGTCTTCGAAAAAGCAAGCTTAAAAATTTTAGCTATTTTGCACCGGCTGTTTTAAATCTTTCCCAAGATGATAAAAGCATTTTAGATTTTTTAAAAAACGCGGGCTTTAAACACCAAGCAAGTCCTCCTTTTTACACAGACCAAGAGCCCACAGCCCCTATAGAAGACGTTCCTTTTTACATTAATTTGCTTTTTGATCCACAAGAAACACCAGTTATTGTAGATTTATTAACTATTAAAGAGGGATTCGTACTGCTGTTGATAGCCGTCACCCATCCTCTCGTTCCCTTTACCTCTATTTTAAAAATTCGAGAAGTGTTAAAAATGTTGTCCCTGATTGCTACTAATTCCCAAACATGGGCTCAATATCTGCAAGCGTATCAACGGGCTTTTCCTTTTCAAGGCTTTTCTTTTGCAAAATGCCACATTACTCCTAAAGGCGATCAGCTTGATTCCATTTGCTCAGAAGCTGAGGGAAACTTTTTTATAGGAACAGCTAAAAAAGAAAACCTGGCAGGAAACCATGCCCTTTCCGAAATATCAACGTTGATTTCCTTTGAAAAAGAATCAGGACAACAACCCATTCCTCTTATTTCTCTTAAAAAAAGAGAAATCTTTTTTTAACAATGGGCTTATGATTATAACCCCATAAAAAAATATTGTAACTTCAGTAGAAATGGACATAATAAGCCCCGTTATTATTTAGTCTTGATTAGGTAGCTGAATTTTTTGAAGCAAACACGTCTGCCTTACGGTTACACGTTATGTACGTTTGAGGTTCTCTCCAGCACGATGGATGAGGCTTCTCTTTTAGCACAACAAAATTTTCCAGATCGAACCTTAATAGTTGCCAATCGCCAAACCAATGCTAGAGGAAGGCGGGGACGCTCTTGGTTTTCTCCCCAAGGCAATCTCTCCCTTTCACTCCTTTTAAGGCCTCGTATTGAACCATCAAGCTGTTTTGCATACGCCTTTATTTTTGCCCTCGCGATGGGGAAAACTTTGGCAAACATGTTGCCACCAGGAGTTTTCATCTCTTATAAATGGCCAAATGACCTTTACATAAAAGATTTCAAGGTAGGTGGTATTCTCCTGGAATCTGAGGTAGATGCGAAAACAAGCACTTTAAGATGGTTGATAGGTGGCGTAGGCGTAAATTTAATAAACAGTCCACTGGAAGCATCCTACCCTGTTATCTCCCTGAAACAACTGGGGGTGGATGTTCTTGCTTCAGAGGTGCTGTCTCCTTTTTGTATTGCTTTTCATCACCTTGAAACATTGTTTCAGGAGAGGGGGTTTTGTGCGATTCGAGAACTTTGGATTGAACAAGCCTATGGTTTAGGGCAGTTAGTAAAAATTAATAGCGGTTCTGATTTTCCAGAAGAGGGCATTTTTCAGGATATTGATTCGCAAGGCGCCATGGTCTTGCGGATGCTTTCCGGCGAACGCAAGCGCATTTTAACGGGAGACGTAAGTCTTGTATCCCCTAAAAAGGGGTGAGCGTTTTCTATGTCTTGCCTTCTGGAAGAAGCAGTTTTATAGTCTGTTCATAAAAACCAAAGTTTGCGAAAAAGAAGGTTAAAGGAGGTTGGCTGTCTGTGCTTGAGTCTCTTTCTATTCGCGCTTTTCGCTTGATTCCCGCTTTAGACCTTCAGATCTGCCAAGGGCTCACCATTCTTTCAGGGGAGACAGGTGCAGGGAAGTCTATCTTGCTTGAAGCCCTCGGGCTGGCCCTGGGAGAACGCGCCGGAAGCAACATGGTTCGAGAAGAAGCTCAGGAGGCTTGCGTGACTGCGGTGTTCACGCCCCCCAAAAACCACGCCATTTGGGCTTTTTTGCAAGAGCAAGGCGTAGACGCAACAGAGGCTGAGCCCCTTATCCTCAAGCGCATCCTTAAAAAAGACGGGGGAAGCCGCTCATTTTTTCAAGATCAACCCGCCACCCTCCAAAGATTGCGGCAAATTGGAAGCTTTTTAATTGATATCCACGGGCAATTTGATCGCATATTGGTTGTCTCAGATCAAACCCGTTTTTTAGACCGTTATGGGAATTGTCAGGATATCCAAGCCAAAACCGCTGAAACATATGCTTGTTGGAAGCAAGCGGTGGAGGATTATGAACGTTTACGTCAGCAACAAGACCATGCCGGACAACAAAAAGCTTTTCTGGTCTATTGCCTAGAAGAGCTTCAACAAGCAGCCCCTTTTCCTTTTGGAGAAGAGGAGGCCCTCTTACAGAAGCGGCAACAGATCCAACAACAAGGGAAGTCAGTTGAAACCCTCCAAGAACTCTCTCGAATCCTTGAGGAGCCAGGCGGATTACAGCACATGCTTTCCCAATTTCAGCGCCAAGTTCAACGCCTGGCTTCTTTTGCGGGCAAAGAAGCTGCCGCCCTCCAAAAAGCTTCAGAAAGCCTCTTCATTGAGCTTGAGGAAGCAGAACAAGCTTTAGCCGCTTTTCGTCATCACCTGCAAGAAGATGCATCCCTGTCGGTTGAAACCTTAGATGATCGGCTGCACACCTTGCGCGCCCTGGCCAATAAGCACCAGGTTTCTGTCCAAAACCTGGGACAGGTTCAAGAAGCATTCCAGGCTCAGCTTCATCTGCTTGAAGATGGGGCTTTTCAGGAAGCGGCTCTCCTCCAAGCCATCGAAAAAGCAAGGCTTGCCTATGAAGCTCAAGCTAATTTACTCCACCGTAAACGCTTGGAAGCTGCCAGACGACTTGAAACCAACGTCCAGCAGCAGCTCCCAGAACTAAAGCTTTCCCAAGCTTCTTTCTATATCCAAGATGCAGCACTGCCGGAAGAGCAATATGGCCCCCAAGGAATGCATCGGTTTAGTTTTTGGATCCAAACCAATCAAGGATCTCCGCCAGGGTTGCTCCACCAGGTGGCCTCAGGGGGAGAGCTCTCCCGTTTTCTGCTCATCTTAAAAAGCGCCTTGATGAGCTGCCAGGACACGGGCACCCTCATCTTTGATGAAATTGAAAGCGGCACAGGCGGCGCCGTGGCCCAAGCCATCGGTGCAAAACTGAAAGAGCTTTCCAAATCAACCCAAGTGCTGGCCATCACCCACTCCCCTCAAATTGCGGTTTATGCGGACCAGCATTGGAAGATTGAAAAAAAATTGCTGGAGGGAACAACCGTTTGCACGGAAATTGTTCCCTTATCCCAAGAAGCCCATGTAGAAGAGGTTTCCCGCATGCTTTCAGGAGAAACCATCACCTCTGCCGCTCGAGCCGCCGCCCTAGATTTAAAACAAGGCGCTTTGAGGGAGCGCAGCGCCAACTAGTCCTTTTGGAAGAAGGCCTCTTCTACACCTTGCCCGACACCAATGGCGCTAAGAGCTTCTCGCAAGGAGCGGATGCTGCGCGGGCCATAGTCGTTACCTCCATGGGGAACATGGGTGCCTCCGATTGTTTGTCCATTCCATTTCAACACCCGATGGGATCCGCCTCCGTTATTTGAAATTTCATCCCCCAGAGAATTCCAAAGGTTTTTGAAAGCATCAAAGCTGACATTTTGGGGATTAAGGCTGAAAATAGTTTCGTGGGTTTGAAGATGCTTCCCTCTCAATTGACGCTGTTGTGAGCTTGTTGGCTGCTCAGATTGAGGTGCTTTGGGTTGGGGAGATGGGGGGTTAAGCACAGCTATTTTTGTTGGGGAAACGGGCTCTAGCTCCCGGGAGATCGGCTTTTGGATAACCTCCGCTTGCTCAGGCTTATTTTCTTGAGAAACGGGTTGGGAAATCTCTGTTTCGGTCTCAAGCGGTGGCTTTCCAATTTTTTGTCTGGATTTTTGAGTCCTGGAGCACTTTTTCTTTTTAGCTTTAGCCCCAGCCTCTGATTTGTCTAATTCTTCAGCTGTTACTGGCGCTTGGGAAGGAGCTTTTAAAAAATCAGGAATCTCAAGGGGTTGAATCTTCTTTCGCCCAGGAGCAACCCTTACTATTTCTTGGTGTTCAAAGGGGGTTATTAGGAATTTTTGTTGAAACTTATGAAACCCAGCATAGCAAGGGATTGGTAAACTTGCTAAAGCTAAATGTTCATTATATAGAGAAACATCTTGATATTTAAAAATATATTCCCGCAATCCTTCTAAATCTGTTGTCTTATCTCGAATCTTTGGATGAAGGGAAGAAGACACTGCAATCAAATGTTTTGTATCGTCAGGTAATTTGTGCAAACTTGTTAGAGACAAAAAGTCTATAATGATCTCACTCCACACGTCATGTACATCAAGATCTATATCGGAATGTAGCTTTTGTAATTTTTTCTTAAGGGTTTCAATCGCTGGCCGGTTTCCGTCTAGAGACGCGTCGTCTTGTCGACTTACCAACGCTGCAGGAAGAAGAACCTCTCTATCTCTATTTATCACTTTCTCAAAGATAGGTTTGAACTCTGATCTATGTGTACCAATAAAATCAAGAATCTGTCCTCGCTCCATATTTGCATTAGATTTATCTTTCATATTAAACATGAATCCAGCTATTTTTATCTGATCAGTCTTTCCTTTACTTTCATTTTGGATTTTTTTCGCTTGTTCGCAGAGTGTTTTTTGAATTGCCAAATCTTGGAGCCGCTTTTTTAAAATTTCTGAGATTAATTCTCCAAATGATCTACTTCCTTGCTCTATTTCTCCAATACTTCCTTTCAAATATTCCCAATAAGAGATTTCTGCTTGACGAAATTCATCTATATTCATGGTTTTTGAACCAGTAAATATTCCTATTTCCGAAAAAACGCAAAAATTATCTGATTTTTCTTTTATGTTATCCAACGCGTCCTCTATATGTTCTATAAGGCCCTGAATGCGATTTTTAGCCTTCTTTAAACAAGCTTTCTTCTCTTCTTCGCTGCAGTCAAAAAAGGATATATCTTGCTGAGAATAGCCCTGGGCCTCTTGCTGGCTGCTCCATAAAATACAGAAAAGTAATATAAAAAGTATTTTCATTTAGATCCTCCAAAAATCAAATTAAGATTAAAAAAAAACAAACATTAACATAATATTAAAACATTTTTTACTTATTTTTTTAACTTTATATTAACTAACGTAAAATTTTAAAAAAATTCATCTACAAATAACCGGCGTTCGGTGGTACCTTTTCTCCCAAAGGTCTTTAACAAAAAGCATCCCCCCACGTGCATATTCACGCCGCTGCAAAAGCATCATTTTCTCCGTTGACCCCTGCGCAACAACAGGCCATTGATCCATTTGCCAGCATTTGGCTGACGGCTTCTGCAGGGTCTGGAAAAACCAAAGTGTTGATTGATCGGCTCTTAGCGTTGATGCTGGAGGGGTGCAGCCCCCAGCGTCTGCTGTGCCTCACGTTCACCAAGGCTGCTGCGGCTGAAATGGCCAATCGCTTGCATCAAAAGCTCAGCGATTGGGCAGTGATGGATTCAGATGCCTTAGAGGCTTCTTTAAAGGTTTTCAAGAAAAACCCTTCCCCCCAAGACCGCGCCCGGGCGCGCCAGCTGTTAACCCTGTTTCTCGACACCCCAGGGGGGCTCAAGATCCAAACCCTCCACAGCTTTTGTCAGTTTCTCCTGCGCCAATTCCCCCTTGAGGCGGGGATCAACCCTTCTTTTTCTGTCTTGGAAGAGCGGCACGCCCAAGAGCTCCTGGCCACCGTCCAAGATCGCGTGCTGGAGTTCGCCTACCAAGGCCACCAGCCTGCGCTTACCCAAGCTGTCACACACCTGGCGTCTTACCTCCATGAGAACAGGCTCACCCTCTTGCTTCAACAAGCGTTTTCAAAGCGCCTGAAGCTGCTCAAGCTGTTTCAACAAAAGGATATCGAAGCTTTTTTACAGGAGAGCTTAGACCTCAAACCTTCCCAAACGTTGGAAAAAGCTTGGAGCACGTTTGTAAACCATTCGCTGAAACACCTGGCAGCGCTCCAACCTTTTTCCGCTTTTTTTGAGCAAGGCAAAGCCAAAGACCAGGCTTTTTGGCACCAGGCTAGCCTCTGGCGGAAAAGCCCCACCCGCAGTCATTATAAAGCCTATCGAGCGTTTTTTTTCACGGGAACAGGGACACTACGAAAACAGATTCTCTCCGTGTCTTTGTTAAGGGAAAATCCCGCGTTAGAAATACTTCTGAATCAAGAGATTGAGGCTGTTGAGACTTACGAGCTGCAACGTAAAACCCTGGGGCTTTCTGAAAATACCCAAGCGTTTTGGGTGGTCTTGAGGGAAGTCCAACGGGTCTATGAAGCCCTCAAAAAACAAAAAGCCGTCTTGGACTATGATGATCTCATCCTCAAAACTCTAGAGCTTTTGAAGGGCAAGCGGGGCGGCTCTGGCTGGGTTTTATATAAGCTTGATAAGGGAATTGACCATATCCTGGTGGATGAGGCCCAAGACACCAGTGAAGAGCAGTGGGAAGTGCTGCGCCTTTTAACAGAAGAATTTTTCAGCCACCCAAGCCCAACGGAGCAACAAAGTCCTCGCACCCTTTTTGTGGTGGGGGACCCTAAACAATCCATCTATCGGTTTCAAGGAGCCTCGCCCCAGTCTTTTTTTGAGATGCAGCGCCACTTCCGTGATCAGGTGATGGCCAACAAAGGACGCTGGCACGATCTGCGCCTTGAAACCTCTTTTCGCTCCTCTCCCGCCATCTTAGAAACCGTCGACCGTGCTTTTCAGCTGTCCCAACTCAAGGAAGGGATTTACGAAGACGCCCTGTCCCACCAAGCATGCCTTGCGAAACAGCATCAAGAAGGAAGGGTGGAGATTTGGCCAGCAGCGCCCCTTCCGGACAGAGAAGAAAAGCAAGCGCCGTGGGAACTCCCCCTCCACCCTCACCAAGCTCTGCCGCCTTATGTTTCTCTCGCAAAACAGCTGGCTTCCACGTTTGCCCAATGGTTTCAGCGGGGGGAACGACGCGCCTCAGATGTGTTGCTTCGGCCCCAGGACATCTTGATTCTGGTTAGAAGACGAACCCTTTTTGTCGATAGCCTGGTTCGAGCTCTCAAAGAAAAAGGGATTCCTGTAGCAGGGGCGGATCGCCTCTTTTTTGCAGACCAACTGGCCATCGCAGACCTCCTTAAGCTGGTAGAATTTCTGTTGTTCACAGGAGATGAGCTGGCACTGGCGACAGTCTTGAAAGGCCCCTTCATTGGCTTAAGCGAAGAAGCGTTGTTTGAGCTCGCGTGGGACCGGGGCACCCAAAATTTGTGGGATCGCCTTAAGGAAAAAGCCTCCAGCCATCCTCAGCTTTTCCAAGAAGCCTACGCTTTTTTGGCGCTCCTTCAGGAAGAGATGAAAACTTTTTTCTCGCCTTATGGTTTTTACCAGCGCTTGCTTACGGTCCACGGGGGAAAGCGAAAAATTTTAGAGCGCCTTGGCCCAGAAGCCCAAGACCCCATAGAAGAATTTTTGAACCTCGCCCTGGCCTATGAAAACATCCATCCCCCTTCCCTCCAAGGATTTTTGGCATGGTTGGCGAGAGCAAACGTCAACATCAAGCGAGATTTGGAACACGGCGCACGAGATGAAGTTCGGATGATGACGATCCATGGATCAAAAGGACTTCAAGCGCCGGTGGTGGTTTTAGCAGATACCTGCCAAGCCCCTTCTTCAACCCCATCCCCCCTTTTGTGGGGAAAACACAAAGGGCGAACGTTGATGCTTCTCTCCCCTGCTGCTGCTGAAGATGTTCCGCTTTCAAATACCTTTAAAGAGGAAGAAAGGTGCCTGCAAGAACAAGAATATCACCGCTTGCTTTATGTCGCCATGACCCGAGCCGAAGAAAGGCTCTACCTCACAGGGTGGCAACAATCTCAAAAAACAGCTTTTGAACAGAGCTGGTATCCGCATTTGGAAGAGGCCTTGAGCCAGCATCCCGACGCTTTTCCATTTCCATTTCAATCTAGCGAGATCGAAACTTGGGCCGGACAAGGCCACCGCCTTCAAACGGGGGTGAGTCTAGGGCAAGATTCATGTAAGCAAGCGCCTGTGCAGGCTACGTCTCTGGTCCAAACGCTGCCAGCGTGGGCCCACGCAACGCCACCCCCTGAAACGTCCCCCATTTTTCTAGCTCCCTCATTGGGAGATGGAGCAAGCCAAGCAGACCCATTTGATGCCGAGGGCTCAGAAGAAGGACAGGCTTTGCATCGTCTCTTGTCTATGATTAAAAATCTCCCGCCAGAAACACGGCTTGCTCGGCTAGAAAAGGCCCTCACATCGCACCCGCTTTTGAAAAAACGTTGGGCCGAACGGTTGAAGCAATTCGAAATCCTTTTGAAAAACCGTGAGTGTGACTTTTTATTTACGTCCCAAACGCAAATTGAGGTTCCCTTAACAGCATGGATTGCTGGAAACCGCTTTGTGGGGCAAATCGATTATCTCTGGAAGGATGAAAAACAAATCCGCATTGTTGACTTTAAAACAGGCCATCACGCTGCCCTTTCTGAAGTTCCCTCCCTTTACATCCAACAGCTCGAAGCCTATGCAGAAGGTATCTCCCAAATCTATCCCGGAAGGGAAATTATGTGTGGCTTACTGTGGCTTCAAACGGGGGAAATTCAATGGATTTCCCATGCTTTTGCTAAGCCATGAGCTTAACTGATTAAAATTTATTGATTTTTTTAAAAAATTAAATTGACTAATGCTTCTTTTTTGCATTATAAGTCCCATAAAAAAGAGGCGCTGATAAATGGGATTTTTCTCTTCGCTAACCAAAAATCAAAGAGAGACTGCTGTCTTATTACAGATTGGAACATTTTTAGAATATTTTGATCTGATGCTCTATGTGCATATGGCAGTTTTGCTTAATGAGCTTTTTTTCCCTAAAACGGACCCCTACATAGCGTCTCTTCTTTCAGCGTTCGCTTTTTGCTCAACGTTTGTTTTCAGACCGTTTGGCGCGCTTCTTTTTGGGTATATTGGAGACCATATTGGCCGAAAACATACGGTGATGATGACAACGTTGATGATGGCTGTTTCTTGTATTGTCATGGCTAATATCCCAACCTATGCTGAAATGGGTATTGCGGCTGCTTGGTGTGTCACCGTATGCCGAGCCATCCAAGGTATCTCTTCTTTAGGAGAAGTGGTGGCGGCTGAGGTTTATTTAACTGAAAAAATCCCCCATCCTTTTAGGCACCCTGTTGTTTCTTTTACTGGTTTTTGTAAAAGCTTTGGCTCTATGGTAGCTTTAGGCATAGCAAGCCTTTCCATGGCGTTGATGTTGAATTGGAGAATGGCTTTTTGGGTGGGTGCTTGCATCGCGATTGTTGGAACCGTTGCCAGAACAAAACTTAGAGAAACCCCAGAATTTATTGAAAAAATAACGCAAAAACGACAAAATAAAATTCAACCTCCCCTGTCTGTTGCAGAAAAAAAATTGCGCTATAAAAGCATCCTCGCTTATTTTCTTATTACGTGCGCTTGGCCTGTTTGTTTTTATTTTACCTACGTTTATTGTGCAAATGTTCTCAAAGATTCTTTTGGGTACACCCCAGAACAAATTATTCACCAGAATTTAATGGTTTCTATTATAGAAATGGGGAGCCTTGCCCTTGTAACGTTCTTAAGTTACAGGATGTATCCTCTTAAAATTTTAAAAATTAAACAGATTATCTTCTTCCTATTCATCCTTGTGTGTCCCTATTTTTTAACAAATGCCACCTCTCCCTCATCCTTGTTTTTGATTCAAGCTATCAGCGTGTTCTTTTCTTCTTACCCCATGCCTGCGGTTTCTATCATTTTAGTGCATTTTCCCATCCTCAAGCGGGTTACCTACGTAAGTTTTATTTATGCTTTTTCAAGGGCTTTGATGCATGTCATCACGTCTTTCGGGCTGATTTATCTTTCTACGTTTATGGGACACTGGGGAATTTGGGTGATTATGCTAACAACGGGCGTGGGCTTTATGTGGGGCGTTCTTCATTTTGAAAAAATTGATAAACCCTGGCTTTCAGAAAATGCTTTACCTTTAGAAAAGGAAGCGCCTTCTCTTTCCCAAGCAGCGTAAACATGAGACCTTTTTCGAAACCGCTTTTGAGGTGAATTGAGGAGCAGGAAACAAAGGCCTGGCACAAAAATTCCCTAAGAATGGAGATCCGAGCAACAAACCCATCAATCCCTTTCGAAAGAAGTGCTTAGAATTGAAACAAAAATCTCCGTATATGCAAAAAAGCAGGTGAGCACAGTAACCTACTTGCGGCATTACACAACTCTTAAAAAAGCAACAAGCTTTCTTATTTTTTCCTGAAAAAATCCACAGCTATCACGTTATTTTTTTCCTTCTCTTCCTGAAATGCATCCTCAACAGGCAACATTTTTAAAGGCTCATCAGCCACAGGAGGAGGCGTAAACTGTAACCCAAATTTGACACCAGGATCCATGAAAGAAATCAACGCATCAAAAGGAACAGAAACGTTATAAGGAACTTCTTGAAAATTAAGAATAACTTTAAAATTTGTCTCTTGAACCTGAAGATCCCAAAATTGGTGCTGAAGAACAATCGTCACTTCTTCTGGGCTGGAGTCTTTCAAAAAATCAGGGATATCAACCCCTGGATAGTTTGTTGCAAACGAAATATAAAAATAATGGGGGGGCTTTAAACCATCCCGCTGGGTCTCTTTTAAAATTCTGCGGACGGCAGAACGCAAAGCATCTTGAACGACTTGCTCATAATCCATCTATTTGCCCATTCTCCTGAAAATCACAACCAAAAACTACCCACTCAAAGGGGGCTTCTGTTGCCCGGCGCCCCCCAAACCGCGTCTTTTTATGGCTTACGCAGCGACCGCAGTGGCAGCTTGAAAACCATTGTCGTTAACGGAATTACCGTTAGCAACAGACTTAAATGCGTTAAATTTGGCATTTATATAAAAAGCCCGATAACGGTGGTACAATGCCGAACGAAAGCTATACCTTTACCACGCCCGTCGATCCTAATTCGCCCCCACCTGAACCTACAAAAAATTATAAGCACAGGTGGAGGCGCCGGGTTCCGCCCCCGGGTCCGAAACGTTTATTCCGTAAAGCGTTTATCGCCATAGTCGAATCAAGACCCGACAGTGTCATTCTATCGCTTTTTTTGAATTCTTTAAAGTGATTTTTTTACTGAAAACTGGCAAATTTCAAGGGTCAGCTGCAGCTTATTTTTTTGTTAAAAAAAGCTTTTTTTTTAATTTAAAAACCAAATGATACACTAAAAATATACCATTTGCGTTTTAGACTAAAGAAAAACAAATTTTATAAGTTACCCCATGTTAAAGACGTTCCTCTTTGTTTTGATCCTTTGTTTGCCTTTTTTGGGTTGCGAAAAAGATTCACAATCACCCAAACCCAATCCACAATCGATGGACCCCCGTGTAACACTTCATGATGTGTTAGCAAAAGATCTTAATCAGGAACATGAATTTACAGCTGAGACCCAGAGCTATTGCACAGTTCAAGTAAGAGGTCGTGTGGAAGGCGTCCTTTTGAAACGCCATTTCCAAGAAGGCCAACCCGTGAAACAAGGAGATCTTTTGTTCACGATAGATCCGCGTCCTTTTGAAGCTCAAGTTCAAAAAGCACGTGCTTTCCTGGCTGAAACCAAAGCAACTTATGGAAATGCAAGAAAAAATCATCTACGTCTTCAATCCCTCGCCAAGCAGAAGGCTGTCAGCCAAAAAGAAGCTGATGAGGCAGAAGCAACAGCTTTGATTGCTGAGGCAAATGTTCAATCTGCTGAGGCCCAGCTGAAAGAAGCCACTCTTAATTTAGAGTACACGACCATCTATTCTCCCCTTTCAGGTGTCACGTCTATCTTCCAAAAAAACGAAGGGGATCTGGTGATTCCAGGAACTGGTGAAAGCAGCTTTCTCACGCAAATAACCCAGCTAGACCCCATTTATGTTAATTTTTATGTGACGGATAAAGAGCTTCAGGAGTCTCGAAGTTTATTCCAAAAAAGAAGCCCCGAAGAAAGTCCTTTAACGGCTACGCTTTTTCTATCAGATGGCTCCCCCTATTCAGAAGCAGGCGTTGTAACCTTTTCAGACCCGTTGATGCGTAAAGAAACAGGAACGTTTTTGATGCGGGCAACCTTTCCAAACCCCCACCATCTTTTAAAACCAGGCCAATTCGTAAAACTTAAGGTTCAAAGCCCTCCCATCCCCCAAGCCATAGTGATCCCGCATCGCAGTGTGGTTCAAAAAGGCGACCAATACCTGGTTTTTGTCCTTGAAGCAGATTTAAAGGTAGCGCCCCGCGTGATTAAAGGGAAAGCCTTGAAAGATAATTTGTTTTGGGTGAAAGAAGGGCTGAACCCTGGAGAAAAAATTATCTTAGACGGTGTTCTCAGGCTAAAGCCTGGGATGAAAGTCACCCCCGCTCCGCCACCGTCAACACCTTCTCAAGAACCCAAAAAATTATAAAAAAAGTTAGCAAAAACGCACATGTTCGAATTTTTTATCAGACGCCCCATTCTTTCTTGTGTGCTCTCTGTGGTTATTGTTTTGGTGGGGCTTGCTTGCCTACTCAAACTCCCAGTTGATATTTTTCCGCCCATCGCGCCCCCAACTGTTTTTGTAAGCACAAGCTATCCCAGCGCCAGCGCAGAAACCCTTTCTAAAACAGTTGCATCCCCCGTAGAAGCCCAAATCAACGGTGTGGAAAATATGCTGTATATGGTGACAAACAACACTAATACAGGCGACATGACCACAACCATCACGTTTGATATTGGTACTGACACAGATATGAATTTGGTGAATACCCGCAACCGGGTTGGCTTGGCTGAACCAAAGCTCCCCGCAGACGTCAAAGCGATTGGCCTAAAAATCAATAAAAAATCGACGAGTATGCTTCAAATTGTAACGTTTCAGTCTCCTGATCAAAGCATGAATATGGTTGACATAACCTCTTACGTAGACGTCAACGTTTTGGATACCATTAAGCGAATTCCAGGAGTTGGCGATGCGCAGATCATCAACCCTTTGAACGCTATTCGCATCTGGTTAGACACCAATAAACTGGGAAAGCTTTCTTTATCTGTATCCGATGTCATCCAAGCTGTTCGAGAGCAAAATAACCAATATGCAACGGGACGAATTGGGGTTCCTCCTGTCCCTAGCTTGATGGAAAAAAGCTATGGTATCGTCTCCAAAGGAAGGCTGGAAAGCCCAGAAGAATTTGAGCAGATCGTCTTAAAAGCATCTGCTAACGGGGAAATCATCCGGCTTAAAGATGTTGGTCGTGCAGAACTTGGGTCCCAAAATTATGAATTCGCTGGAAAACTCAACGGAGTCCCCACCCTTATCTTAGCAACATACCTTCAACCTGGCTCCAATGCCCTTACTGTTGCACACCTTATTCGAGAAACTGTCGCAGAGCTTTCTAAAGGCTTACCTTCTGGGATTACCTGTGAAATTCCTTATGACACCACCAAATTTATCGAGGTCTCCGTTAAAGAGGTTGTACATACCCTTTTTGAAGCAGTTGCTCTTGTCTTTTTAGTCGTCTTTCTTTTTCTCCAAAATTGGCGAGCCACCGTTATCCCCATTCTTGCTGTCCCCATTTGCTTGATTGGCGCCCTCATTGGGCTTGCAGCACTTGGCTTTTCCATCAATACCCTCACGCTATTTGGGATGGTGCTGTCAATTGGAATTGTGGTGGATGACGCCATTGTCGTGGTGGAAAATGTAGAACGCCTGATGCATGAAGAGCATCTCTCTCCACTTCAAGCAAGCATCAAAGCGATGCAAGAGGTTGGTGGGCCTGTCATTGCCATCGTCCTCATCCTTTGCGCCGTATTCGTTCCTGTGGGTTTTTTGGGAGGCCTCCTCGGCCAGCTTTACAAGCAATTCGCCATTACCATTGCGATTTCCGTGGTATTTTCTGGAATTGTTGCCCTCACCCTCAGCCCTGCCCTCTCAGCCCTGCTTTTGAAAAAAGCGCCTTCCACCCCGAATCGGTTTTTCCAAATTTTTAACGCGGGGTTTGACCGTGTGCATCGCGCCTATACCCATGGTGTTGAATATTTTATCAAAAAGCCTCTCTTGGGGCTCATCGGATTTGGGTGCGTCATCCTCGCTTGCGGATTTTTAGGTAAGATGATCCCAACCAGCCTTGTTCCTGAAGAAGATCAAGGGTATCTGATTATGGTTGCTGGCACGCCCCCTGGCACGGCGATTCAAAAAATTGAAGCTATTACAGAACAACTTGAAACCCTTGTCAGGCAGCATCCTGCCGTTGATTATGTGACCAGTCTTGGGGGCTTTGACTTAATATCAGGCCAAAAAAACCCTTCTAACGCAACCGTCTTTATTGTGTTGAAAGATTGGAAAGACCGTAAAACAGCAGCCCTTAAAGCGCCTGCTGTTCAAGCAGAGCTTTCTAAGAAAATTGCTGTCATCCAAGATGCAAAAGTGTTTTTGTTCAACCCACCGACAATCCAAGGCCTTGGGTCTGTTGCTGGGTTTGAATTTTACTTAGAAGATCGAGGAAACCGCAGCATTCAAGAAATTGAAGCTGTTGCCCAAGCCTTTATTCAGGCTTCTCAAAAACACCCAGCCATTGCGCATCTCAGTACAACCTTACAAACAGTGCTCCCCCAATATATGGCAAACGTTGATAGAGAAAAAGCAAAGTCTCTTGGCATCCCCCTCGATCAGATTTTTGCAACCCTTGCTTCTTATTACGGTGGCTATTACGTTAATGATTTTAGCAAATCTGGACGGGTCTACCAGGTTCAAATCCAGTCAGATGCGCCCCACCGGCTTGCGGCAGATGATTTGAAGCATATGTATGTGCGCTCCAACACAACCCAAACCATGATTCCGTTGAGTGCGGTCCTAACCTTTACCCCCTCCACAGGCCCTGTTATGGTCAACCACTTTAATGGAAGCGTATCTGCTTATTTAAATGGAATGGGTGCCCCCGGTTATAGCTCTGGGCAGTCTCTTCAAGCCATTGAGGAAATTGCAAAAGATGTGTTGCCGGAAGATATGAAGCTTTCTTGGACAGGCGCTGCATTTCAAGAAAAGAAAACGGGCTATCAATCCCTTTTTGCCATCGGGTTTGGATTGGTCATGGTGGTTCTTATCCTTGCTGCCCTTTATGAAAAATTGTTGCTTCCCATTTCTGTTTTGTGCGCCATACCTTTCGGTGTCCTCGGCGCGCTGCTGGCGGTTTTTTTTGCGGGCCTTACGAACGATATCTATTTCCAAATAGGTCTCTTAACCCTTGTAGGGCTTTCCGCCAAAAATTCCATCCTCATCGTGGAGTTCGCTATCATCAAGCGTGCAGAGGGCCTTTCCATTGTGGAGGCAGCCATCGAAGCAGCTCGCCTACGGTTTCGCCCCATTCTCATGACATCCCTCGCTTTCATTTTGGGAGCAGTTCCCCTCGTTTTGAGCTCTGGGGCAGGAGCCAATGGACGCCATTCCATCGGAACTGGGCTTATTGGAGGCATGGTTCTGGCCAGCTCCCTCGCGCTATTTTTTATCCCCCTTTTTTATGTGCTTTTCCAAAGGCTCAGTGAATTTATGCAAAAAAATTTAAAATCTAAAGAAACGAACCATGCTAAAGTTAATCTCCCTCAATCGTAGATTCCCTGCTAAAAAGCTTGTTTTACCCCTGTCCTTTTTGTTGGCGGGGTGCTTGCGCGTAGGCAATGATTATACATCTCCTCAGGCTGATATCCCAAGCACGTGGCGCACGCCAGGGGTTACAGGCGCCCCCACAAGTTTAGAGCACCAGGCCTGGTGGGAGCGTTTTCAAGACCCTCAACTCACCGCCCTCATCAACACAGCAGCCCAAGAGAATAAAAGCCTGCAACGATCTGCCCAACAGGTGAAAAAATATGAAGCCCTATTGGGTGTAGCCCAAAGCGGCTATTTACCCCAGGTAGATCTTTCTGCCCAGGTTCAACGCTCAAAAATATCCCAAGAAACCAGAATGGGGGGATCTGCTCAAAATCCCTATCTGTGGGAACACCAAGGGTTCATCAACCTCTCCTATGAAATCGATTTTTGGGGACGTGTGCAACGGCAAGAAGAATCCGCCCTTGCAACGTTGCTCGCCGAAAAAGCTTCTCAAAAAATTGTGTTGCTGACGGTGGTGACCGCTGTCGCTCAACGCTATTTCACGCTGCGTGCCCTGGACGGGGCTTTGGCCCTTTCCCAAGAGCTCCTGTCCCTTTCCAGGGAACATGAACGCCTTGTCCAGCGGCGCTTTCAAGAAGGCTTCTCATCGTCTCTCGAGGTGCAAGAGGCTGTAACAAACACGGCCCAAGCTGCCCAAGGCGTCTCAAAGCTGCAGCATCAAGTTGCCCAAGAAGAAAACGCGCTTTGCGTTTTGCTGGGGCGCAACCCTTCCCCCATTGCGCGAGGGAAATCCCTGGATCAAATCCATCTTCCGGAGGTAAAAACCCAAGCGCTGCCCTCCCATCTGCTGAAACAACGCCCAGATATTGAGCGAGCTGAGCAACAGCTCAAGGCACGCAACGCAGATGTTGGGGTTGCGGAAGCGCAGTTTTTCCCACAAATTAACCTACTTGCTTTTTTGGGGGTTGAATCCCTTCACAGCGGCACGCTCCTCACCAAACGTGCCTTCAGTGGCGGCTTTGGCGGCGGGTTAACAGCGCCCCTTTTCCACGGAGGAAGAATTCAGCAGGAAGTACGCGCTGCTGAAGCAGAACACCAAGAGGCCCTTCTTGCCTACCTCGAGACCCTCCAGGTGGCTTTTCAAGAAACAGAAGATGCCCTGGTTGGCTCCCAAAAAACGCTCTCTTCCTACCAGCAACAGGTTAAAATCCAATCAGCCCAGAAGAAAAATTATAACCTCCAGCAGATGCGCCACCAACAGGGTGTTACCAGCCGGGTGGAATTGCTGAAAGCAAACATGCTTTGGCTCCAAACACGCCAACAAAGCCTTGAAGCGCGCCTTAAAGCGTTTCTTGAGCAGCTCAAGCTTTATAAAGCCCTGGGAGGTGGCTGGACCCAGGCTTTGATCCAGAAAAAGCATCCCTAGCGTTTTTACCTTGTTTTAACTCTTTAGATCGAAAATAAACTTATAAAATCAATTTATTAGCTTAAGTTTCATGATGTCAGTACGAAAAAAAATGTTAGCGTCTTGTGTGTTTTTTTTAAGCACAACCTGTGCCTCAAACGCGCTTATGTATGTTAGATATTGGAACAAAACCTCCCAACCTATTGTCTTAGATGAAGTTTCTAGAGGAGCTGGAAAAAAGACCATTGGTGCAGGTGAGTTATTTAGCCCTGGGGGCATGGGTGGACCGTTTATGCAACTCCATCAAAGCATCACGCTTTCAGATGGAACGGTGATCTCTGTTCGCGATACGCAAGAGATGTGCAAAGGTAATGTCTTCAAATACGTTATCCGATCGAAAATAGAAACCACTGGCACCAGCAAGCCGAGTGGTGCAGCATGGAACAAAGAAGCTTGTCTCAAGTTGCAACCATTTGATATTGTGTTTAGGGCTAAAGCCATCATTACAGATAGTGGCCTTGAGTTTCAACAGGACTAGCTATTTTCTCATACCAAATCCCAGATTAATTGAGGTGAATGCTTGGGAGGGCGAGGCTGCGCAAGTGTACTTGGAAGTACATGCGTAAAGCTGAATCACGATCCAAGCGTTTAGATCAATTAAAAATGGGGCTTGGTATCACTATTCATCGCCGTTAAAAATTCTGCTAGAATGGTTCCTTGTTCAAGACGAACGGCTAGACGAGGAGGAACGCGCGATGTCCCAGGAACTGTCAACCTTATTTACGATGGGAGAAGCAACGGTGGAGAATCTTGCCTCAACGCCTTCCCACGCCTCTCCCTATCGGGTTTTGGCCCGGGCCTATCGCCCTCAACAATTTTCAGACGTCATCGGCCAAGAAACCACCGTTTTGCTCCTTAAAAATGGGCTGCAACAACAAAAGCTGGGCCATGGGTTTATCTTCACAGGCATTCGAGGCGTTGGAAAAACCACCCTCGCTCGGCTGGTGGCCAAAGCCCTCAACTGCACCGCAGACAAGGCCTCAAGCGTGGAACCGTGCGGCGCTTGTGAATCTTGTCAAGCCCTCGCCCAAGGGCGCCACTTTGATATCATCGAGATGGATGCCGCCAGCCACACAGGGGTTGAAGACATGCGGGAGGTGATTGAAGCCTCCCGCTATCGGGCCCTGGCTGGACGCTATAAAATCTTCATCATTGACGAAGTTCACATGCTTTCGAAAAGTGCGTTTAATGCATTGTTGAAAACCCTGGAAGAACCCCCCGCCCATGTCAAATTCCTCTTCGCAACCACAGAAATTCAGCGGGTTCCAGCAACCATCCTGTCTCGGTGTTTGCGGTTTGACCTCCGTCGCATCCAACCCACCGCTTTGCAAGCCTATTTGGAGCAGGTTTGTGAAAAAGAACGGGTTACGGTTGATGCTGAAGCACTGCGGGCTATCGCTCACGCCGCAGATGGCTCTGTGAGAGATGCGCTTTCCCTCTTGGATCAGGCCATTTTAATGGCACAAGGCAGCGAGGCTGCTGCATCCCCCCTCCCCCATGTCAGCTTTCAAGCGGTTCAAACCATGCTTGGTTTGGTGGACCGAAAACCTTTTCTTGAGTTGTTCAACCACCTGCTGCAAGGACAGATCGAAGAAACCCTTCGCTTGTCCCGAGAACTCTATCAAAGCGGCGCGGACCCTTTGCTTTTGTTAGAAGACTTGCTTGACCTATCCCATCAACTATCCCTCCACAAAGCAGCCCCCTCCCTTCAGCTAGCCACCGTTTCCTCAGAAGAAACCCTGGATGCCTTGAAAAAAATGGCTGCCGGAGAAACCAGCCTGGCCCACCTGGGAAGGATCTGGCAAATGCTTTTGAAAGGCAGAGGCGAGGTGAAAGACGCAAGCTTCCCCCTACAAGCCCTTGAAATGGTGCTGTTGCGCATCGCCCACATGGCCCATTTCCCAACCCCGGAAGCCCTGGCCCAGTCCCTTGCAGGCAAAGCGCCGCGCCAGCCAGAGGTACAACCACCGAAGGCTTTATCTCCCCCAGCACCAACTATATCTACAGCTACCACAACCGCCAGCCCCCTCACCTCTTTCGAAGATTTGCTTGCCCTAGCGGCTCAAAAGCGGGAAGGATTGTTGTGCACACATCTGAAAGAAGCCGTGCATCTCATCCGTTGGTCTTGGGGAGAGCTTCACCTGAACCTTAAACCATCCGCCCCCTCAGATTTGCTGACCCAGTTAAAACAATTTTTGAAACAAGAAACAGGCATTGCTTGGAATATCCTCACAACCCCTGTTGAAACGTGCCCCCCTACCCTTGCAGAACAAGCCGATCAGCACAAAACAGATCTCGTGAACCAAGCCTTAGCAACGCCGCTGCTTCAAAAAGCCAAGCAAGCTTTTCCAGAGATGACGCTGGAGCAAGCAGAATTGGTGTAGCTTGCGTCTGATAAAAAATATTCCCGATTTTTCTTGTCATTCCCGCCCCATTGTGTCATCCCCGCGGAGGCGCGCGAGTGTCCGGGGGAATGACAAAGAGGGACCGGGAATGAGAATTGGAGTGACAATCCTATGAAAACTCTTTTACCAGATGCATTTTCTATGAGCGCACCCTTTTTTCACAAAGCATTTTACTTTTTTTGATTTCCCAGTATGGTTCATTCCATAGGGTTGAAACAAACTATTAAAAGAGCTAGCTGATGCAAGAACTTGTTAACGTTGTGTGCATGAAATGGGGAGAAAGATATACGTCTCACTATGTCAATGTATTAAAAGGCATGGTTGGGCGGCATCTCTCCCTTCCCCACCGTTTTGTGTGCTTTACAGATGACCCAACGGGCATCCGTGACGATGTAGAAACCTTTCCCCTTCCAGACATAACAGTTCCCTCTCCCTACGACATCTCTCCTTGGCGAAAATTGGGGATGTTTTCTAAAAAATTGGCTGATCTTAAAGGAAAAACCCTTTTTTTGGATCTGGATGTTGTGATTGTTGATGCCATCGATGCCTTTTTTACCCACTCCCCCAAATTTTCCATCATTGAGAATTGGACCCAGATGGGACGCGGCATTGGCAATTCTTCTGTCTATTGCTTCACCGTGGGAAAGCACGCGGACGTTTTGGAAACCTATACACAAAACTCAAAAGAAATTTTAACATCTTACGAAAATGAACAGATTTTTTTGTCTAAAAAGATAGGTGACATTGACTTTTGGCCTGCGCAGTGGTGTCAAAGCTTTAAGCGGCATTGCACGCCACGGGGTTTGATGCGCTATATGAAGCAACCCATCCTTCCCAAAAACTGTAAGATTGTGGTGTTTCATGGCTTACCTAACCCACCTGAGGCAGCCAAAGGCGGTTTTTTTGGAAGCATTCGCAAATATACCCGCTCAGCACCCTGGATTGAAGCTTATTGGTATCCTTAAAAGCGTGGAGAGAAAGGTGGCAATGGTGTTTCGCTTGTTTTTTCTAGTTCTAGGCTTCTTGAGCTTTTGCACGCAGGTTTGTTACGCTGATCCCCCCCAAAAGCTCCCTGTATTAAAAATTTACACAACGAAAAATTTTTTAAAAGGTCCGGGGACATCCGTCAAAGAGCACTTTGAAGCAACCTATCCTTGTAAAATTGAATATTACACAGGGACAAACCCTATGAATGCCATTACAACATTGGACAAGCTGCGAGAAAAGCCTGACGTGTTGGTGGAAGTGACCTATGATTTTTTTCAATCTCTACCAGAGGAAAAGAAAAAAGCGCTTTTGCTTGAGCCGGGCATCCCCTTTTCTAACTTTAAACTTGAGGTGCCTTGGACGGACACTCACGTTATACCTATCAGCTATACGCTTCTAAGCTTTGTTTACCACGAACATGCCTTCAAACAAGGAAAAATTCCCCAAAATTTTGAAGACCTTTTGAAGATTCCAGGCAAGATATTGGTGGTAGACCCTCGAACAAGCAGCCCAGGATTTGGTTTGCTCCTATGGATTAAGCAGGTTTATGGGGATAAAGCAAAGGATTATTGGAAGTGCCTAAAGCCTAAAATTTTAACCGTCACAAAGGGGTGGTCTGAAGCCTATGCGCTGTTTCTCAAAGGCGAAGCACCTGTTGTATTAAGTCATACAACTGGTCCTATCTACCACCACCTGGAAGAAAAAAGGTACGATATTCATGCCGCCCCTTTTCAAGAAGGGCATTACTTAGACATTTATACGGCAGCTATTTTAAAGACAACCCAACAACCGTTTTTTGCGAAAAAATTTCTAGAATTTCTCACATCTCAGCCCATTCAAAAGGAAATGGCCTATCATAATTGGGCCTATCCTGTTGTGGAGCTTGAAGAACCACTTCCCAGACCATTTGAAAAAACCGTAAACGTTTTACCCTCCCTTTCTTCTGAAAAAATTCAGAAACATAAAAAAGATTGGATTCAAGAATGGCTGGAGGCTTTATCTTAACGATAGGACTAAAAAAGACTTGCCTGACGTGACATGTTAAACGTAATTAAAAAAAGAATTTTGGCGCTTCCCCTGGGGATCATCCTGATGCTGGGGGGTGGTTTTTGGCTGGGATTCTTGCATATTCCCTGGACCTCCTGGCCTTTCTTGGGCAAAGGCACATTCCAAAATACCTACCACCTGCGGGTGGCTTTTTTCTCTCTCTACCAAGCAGGGATGGGCGCTTTTTTCAGCGTATGCATTGCCTTAAGCTTACTCGGAACCCTTTATAAAATCCGACATACGCTGGGGGGTAAATTTTTACGAAAGATCCTTGAATTACCGTTTTTTCTGCCCAGTATTGTGGGCTGCCTTTCCCTTGTGATCGTGTTTGGACAAAATGGGATGATCGCTTGGCTTTTTAAGCTAACAGGCGCAACCTACACAACGTTTTTGTACGGTTTGGAAGGCATCATCCTGTGTTATATTTTTTATTACGTTCCCTATGTGTTGCGTTTATTTTTTGAAGCCCTGGATAGCCTCCCTAAAAGCTATGAAACCCTTTCATTGGCGTGTGGGATGCGTTATCGGGATCGCCTGCGGTGGGTTTATTTCCCTGCTATCCAAAAAGAAATTTTCAGAAGTTTTTTTTTGGTTTTTATGCAATGCCTAAAAAGTTTTACGATCGTTCTCGTGCTTGGGGGGCTTCCAGGAAATACAACCCTGGAGGTGGCGATGTATCAGGCTCTGAATTTTGAAATGGACTGGGCAGCTGCCTCCCAACTAGCTGTGCTTCAGGTTTTGATGAGCGGAACCCTTTTCGGGATTTTTGGGTCCATGGCGGTTCCGCAGGCCCCAAAAGAAGCACCTCAACCTTCCGCTTCCACGTATCAACCCATTCCACAAAGGCTCAGTTTCATGGATTGGGGATTAATCTTAAGCGCAGCCCTTTTCTTTTCCCTTCCTCTAGCGGGAACGATTTTCCAGGGAATGGCCGGTATGCCTGCCATGCTCACAAGCATTGAAATGTGGAAAAGCATTGGGGTCAGCTTGATGCTAGGGGCAAGCAGCGCTGGCGTTGCTTTTTTAAGCGTCATCTCTTTGGTTCACCTTGCCTATCATTTAGAAAAACAAAAAAAGCCTTTCCTTGCTTTTTGTTTAGGGGATGTAGGCGGCAATTTATCCTTATTTTTTTCCCCGATTTTGGTAAGCGCTTTGTTTTTCATGTTCTTCGCTCATTCCCTCAACCACGCTTTTTCAATCATTTTACTCCTTTCTTTTTTAAACGCATTTTGCTTCCTACCTTATCTGTACAACGTCTTTTACTTCCGTTATAAAGAGCACCGAAAAACCTATGATACGTTATGCCTCTCCCTTGGCATAAAAGGGACTTCACGTTTGGGTTATATTGATTTCCCTGCCCTTAGAGGAACCCTTGCATACATACTTTCCCTTTGTTTCATTTTTTCTTTAGGAGACTCAAAGATCATCCTTTTTTTCAGCCCTAACCAATTTCACACCCTCACCAGCTTGCTTTATGAAAAAATGAAATCTTATCAGTTCCAAGAGGCTGCTTGTTTAGGATGTGTCTTGCTGATACTTTCTTTTTTCATGTCATATGCCGTTGAAAAATTGCTGGGGGAAAAAGTTTATGTCTAGCGCTTTTCCTGCTCTCACCTGCGATGATGTACGCTATCGCCATACCTCTGGTCAGCATGCTTTTTCTTTTAATTTTCAGGTTTCCTCCCCCCAGTTCATCAGAATTTTGGGAAAAAGTGGTGCAGGCAAAAGCACCCTTCTGGCACTGTTAGGAGGTTTTTTAGCCCCCCAATCGGGGAAGGTGCAGATGGGAGAGCAAAACATTACAAAGCTCCATCCCCACCGTCGAAAGATGGGATTTTTGTTTCAATCAAACAACTTGTTTTACCACCTAACGGTTTTTCAAAATGTTGCTTTAGGCATTTCTCCAAGCTTGAAACTGTCGCAGCAAGATGAACAAAAAGTTTATGAAATTTTGAAAGATCTGCAAATTTTAGAACTTGCCCAACGAAAAGCACAAGATTTATCCGGAGGCCAACAACAACGGGTAGCAATTGCAAGGTGTTTTGTGCAAGAAAAATCTTACTTGCTTTTGGACGAGCCTTTTGCGTCTCTTGATCTTGAATTGCGAAAAGAACTCATTTATATTTTGGCAATTCATGCAAAAATTAAACAACAAAGCATCCTCATGGTCACACATTTTCCGGAAGAACTCGAAGCCGTTTCTCACCGAACGCTGCTTGTTCAAGATTCTACAATCAAGGAAATCTGAGGCCTCAAGATATCTTTTAGATTTTGTGACTTGCACGAATTCAATTCTTCTTTTACACATGGAATGTCATGGTTGAGATTAAGGAATTTTTGTCACAAGCCCCTAGAGCTTTATGTAATAGCAAGCTCTGAACGATTAAGGAGAACTGTATGACACTTGTAGCCACTCAGCTTGTTTCAGAAGAGACGCTCGAAGGCGTTAGGCAAGAAGGCCCTCTTGAGAAAAAGCAATTGCTGCGCAGGGTCATCGTCTCCTGCATGATTGGAAACGCCCTAGAGTGGTATGATTTCGCCCTCTACGGTTATTTTGCAACCATCATTGCACAACAATTTTTCCCCATGACAGACCCATTTGCGTCCCTTATGGCGACCTATGCCGTCTATGCGGTTGGCTTTATCATGCGCCCCCTGGGGGCCATTGTATTTGGCCATATCGGTGATAAAAAAGGCAGGAAAGAAGCCCTTCTTTGGTCCATCTACCTTATGTCTATCCCGACAGCTTTAATCGGGCTTTTGCCGACCCATGCCCAGATAGGGTGGTTGGCGCCAGTTCTGTTAACCCTGGTTCGCTTGCTCCAGGGCATCTCCATTGGGGGTGAATTTACCAGCTCCATCGTTTTTATTGTGGAGCACGCAGAAGATGGGAAACGTGGATTTGCTGGAAGCTGGGCACCCTTCAGCTTGGTGGTGGGAACGTTGATTGGATGCGCTGTGGCTGCACTCATGACCGCGCTTTTACACCAAGAAGCTTTGTTAGAGTGGGGATGGCGGGTTCCTTTCTTGTTCAGTTTACTGGGAGGAGCTGT
The DNA here is from genome assembly GCA_051648545.1 of Alphaproteobacteria bacterium. GTDB lineage: Bacteria > Pseudomonadota > Alphaproteobacteria > Holosporales > JBOFFI01 > JBOFFI01. The sequence continues at coordinate 45,827 of JBOFFI010000024.1, forward strand.
AGGAACCTATATGCGGCGCACATTAGCAGACCCAGAACGTTTTGAAAAAATCAAAAAAGAGCGCTTTGGAAAAGCAACCCCTTTCAAAGATCTCTTTCGTTACCACCGCAGGCCTCTTGCGATTGTTGTACTGATTGAGCTCGCCGCAGCAGTTGGCTTTTACCTGATCGTAACGTTTGTGGTCTCTTCTTTGGAAGTGACGCACCATATGGAAAAATCTGACTCATTGCTGATCAGCACCTGCAGCATGCTTGTCTTTGCTTGTGTAATTCCTTTTTCAGGATGGTTAACAGATCGCATCGGCCGAAAACCGGTGATGGGAACTGCAGCCTTCGCATTCTTGTTCTTAAGCTATCCCTTATTCCAAGGCCTTGGGGCGGGAGGGTTTTGGGTCCCATGGTTTTCCCACGTTGCTCTTGGTATTATCATGGGTTTTTATTTTGCGCCCTTGGCTGCGGTGATTGCTGAAATGTTTCCAACGTCCGTCAGATCTTCTGGCCTATCCCTCGCCCATAACCTCAGCATGAGCATCTTTGGCGGCAACGCCATTATGATTGCGTTTTGGCTGATCAAGCATACAGGCAACCCTGCCTCTCCTGCTTTTTATTTAATGGGAGCCGCAGCTTTATCTCTTTTAGGGCTTTACCTGATGCGGGACCGTTTCAAAGATCCCCTCGATTAACCCATCACGTTAGAAAAATTGTTTTAAAAAATGGAATTTTCTGTCACTTCTGTTTCTCCCCTCCCCCAGCATGTCGCGATCATCATGGATGGAAGCCGGAGATGGGCAAAAAGCCAGGGTTTATATGCTCTTGATGGGCATCGTCAGGGTGTTAGCACCTTAAAAGAAATTGTGAAAGCATGCCCGGAGCTTGGCATCCGCTATCTTACAGTTTATGCGTTTTCTTCTGAAAATTGGGACCGCCCCAAGCAAGAAGTGCTAGGGTTAATGGCGTTGATGCAAGATTACCTGAAGCGCGAGATTGATGAGCTTGATCGCCATGGCGTTTGTTTGCGAGTTCTTGGGGAGCGCTCTAACCTTTCACCCCGTTTACAAAGCCTTATCCAAGAGGCAGAAGCTCGCACAAGCAAAAATACCACCCTTGGTCTACAGGTAGCCATCAGCTATGGTGGCCGATCAGAGATTGTACGCGCCATACAATCTTTGGTTAAAGATGCCTTATCCCAAGGGCTTTCCACCGATGGCATCACAGAATCTTTTTTTGCTTCTTATCTAGATACAAAAGGAATTCCAGATCCAGATTTGCTGATCCGCACCAGCGGTGAAACCCGCCTCAGCAACTATCTTTTATGGCAAATTGCCTATACTGAATTGATGTTTATCGAAAAATATTGGCCAGATTTTAAGCCTGATGACCTAAAAATAGCCCTTCAGATGTACATGAAACGCGAACGCCGCTTTGGAAAAGCAGCCTGAGGCCTATACCTACAGAGCTGAAAGCGCCGAGCGAATGCGTTCAGCGGCGATCTTGATATTTTCTATAGACGTTGCGTAAGACAAGCGCACATAAGGCGATAACCCAAAGGCTTCCCCTGGAACAGTCGCAACCCTAGCTGTTTCCAACAAGTAGGTTGCAATTTCTTGATCTGAAGTGAAGGATGCCAGCAACGCTTCACAGCCCACGTAAAGGTAAAAAGCCCCTACAGGAGCCTGAATCGACAGTTGGGGAATTTCCCCAAGGGCTTTCACGAGTAAGTCTCGCCGTTCTTGAAAATAGGTTTTTAAAGAGGCTAAAAATTCAACCCGATCAGGGTGCTCAAGGGCAACACACGCTGCCGCTTGAGAAATTGAGCAGGGGTTCGATGTGCTCTGGGATTGCAGAGTTCCCATTGCTTTAATCAAAAGCTCTGGTCCCGCCCCATAGCCAATCCGCCACCCCGTCATGGCATAGGCTTTCGAGAGCCCATTAACGGTCAAGGTTCTGCTTTTTAAGAAGGAGGCCACTGAAACAAGGGTGTCAAACGGCTGGCCCTCGTAAATCAAATGCTCATAAATATCATCTGATAACACCCAAACGTGGGGATATTTTTCCAAAACTTCCGCAAGGGCTTGAAGCTCTTGGCGCGTATAAACTGCGCCTGTTGGGTTGCTGGGAGAATTGAGAATCAACCACTTTGTCTGGGGTGTGATCATGCGCTCCAATTGACCAGGCAGCAGCTTAAAACCCTGGGAAGCAGGGCATGGTAAGACAACAGGTGTTGCACCCGTAAACAAAACCATATCCGGGTAAGAAACCCAATAGGGAGCAGGAATGAGGACTTCATCCCCTGGATCAAGGGTCGCAAGCAACGCGTTGAAGATAACTTGTTTAGCTCCGCTTCCAACCGTAATTTCCTGCGGTGAAAATGCCAGAGCATTTTCTTCTTGAAATTTTTTTCGAATAGCGGCTTTAAGAGCTGGGGTTCCATCCACAGGCGTATACTTCGTCTGACCGCGGCCCATAGCCGCAATGGCCCCTTCCTGGATGAAACCAGGGGTTGGGAGATCAGGCTCCCCAACGCTTAAATCGATGACATCCACCCCTTGGATTTTTAATTGAGCAGCTTTCGCAGCCACAGCAAGGGTTGGAGATGGTTTTAGGCGCCGCATCGCAGCACTTGTTTTTAATATAGCCACAATTTTATTCGCCCTACTTAAGGAAATCTTTAGAGTATTGATAATGCCTGATTTCATTTTTTTTTCAAATGTCTTTTTGAAGAAAAAAAATTAAGCAATTGATTTAATTAAAAATATTGTAAAAATGTTTTCAATAACCTACACTCTGCCCGTGAGCAGATATAAACAAAAATAGAAGGGGAACGTTTATGTTATCTCAAAAGAAAATTGCTGCTGTCTTAGTGTTTGGGCTTTGTTTAGGTTGGTTAGAAGCTGGTTATGCAGGATTTACAAAACTCAGTGAAGTATTCCCTGATCAAGACATTCCTGAAACATGGACCGTAAGCACAGTCCCAAGGGGCAGTTTAGGAGATATCTACCTTATTGAAGCCTATCCCAAAGCAGAAGGGAAAAAAACGATTAACTATGCTCCCACACGCCAGGGGGACGAAGCTTTTGATCGAGCTGTTTTTACGCGAGTGCCTGTTAACAATAGCGCTTTGAAAGAGACCCTTGAAAAATTGACAGCGGATGGACTTTCTGCCCACTATTTGATAAATCCAGAAGGAACCCTTGTTGAGTGGTTTAATCCTTTTGTTTATAAAGCGCAAATGGCAGGGGAAACATGGAATAACAAGGCTGTTCAAATTCTCATGCTCACAGGTGATGATAAAAACATGAGTGAGATTCAAACGATGCGGCTAGAATCTCTTTTTAAACATTTGAAAGAAGATTCTTCTTCAGATCATAAAATCAATATCCAACAGTGGGGATATCACCAAACTACAAACCATGAGAAAACTGAAGAAAAAATTGAAAATTTAGACAGTCTCATGGAAAAACTTGAAATTAAACCAGTATCATCTTCACCTGTGGAAAAAACCGCATCCTAACCATAAAACACAATGCCCTGTCCGAGGGAATGCAGTTATGCTGCATTTCCCCAGGGCATCCTCGTTAGATTTTTTCGGAAACCAAAACACCTAAAAATTGATTGCGGCGTTTGCCGTTTTTTTTTATGCTGGTGCAGACTTTATGAAATTTAAGAAAAAAGAGACCAGGTGATGTTTCCCGCTGATTTAAAAGAAAGTGTTGATACCATTCGCGAAGCCATAGCTGTTCTTCGGAGGTATCTTTGACTGGGATCAAGCCCTTTCTCGTTTAGGCTCTCTGGAGGCTCAAGCTTCTTTGGATGGTTTTTGGGATAACCCTGCTCAAGCCCAACAGGTGATGCGAGAAAAAGATGTTTTGGCGACCCAAATCCAAAAATGCCAGATGTTAGAACAAAACCTGGAAGAGCATCTCGCCCTTTGGGAGCTCGCAGCCCAGGAAAACGAACCGGCTTTGATGGAAGAAGCAGTTCAGCAACTTGAGGCATTGCGCAAAATATCTTTAAGAGCGCGCCTGGAAAGCATGCTCTCTGGGGAAGCGGACGCCAACAATTGCTTTGTGGAGGTTCACGCCGGCGCAGGAGGAACCGAAGCTCAAGATTGGGCCCTGATGCTTTGCCGTATGTATAGCCGCTGGGCAGAAAAAACGGGTTATCAGGTGAAAATTTTAGACGAAAGCCCTGGGGAAGAAGCAGGGTTGAAGTCAGTTACCCTGAAGATTGATTCAAAAAAAGCATCCCACGCTTACGGTTGGCTGAAAGGCGAAAGCGGGATCCACCGTTTGGTGCGAATTTCCCCCTTTGACGGATCTGGCAGGCGGCACACAAGCTTTGCCTCCGTTTGGGTTTATCCTGAGGTGGATGACCGCATCAACCTTGATATTCAAGAAAAAGATTTGCGGATTGATACCTACCGAGCCTCAGGCGCCGGAGGACAGCATGTCAATAAAACCGAAAGCGCTATTCGCATCACCCACCTTCCTACAAACATTGTAGTACAATGCCAAAATGACCGCTCTCAGCATCGCAACAAAGCCCAGGCTATGGATATGCTGAAATCTCGTATCTACGAGCTGGAGCTTCGCAAGCGAGCGGAGGCTGCTCAGGCTTTGAACGAAAGCAAAACCGAGATTGGGTGGGGGCACCAAATTCGCTCCTACGTGCTTCAACCCTATCAGATGATCAAAGATTTGCGGACCCACTTTGAAACCAGCAATACCCAAGCCATTTTAGATGGGGATTTAGATGGCTTTTTAGAAGCAACCCTTATCAAACGGGTTTAAAAATCTAAAATTTTTCTTGAAATGAAATGAAATAAATGGTCTCATAAATGCAAGGATTTTGAAATTAAAATTATTCAAGAGTCCTTACATTTATTGTCTCTTAATATAACTTTCTTAAAAAATCGAGGAATGATATTTATGTTACACAGGAAGAATAGTATCTTATATTTTGTTTTCGGAGCTTTTCTAGCTTGGTTAGGAGTTGCTTATGCAAGCCCCACCCATCTCAGTGAAGTATTTCCTGAGCAAAACATCTCTGAAGCATGGACGGTAAACGCGGTTTCAAGAGGCAACTTAGGGAATATGCGCATTGTTGAAGACTACCCCAAAGCCGAAGGAAAAACAGAGGCTAATTATGCTCCCAAACGGCAAGAAGGACAATCCTTTGATTGCGCCGTTTTATTGAAATTAGATGAAAAAAGTGGCCTTCTTGGAGGATCTCTTAATGATTGGATCAGAAGATGGCTCTCTGTGCACTACGTTCTAGACCAAGAGGCAAACATGTTTGAATGGGTTGATCCTTCGGTTTCTAAGGCTCAAGCGGCAGGACCCTGGAATAATAAAAGTGTCGAAATTCTCTTGCTCACCCATGAAGATAAATCAAGTGATGCCCAAAACAGGAAGATGAAAGATTTATTCCAATATTTGAGAGAAACAAATACCCAGACTGATGTAAAGTATCTAGGTTCTCATTCAGAAGCAGGGCGCTCTGGAGACCTTGGCATTATCGAAAACGTAGAGGCTATAAGAGAATTTTTAGGTCTTAAGCCATTGTCTGAAAAAAACGCATCTTAATTAATCCCTAAAATTTGAGCCTTATTTGAGGAAACGCGATGATAAATCGCCTTTCCTCAAGGCTTTTTACCAAATTCTGTTTGAGTCTAGAAAATTTCCTTGAAATGAAATCCAGAAAGTGGTCTCATAGGCTTTAGGGCTGGGAAGTTCGATGGGCTCCTATGATCTCTGAGGCCAATAAGTCCCTTTAGGGAGCTGTCCCTGTTTCTGTCTGCGGACGGGAGTATACGGCACCCACCTGCAGTGCAGGCCCCTGGAGGATATGCAAGCTGACGGCTTTCTGGCTCTCGCAATTTTTTTATTGCAGAGCTGGCTCTTTCATTAAAATTTTTACGATTGAAAAAAATGCGCATTTTTGAGAGGATGGGTAGCTATTTGTGATGCGCAAAATTTAAAAAACAGAAAGAAGTAGTGGATTCATGAACATATCCCACACCCCTGGTGGCTCGGCTCCAAATGATATAACTCAAGCTGACGAAGACTATGGTGCGCATTCCATTAAAGTTTTAAGGGGGCTTGATGCGGTCCGCAAAAGGCCGGGGATGTATATCGGCGATACAGATGATGGCTCTGGCCTTCACCACATGGTTTATGAGGTTGTGGATAATGCCATTGACGAATCCCTTGCAGGACACTGTAACCGTGTGTGGGTTTGCCTCAATGGGGATGGCTCTGTAACCATTCGCGATAACGGACGTGGAATCCCCACGGACATCCACGCTGAAGAAGGTATTTCTGCTGCCGAAGTGATCATGACCCAGCTCCACGCGGGTGGAAAATTTGACCAAAATTCTTACAAAGTTTCAGGGGGGCTGCACGGCGTCGGTGTTTCGGTTGTCAATGCCCTCTCTTCCTTTTTAGAGCTTAAAATTTGGCGCAGTGGGAAAATCCACTTCATGCGCTTTGTGCATGGTAATGCGGTAGAACCATTGGCTCAGCAAGGCGCGGCCCCAGATGGCCAGACAGGAACGGAGATCCGATTCAAGCCATCTGAAGAGACTTTTTCTCAAATTCAGTTCGTTTTTTCAACCCTTGAGCACCGCTTGCGAGAACTCGCGTTTTTGAACCCCAAGGTAACCCTTGTGCTTCGGGATGAACGCGGGGTAGAGCCCCATGAGGTGGTGATGAACTATGAAGGGGGAATTGAATCATTTGTCCGATACTTAGATCGCAGCAAATCTCCTCTCCACCACCCACCTATCACGGTGTGCGGTGCAAAAGATGATATGACCGTAGATGTTGCGATGGAATGGACAGACAGCTATCACGAAACCATGCTGTGCTTTACCAACAATATTCCCCAGCGGGATGGCGGTACGCACCTGGCGGGGTTCCGCGCGGGCTTAACCCGGGTGATCAACGCCTATGCCAGCACGCTTCCCACCGTTAAGAAAGATAAGATCGCCTTGACGGGGGACGACATCCGTGAAGGGCTTACCTGCGTCTTATCGGTTAAAGTGCCAGACCCTAAATTTTCTTCCCAAACGAAAGATAAGCTGGTTTCTTCTGAGGTTCGTCCTGTGGTGGAAGGTGTTGTAACAGAACGCTTGGAACAATGGCTTGAAGAGCACCCTCAGGAGGGTAAGAAGATCGTCTCCAGGGTAATGGAAGCGGCCTATGCAAGGGAAGCAGCCAGAAAAGCCCGGGAACTAACCCGACGCAAGAGCGCTCTTGACATTGCCTCCTTGCCTGGGAAATTAGCAGATTGCACAGAAAAAGCCCCAGCAGCCAGCGAAATTTTTATTGTCGAGGGAGACAGTGCAGGCGGAACAGCGAAACAAGGCCGAAATCGCATGTTCCAAGCTATTTTGCCACTCCGGGGGAAAGTTTTGAACGTAGAGCGTGCCCGGTTTGATAAAATGTTGGGCTCGGCTGAAATTGGGACGCTTATCTCAGCCCTGGGAACAGGGATTGGGCCAGATGATTTCGACCCAGACAAGGTTCGCTATCATAAAATTATTTTGATGACAGACGCCGATGTGGACGGAAGCCATATCCGCACCCTGCTTCTAACGTTTTTCTTTCGACATATGCGCCCCCTCATTGAACGGGGCTACCTCTACATCGCCCAGCCTCCCCTTTATGGCGTGAAGCGGGGTTCCTCCATTATTTATTTGAAAAATGAAGGGGCCTTGGAAGATTTTCTGATTCAAGCGGGCCTTGAAGGGTTGCGCTTGACCCTCGCATCTGGGGCTCAGCTTGCAGGCGCTGACCTGCACCAGTGGATCAAACAAGCGGGGCAATTTAAACGGCTCTGTGAAACCCCAGGGCGCCGTGTTGGAAGCTCCTTCATCTTAGAGCAAGCTGTTGTCATGCAAGCCTGTGCGTTGGAACCTTTTATAGAAAATCCCTTAGCTATGGGAGAGCGCATCATCAGCCGCTTAAACACCCTCGCGAAAGAAGGGGAAAAGTGTTGGAAAGCGGTTCTCGGAAACCGCCCAGATGAGATCCGGATTCAACGGAGCTTGAGGGGTGTTCAAGAAGACTACATTTTTGATGCACCCCTCTTGCGGGTTTCTGAAGTGCATCAAATGAGCCAATCTGCGGGCGCTTACCTTGAGATGTACGGAACAGATGAGCTGCCCGTCCTCTCCTTTAAAGATGTCAAGCGCGCCATTCGCGGGCCCCTTGATTTGTGGGATTTTGTCATGGAGCAGGGACGTAAAGGGCTCTATATCCAAAGGTACAAAGGTCTTGGAGAAATGTTGGCAGGGCAGCTGTGGGAAACAACCCTTGACCCCGAGGCTCGCACCTTGCTGCAGGTGAAAATTCACCATGCTGATGAAGCTAACGAGGTTTTTTCTGTGCTGATGGGAGATGTTGTGGAGCCTCGACGTGAATTTATCCAAAGCAACGCATTGAAAGTTGTTAACCTTGATGCTTGAACCGTCTGCCTTTATTTCACTAGCTTGCGAATATGTTATTTTGGTAGATACTGAAGACAACCCCCTAGGCCAGGTTGAAAAACAAAAAGCCCATGAAAATGGTTTATTGCACCGGGCTTTTTCAGTTTTTTTATTTGATCTTCAGGGAAGAATGTTGATCCAGCGCCGTGCTTCTTCTAAGTATCACTCGCCCAATTTGTGGGCAAATGCTTGTTGTGGGCATCCACGTCCCGAAGAGCCCCTCGTTCAATCTGCAAAGCGCCGCTTAAAAGAAGAGCTTGGGATCCAAGAGGTGGACTTGCGTTCTCTTGGAACAACTTCCTACCACCTTAACCTTGGGGATGGCATGCAAGAGCATGAGTATACCCATCTGTTAACAGGAACCTATGAGGGGCTTGTATTTCCTGTAACGGAGGAAGTGCGCGCCTATGAATGGGTTGAGCTGGATCAACTGATGGATGAATTGCAGGTTAGCCCTTCTCTTTATGCTCGGTGGTTCCGTTTATACGCTCATAAAAAACTGGGAGAAGAAAAAATTTTTGAAAAAGCCTTAAAAACGGCACGAGAAGGCTATGGGCGCTGCTGAAGGTCTTCTCTCTTTTTTAAAGCCAGGGGACCGTCCTTCTCTTTCTTCGTCTGAACAGACTAAGCGACACAAGAAAAAAAAGGCAAACGTTACCCCTGGAGGGGGACGTCCCCCAAAGCCTTCCCGAGGAAGGCATAAAAAACGCACTGGGTGGTTTTTTGCAAAGTGGGGTTTCATCTGCCTTATTTGGGGAAGCGTGCTGGCAGGCGGCGCGCTGCTGTGGTTCGGTTATGACCTCCCGGATATCCAAGAGCTTCAGCTGATGCCTCGCAGGCCCAGCATCACCCTTTTAGATCAAAACGGCGTTGTGCTGGCAACCTATGGCGATTTGTATGGGAGGCCTGTTCCAGCAGAAGAGCTTCCACCCCACGTGATCCAGGCATTCCTTGCGATTGAAGATCGCAGGTTCTACCACCATTTTGGGATTGATGTGCTGGGCTTGGCCCGCGCGATTTGGATCAACTACCGCGCAGGTGCAACAGTTCAAGGCGGCAGCACCATCACCCAACAGCTCGCAAAAAATTTCTTATTCTCTAAAAAATTGTACGGACAGCAAGACCGTACCCTCAGGCGAAAAATCCAAGAAGCCATTTTGGCTTTATGGTTGGAGCGCCGCTTCACCAAAAACCAGATTTTGACCATGTACCTCAACCGGGTTTATTTTGGAAGCGGCACTTATGGGATTGATGGCGCTTCAGAGCGCTATTTTTTAAGGTCTGCCAAAGACCTCAGCCTTTATGAAGCCGCAGTATTAGCTGGCCTTCTCAAAGCGCCTTCCCGATATTCGCCGGCCCAAAATGCGGCCCTTTCAGAAGGGCGTGCGACCCAGGTGCTGCAATCCATGGTGGAAGCTGGGTTTATCTCCAAGCAAGCCATGGAAGCTGCCCTTGTGTTGGCGACCCCTCCGCCAGAGACCCCTGGGGGAAGCTCTGTACGCTATTTCACCGATTGGGTGGTGGACACCCTCCCCCATTGGGTAGATATCCAGGATAGAGACGTGGAAGTGGTGACAACCCTTGACGGCCGACTTCAACAATTGGCAGAACAAAAAGCGCAAGAAGCCATGGAAGGGGTTGGGAAAAAATGGAAAACGGGTCAAATGGCTTTGGTTTCCATGACACCCGAAGGCGCTATTAAAGCCATGCTAGGAGGGCTTTGCTATCAAAAAACAAAATACAATCGAGTGACCCAGGCCCTGCGCCAGCCAGGCTCTGCCTTTAAATTTTTCGTTTTTCTGGAGGCCCTCAACAAGGGGTGGACGCCGGATACCCTGATAGACGACAGCCCCATCCGGATTGGAAAATGGAGTCCCTCAAACTACCTGCATCGCACGAAGGGAGAAATCACCTTCCGGGAGGCTTTCGCGAAGTCGGTTAACGCTGTTTCTGTGCGCCTTGCTATGGCAGTGGGGGTAAACGCAATCCGTGACACAGCCCAGCGCTTGGGCATTACATCTAAACTTCCCTCCAACCTGACGATTTCTTTAGGAAGCGGTGAGGTGACCTTGTTGGAGTTAACCGGAGCCTTTGCAACGGTTGCCCGGCTTGGGTTGCAGGTGCGGCCCCACGGGATTTTGCAGGTCAAAGACAAGCAAACGGGAAGGATTCTCTATCAATGGAAGGAAACACCCGCCCCGCTTTTTTCAAAGGGTGTTGCGCAACAGATGACGGATATCATGCAGGCTGTTCTCCAGGGGGGAACGGGGCGTTCTGCAACCCTTCCAAGGCCCGCTGCTGGAAAAACAGGAACTTCCCAAGCCTATAAAGACCTTTGGTTGATAGGGTTTACCCCCGAGCTGGTAACAGGGGTGTGGAGCGGCATTGATAGCGCAAAACCGATGACGTATACCCGAGGTGGAGGCCCCTCCAATTACCTCTGGAAAGCCTTTATGGAACAGGCTCTCAAAGACAGCCCCATTCAATTTTTTGAGCCTTTCTCAGGGACGGAAGAGGGCTTTACACACGAAGGACAGCCCCCCCAGGGTGGCGTTCTGGATGAGCTGATAGAAGATGCGCCGCCCCCCGACGACTTGCCCTCTGGGGAAGAAGAAACCCAGAAATCAGGCGGTCTGTTAGATTCTCTATTTCGTGATGTTAAAGAAGAATAATACCTCAAACGAAGGCTATGGGCAGGAAGTCGAATTCTTCGTTGGCATTTACCTCTGCTCCTTGTCATTTCCGTGAAAACGGTAATCCAGAAATACATCAAAAGATGGGTGCTGTAGGCTAGATTCCCGATTTCGCAGGAATGACAAATTCAAATAAAATTGATTGATCTGGAAGACAAAATTTGCTAGGCTCCGGGTGAGTTTGGGTGATAAGTGTCAGAAAAGCTTGGAGGCACCGGCTTTTTTTTCATAAATATCTTCTGAGCTTGTTTCGCGTCTCTGGAAAGCTTTGGGTTTACCCAAACGGCCGTTTCAGGGGCAAATTGCGCGACACCAGGGAGCCGAAAACTCCCCAATGCCGCTAACCTTCAACGACTTCACCAGAGTCATTTAAGGCTAAACAAGATGTTAAACGATTTTTCTTTTCTCGCGCAACTTAAACTTTCGCGCCTTCGACACTTTTTCTTCCCCCAAAGGGAAGGAGAGATGCGCTTGGAGGTGGCTGACTGTTTATTTTTCTTGGGGTTATCCCTTTGGCTGACCTTAAGCACGCTATGGGAGGATGCTGACGAAGGCGACGATTAAGCCTGGCGTTCCCGTTTACTGTCCGGAAAGTGGAGTAAGCTTGGGCGTGCAGACACAATGGCACCGGCACACGAAGGCGGTTTTTTTGAAAAAATCACTATCTTCCTTTGTTGAAACGGCCATTGAGCTTTCGCTTTACGCTTACTCCCGATCTGAAGATAACCCCAAAAACGCCTATGAAAACAGGCTTGGTTATTGGGGAAAGCTCTTGCAGATTCAGAATTTTTCTGTCATCTTTCGACTGAATTTTCTTATAAAGGAAAAAATCTTTTATATTTTTAAAGGTTTTCTCTTTAGAAGATATGATGCTGAATAAATATTAGATTGAGAAAAGGTCGTTAATCAATGGATACAGCTTTCCAAATTATTCTTGCGTCTGGGATTTTATGTCTCCTCTACGCACTTTATGCCGCGCGACAGGTTTTTGCGAGCTCTGCTGGAACAGAGCGCATGAAAGAAATTGCCTTGGCCATTCAAGAAGGCGCGCGGGCTTACCTCAACCGTCAATACCAAGCCATTGGGATTGTGGGGGTTGTGGTTGCGGGCTTGCTCTGGGGTGTTCTTGGCGTTCACGTGGCCCTAGGGTTTTGTGTGGGGGCTGTGCTTTCAGGCATTGCGGGTTACATCGGGATGCATGTGTCGGTTCGTGCTAATGTTCGCACGGCTGAAGCGGCACGCAAGGGCCTTGCTCCAGCTTTGGATATTGCCTTTAAAGCAGGCGCCATTACCGGCCTTTTGGTAGTTGGTTTAGGGCTTTTGGGAATTGTCCTTTACTATGGCTATCTCAAAGGATTGGGACTTGAAGTTCGTCCTGTTTTAGAAGCCTTACTTGCCCTAAGCTTTGGAGCATCGTTGATCTCTATTTTTGCCCGTTTAGGGGGTGGTATTTTCACCAAGGGAGCAGACGTTGGCGCAGATCTCGTTGGAAAGATTGAAGCTGGCATCCCTGAGGATGATCCTCGCAACCCTGCGGTGATTGCAGACAACGTTGGAGACAATGTAGGAGACTGCGCAGGGATGGCTGCAGATCTGTTTGAAACGTTTGTGGTGACCATTGTTGCCACCATGCAAATGGCAGCACTCTTCTTCACCGACAGCTTGATGCAAGAAAAGTTGATGCTTTACCCGCTCTTGATTAGCGCGGTGTGTGTGCTGGCCTCTGTGGTGGGTACCTTCTTTGTGAAATTAGGTCCTAAACAAGATGTTATGCAGGCCCTTTATAAAGGGTTGATGGTGACCGGCGTTTTATCCGCAGCCTCCATCGCGTTCATGACCCATGCCTTCATCGGAGCAGATACGGTGATCACGGCTGGAACCCAGGTGTTTCAATCCTATCATCTCATCTTGTGTGCCTTGGCAGGCTTGGTGGTGACGGGGCTTTTGGTTGTCATCACAGAATATTATACCTCCACCAAATATCGCCCAGTTCGGAGCGTAGCGGAAGCGTCCCTAACAGGGCACGCAACCAACATCATCCAAGGCTTAGCTGTGTCGATGGAAGCATGCGCCATGCCTGTTTTGGTGATTTGTGCAGGGATCCTCTATGCTTATTTCCAAGCAGGGCTTTATGGTATTGCAGTGGCCGCAACAACGATGTTGGCACTCGCTGGGATGATTGTGGCGTTGGATGCCTATGGCCCTGTGACAGATAATGCGGGTGGAATCGCCGAGATGGCAGAGCTTCCCAAAGATGTGCGCAAGGTGACGGATGTCTTGGATGCAGTTGGAAACACCACGAAAGCTGTGACGAAGGGATATGCCATTGGCTCCGCAGGGCTTGCGGCGCTGGTTCTTTTTGCCTCATACACTGAAGATTTGCGACAATATTTCCCGGAAGTTGCGTGTGAGTTCCGCCTGAATGACCCGTACGTTGTGATTGGGCTGTTTTTTGGGGGGATGCTGCCTTATTTATTCGCGGCCCTCGGGATGATGGCTGTGGGACGTGCAGGCGGCGCCGTGGTTCTTGAAGTGCGTAAGCAGTTTAAGGAAATACCTGGCATCATGGAAGGCACCGCCAAACCTAATTATGGCCAGGCTGTGGATATGTTGACCAAGGCAGCTATCCGGGAAATGATTGTCCCGTCTCTGTTGCCTGTTTTGGCGCCCATCCTGCTTTACATTGTGATGTACTATTTGATTGGACAAGAAGCAGCCTTCACGGCACTGGGAGGGGCCCTTCTGGGAACCATAGTCACAGGTATTTTTGTTGCAATTTCCATGACATCCGGCGGCGGTGCTTGGGATAATGCTAAAAAATACATCGAAGATGGTAACTGTGGCGGCAAAGGCTCAGAGGCCCATAAAGCCGCGATAACCGGTGATACAGTAGGGGATCCTTATAAAGATACGGCGGGGCCTGCGATAAACCCGATGATCAAGATCATCAACATTGTGGCGTTGTTACTTTTGGCGGTGCTTGCCCACTATAAATAGCCAACACGTTGCATCAAACATAACATGAAAAAAAGAGCTTCTTTTGGATAGGAAGCTCTTTTTTTATGAATTAAACCTTTTTCCGTTTATGCAAAAACAAACCCTTGCAACAAAATTTTTTTCTGACATCATTGAAAAAAATTTGAAAAATGCAGAGAAGGAAGCACCATGAAATTGGGACCCTGTAAAGCAGGCCGGATCCATTTTATTGGGATTGGCGGGGTTGGCATGAGCGGGATTGCAGAAATTCTGCATACCTTGGGCTATGCCGTACAGGGCAGCGATCAGCAGGAAAACGCACTGACCTCAAGGCTGCAAGAAAAAGGAATCCCCATTTTTTTTGAGCATGATGCCCGCAACCTTGAAGGGGTTCAAGCCGTTGTCGTTTCTTCTGCAGTGCCTAAACATAATCCAGAGCTTGAGGCTGCCCGTTTCCAAGAAATCCCCGTTATTCGAAGAGCAGAAATGCTCGCGGAGCTGATGCGCCTCAAATTTTCCATCGCGATCTCAGGAACCCACGGCAAAACCACGACAACCTCATTGATAGGCGCGCTTTTAGAAAAAGGAGGGTTTGACCCAACGGTGGTGAATGGCGGCATTGTGAATGCCTATGGAAGCAACGCACGTTCCGGAAAAGGCGACTGGATTGTGACAGAAGCAGATGAATCTGATGGAAGCTTCACAAAGCTTCTTGGGACCCTTGGGGTTGTCACGAACATTGATCCGGAGCATATGGAATTTTATGGCACGCCTGAAAATTTAGAAAACGCTTTTTTAACGTTTTTGCATAACCTGCCCTTTTATGGCCTTGGTATTTTATGCATTGACCACCCTCGGGTGCGTGCCCTGAAAGCCCTCGTGGAAGATCGACGGTTGGTCACCTATGGGTTCAACGACGATGCTCAAATTAGGGCATCCCAGGTGCGTGTCACACGAGAGGGCACTTTTTTTGATGTGGCGTTTTCGCCTAAACGGTTTCCAAAGCTTGCGCCGTGGGGGCAACTGCGCCTCAACCTGTATGGCGAGCACAATGTTCAAAATGCCCTCGCGGCTATCGCGGTGGCCCAAGAACTGGAGATTCCTGAAGCCCTCGTGCGGGAAACATTCGCAAGCTTTTCCGGCGTGAAAAGGCGGTTTTCAGAAACCGGTTGTGTGGGAGGTGTGACCATCATTGATGACTATGCTCACCACCCAGTAGAAATTGCAACGGTTTTAAAAACCGCACGCCAATTATGTACTGGCCGCGTCATTGCGGTGTGCCAACCCCACCGATATTCGCGTCTTGCTGACTTATTTGATGAATTTCAAACTTGCTTCTATGATGCGGACGCAGTGATCTTGCTCCCCCTTTATAGCGCAGGAGAGACTCCCCTTCCGGGTATGTCTTCCCAAGCCCTGGCCGATGCCTTAAAGGCAAAAAAACAAGCCGTTACAACCGTTGAAAGCTTTGAAGCTTTGGCACCAGCGCTGGCTCCCACCCTCCAACCAGGAGATATGGTCATTTGCATGGGAGCAGGCAGCATAACGTCTCTCGCGAAAACCCTGCCTGAAGCACTGGCACCTTTTTTTTTACCCGAACAACCTAAAGCAGCTTTTGGGTAAACAAGCTGTTATTTAGAAGACATGCCCGCAGCATTTAAGCAATTTTTTATTTCATTGGGCTGACAGATTTGTTCTGCTAGTTTTGCAACAGCTACGTTTTTGCAAGTTGCGCGGTTGAAGCCCCTATAGCAAGCTTCTTTTCGGGTTTTTTCTGCAACCACTTTGACAGGCTCAGCGTTTTGTTTTCTGCAATTTACAGTTTCTTTTTCAGAGCATCTTTGAATACAAAAATCTTGAGCTTCCTTGACTTTGCATACAACTCGGTTACATACATTGTAACAAAAACTTACAGCAACAGCGTCTTGGGTCATATAAAAAGAACCTAACAGCACGCTTAAAAAAAGTAATTTCTTCATTTTAATTTCCTTTATGTCGATATTTTTTATCATTTTAAATTTATTTTAGTTAAAAAAAATAAAATAAATGCCATTTTTTATTTTATTAGTCAATTTTTTGCAACCCTTAAAATTAACTTGCAATATCAGCACGTTTATTTTTTTTTGGCTTTTTATTAATTCTTCCTTTGAGAATCTGAAAAAAATTTGATATGATGTGAGGGTGTTTTGTTGTTCAAAATGTTTTAGCCGCTAGAACGTCGCCCAAGCCAATCACTTTTCTCTGGATTTCAAGGTTGGTTTCGTGGAATGATGTAAAAGGAACCTGTAGTTATGCCAGAAGTTATGATTAATGGACCTGAAGGGCGCATTGAAGCTCGCTATCATTGTACAAATCATAAAAACGCGCCTGTCGCACTTATT
>JBOFFI010000025.1:0-11853 GCA_051648545.1 Alphaproteobacteria bacterium
TAGGAAAGAACCTCCAAGATGATCCCATCAGCTTGCCATTTCATACCTGTTGACCTCTTTTCTACACAACCTAAATCAAGTTACTACAATACTTGAAGGGGCCATAAGTCCCAAGGAGAAAATCTTTAAGAAAATAAAGGTGAGATGCTTGTTTTTTTTATAAAATTTTCCTAGGATCAAGAAAAATGAGTTGATTAGGATTTATGCATGACGCATTTGCCGCTATCTGTCGGGTGGATTCTTTCCAATCTGCCCTGCCAATTGCTGGGAGACCTTTATCCCTTCTCTAATAATACGTTTCAAGGCATAACCCAAGATTCCCGGAAAGCAAAGCCTGGCTTTTTATTCATTGCAATCCCTGGTAGCCAAGATCATGGCAAAGCCTATATTTCGAGTGCTGTTCACTTGGGGGCTACTGGGATTTTATCAGACCTTGAGACCTGTTCGGAAGAAGCGGCGCACCATCCACATCTCCCTTTTATTGCGGTCCCTGATGTTCGATTTGCTTTAGCCAAGCTGGCTTCTCTGATTTATTCTGAAAGACCTTCCTTTATCGCAGCTGTTACGGGAACTAATGGGAAAAGCTCAGTTGTGGGATTTGCAAGGCAGCTGTGGGGTATGCTCGATAAACGGGCCGCAAGCTTGGGAACGCTAGGGGTTGATTGGACCCATTGCTCCCAACATCCTAAAGAGCTTTTAGGTGAGCTTCCGGCTTTAACAACCCTAGATCCCCTAAGTCTCCACACCTGCCTCCAAACCATCCGGCAGTCTGCAGAAATTGACTATCTCGCCATTGAAGCCGCGAGCCATGGGCTCGAACAAAAACGTTTGGAGGGGCTTCAATTTCAGGCCGCAGCCTTTACGAATTTTTCGAGGGATCATTTAGACTATCATGGCACATTGGACGCCTACTTTGAAGCCAAGGCCCGCCTGTTTACGGACTTAGTTGCACCCCAGGGGAAAAGCATTTTATGGGCCGATATGGACCGTTTTGAATCTCTCGTCTCCAAAACAACTTCTGAAATATGGAGCTATGGGTATCAGGGAGAGCACCTACGTTTATTGGAACGGACGCCTACACCTGAAGGACAACATCTGAAGCTTTCCCTTTGGGGGTCACCTTTTTCGGTCTTTTTCCCCCTTTTAGGTGAGTTTCAAGCCTTAAATGCGCTGGCAGCTTTAGGAATTGTGGTTGCATCCGGCGTTGCTTGGGAACAAGTTGCCCCTTTGCTTGAAAGGTTGAGGGGGATTCCTGGGCGCTTAGAGCTCGCCGGGATAAGCCCAACCGGCGCTTCGATTTACGTAGATTATGCCCACACGCCAGATGCCCTTCAAACAGTGCTCAAAGCGCTGCGACCTCATACCAAAAGAAAATTAGGGGTGGTGTTTGGTTGTGGGGGCGATCGAGATAAAGGCAAGCGACAAGAAATGGGATCCATTGCGGAAGCGCTCGCGGACTGGGTTATCGTGACGGATGATAACCCTCGCTATGAAAACCCTGCTAAAATTCGGCGGGAAATTTTAGAAAATTGCCAGAAAGCTAAAGAAATTCCTGACCGTCGAGAGGCTATTGCCCAGGCTATTCAAATATCAGGCCCAGGTGACCTTATTTTGATTGCAGGCAAGGGGCATGAGCACTACCAACAAATTGAAAGTGTCTACCACCTTTTTCAAGATACGGATGTTGTGAAAAGCCTTCTCAAGTAGGGAAAAATTTGACCAAATGAAGCGTGCACGCGCATCGATGTCGAAAATCTTTCTTTAAAAATAAATCGTTCTTTTTTTGTCCATCTGGTATGTATGCTTTTTGCACTTCCCCTTCAGCTATTAATCGTATGGAGATTGCTCTATGAAGGGACCCGGTGCACAATACCCAAATCTAAACCCTGGTGCTCAAAATCCAATGCTTTCCCAAAAAATGGGCAGAAAGGTTTTTCGCCAAGGGGCGCTTATGGAAGAGATGGAGCTTCAAAAAACGAAGACCATGTCACTTCCTATTAAATTTCCAGGCATGGCTGATTTAACTTCTCAACAATTGTTGGATCCTGTCGAAACTAGGGTAAAAATCCTTGAAAAGAAAGCGCAAGAAGAGCTAGATGCGCTGGCAGCTAAAAAGAACGCTGTAAAAGAGCTTCAGAAGCTGCTAACGGCCATAAAATCCAGCAACGCAAAGCTTAAAAGTGCTAATTCATTTGATAGTCAGTGTGTTTTTGCAAAACGTGTCGCGAAGATCTCTGCGTCAGACGGAAAGGACGATAGTTACCTAGTCTGCCGTGTTTCAGAAAGGGCTTTGCCAAGAGAATTTGAAATTTCTATTAAACAATTGGCAAGGCGAGATCAATTCCAACCTATAGCTCCCGACGCAAGCCTCCAAGCAAATTCGATTTCCCAGCCTATGAATATTGCAGGAAGTATTGTTTTGCAAGGCCAAAGGATCAACATTACAGCAACAATGTCTTTGCAAGATATCCAGTACGAATTTGATCGCGCAGGGGTAGAGGGTAAATTTGTAGTGCACTTAAATACTGTGAAGCCCTCTTTGAATGGCGCTCCAGGAGAATACCAATTTCATATTCAAGCTAAGGATGTGGGAGTTCCTTTGGTTGTTAAAGAAGATAATGATTCTTTGATGGCCCAGCTAAACCTTATGATGAGCGGAAAAACTGAAGCAGATCTTGAATCCATCTGCTACGTCAACGGGATAGAAGTGCGACGCGCTTCTAATGAGCTCTCAGGTTTTTCTCCTGGTATTACTTTTTTTCTACAACGTGTAACGCCAAACGCTGAGACAGACCAAAATTTTTTGTTTGTCACCATCGTTTCTCACAAAGAAGCAAACCAAGAGGCGGTTAGGTCTTTTATGGAGTCACTTGTAAAATTTATTGACACCTATAACGTTTATTGCGGAAGGGACAATGAAGGAAATCCTTTAACAGAAGAGGCGGTGCTGGCCCAAGAAAATTTCACTTTTTTGTTAAAATTACGTGATTTTTTAATTGGTCCAAGAGGTTTTTTTTCATCCCCTGGTAAAAACAATTTAACATTAGACATTGCTGGAAAGATTCTTGATGAAGGAAAACCCAATTTATATGGTCTAACGCTTTTTGGAATTAGTTTGGAGCGAAATGATTCAGACTCCATCTTGAAACCCGAATTTGATCCTGAGCACTTTGAGGGAATTTTCCAGAATAATTTAAACGCTATTCAAGTGTTTTTTGATTTCTCATTCAAAAGTGATAACCCCCGTTTCAGCATGTATGCTTTTCCAGATAAGGCATCTCCAAGCCTTTATCAGAAAAATATTTTTGTTCGAGCATGGATGGAGGGCCAAACCCCTAAGGTCGAATTTTCCCTTAGCCTGGAACAGCCGAATTGGATAGAAGGGGTTTTTACGCGGGTGGGCGAATTAAAAGGCGCTCCAGGAACTGCTTATGAAGGTATCACGATTATTGCCCTAGATTTTCAAGGGACATTAGGTAATGATCCGTCTGCTGCAACGGTTTCTTCTTTCTCATTTTCAAAGGGACATTCGAGGTCTTACGAAGAATCAATCGATGCGTTGAATCGCGATATCTTGGAAACAAAGTTAAAAGATTTCGAAATCAAGGAAGCCGAAGTCATTAGAAAAGCCACTAGAGAGCTTGAAAAATTGAAAAAAGAAAAAGAAAAAGTTCAACAACAGATTTCTAAACTCACCAAAACTGCGCAAAAAGCTCAGCAAATTGAAAAACAGCTCAAGACATTAAACGGTAAGAAAGACGATTAAATAACATGTGAGGGGGATTTTAGTATGCCACATGATCCATACACTGACCGAAAAATAGATAGCACGGATCTTTTAGATCTTATTTCAGAATCTATGTTTAAAATGGCATTTTTGATGAGCCACATCACGAAAGCTCTGGAGAGGCAAAAACTTGAGGATGTTTGTTTCCTGAGTGAAAAGGGATGGGAAATGCTTGCAGCCTTGGAAGGCCTGCTGCACCAAAATGAGGTCACTGAAGAGGGGTTTAAGGATTTTATTCAATTTTGCCAAACGATGAGTGTTTGTTTGCAAAAGGTGAACGCAGACACAGATTGTGAATTATCCCAACAAATGATTGATTCTTTCAAGGCGATTGGCGTTCAATTTCAAAAAAAGCAACAGGAAATGGAGCGTGCCGCGCGGCAAAAAGAAGTCTAATGAAACATACTGGTTAGTTGTTTTTCAGAAGTTCTGCTGCTTCGAGGGCGCCGTACGTGAAGATGGCTGAGGATCCGGCGCGTTTCAAGCATAGAAGGCTTTCCATCAAAACAGCATCCCCGTCTAGCCACCCTTGAGACGCGGCTGCCTTCAGCATGGCATATTCGCCGCTTACGTGATAAGCCAAAATGGGAAGCGGGAACGTTTGCTTTAAAAGGGAGATGACATCAAGGTAGGGAAGACCTGGCTTGACCATAAGCATATCTGCACCTTCTTCAACGTCAAGGGCAGCTTCTCGCAGGGCTTCCACTTGATTCGCAGGGTTCATTTGATAGGTTTTTTTATCTGCCTGGCCCAAGCATGCGGCAGATCCCAAAGCCTCACGAAAAGGGCCATAAAAAGCCGAGGCATATTTTGCCGTATAAGAAAGTAGCAAAACGTCTTGAAAACCCGCATCGTCCAGGCTGGTTCGTAACGCTTTGATCCTGCCATCCATCATTTCCGACGGCGCAATCACATCGCTGCCTGCTTGGGCTTGGAGGACAGCAGCTTTTTGAAGCACCTCAAGGGTTTCGTCATTGAGGATTTTACCGTTTTGAATCAAACCATCTTGACCGTGGCTTGTGAAAGCATCTAACGCCACATCTGTGATAACCCCAAGCTGGGGAAAATGCTGTTTGATACGCTGAATCGCTTGGATTAAAAGCCCTTCTGGGTTTAAAATTTCCTCCGCCAAGGGGGTTCGCTTGTCGTGGGCAACAACGGGAAACAAAGCAACAGCTGGAATATCAAGTTTAGCGGCGCGTTCGCACACAGGAAGCAAAGTTTCAAGGCTATAGCGGCCCACACCTGGGAGGCTTTTAATCTGATCAGGTATGCCAGCTTCTCGAACGAAAAGCGGTAAAATCAAATCGTGGCTGCTGAGCGTGGTTTCTGCCACTAAATTCCGAGTCCAGGCTTGGTTTCGATTGCGTCGCAAGCGTGTGTGTGGGAAGCCTGCAGCCTCTAAAAAATAATTTTTTATCATCTCATTTTTTCTTTTATATGCACTCCAAGCAAGGTATGCTATGTTCCGATCTGTTTTGCAAGTCTTTAAAAAATATTAAAGGTTTTTTTAATTTTTTTGACTAGGATAGAATACGATAGTTAATTTATAGAAATTAGAAAAAAAGGGGGGGATTAAAATGTTAAAAAAGTTACTTCTTGGAATTTGCGTGGGGGTAAGCTTTCCCCTATTTTCCGTTTACGCGGAAACAGCAACAGACTGTCAGAAAAAATGTGCCGGGATTTCATCCGTAGAAGACCGACAAAAATGTGAGGCTGCATGCGTGGGGATTCCAACAGCAGAATGTTTGAAAGATTGTGGAAGAAATAAATCCACAACAAAAGAAGATTTACAAAAATGCAAAGCTGGGTGTCAAGATGGGGGAGACAGTATTTCTGTTTCTACGTCTGGCGCTAATGCAGATATCGGTAATCGATCGATCCGTAAAACAAACCCAAGTGGCAATCGTAACTGATAGACTCATAAATGGGTATTTTTAATCTCTTGGAAACACTTATAGGTTGAAAAATAGCTTGCTGCACCCCAAAAATCTCTTATAGATTAGCAAGGTAAAGCAAGCTATATGAGGTATCTCCGTGGTCGCAAAGCAGCACACAGTCCACAAGCCGTTTCCTGAAAACCTTGAAGAAGCTCGGCAAGAAGCGGGCCAACTTCAAGGAGAGATTCAGCACCATCGCCTGGCCTATGAACACAAAGATGCGCCAGAAATTAGCGATGCTGCCTATGATGCGCTGTATCGACGTTTGGAGGCTTTAGAGGCTCGCTTTCCAGAGCTTGTTTCAGCGCAAAGCCCCACCCAGAGTGTCGGTACAGCCCTCCAGGGGCGCTTTCCAAAAATTCGTCACCTTTCACCTCTTTACTCCCTCGACAATGCCATGAACGAGGCAGAGGTCAGTAAATTTTTAGAAAAAATTTTGAGATTTCTGGGGCTTTCTGTTGAAACGCATGTTGAGTGGGTGGCGGAGCCCAAACTAGACGGCCTTTCGGTCGCTTTGCAATATCGCCAAGGAACATTTTTCCAAGGGGCCACCCGGGGGGATGGTGAGGAGGGAGAAGACGTTACCTCAAACCTGAGAACCCTGAAGGATATCCCCCAACATCTGAAAGGGGACGATCTCCCTGAGATATTCGAAGTGAGGGGAGAAGTTTACATAGGACGAACAGATTTTTTGGCTTTGAATGAACAGCGTGTGGCCGCAGGGGAGGCGCCTTTTGCTAACCCGCGGAATGCCGCAGCAGGCTCTTTGCGGCAATTGGATCCTGCTATCACAGCGTCTCGACCCCTTCGGTTTTTTGCCCATGGCTTTTCAGGCTTTTCTTTTCCTGTGGAAACCTATACCCAAGCTTTAGCGATGCTGAAGCAATGGGGGCTTCCCCTGAACCCCCTGGCCCATACAGGGCCTTTGGAAGAAGTGCTGGATTTTTACCGGACGCTGCAGAAGCAACGCGCTGAGCTAGACTATGATATTGATGGAGTTGTTTATAAAATCAATCGACTTGATTGGCAGGAACGGCTTGGGTTTTCCTCCAGAGCACCCCGGTATGCCGTGGCCCATAAGTTTGATCCAGATTGCGGCCAAACCCTGTTGGAGGATATCCATATTCAAGTGGGCAGAACGGGAACCTTGACCCCCGTTGCGATGCTTCGCCCTATTACGGTGGGGGGCGTGGTCATCTCCCGGGCAAGCCTCCACAACGAAGATGAAATCCTGCGCAAAGACATCAGGATAGGGGACACGGTACGGGTTCAACGCGCGGGAGATGTGATTCCTCAAATTTTGGGCCCTGTGCTTGGGGCTCGTCCTTCAAATGCATCTCCATTCGTTTTCCCAGACTATTGCCCTGTGTGCGGAAGCCAAGCAGTTCGCCAAACAGGAGAGGTTGCTCGCAAATGCACCGCTGGCTTCAGCTGTCCTGCCCAAGCCCAATGGCGCTTGCGGCATTTTGTGTCCAGGGGAGGCTTTGATATCGAGGGGCTGGGGGAGCGGCACCTAAACCTTTTTTATGAAGCAGGGTTGGTTCGCACCCCTGCAGACCTTTTCACCCTCTCCCATCGCAATGCGCAAAGTGACAACCCTCTGCAGACGTGGGAAGGCTGGGGGGAGCGCTCTGTGGCGAATCTTTTTCAAGCTATCGAAGCCCGCAAAACCATTTCCTTTGAGCGTTTTTTATATGCATTGGGGATTCCACAAATTGGGGAATCGACGGCTCGCCTGCTCAGCCAACACTACCAAACCATCGAAGCTTTTCAGCATGCTATGGGAGAGGTGCAAGACTCATCAAGCCCCTCTTTCCAAGTGCTTTTATCCATTGATGGCATCGGGGAAGGCATGGCCCATGATTTGGCTGTATTTTTCCAGGATACCTCTAACCAGGTCATCTTGCATGCTTTGCTCGAGGAGGTGACTGTTCTTCCAGCAGTTGTTCAGGTGACCAAGCAAAGCTTTTTAACGGGTAAATCTGTTGCGTTTACAGGCACACTTCAGCAAATGACCCGAGCGGAAGCCAAAGCAAGGGTAGAAAATTTGGGTGCAAAGGTGCGCTCTTCCATTTCTAAAGAAACAGATTATCTGATCATGGGGGAAGGGGCTGCAGGAACCAAAGCAAAGGAAGCGGCCAGGCTTAATATCGCCATTTTGGATGAGAGAAAGTTGATTGACGCTCTCCAGGGGCATGGCTATGATGAGGGTGGGAGTTAGATAAAATAATACTTAAATTATAAATACATAACTTGAAAGGAAGAGAGAAATGTCCATCAGCATTACAGGAAGACATGTCGATATGGGGCCTGCTATCACCTCCTATGGGACAGAAGCCGTGGCGGCGTTGTTGCGAAAATATGGCATGGAGGCTGTGAGCGGGGAAGTCACGTTTTCAAAGCCACTTCATGTATTTGAAGCTGAAGTTTCTCTCCATTTAAAGCGTGGGGTTTACTTGCGGGCTGGTGGCGAGGGAAGCACAGCTTACCTGGCAATGGACCAAGCTTGCCACAAATTAGAAACAAAAATTCGAAAGCATAAAAAAATGCTAGATCACCATCACAAAATGCGGGATCAGCACATTGAGAAATTTTCAGCCCCCGACTATATCTTAGACAGCCAACGTGAGCAAGAGCCCTCTGACCATCCCCCTATCATAGCTGAATCTACCACAGACATTCCAACGTTGAGTGTTACTGAGGCAGTTATGCGTCTGGATTTGGGAGATCTGCACACGGTGATCTTTAAAAATTCAAAACATGGGGGAATTAATGTTCTCTATCGCAGAAAAGACGGCAACATCGCGTGGGTAGACCCTGCGTTGATCCGTTGATCATCCATTTTTTGTTTCTGGTAGGGAGATCAAAAAATCAAGGATTGCGTGTCACTACGTGGGATGCGCCCCAGAACCCCAGAAGGCATAGCACGATGGAGGGTCCTGTTGGTAGGTTAAAAACAAAAGAACAAAAAATTCCCAGGCAGGTGGAGAGGATGCCAACGACGATGGCGCCTCCCACCATTTGCTCGGGGGTTTTGGCAAAGCTTCGGGCGCTTAAAGGGGGCGCAATGAGAAAGGCGCTCAGCAAAAGGGCGCCTGTCAATTTGAGACTCAACGCCATAAAAAAGCCCATGAGGACGAACAAAAGCAGCTGGATTCTGCCAACGGGGATGCCTTCGATGGCAGCGAGATCTTCGTGGGCGATCATGCTGAGGCACAATGGCCATAGCTTCCAAAGGATAATCGTTACTAAAAAGGTAGCTCCCAACATCCATAACAGATCAGCCCCTTGAAGAATCAAAATATCCCCCACAAGATAGGTAAGCAATTCAACGGAAGAAAGGCCCGCAAAGCTCATTAAGAGGATGCTCAGGGCTAAACCCCCTTGGGAAAGGAGGACCAAAAAACTGTCAGGAGGAACTTGTTTGCATCGGTAGATAAACGCAAGGATGACGGAGAAAATCAAAGCCGTTCCCGCAAGGCTTAAAGAGAGCGGAAGTTGCACCAGAAAATGTAGCGCCACGCCTAAGAGCAAGGCATGGGCAAGGGTGTCGCTGAAAAAAGCAACCCGTTTCCAAACCATCAAGCAGCCCAGGGGCGCCGCCATAATCGCTAGGAGGATCCCCCCTGCAAGGGGGAAAACCCATAAATCTTGGAATAGCTCAATCATGGAGGATGTTTCCATTCTTTGCTGAGGGTAGGTGGGTGTGGTCATGACGGTGGGCATAGAAACGATGCTTGGGCTTTAAAGAAAAACCAGGAAACAGATGCAAATAAGCAGGGGCCTGTTGAACTGCCTCCGGAGAGCCCTCGCAACAAATGTGGCGGTTTAAACAGATGACGTGGTCGCTGGCTTCTAGGACCGTGTGCAGGTCGTGGGAGACCAGCAAAATGGAACAGCCTTTTTCTTGCCGGATGGCGAGCAACACTTCATAAAAATGCGCCTGCCCTTGGAGGTCAAGCCCTTGGGTGGGTTCATCTAAAATTAAAAGTTGGGGGCTTCGCATTAAGGCTTTGGCTAAAAGCACTTTTTGCAATTCCCCCCCTGAAAGGTTCAAAAGCGATTTAAAACACAAATAGCCCGCAGCAACTTTTTCCAGAGCTTCTAAAGAGGTTAAAAGGGCATTAGGCGTAAGCTTAAGAAAGCGGTCAACCGTTAGGGGCAAAAAAGGGTTTAAGCTTATTTTTTGAGGCATATAACCAATGCGAAGGTCAGGCGGGTGGTGGATGGAGCCTGCTGAAGGCTTTAACAAACCCAATAAGATCTTTAGAAGCGTGGTTTTTCCAGCACCATTGGGGCCAAGCAAGGTGGTAAGGCTTTTCTCGTGAAGGGAGAAAGAGATGTTTTCAAGAATAAGCTCTTCGCCACTTGCGTAAGAAATGTTTTTTAAAACGATAGGCACAGACCTAGTTGCCCTTTACTTTAGTATGAAACCCCATAATTTTCAGATCTTACCAAATCTTCCCACGAAAGCTAATCTTTTTTTAAAAGGCGGAACGGGACGCCTTTCCTCATCTTGAGTTTAATCTTTCTTTCTAGGGAGGTGGAGTTTTACCTTGAAATCTCCATGAATGGGCATATTTCCAAAAATAATTAACCGTAGTTAAAAAAATATTGACACACAGGGTCTTTATAGGGTAATAAATTGATTGATGGTAATTTTTTTAAGGAAATATTAAGAAATGCTAAATAAGTTTTCAAAGCGCGTCCTAGGTTCTCTGGGGCTTTTATTAGGGGCCATTTCTCCCTTCACGGTGTCGGCAAAAGTGCCGCTTCAAACCGATAGTTTTGAAGGCTTGGACCTTCTTTCATCTTCGGTGAAGGGCATGGAACTACAAGAATCTGGCCTAAGTGATTGGGTCCTTCCTGCGCATTTGAGAAAAATGGACGGGGCAGACGATTTAACTCAATCCATCATCGGTGATGGCGAGAGATTGTTTCCTGCCTCAGTTTTACCCGCTGTGAAAATGGAGCCGTTAGTTCGGATGAAAGACGGAAAAGCTGAGATCAGTTCCAATTTTTCTCCTAAAACCTACGCTGAGATGGAGCACTTGAGCTATGAGCTTGTGAAAGGCTGTGTATCTTCTTCCACAAAGCTTTTGGAAAAATTCCAAGGCGCGGGTTGGAAGATTAATGGATTTAGCGGGATCAGCGGTAAAAACCCACGAAAAGAGGGCCTCGATGGTGCTAACGAAGATCTGGCAGGTTTTGTAGCATTTCAGGAAAAAACAGGGGAAGCCGTTGTAGTTTTTCACGGTTCCCAGGATCCATATGATTGGCAAAATAACTTAGATTCTCAAATGTTGTGGGGCCGTGAGCTTAACCGTGGTACGCAGAACCCGTTCTTATTTAACGGCAGAATCTCTAAAGGCAACGCAGAGCGTTATCTTTCCTCAGCAAAAGGTCTCTACGAGGTTTTGGGTCAGTTTAAGGAAAACAAAAATTTCCATATTACCGTTACAGGGCACAGCTTGGGCGGTGCCATGGGTGAGCTTGCTGTCGCGGATCTTGCAACCAATTTTGCAAAAACTGTTTGGGGGCAAAGTTACAACAATGCTGAATCAAACCGCGTACGTGCTTATTTGATGTCGGCTGCGTTAGTATTTGACAAAGAAGCTTCTGAACAAGTTGAAAAGCTTGTCGGACGCCACAATGTGATCCAAGATGCTGTTGAAAGTGACCCAGTCTACTTTTTATCAGGTGATTCTACTGTGGAACATCTAAGCAATAGCTATAGTTATGGTTTAACGGCTGGCGCTATGTGGTTGGCACAAAAAATGGGCTTTGTGAAAACATCCGCACCTCAAGAAGTGGCTTTCCTTTATGGAAAAGGCAGACACATTGGTTTTGAAGCCTTGCAAAGCGTATCTGAAGTTCAAAAAATGGCCTCAGGTTTCTCCAATGAAGGTGTTAAAGAGAAGGTAGCAGAAAAAAGCTGGTTCGGTCGTTGGAAAACCAATTTTATTGGGGAAAACGTTGCGCCGATTCACTACGGTTCTAATCAAATTAAGCAAGATGGAAGCGGAAAATTGACCCAGGGGTTTGATACGAAATTCATTGTTCCTGAGACGATTCCAGCGAGAATTGAGAAAATAGAGCAAGCCAAGGCACAAAAGCAAGCTGAAG
>JBOFFI010000026.1:0-1019 GCA_051648545.1 Alphaproteobacteria bacterium
CATGAAGCATTTCTTGCTCTTCATCGTTAATTAACACGCGCTTACCGTTTTTAACGGCATAAAGCTCAAAATGGGTTTTGTCTTCATCATCTTCGATGAATCCAACATGGTCCAAAATACATAAAAAGGAGAAAATGGCTGCATTCACAGATTCTGCAACAATATCTTCAATATTTTTTTGATTTTCACCATCTAAAGA
Source organism: Alphaproteobacteria bacterium (assembly GCA_051648545.1). GTDB lineage: Bacteria > Pseudomonadota > Alphaproteobacteria > Holosporales > JBOFFI01 > JBOFFI01. Next base: position 200 of record JBOFFI010000026.1, read on the forward strand.
AAGATAAAAATTTGAAAGTCTTATATCTCTTTTACTATGTTTTCGACCAGGAGGAGCCACCAGGGGACGTATAACAGATTTAACAACTTCATCTCGATCATAGCGTATCCCCTCAATAAACTCTTCTTTATTCATACTTTTTACTCCTTAGGTGGTTTTTTTAAAGATTCTGGATAGGTCTCTTTATTTTTGTCAATCAGCTTCATAATTTGTTTGTTGGGTGCATTTGTATATTTTTTAATATCCATCACATCTTTTGCTAATAAACCTCGAGCAGTTCCTTTATATACTCCTCGTTGCGTAGGGATTCTTCGATGCTCTTCTTTTGGCAGAACAATAGCAGGGGCTTTTGAACGATTATACCCGGCAATAACTTGATCTGCTGGATTCGCTTGCATTGCATGGTGAGCATCCATACCGTCTTTTGCAGAACGTTTTGAAAGCTCGCCATACTCCCCAACCTCATAAGGCTCCGCAGAGGTTTTCTTAGAAAGTTGAGCCGGTTTTTGTGGTTTTGGCTGGGTTATAGGCCGCGCCTCCATGCGCGCCACACTTCGAGCCTGCCTCTTCCCAATCACAGCTTGGGGTTTGAGGGATTTTGACGCACTTCTTAGGGAAGGAACTTTTTTAGACGTCAGAGATCCAACGGCGCCAACGGTGAAGGCTGCCCCGTGGGAAGCTAGGGTTTCGCTGGCGTTTAGGGATTTGAGGGCATCGCTGGCAACCTCTCCAGTCCACTGGATACCTTTGGAAACCCACTCATTGACCAGGCTCAGTTTGCCGCCGGTGAGGGCATCTAATTCCCGATAGGCAAAATCTT
>JBOFFI010000027.1:0-1196 GCA_051648545.1 Alphaproteobacteria bacterium
TTTTACATTATTCAGATTACGGACATCCTCATTCTGATTGCCAAGATGCTTTGATAATGATGTAGCAAGAGCATCAAGATCTATTGTTAAGTCGGATGGCATCTCGGTATAGGGAATTTCTTTGGGCTTGGCTTGGCTGCTCTTCCCTGTTGGGACTTTTGTTTCGTAAGGGTTTGGTTCTTGTGGCGGATCAGGGAACATAGTTGCATAATCCGATAATGGCGCGTCTGTTGGTTGTTGTGCTGTTGACGCTACAACAGAGGCAGCATGCCGAGGCTTCACGGCATCAAAATACGCCGTCATCTTGTCCTTCTTATTATACTCAAGTCCAGTCAATATCGACCTGAAGGCTTCCAATGAGATGGGCTTCTGAAGAATTTCTTCTATCTTCCCCTTAAATTGACCCAGGGTGTAGTTTATGGAGCCTTTTAAGCTGCCAATTTTGCCATTATATTCAGAGTTAATTGTTGAGGATTCTGATCCGTTTTTCAAACTATCCCATGTCCCTGTAAAAGTTGGTTGTTGAAGAAATCCTAGGACCTCTGTTCTTCTTTTTTTGTAATCTTGGTTGGAGTTAGCAGTCCCATAGCCCAAAAAATCCAAAATGATCGCAAAATCATCATGGGATAATTCTGTATCCAGCTTCTGTTCCAATTCACCTTTGAACTGGCTCAGATAATATGTACTGCCTAAAATGGGGTTTGTAAATTTACCGTATTCATTTTTAATAACAGTTTTGTCAGCGCTAGTAAGCGATATCTTCCCATTCTCCCACGTCACGGCAAAGCCGGAAGAAAGGGCCGTGGTGGTTGCAAGAACCGTTAAAAAAGCCTTAATTTTATTTGTGTGTTTCATTTTTAGAAGATCTCCCTGTTTATTTTGTATTATTTTTTCTTACTTTATCAAAAGCCTAGCACAACTTGCTGAAAAGGCAATATTTTTTATTTATGGGAAATTTTTAATAAATTTATCTCAAATTCAAACAGAGAGCTCTATCGTTTAATGTGTTGATTTACCTGCAAAAAAAGTCCATGCTATGCTTGGAACCCAAAGCGAAAAACCCCCCTTGCATAGCTTGGGGAATCAGCGTAAATTGAAGCACAGTGAGAGCCGCTGAAATTCCATAAACATGAAACGAATTTAAAACGCCATGGTCACCCAAAAGGCCTCTGTGCCTAGAGAAAACCCGATGCTTC
>JBOFFI010000028.1:0-40406 GCA_051648545.1 Alphaproteobacteria bacterium
ACCCGTTCCCCAAAACCGCCCCCCAGACGAAATCCTATTCGTTTAGAAAGAAGGCCCAGCACCTGGTCCATTTGATCTCGATTTCGAGTCCGGGTGCTGCTCAACCGGTTGCGCACCACAATCCAATCAATGGTGCCGCCATCACGTATGGCGCGTTGCTTGCGTTGCTCCCACACCATCTCAGCGTAGGTGCTGGGGCGAACCATGTTATCTGGAGAGCTTTCAAGGCGAACCAAAAGGTCTAAATCAATAAAACTATCATTCAAGGGTGTGATGAGGATATCTGCATAAGAGTGGGCTTGCCGAGATAAAAAAGTGTCGCTACCTGGCGTGTCCAGCACAATAAACTGGCAATGGGCAAGGTTTTCGAAGGTTTTAGATAGATTTTCCCTGTCTTCTGCCTCTGCTGCATGTTGATCAGGCAAGGCACTGCGCATCAGACGTACGTGGGTGGGAACGGGAAGTTCTTTCCCATGCTGTTTGATATAGATTTGACGGTTTTCAACGTAGCGAGATAAGGTTCCTTGGCGCGCATCAATGTCAACGCTTCCAACGGAAAAACCGTCATGCAAGAGGGCTGTAATCAGGTGCATTGCAAGGGTTGACTTGCCTGTGCCACCTTTTTCATTGCCAACAACTAGGACATAGGGTTTAGGGGAAGATTGGGGGGATGTATCCATGGTCCTACAAAAAAGCGTGTTTATATTTATTTCATTATCTCAACATTACAAAAAAAGAAGCTTTTCTCAAGGACATTTTTTTGGAATGATAAGAAAGCTTTATAAAAAAATACGAAGGAGAAGATTTTGGCTCAGCAAATAACGCGTCCTTTAAGCGTTTTGGGTGCAGGGGCTTGGGGGAAAGCCCTTGCTGCCGTTGCTTGTAGGACAGGCGCTGCGCCACTCCTGTGGGATCGTTCGGGGGGGCTTTGTAGCCTGTTGACCCAACAGCGCGAAAAAGAGGCTCAATTTCCTGGTATGCCTCTAGACGCTTACCTTCAAGCCACGATCTCTTTGGAAGAAGCCCTCGCTTTTTCCGATACGTGGCTTTGCGCGTTGCCAGCTCAATCAGTGCGTTCGGTTTTGATGGCTATCCGAGACCACCTAACCCCAGAAGAGCTCTCTCAAAAAAAGTTGATTTTTGCTTCTAAGGGAATTGAACAAAATACCGGCTTCCTACTCCATGAAATTGTACAAGAGCTGTGCCCAACCCTCACCGTTGCGGCATTAGGTGGGCCCAACCTGGCCCACGAGGTTGTTCAACAACATCCCGCCGCAGCCACCCTTGGGGTGTCAGACCTCTCTTTGGGAAAAACCCTCAAGCTTTTTTTTGAAACCCCACTGTTTCAGGTTTCGCTGAGCACAGACCTGGTTGGCGTGGAGGTGGGAGGCGCGTTTAAAAACGTGATTGCCATTGCCTGCGGCTATTTCCATGGCAAGCAAGCAGGAGAAAACGCCATCGCAACCCTCCTTACCTACGGATTGGCTGAGATGGTGGCGTTTGGCGTTGCTCTGGGGGCTGATCCTTTAACGTTCTTGGGTTTTTCAGGGGTGGGAGATTTGGTGTTGACCTGTAAAAGCCTCAAATCTCGTAATACAGCGTTTGGCGTTGCCCTGGGGCAGGGATTATCCCCTGCGCAAGCTAAAGAAGCTTTGGGCGGAAAGCTGGCGGAAGGAGCCGTGACGGCTTTCTCTGTTCGCTTACGGGCTGCTCAACTAGGGGTACCTGTTCCCTTAACGACCTCGGTTTGCAGGCTTTTAGAGGGAGAAAAGGCGTTTCCTTTCCCTGAGATAAGACATTAGGGGAAAAAGCCTTGGAAACCGACTCACTCCTTCTTGCCTCTTCCCCCTCAGGGCCTCACCTCTTGGTGATTGACGATGATGTGCGCTTGCGTTCTTTATTGCTGCGCTACCTCCAAGGGGAAGGATTTTCGGTTTCAACAGTTGCGTCGGTTAAAGAAGCAGAAAAAGCCCTCAAAACACTTCATTTTGATTTGTTAATTTTGGACGTCATGATGCCAGACATCACTGGATTTCAGTTTCTTTCGTCTCGTTCTTCCCATACCATACCCACGCCTCCTGTTCTTTTTTTAAGCGCGATGGGTGACCCAGAGCACCGCATCCAAGGCCTCGAAAAAGGCGCGGAAGATTATCTCGCAAAACCCTTTGATCCCCGGGAATTGGTTTTGAGAATTCAGGCTATCTTAAGGCGCTCCGGAAACGAACAAGCGCTTCCTAAATCCATTAGCCTTGGGTCATTTCTCTTTTTCCCTGAAGAGGGATACTTGAGCCGAGGACATGAAAAACAATTTCTTCCCCCAGCTGAGCTTAAGCTTTTGAGGGTTTTGGTGACCTTTTTGGATAAACCAGTCAAGCGGGAAACCCTTGTGGTTCTTTTGAAAGAGCCATCTCAGCTTCGCACGGTGGATGTTCAGATAAACCGGCTTCGTCAGCGGCTTGAAGAAGATCCAAAGCATCCCCAGGTATTGCTGACCATTCGTGGTGAAGGCTATGTGTTGAGGCGTAGTTTTTAAACATGAACTTGTCATTTCTCTCTCAAAAATTTCCCAAACCTCCAAAATTTTTGAAAAAATTATTTCCCCAATCTTTTTTGGGGCGCTCTTTTTTGATTATCTTGGCCCCCGTGGTCATGATTCAATTGCTTTCAGGATATGTTTTTTTTAATCGGCATTGGGATTATGTGACGCGCATTCTTGCCCAAGATATTGCGGGAGAGGTAAGTGTCCTTGCAACGCTTTTGGACAAGCAAACGTCCCCCAAAGCGTTTGAGGCCTTACAAACCATGGCTTCCCAAAAATTAGATTTTGGTCTTTTTCCTGTTGCGCAATCTTGGGAAAGCCTCCCTGAGAGTAAAAGCGCTTTCCAATCTTTTTTGAAGAAAGCTTTGAGGCAAAAATTGGAAGGGGCACCCTTCAAGCTTTACCTTGATGAAGACACAATCCGCATTTGGGTCAAAACCCAAAAGGGTATTTTTCTAGCCCAAACCTATACAAAGCGGTTGTTCAGCCGAACAACACCCCTGTTTTTAATGTGGTCTTTGGGGTCTTCTGTTTTTTTCGCTATTCTCGCGCTTTTGTTTATGAAAAACCAGATCCGCCCTTTAAAGCGCCTTGCGTGGTTCGCAGACCAGCTGGGTCGTGGGAAAGTGCAAGAAAAATTTAAAAGCCAAGGTGCGCGTGAAATTCGCAAATTGGCGTGGACGTTTCATATGATGAGCTTGCGTCTTCAAAAGCAAGTACAAGAGCGTGCGCAGATGCTAGCTGGAATTTCCCACGATTTAAGAACGCCTTTAACGCGTATGAAGCTTCAATTGGCTCTGATGAAATCCTCTTCTGATTGGGTAGATTTTCAAAAAGAGGTGGATCATATGATCCATTTGGTAGAAAGTTACCTTCATTTTTCTAAAGGCCATGAAAAGGAAGCCGCTGAGCCCATCCCGCTGGAACCCTTTTTTTCCAATATAGTTGACCTTCTTCCCCAGCACGATAAAGAGTTGATCCTTCACCTGCCCAAACACGTGGAGATCATGGGGCAACCCCGCGCATTGGCCCGCTGTTTTACCAATTTGCTTGAAAATGCCTTGCGGCATGCAAAAAGTAAGGTAAGCCTCACGGTTAAGCAAGAACGGGAAGCTGTTTGGTTTTGGGTCGATGACGACGGCCCCGGGATTCCAGAAAAATACTACAAAGAAGTTTTTAAGCCTTTTTTTCGGGTAGATGCTTCCCGAAACGATCAAACCGGTGGCATGGGGCTTGGCTTAAGTATCGTAGAAAATTTGGTTAAAGACCACAAAGGCTCAATTCGTTTGATGGTTTCTCCCCTAAAGGGGCTTCGGGTTTTGGTAAAAATTCCAAGTGTGAGGCGCGCGCTTAAATGAATAAGCTTGCCTTTTTTTGGAAAATATGTAGAATTCCGGGGGTGCATTTTAGAAAAGAAGCTGTTATTAGATGTCATTGTATCCCAATTTACACGTTATTGAGCACCCACTTCTTCAGCACAAATTATCCCATCTGCGAGATCAGACAACCTCTTCTTCATTGTTTCGCCAATTGTTGACGGAAATATCTTTATTAATAGGGTATGAGGTAACGCGCCAATTATCTCTCAAACAGCGCCCCTTGGAAACGCCGTTGGAGCCTATGATGGCGTCCTTTCTTGAACAGAAAATTGCTATTGTTCCCATTTTGCGAGCAGGGCTTGGTATGGTGGAAGGATTTTTAGAACTTCTTCCTTTTGCTAAGACGGGCCACATCGGTTTATACCGAGATACCAAGGATAAGCCGGTTGAATATTTCGTGAAATTACCTGGTGCCAAAAACCACCTGTTCTTCTTGCTAGACCCCATGCTTGCCACGGGGCATTCTGCGGCCCATGCTGTTAAGCTGTTACTGCAGCACGGGGTGGATGTGGCTCAGATTCGGCTAGTTTGTATTGTGGCTTCTCCGGAAGGGGTTGCAACATTTAACAAAACTTGTTCGAAAGTCCCTATTTTTACAGCTTCCTTGGATCGTTGTTTAAGTGAAAAAAATTATATCCTGCCTGGCTTAGGGGATGCAGGTGACCGGCTTTTTGGAACATGACACTAGATTTCAAATCATCTGGTCTCATGCAACACAAATTTAAAAAATCAATTGGCGGATGAAAAAGAATCAAGTATGATAAGCGCCGTTGCCGGATTAGCTCAGCTGGTAGAGCAACTGATTTGTAATCAGTAGGTCAGGAGTTCGAATCCCCTATCCGGCACCATCTTCATAGCTCATGAATCTTTTGTTTGCTTTTTCTTAAAGTATTTTATAGTGTATTAAGAGTTTGGGGAAGCTTCGGGCGTTTTGTTAGACAAATAGGCATATCCAGGCGGCAAATGCTTTAATAATTGTGGGTGTAATAGAGGTTCTTCCGTGTCTGAAGGCAAACGTTTTACTCAAAAGCTGTATGAGCACCATATAGAAGATGCTTTTGAATCTGGTGCTGTAACACGAGAAGCCTATGCCAGTTCCCTTCGAGATGTAAAAGCGGCTCTGGGGCTTTTGAAGCACCAGGGGGAGCAAGGGCTTTTGCCTATGCTGGAAACGCCTTTTTGGAAAGAAGATTTGCTCCAATTCCAAGCCATCGCCACTGCTTACCGAAAATTTCGCTATGTGTTGGTGATTGGAACGGGGGGCGCAACCCTTGGTGGGCGAACTCTCTCAGCACTGCTTCAGTCTTGGGTGATGTCAGACACACACTATCCGAATCTTTATTTTTTAGACAACCTGGATTCTGAGATTTTTTGGGAAATTATTTCCCTTGTAAACCCGGCGACAACCGGTGTTCTTGTGATCTCAAAATCAGGAGAAACCCCAGAAACGCTTATTCAACTTATGCGTTGCTTGGAATATTGGGAAGAATTCCTAACGCCTGAACAGCTAGAGCAGCATATCACCGTTATCACAGAGCCAAAGCCCAACACCCTTCGACGCATTGCGTCCCATTATGGGTTTCAACAGTTGGATCATCCGCCCCAAGTGGGTGGACGCTTTTCTTGCTTCACGGTGGCATCGTTTCTTCCGGCTATGATTGCAGGGGTTAATGTGAAAGAAGTGAGGCAGGGTGCTGCTTACCTTTTAAATCAGGTTTTTAGCCAGCAGACCAGCGCACCTGTAGAAGGCGCGGCGTTGATTTGGGCGCTCCACCAAACAGGTCAATTTCCATCTCACGTGATGATGCCATATGGGAATGTTTTTGTTCCTTTCAGCCTTTGGCATCGTCAGCTCTGGGCTGAAAGCCTTGGCAAAGATAACAAAGGCTTTACCCCCATTCTCTCGCCTTGTCCTTTGGATCAGCATAGCCAGCTTCAGCTTTACCTAGCGGGCCCTAAAGACAAATTTTTCACGTTTCTTTATGAGAGACAAACCGCTCGCGAAACACCCAGGTCCAACCTTTGGGAAGCCTTTCCAGAGCTTAAATTTTTAGCCCATGCCTCCATCAGCGATTTGGTTCAAGCAGAAATGGCAGCAACCATTCAGGTGCTTAGCCAACGAGGTTGTCCAGCACGAACGATTGTTGTTCCCACGTTGCAAGAAATTTCCCTTGGCGCATTAATGATGCACTTCATGCTTGAAACTCTCCTCTTAGCCCAGCTTCTTAAGATTGATCCCTTGAGCCAGCCAGCGGTAGATGCAGGGAAAATTTTGGCCAAAAAATTTCTCCTTAACCAATTTGCTTCCAAAACGCCTAAAAAGAAAATTTAGGCACAAAGCTGGCCGAATCGGGCTAAAACGTTTTTGTTTCTGCGCTTTCTTTTTTCTGGGAAGAAGGGGGTAAACCTGAGCGGGGTTTAAAGGTGGATAGAGCTTCCACCGTCTGCTCCATTGCGGAAGAGGAGGGGAATGCAGCAGGCTCTTTTTTCTCAAGGTGATGCTGTAAAGAGCGACCAAGGGTCGATGAAGATGTCAGAAAATCTTTCGGTATCAACCTTTTTAATTGATCAGCTCCCTCCCGAATCCAGGGTGTGCTTTTTGCTGTTTTTAAAGATTCAGGGTGTTTTTCAGGAGCCCACACAAAGGATGCGACGACATAGCCCAAGCAGATTAAAAAAGCTCCGCGAATCAGCCCAAACACAAACCCGAGAGAGCGGTCTACCCCCCCTAAGATGCTTTGCTTGATACTTTGAGAGACCATCTGACTGAACAACAGAAATAATGTCAGTAAGATAAGGAAAATACCGATTCCTGAGATCAGCTGGGCGATCAGCAGGTGTTGAACCCATTGTTTCACCCAGGGCAAAACGAACTCAAAACCTTGAATGGCTCCTATAATAGCCGCAATCCAAGCGGCAACGCTAAGAACCTCTCGCGTCATGCCTCGGAAAAAACCGATCAACGCGGAAAGGGCGCAAAAAAGAATAAGCGCGCCATCAACCCAATTGAAAGAAGTCGTGATAACGGCGGAAGAAAGTTCAGGCATGGGATTGTTTTCCTTGATGATGAAACCATTTCATTAAGTCCCTTATATGGCCAAGGGCATAAGGGGTAAGCTCACCCGGGGGAAGGGGGAGCGGTTTATTTTGGGGCAATCTCGGCAAAAAAGCCCTTGAAAAGCCCAGCTTGGCCGCTTCTTTTAAGCGTGCGTCAATTTGGCTGACGGAACGAACCTCCCCCGACAACCCCAGCTCTCCGAAAGCAACCCACGTACGGGGAAGCGGTTCATTTTTTAAGCAAGAAACCAAGGCACAGGCTACGGCAAGATCTGCTCCGGGCTCTGAAACCCGAAGGCCCCCGACGACATTCAAATACACGTCTTTTCCGCTGAAAGAAAGACCGCAACGGGCTTCAAGCACGGCCAATACCATGGAAAGGCGCTGGGGGTCCCACCCCACCACAGCCCTGCGAGGGCTCGGCAAAAAAGATGTGGAAATCAGGGCTTGGATTTCAACCAGGACAGGGCGGGTGCCTTCAATCCCAGGGAAAATGCAAGAGCCCGTCACAGCTTCTTGGGAAAAGCTCAGAAAAAGCCCGGAAGGGTTTTTCACCTCTTCAAGCCCCCTTTCTGTCATGTCGAAAACGCCAATCTCGTCCGTGGGGCCAAAACGGTTTTTCACAGCCCGCAGCAACCGGAAGGGATGCCCGCGCTCCCCCTCAAAATAGAGCACGGTATCGACCATATGTTCCAAAACCCTGGGCCCTGCGATCATCCCCTCCTTGGTGACGTGGCCGACCAAAATGACGGTGATTTGCTGGCTTTTCGCAAGTTCGATCAATTCATAGGTGCAAGCACGAATCTGGCTGACTGTTCCAGGAGCTGACTCTATCTGGGCGCTGGCCATAGTTTGGATGGAGTCGATAATCACCACCTTTGCCAGGGACTTTGCTGTTAAAGCTTCCCGTATGTCGCTGACTTGGGTTGCTGCTGCAAGCAAGACAGGCGCTTGCCCAAGCCCCAATCGCTTGGCTCGCAGCCGTATCTGGTCAAGACCTTCTTCACCTGAAACGTACGCCGTTGAAACGTGAGCGCTGAGGGCTGCAACCATCTGTAAGAGAAGGGTTGATTTTCCAATGCCTGGGTCTCCTCCCACCAAAATCACAGAACCTGGTACAAGGCCCCCTCCGCAAACCCGGTCAAATTCTCCGCATCCTGTTAACCAACGCTGGATGGGCGCTTCAGATGTATCTTGTAGGGACGCAAATTCAAGCCTGCCGGTGCCAGATTTAGAAGCTTTAGAAGAAGAAACCGTTTCTTCTACAAAGGTATTCCAACCTTCGCAGCCTTCACAACGTCCCATCCATTTTAACGCCAAGGTGCCGCAAGTTTGACACACAAAACGAATCGCAGGTTTAGCCATAGCACACACAAATCTTAGACAATCATTGCTCCTTTTTGGGTTTGAAGTCTGGCATACCTGGCGCTGCTTTTCAAGAGAGCGCTGGGTGATCCTTCTACAACGTTTGAATTAAGCCCCCCAAAAAGTTTAGGTGAGGGGGCTCGTGTAACCGGTGATCACCTTTTTGGATTAAATGAAGTGCCACCAACGGTGCTTCTATTTGCTCCATCAACTGTTGGGAAAAAATGTGAGAAATTCTCTCATCTTCTGTTCCATGCAATAGATGTACAGGAACTTGGAAGGTCAAGGGTTGGTTTAAAATGAGGTGTTTCCTGGCATCTTCCAGGAAGTGTTTGAAGACCGGGTAAGAAAAAGGCCCTGAGCCCATCTGGACGCTTCCCTCTCGCTCAAGGGTTTTCCGCTCAGCAGGGGTTAAATTTTTCTCCAGCAGCTCGTGGGTAAAGTCAGGGGCGCACGCAACCCCGATAAGCCCTTGAAGCCGTTCTGGATAGAGGCGGGCTAGCAACAGCATCAGCCACCCCCCCATGCTGGAGCCGATAAGCACCTGAGGCCCCTGGGTTAGGTGCTCTAAAACATAAGCAGCATCCCGCAGCCAGTCAGAAAGGGTGCAAGTTTCAAAGTCTCCAGAAGAGCTTCCATGGCCTGTGTAATCAAACACCACGCACGAACGGTTCTGTTCTTGAGCCCACTGCATCAGAAATTTTGCTTTAGTGCCTTCCATGTCAGATCGATAGCCACTCAAAAACAAGAGGCCAGGGGCGACGGTGTCCCCCTTCCAAGCTTGATAAGCCAGGGCGTGCCCGTATGGCGTTTGTAAGAAAGCTTTGGATAACATGTGTAAAGAAATCTCCTTTAAAAAAAGTTACGAATGTCCCTGGGCAGCGGGCGCGTGGATCAGCGTAGATTTTTGTTGGGAAGGAGGAATGGGCTGCAGGATGACGTCAGCTTCTGGGTAGGCCTGCAATAAGGCATCTGTGATCTCTCCAATGGATTGGGCAATGGTTTCAAAGGGACAAGTAGATTCAAATAAAAGGTGTCCTTGGATAAATTTATGAACACCTGAGCTTCGAGTGCGCAATTCTTGAACCCCTTGAACTGCTGGAAACTGAAAGATGAGTTGAAGAATTTTTTGGCGTTGGGTTTCATCCAGCTCATGGTCCATCAGAACATGGACAGATTCACAACCAATCTCCCAGGAAGTTTTCAGAATGTAGAGTGCAATAATGCCGCCTAAAACCGCATCTAACCAAAACCAAGAAAAAAGAGATGTGAGAACCAGCGAAACCATAATCGAAGAATTTGTCAGCAAATCACTAAAATAATGCAATTTATCTGCTGCAATGGCGGTGCTGCTGGTTCGCCGAATGACATAATTTTGATAGAGAATAAGAAATGCTGTTAATACAAATGCAATGCCGGTCACCAGAAGGCCTACATCTGTTTCTTGAATAGGCTGAGGATGAAGGAAGCGCTCAACCACTTGGCTCAACAACCAGCATGCTGACAAAGCGATGAGCAACGCTTGGATAAGTCCCGCGATGGATTCTGCCTTCCCATGGCCAAATCGGTGGCAGAGGTCTGCAGGCTGAAGCGCCGCCCGTACAGCCAGCAAATTGATAAAAGATGTGACGGCATCTAAAACAGAGTCAATTAAAGATGCTTCTAGGCTGAGGGAAGCCGTATGCCACCAAGCAAACGTCTTAAAAAGAATCAACAAACTGGCAACTGAGACCGATGCATAGGTAGCCCACCGAATCACCTGCTCAGATGGAATAGTGTCTAAGTAAGAAAATAAAGAAAACCTCACAAGCTTGCCTCTCCAAGCGTTCATTTCTTTTCCAGCCCATCATAGCAGAATTTCTGCCCTAGGCAAGGAGGGGCGGAAAAATATCAGGGCTTAATAGACTGCTGTTTTATTTTGTCTTTTGTTAGCTGAAGAAGATTAAGAGCTATATGTCTGATGACAGGCATAATTTTAGGAGCATTATTCTTTCTAATTCTGGGCATATTTTTTCCAAAAAATACTGCACTGTTAACAAAGAAAAAATTGAGATATGCTCCTATTTCGGTGTTTTTGATCTAGCTAAAAGGGGTCCGCAGTCTGTTGGCAGAGGCCAAAAAGGATTAAGTGCAAAAATTCATATGGATCTCTTGGACCAACGGTTTTAAACAATTTTTGCTTATCTGAAGGATAGCGAGCAGATATGAAAGTTTTTCCAAAATTGTGGGCAATCGGGACCTTGGAAACGGTTGTTTATGTTGTTGCAGATAAAGTGTACTGTCGCCAAATTTATCCGAGATAGTGAGGGAATCCCGCTCATCCCACGCCGGAAAGGGGCACTGTGTCCAGGCGTACAAGATAAGCAACTTAAACTACTTTGTTAACAGTCATACATGACCCTTGGGTGATACACTCATCAGCCCATAAGAGGAAGTTTTGGAAGAAATTCTATTACCGTAAAACCCATAGCCAATCCCCCTTCTTTTTTGTAGAATGAACCCCAAAATGAAATTCACGAGAGGGAATCATGGCAGGTCATTCGCAATTTAAGAATATCATGCATCGCAAAGGGGCCCAAGACGCCAAACGGGCGAAATTATTTGCGAAAATGGGGCGAGAGTTGACAGTTGCGGCCAAACTAGGCGGGGATGACCCGGAGATGAATGCGCGTTTGCGGGCGGCCCTCCTCAATGCAAGGTCTTCCAACATGCCGAGGGAAAACATTGAGCGCGCCATTAAAAAAGGGGTTGGTGGAGAAGACCTCGCAGATTATCAAGAAGTTCGCTATGAAGGGTATGGCCCTGGGGGCGTTGCAGTTATTGTGGAAGCTTTAACCGATAATCGAAACCGCACGGCGGCTGAAGTGCGCTCTGCATTTCAGAAATTTGGGGGCTCCTTGGGGGAAGTGAACAGCGTCAGCTTCCTGTTTGATCGCCAAGGCTTTTTGCGCTATCCCCTCTCCATTGAGGCGGAAAAGGTTTTTGAAATTTCCTTAGAAGCAGGGGCCGACGACGTGGAAACAACCGATGAGGGGCATGATGTTTTCTCCTCTTTTGAGAACTTTGCCAGTGTTCGGGCAGAACTGGAAAAGAGCTTAGGAGAGCCTGTGGAGGGGAAAATTGCTTGGTTTCCTAAAATTTTCGCAGAAGTTCAGCCAGATGCGTTGGAGACCCTTGAAAAATTCCTCAATTTGCTGGAAGATAATGACGATGTGCAACAGGTTTGGGTTAATTGTCAGTTTAATGAGGCATAATGCGGGGGTATCGTTGATATGTTGTCTGGATTAGAGTTGCTTGGTTTTGTCGCAGGGGCCTGCACGACGTTTTCTTTTGTGCCCCAGGTGGTGCGAATCTGGAAGACGCGTTCAGCGGAAGATGTGTCCCTTGCGATGTATTTCATCTTTTGCTCAGGGGTGGTTTTGTGGATTTTTTACGGATTTTCCAAAGGAGCTGTCTCTATTATTTTTTCAAACGTGTTGACGCTTTTTCTGGCTGCTAGTATCCTTGTGATGAAATTTCTTTTTCGCAAATAAGCTTGTTTTTCAATGTAAAAAAACGGGAAGTTTCTTCGCTCCATGTCTTTTTGGATAACATCACTTCCCCAAAATGGGGTCCTTCGCCTTCAAGGAAGTGATCGCCACAGGTTTCTCCAGGGGCTTATCACCCAAGATATTCACAACGTCACACCAGAGCAGGTTTGCTATAGCGCTTTTCTAACCCCCCAGGGACGCTACCTTAACGATTTTTTCATTCTAGAAAATGTTGAACAGAAGAGCTTAGACCTGATGTTGGATCGCTCCCATATCCCGGAATTGCTGCAACGTTTCATGCTCTATCGCTTGAGGTCTGACGTCACATTTTCTGATGTGAGTGGTGCTTACGAAAGCGTTGCTGTTGGGTTTTTTAACCAGCAACAGAACGCGCTTTCTGCCTTTCCTGTTTCTCGAGGAAATGCTACATGCATGATGGAAAAAGGAGTGTGGGTTGCTTTTTATAGAGACCCCCGGTGCGAAGACCTGGGATGGCGGGGGTTGGTTGACATCTCTTCTGGCGCGTTACCTCAAGATATCCTCCAAGAAGCTTTGGGTATCTCTTTGACGCATGTACCTTTTGAGCACTATGATGCCCTGCGTTTAGAGTTGGGCATTCCAGATCAACACCGTGATTTGATCCCAGGAAGGTCTATTCCCTTGGAGTGCGGTTTTGGGGAGCTTGGGGCCATTTCTTGGCAAAAGGGGTGTTATTTAGGGCAAGAGCTGACGGCACGAACTCACCACCAGGGCCTTGTCCGCAAAAAGCTTTTAACCGTGGAAGGGGAAGGGGAGCTGCCACCGTTTGGAACTAAGCTAACTTATAAAGGTGAACCCGCAGGTGAAATCCGCAGTGGCCTTAAGCTTCTTGATAAAAATCCAAGAAACAGGTGTTTAGCCCTGGTGCGCCTAGAGGCTTTCTTTGATGCTGAAGCAAAACAAGAGGCTTTTACCCTAGAAAAAACCGGTGTTTTCTACACACCTTACCGCGCAACTTGGATGGAGCTTACATCACCATTTTCTTGAGTCGCTGCGATTTCATCGAAAGGCCCAGGAAGCAGCTCTGCTAAAGGAACATCGATGAACCCATTGTAAGAGCGATAAATCACTTGGGAATTATAGCCAAATTCTTGAATAACCTGGCGACATGCCCCACATGGGCTAACAGGGATCTGAGCGGCAGAAGCAATTGCTGTTGCTTTGACACGCATTCTCGGCCCCTCATTGGCGACAGCATTCATAATGGCAGCGCGTTCTGCACAAATGGTCAACCCATAGGAAATGTTTTCAACACTCGCCCCTATAAAAATATGCCCAGCTTCAGTTAAAACAGCAGCTCCCACCCGAAACTTTGAGTAGGGTGCATAAGATTTCACCAAAGCCTCTTGGGCGCTTTCAATAAGCTTTTCCCGTAGCGTTGCGTCAAAAACGACAGCAGACATCTGTGTCCCTCCTTTATTTTCGAATAATTAGACTTTTTCCACAGAAAATCAACTCGATCTGCAGACTACTGCTTGGGCTGCGGCAAGACGAGCGATAGGTAATCTATAGGGCGAGCAAGAAATATAATCAAGTTTAATTTTTTCAAAGTAGGCAATTGATTTAGGGTCTCCGCCGTGTTCCCCACAAATGCCCAGCTTAATGTTTGGCTTTGCGGCGCGCGCCTTTTGAACGGCTAAAGCGATGAGCTCTCCCACACCAGATTGATCCAAAGAAACAAAAGGATCGCGATCTAGAATACCTTTTTGGCGATACACTTCTAGGAAAGATGCGGCATCATCTCTCGAAAGGCCAAACGTTGTTTGGGTTAAATCATTTGTTCCAAAGCTAATAAAATCCGCCAACATCGCAATTTTATCCGCTTTAAGTGCTGCCCGGGGCAGCTCAATCATCGTTCCTAAGCTATAGCGTAAAGGCAGTTGGGTTGTTGCTTTAACCCGCTGGGCAACAGCCTCTATGCGTTCTCGCAAGAAGCGGAGTTCCCCGGTTAAAGCCACCAGGGGCACCATAATTTCTAAATTCAAGGGGGTTCCCGTTTGCTGGATCGTTAAAAGGCTTGCTTCTAGCAAGGCCTGAACCTGCATTTCATAAATCTCAGGGGAGGTAATACCCAAGCGGCATCCCCGGTGTCCCAACATGGGGTTTGCTTCTTGGAGCTCACTCACCCGCTGACGTACCACAGTGGTGGATTTTTGAAGTGAGCGCGCCAGCTGTTCGATCTCTCCTTCGCTGCGGGGGAGAAATTCATGCAAAGGCGGGTCAAGCAACCGAACGGTGATGGGAAGATGCCCCATCAGCTTAAAAAGACCTTGAAAATCTTCCCGCTGCATGGGGAGGATCTTTTGGAGTGACCGTTTTCGCTCTTCGAGGCTTTCTGCCAAAATCATCTCTCGAACCGCGAGGATACGGCTTGTCTCAAAAAACATATGCTCTGTCCGGCACAAGCCGATTCCTTCCGCGCCAAAATGAAGTGCCGCGGCAATGTCTTGGGGTGTTTCAGCATTGGCACGCACGCGTAAACGCCTGGTTCCATCGGCCCACCGCATGAAAGCGCTAAAATCTCCTGAATCCAGCTTAGGCTTTTCTAAGCGCCCCTCTCCTTGAAACACCTCACCTGTTGAACCATTGAAGGTGATCATATCCCCAGCTTTAAGCTTGATACCCCCAAAACTGAATGTTTGGGTTGAAAAATCGATATGGAGATTTTCAGCCCCCACAATGCAGGGACGTCCCATCCCCCTAGCCACCACGGCTGCATGGCTCGTCATACCTCCACGGGCTGTTAAGATGCCTTGGGCCACCGTCATGCCATGAATATCTTCCGGGCTGGTTTCTTCCCTGACCAAGATTACAGGTTCCCCCTGCTCAGCCAAAGCAGCGCATGCATCAGCCGTGAAAACAACGCGCCCAACGGCAGCTCCTGGAGAAGCCGGCAAACCCTTACCCAGTAAACTTAAATTTTGAGACGCTACAAGTTGAGGATGCAACAATTGGTTAAGCCCCAGGGGCTCTACCCGGCACAGAGCCTCTTCCTGGGTGATAAGCCCTTCTTCAACCAGACTTAAGACTATTTTTAAGGATGCAGGCGCGGTGCGTTTTCCATTGCGTGTCTGCAACAACCACAGCTTTCCTTTTTGAATGGTAAATTCAATATCCTGCATATCCCGATAGTGTTCCTCGAGCTTATCCTTTAATTGGACGAGTTCTTGGTAAGCCTGTGGCATCAGTTCTTCTAAGGCTTTTTCTTTTCCAGAGCGCTTTTGTTGGATCGTCAAAGGTTCAGGGGTTCGAATGCCTGCAACAACGTCTTCTCCCTGGGCGTTTAAGAGATATTCCCCGAAAAAAAGCTTTTCCCCCGTGGAAGGATCTCGGGTGAAGGCAACCCCCGTTGCAGATTCATTTCCTTGGTTACCAAAGACCATGGCTTGAATAATGACTGCTGTCCCCCAATCTTCTGGGATATGGTAAAAAGAGCGATAGGTAATAGCACGAGGGTTCATCCAGCTCCTCAAAACTGCTTTAATAGCACCCCAAAGCTGTTCGTATACGTCTTGGGGGAAAGAACTACCACTGATCTGACAAACTTTTGCTTTATAAGCTTCGATGATATCGTGCAAATCTTCCGCAGAAAGTTCATGATCTTCGCTGACTTTACGCACAGCCTTATACTGATTCAAAATTTCCTCAAAAGGGTGAAGGCTTAGGCCCAGCACCACATTGCTATACATCTGAATAAAGCGGCGATAGCTATCATAGGCAAAGCGCGCATCTCCTGAGAGTTTTTTGAGGCGCTCCACAGTGGTGTCGTTAAGCCCCAGGTTGAGGATGGTGTCCATCATCCCAGGCATAGAAGCCTTGGCGCCGGAACGCACGGAAATCAGAAGCGGATTTTCAGCTCCACCTAGTGCCATCCCTCCTCCCACTTGAATTTCTATCTGCTTTAACGCTGCTAAAACTTGCTCTTGAAGGCCCTCGGGGTAAGCTTCTTGATGCTGATAAAAAAAGGTGCATACAGGGGTTGAGAGGATAAAACCTGGAGGGACTGGCAGGCCAAGTTGGGTCATTTCCACCAAACCTGCACCCTTGCCACCCAGCAGATCTTTTGTAGAAAGGGCGCTTTCAATCTGGTACTCAGAAAAACCGTAAACCCATTGTGTCATCTTATCCCTCCAGAGTTGAAAAATCAGCCAATGGCTGGATGAGCTCTCGAACCATTACAAGAAGCGCCAAGCGATTTTGTCGCAGCGCCGGGTCAGACGCATTGACAACCACATGTTCAAAAAATTTTTGAATAGGCGCAACCAGGCTTTGTACAGCTTGAAGCTGCACCCTCCACTCAGATTGTGCACACACATCTTGAACTTGTGAGACAGCATGCCAAAGCTCTTTTTCAGCCGCATCTAAAAGGGAAGCTTCCTGAAACAGGTTCGACGTATAAGCCGTGCGGTGTTTCGCTTCTTCCGTTTGAACCATGGAAAGAGCCCGTTTGAAAGCTGCAACTAACTGGATACCCTGATCTGTTTTCAAAAAAGATGATAAATAGACGATTTTTTCGTGGCAGGTTTTAAGCGCATCCAAGAAACCCCGCTGGGGCTTTAAAACTGCTTCTATAAGATCATGGGAAATGTTTTGTTCCTTCAACAGGTGGCGCAGCCTATCTTCTAAAAACGCTGTCAGTTTCTCAAGAAGATCAGGCAGGGGAAGCTCCGCAGATTCAGCTGCGAAAGAACTATGGAGACTATAGAGGCCATAAGCTTCATGGACCAACGCTTTTAAAGGAAAAGGCTTTGGATAAGCAAGGATCAGTTGAAGAAGGCCTGAGGCTGCTCGCCGAAGGGCTAGCGGGTCTTTAGAACCTGTGGGGATCTGGTCAATTTTGAAAAAACCGACGAGGGTATCCAGGCGGTCTAACATTCCCAATTCCATGGCTAGGTGGCTCATCTCAGGTGGGATTTGAGCCTTCCCCTGGGGCCAATAATGGACCTGAATAGCCTGGGCAATTTCAGGCTTCACCCCCTGCTCCAGGGCATAGTACATTCCCATAACACCTTGCAGCTCAGGAAATTCCCCCACCATTTGGGTGGTGAGGTCTGCCTTGCAAAGGAAAGCTGCTTGTTTCAGGTTTTCATTCCCGGGAGCCAGTTTAGCTGCGAGCTTTTCCAGACGAAGGGTTTTGTCATAAAGCGTTCCAAGGCCAGCAAAAAATTGCCGAGTCTCTAGGCGCTGTTGGTACACAGTAAGGGGGTTTTTTAAATCTTGGGTCCAGAAAAATTGAGCATCTGAAAGGCGAGCTTCTAAAACCCGCTCATTCCCTGAGATGATTTTAATATTTCCGTCCTTGGCTTGGGTATTCGCAACAATGCCAAAAAAAGGCGCCAGCCGGCCCGTGCTCGGATCCTTAAACGCGAAATAACGTTGGTGGGCTCGCATGGGGGTGATCAGCACCTCTGGCGGAAGGCCCATGAATCCTTCACGGATTCTTCCCTTTAACACCACGGGCCACTCCACAAGGCCTGTTACTTCATCCAGTAAGCCCCCTGGCTCAAGATCTTCTAAAAGTAGGGCAAGCCCCAGCTCTTTTGCGAGGTGCTCCAGCCCTTGTAGGATGCGTTGGCGTCGCTCGGTTGCGTCCAACATCACGAAGGCTTTTTGCAATCCGTTTTCATAGCTTTTAAAATCCGTCACAGCAAAGGGTTCTGGACTCAGAAAACGGTGGCCATAGGTCTGGTTGTTGGCATGGAGCACTTCCCCCTCAGGATCAAAAGCCCACGCCACAGGTTTTTGGTCAAACACGCACAACAGGTTACGAATGGGGCGGACCCAGCTTTGTTGGGACGTCCCCCAACGCATCGATTTTGGCCACGCGAACATTTCAAGCATCTCCCTGCAAATATCTGGAATAAGCTCCACCGTGGGTTTGCCTGGTAGCGTAAGGGATGCAACCCAGCAGGTTTGCTTCCCAAAGGTTTCTTGGGTGCAGTCTTCAGGGCGCTTCCCAACAGAGCGAAAAAAGCCTTCGATGGCTTCAGGGGGAGCATCTACCCGGGGGCCTTTGCGAACCTCTTGTCGCGTGGGTTGTTGAAGGGGAAGCCCTTGAACACGCAACGTCAAGCGCCGGGGGGTTATAAAGGTTTCGACCCTTTCAAAAGCAAGCTCTTTTTCCTGGAGCTTTTTTTCCGCCAAGAGCTTCCACCGAAGCGCTGCGCCCGATTGCATCCGGGCTGGAATTTCTTCGCAAAAAACTTCAAACAGTAACTCAGCCATGGGGGGTTTTCCCTTCCATCCACGTTTCGAAACACCCTTTCGCCAGGTGCCGAACCCGAGCGATAAACTGGGCACGCTGAGCAACGCTCAAAAGCCCCCGGGCATCGAGCAGGTTAAAAAAATGGCTGGCGTGAATGCACTGATCATAGGCCGGAAGGGGAAGCTTTTTCTCCACCAAAGCCAAACATTCCTTTTCGGATGCATCAAAAGCTTGCCAGAGCATGTCAGGGTTTGCTTCTTCAAAGTTATAGCGGGAGAACTGCACTTCCATCTCATGGTACACATCGCCATAGGTCATGTTGTGAGAGCCTGGCGCACCATTCCAATCCAGCTGATAAACGGACTCAACTTCCTGAAGATTCATGGCCAAGCGCTCTAACCCATAGGTGAGCTCTGCGCAAACAGGGTTGCATGCAATCCCCCCAACCTGCTGGAAATAGGTGAATTGAAGAATTTCCATCCCATCGCACCAAACTTCCCATCCCAAGCCTGCTGCTCCTAAGGTGGGGCTCTCCCAATCATCCTCTACAAACCTTATGTCATGGAATTCTGGATTCAGGCCAACCGCGTGAAAGCTCTGGAGGGTGAGCTGTTGCACATCTGCTGGAGAGGGTTTGAGGATTACCTGAAATTGATGGTGACGCTGCACCCGGTTAGGATTTTCGCCATACCGACCATCCCCCGGACGACGGGAGGGCTGCACAAAAGCTGCTCGCCAAGGATCAGGACCCAATGCCTGTAAGGTGGTGGCCGGATGAAACGTTCCGGCACCCATTTCTGAATCATAAGGTTGCAAGATGACACACCCTTGATTCGCCCAAAATTGTTGGAGGTTCAAGATAATTTGCTGAAAACAATGGGGATTCAGTCCCATACTTTGGCCGTTCTTTCCTAGAAAAAATAGTTGCACTTAGTCCCATGGAAAGTAACGTTTCCATGGCTATAGATCAAGGGTTTCCAAAATAATATTTTTAAAACCTGCCTATTCCCCACGGGGGAGACGCTTTTTCAACAAGCAGCGAAAAGGTCTTATATTCAAATTATTGCGCCAAATAAATTGTCTGTTTATTAATTTTTTATTAATCTTTCTTTTATGTTTTATTTATAATTAAAAGAGAATCAAAATGAGATTAAAAATTTTTACAAGTATAAGTTGCCTTTTTCTGGGAGTTTTTTCTGGAAAAGCAGCCATAAAGCCGGAAGATCTTTGGGGTGGGGTAGCATATCTTGAAGGCAAAGATACCCCAAACGCTAAACATTTTGCCAGGATCCTAGCCGCTGGAGCCATGGCGACGGGCACTGTGGTTCCTAATCTCAGGTTTTATGGGCTCTGTATACCTTTTTATGATGAAAATGGAAAGCGTTGCTATATAAAAGATAGAAGCTGTAATGCTTTTGGTAAACTCATTCAGATCCTTTTTCCTTCTCCGGTAGGGATGCTGAATACTATCACATCAGGTGATAGAAATTTTGGGCGTTACGCGACCCCCGAAACGGTTGCTAAGCTTTTTAAATTTGCAGATATAGTCCAAAATAGCTTAGTCCAAAATAGCTTAGAATTGGATGAAAATACAATTAATTTATGGAAATCTACAATTGTTACAACCCTTAATCTGGAAAAAAAAGGCTCTCTCAATAAGTTAGTAAAAAATCTTTTGAATTTTATTCAAGAATCCATTGTTTTAGAAGGCGAAGTCTACCCTCAAGGCCTCACAAAGACTTTAATTTCCTCTTTTTTTCAGCAGAATTTTAACAATCTAGAAGATGTTCAAACGCTTATTCATAATCTTTATGCACCACCTTCTCCAAACGAAGAGCATAATCCACCAATTATCCAACCTTTAACCAAAGAAACGCTTGACGCTATCTTCCTAAAGCAATCTCTTTCTGACAGTGATCTGTTTGCTCTCCATTATTCACAGAGCATTAACCAAAAACTCCCCTATACCAACACGGAATTTCCCATCGGTAATGCGCCCTCCCATCCCTACAATCGCGAAAAAAACCTCACTGAAAATGTAACGTTTCCAGATTGCGCAGAAACAACATTGCGCCACCTTTTTAATTTTTTTCTTTTTAACCCAAAAACCCAAGCCTTTGATCTCTCACATTTGCCGGTTGAAGTTCAATCAACGCCTTATTATCAAAATTTAAAAACTTTTTACGAAGAACATCAGCCCGTTGATTTTACAAATAATGGCTCTCAACGTCTACGAGATGCATGGAACACTGTTGTAGGAGGACTTGGGGAGAAAATTTTTTATAGAGAAGGGCACTATAATATAGCTTCTTATTTGGATAATTTAATTCGCGTGTTTGAAAAGCTCTTAAAGCTTGATTTGGGGGCATCACAAGAGGCAGACGATGCTGAAACCTGGCTTGAAAATTCTTTTAAAATAATTTTTAAAACCCTGAATCCTCACTATACCTGTGATATCAGCTTTGACGGCGTCCAGCAGACGCTTAATAAGTTGATAGGCTCTATCTATGTAACCGTTTTTAATCAAGCAAAAGAAAAACAGTTTTATTTTGAAGCTCTTGCAGCAGGATACCACACTAAGATCCAAAAATTTGTTATTCCTCAAAAAGATTCAAAAAACGACGAAAATTTTTATAAAGAAAAACTTCCGGACGCACAAGACCTTTTTACCTTTTTGCTGGACCCTCAGCGTGCCACAGAAAAAAAAGCTCTTTTTTATGGATTGATGACAAAAAATCTTTCCCAAGGAAATGATGAAAGGCTAGCGTGGCTTAATCAATTGCAAAACTTTTTTAAAAACAAAAGTTTGGACGACTATGAGAACTCTCAAGACTTACTTAAAAATTTCACCCAAAACATTATGGAAGACATTTCATGGGGAGATGTGCTCGATGAGAACGATACTATCGATACTATCAATACTATCAATACTATCAATGAAATTTTCTGGAACGAATCTACGCATGAATTCTTTCGCCCCTTTTTGAAAAAAGAAATTATTAAAGTTTTTGAAAAGGATTGTCAAATTTTTAAGGAAAATTCTATCTTCTTTAGAATTACTCATAATAATGCTTCACACCCTACTATTATTTTAGGTGAAAGAATACTTTTAAACAATCCATTTACTATTGAAATGGTTGAAAAAACCATGTTAAATTTTAGCCTTATCCTTAAAAATACGGGTTATGACGAAGACTATGGTATTATAAATGCTTTTGGCAGTTTGAGGCGTCTCTATGAAGATAAAGTGATTGTGCCGGAAAGTATTCTAAAACCTTTGTTTCTTGCCCTAGAATATTTAAAGCAGGATATTCAAGTAGGTTTCTACACAAAAGAACCCTGGGAAAAAGTTATGCGCACACCCATCCTAGGAAACCGTATAAAAAAATCATCTATCTACCCATCTATAGCTCGCCAGATGCAGTAAAAAAACATAATTTTAAAAAAGCTTCTTAAAGCATGCCCCCCGCGGGGCGCGTGCTTTAAGAAAGCCAACTAAATTCTAAGCACGCTTACTTTGGTAATCGTCAATGGCGGCTTTGATGGCGTCTTCTGCCAATACGGAACAATGCAGCTTAACAGGAGGAAGGGCCAGGTGTTCCGCGATGTCTTTGTTTTGAAGGGTAAGCGCTTCGCCTAAGGTTTTTCCTTTGATCCACTCGGTCACCAGGGAACTGGAAGCAATGGCAGATCCACAACCAAAGGTCTTGAAAACGGCTTCTTCGATCACGCCTTCTTCAGAAACCTTGATCTGCAATTTCATGACATCGCCGCAGGCCGGCGCCCCCACCAGGCCTGTCCCTACGTTGGGATCCGCTTTGTTTAGCCCCCCTACGTTCCGGGGATTTTCGTAATGATCAATTACTTTTTCACTATAAGCCATTGTTTTTTATCCTTTTTTAAAATGTAATCTTGAAAATTAGTGGGAAACCCATTTGAGTGTGTTTAAATCAATTCCTTCTTGGGCCATCTCCCACAAAGGGCTCATATCTCGCAAGCGTTGGACTGCAGCGATAATCTCTGCTGCAGCAAGTTTTACCTCTTCCTCCGTCGTAAAACGCCCAAAGCCAAGACGCAAAGACGTGTGGGCCAGGGCTTCTTCAACGCCCAGGGCTCTTAACACATAAGAAGCCTCTAAGGAAGCAGATGTGCACGCCGACCCTGAAGAAACCGCCAGCTTTTTAATGCCCATCATCAGGCCTTCCCCTTCCACATAAGCAAAGCTGAGATTTAAGTTCCCGGGGATACGGTGTTGGGCGTCTCCATTCAGGTAGACCTCCGGAAGGTGCTGGTGAATTTGTCCAAGGAAATAGTCTTTTAGCTCCGTCAGGCGAGCCCATTCCCGCACCCGCTCTGCCTCTGCCAGCTGGCACGCGGCCCCAAATCCAACGCATAGGGGTGTTGGAAGGGTTCCGGAGCGCATGCCGCGTTCTTGCCCACCTCCGTGGATAAGCGCTTGAAGGCGTATCCGGGGTTTACGCCTCACATAAAGCGCGCCAATACCTTTGGGGCCATACACCTTGTGGGAAGACAGGCTCATTAAGCTGATGTGCATTGCGTTGACATCTAAGGCAATACGGCCCAAAGCCTGGGCGGCATCTGTATGGAAATAGACGCCTTTTTCTTTACAAATTTTCCCAATTTCTGCGATAGGCTGGATCACCCCGATCTCGTTGTTCACGGCCATAATTGAAACCAAGGCGGTAGTGTCTTTGATGGTTTCAGCTAACTGGTCTAAATCAATCAATCCATTTTGTTTGACTGGCAGGTACGTGACCTCAAATCCTTCTTGTTCCAGATGCCGACAGCTGTCCAGCACGCATTTATGCTCCGTCACGCAAGTTACAATGTGGTTTTTTCCAGGATAAAGATAACGCGCAACCCCTTTGAGGGCCAGGTTGTTTGCCTCGGTCGCGCCGGAGGTGAAGATGATCTCCCGCGGGTCAGCGTGGATGGCTTTGGCAATTTGGGCGCGGGCTTCCTCAACAGCCTGCTCAGCAGCCCAACCATATCCGTGGTTCCTGGAATGGGGGTTTCCAAATTCTTCAAAAAAATAGGGCAGCATCACGTCCACGACCCTTGGATCACAGGGCGTCGTTGCTTGATAATCCAAATAAATGGGATGTTCCGTATGGGGAAGCGTTGCGGAAGAAACTAAGGACATGCTCTGGGTCTTTCATCAAAAAAATGAGGGGTTGATAGGTTGTTGGTAAAAACTTTGTCTGAAAAAGCGCTCAACTCTTGGTAAAGTTTTTTCCAAAGGGTTGCGAAACGCGTTAGGTCTTCCCGCTTGCTGTGCCAACCCAAACTGACGCGGATGGCAGACTTCACAACATCTTCAGGAAGCCCCATGCGGGTGAGGGCTTGGGACGGCGTGATTTTTCCAGAAGAGCAAGCAGAACCAGCGCTCACCGCCACCCCCTCCAGATCAAATCGCATCACCTGAACGGCGCTTGGAACCCCTGGCATCACCAAACAGCTGACATGGGGCAAGCGGGGGCTTTGCTCCCCTATAATCAAAAGATCTGGACAAAAAGCTTTGAGCTCAGCTTCTATCTCTCCAACCCAGGTTTCATGCTGTTGAGCCAAGGCGCTGCGCTCGGCTTCGGCCTCTAGGAGAGCAGCCGCAAACCCCGCGGCGAGTGCGACGCTTTGCATACCAGGTCGAAGTCCTTGCTCTTGCCCGCCCCCTTTCAAAACGCCTTTCAGAGGAACTCGTGAGCCTACCACCAACGCGCCTATCCCCGGGGGCCCTCCCAATTTATGGGCAGAGAAGCTCATCAGATCCACGCCCAGCTCCTTAAAAGAGACAGGAATTTTCCCCAGGGCTTGGGCTGCATCTGTATGCAGAAAACCGTTATAATGATGAACAAGCTTAGCAAGCCTTGAAATGTCTTGCAGCACACCCGTTTCATTATGGGCAAGCATCAGCGAAACCAGGATGGGGGCTTTTCGCTGCTGCAGCAACGCTTCGACCGCTGCAAAATCTAGCCTCCCGTGGTGATCCACAGGCAATAGATTTGCGGCAGGCACATTCCCTAACACCGAGTCATGTTCCGTGGCTCCCACCAAAATTCCAGAGATCGTTCGATTGAGCCCTTGCAACGCTAAATAATTCGCTTCTGTTCCGCCGCTGGTGAAAATAACATCTTGAACCTCTGCTTGGATAGTTTCAGCTATTGTTTTTCGCGCACCTTCCAGGACCCGGCGGGCTTCTCTCCCAAACTGGTGAACCGAAGACGGATTCCCAGATTGTCCAAAAACACGGGACATCGCCGCCAGGGCACCCGGCCTTAAAGGAGCGGTTGCATTCGCATCTAAATAAACAGGGGGAGGAGTAACAGCTGTCATCATCCCAAGCACCTGCTGCGGAGCTGGGACGTTGGTTGAAGGTCTGATTTGCGCTGGCAAACATCCTCCAGAGAAATCCCTTGGAGGTAATCGAAAAGCTGATTTTCCAAACCACGCCACAGCTGATGTGTTAAACACCGGGTGGCATTCGGCAAACAACCCTGATCACTTTGGGGGGCGCAACGGGTTGCTTGGATGGGCTCTCCTGCTGCTTCTAAAATATCTGAGATGCGTATGTCAGAAGCTGGCTTCGAAAGAAGGTAGCCGCCTTTTTGGCCTCGGATGCTTTCTACGACCTGCTGTTTTTTTAACCGGTTAAACAGCTGTTCAAGGTATAAAAGAGGAAGTGCCTGACGCTGTGCAATATCCGCCAAACAGACTGGCTGATCTGGCCAACCATAATACGCAAGGTCTACCATCGCCATAACAGCGTATTTTCCTTTTGTCCCAAGCTTCATGTGCATGCGTCCTTTACGGCTTAAGATGCCATTCCTTTCCCAAAGATAAGATTGTTGATTAAAATAGTCAACTTTATTTTTTATGAGGTTGAAGGAAGCGACAATTGCGCTTCTTCCAAGCGTTTTTCCAGCTGGGCTAAACAGGCTTGCCGGTCTGGAGCAAAGGCTTGCTCGACCCACCATGCTTCCAAAATTTGGAGCCATGTTTTGATTTCGGGGCCTTGGAGAACCCCTGCATTTAAGATGTCTTGTCCCGTTAGGGGAAATATAGGCGTTACCCACTGGGACACACGCAAGAGAGATCCTAGAAAATACTGTTGAACCTCTGGCAACGCTTCACCTTTGCACAAACGCTCCACAGCCTGAATCCAGATGAAGCCTTCTATGATGAAAGGGGAAGCAGAAAAATAGAGCGCTTCATCCAAGGCTGCTTGGGTGAAGGCTGGTGGACAAGTGCGCCAAAGCTTCAAAAATTGCTGCTGCTGTTTAGAAAAACGTAATAAATTAAACTGAGTCAGTTTTCCTGAGATTAAAAACAACCGCAGCAAAGGGTTGGGCTGGTGTTTCAAAGCGCTTTCTAATGTTTCTAAGGCCTCAAAACATCTCAAATAGGATTCAGTATCTCCCACCTGTCCTAGAAGCAGTTCCAAAAACTGGTTTTCCAAGAGGGTCTTTAAAACAGGAAAAATGTTTTTGGCTTCCAGCAACCGCATCAATTCTTGGGTAATACGTTCCTTCGCAAGGTGAACCAAAAAGGTTTTGGCGTTTAAACAAGCCTCCAAGCTGGGGCCATGGTAAAAACTGCCTCCCTCAGATGCAAGGCCATAGCGCACTTGAAACCTAAAAAATCTTAAAATCCTTAAATGATCCTCTTGGACACGTTGAGAAGGGCTTCCAATAAACCTCACCACGCCTTGGCGTAGGTCTTCTACACCTCCAAAAAAATCATATAAACGCCCCTCTCCATCCAAGAAGAGAGCATTCATTGTGAAATCTCGCCTGGATGCGTCTGCTTCCCATGAGGTTGTGTATCCTACGACTGCGTGTCTGCCGTCTGTCTCAAGGTCTTGGCGCAGGGTTGTGATTTCGTAAGCTTGATGCTCCAGAATCGCCGTTACCGTCCCATGGTGAATCCCCGTTGGAATCGCTTTCGCGCCACCTTGGGCGAGACATTCCAGTACCTGTTCAGGCAACAACGTGGTGGCAATGTCAAAATCTGAAGAGGTTTGCCCTAGCAGGCTATCCCTCACAGCGCCGCCGACAAAGCGCCCCTCCCCGCCGGCTTGAGCCAACAAACTGAGTACGTGGCGGTGTTGTTGCAACTGGATCCATGGAAAAGAAAAGGTAAGGTCGCGCAAGGGTATATTACTTTTTTGGGGGTGAACCAGAGCCAGACAATACCTTTTGAATGTTCCAAAAACCAGCACAGCTTCCCAGCAAAAAACCACCTATAAGCCCCCAAGGAGAGCTATGCAACCAACGATCTATCAAGACGCCCAAGCCAACACCTAACAAAACCCCAGAGATAAGCTCAACCCCCAAGCGAGCCGCTTTTCCCATAGGATAAGCAGGCCTCATTTTTTCTGAAGGAGCTTTGTAATGTTGCTCTAAACGGTCAATACGCTCTTTCAGATTTTGGGATTTTGTTTGCACAGAACCTCTCTTTTTACTTTTCGGTTGCATGCCACCAACCATACAATTCTGGAATGCCTGTTGGCATAAAAGGAGGGTGTTTAAGATGTTTGCGGTAGGCAACAATATCTTTTGTATGATGGTAGAGAGGAATGCAGAGCCTTTCATGACGAAGCAGCCTGTCTAAAACCCGGATAAGGGTTGTGAGCTCTTGATAAGTATGTGCATCGGCAATTCTGTTACAAATTTCATCAACTGCTTGAGATCGAACGCCTGCATAATTTCGAGAGGGGACATCCGCACAGTGGGATGACCAATAAAGCTGCTGTTCAACCCCTGGAGACATGCTATGGCCCCAAAAATGAACAATCATATCAAAATTATATTCTTGGAGACGTTTTTGGTAGTGTGCGTTATCCACAGCTCGAACATCTACTTGAAATCCAAGTTTTCTCCGAAGAATGTCTGCAAAAATTCCAATCACTTTTTCCCGTTTAGGATCGCTGATCAGAATTTCAAAGCGAAACGGCGCCCCCGTTTCGATATGTTTTAGGGCACCCTCTTTCAAAACCCACCCTGCACTTTCCAAAAGCTTACGGGCTTTGTGCAGATTTTCCCGCTTATTTTGTCCTGGACGTTGGATAATTTCTGGCAAAGGGCCTAAAGTGGCCGGATTAACTCCAGACAGCATTTCCAGAATGGCCTTTTCTTCGGCGGGCAAGGGATCTTTAGCTTGGAAAAGCGTGTTTTGAAAGAAGCTTTCGGTGCGGGTATAGCCGTTATAAAAAAGATTTTTATTGATCCAATCAAAGTCAAACAGAAGGTTGATGGCTTCTCGAACACGCACGTCTGCAAAAACACCCCGTTCTTGCCTCATGTTAAAAACAAGCGCTGTCATCCCCACCGCGTGGGTGTGGTCTGCTTCTTCTCGGATAATATCACCCCTTTGAACAGCGGGGAAATGGTACCCCGTCATCCATCGGGTAAGATCTGTCTCTTTCCAAACATCAATCAAACCAGATTTAAACGCTTCAAAGGCAACAAATTCAGACCCATAATAATCAAAACTGATTTGATCAAAATTATAAACACCTTTGACACACGGAAGATTCTTCCCCCAATAGGCAGGATCTTTACGATAAACAATGCTTTTTCCCGGGACAATCGTTTCAATTTTGTAAGGACCACTTCCCATTAAAGGTGTCATCCCCGTTTTATCAAAGGACCTCCCTTCCAAATTTTTTTCAGAAATCACAGGCATTAAGGCAATGAGAAGGGGGATCTCCCGGTCATAGGTTCCATCCATTTTTTCGAACACAAATTGAATTTGGCGAGGGTTTAAAACTAAAATATTTTTAATTTTTTTAGCCAACTGCTTACGTGTCGGGCTTCCATGCTCTTTTAACATGGTGTAGGTAAACAAAACATCTGAAGCGGTTACAGGGCTTCCATCTTGAAAGCGCGCTTCAGGCCTAAGATTGATTGTGATAAAGGATCTATCCTCTGGCATTTCAAATGAAGCAGCAAGGCGTCCATAAATCGAAAAAGACTCATCAGGAGAGCGTTCCCCCAGGGTATCAAAAGGGAGATAGCTATAAAGCCCCAAGCCTGCTGCAGGGATTCCCTTGATAAGCCAAGGGTTAAGGGTGTCAAAAATACGGCCGATTGCATGAAGTCGAATGGTTTTTCCTTGGGTAGCATTGGGATTATTGGTATCAAAATGCTTAAAATCCGACGAATATTTCAAATCTCCATACATGGAAATGCCATGGGTAGGCGACGCAACACCTGGGGAAGATGCAACGGAGTTTTGGGAAACATCTCCCAAGCTTTCCCCAGACGTTAGAGAAACTATCAGTAATGCAAAACAAGCCATCCAATTAAAATATAACATAAAAAAACAAACTCCTTTAAAAGCACGACGAGTTAACAACAATTTTTCGAAGGTGCTAACGCTGTTATCGGCGAATACCCCAATTTTTGTATTCCGTAAGGCTCTCTTGCCTTAAGCCCTCTCAATAAAAATTTAATCTAGCAGATCTTTAGTATATTGTTAAGGAAGTTGCGGCAGCTCCCAACGCTGTTTCAAAAAAAGTCTATTATTTAAAGGACTTCCATTTGAATGAAATATTTTCCTTGGGTGAAAAATATTTTTTTCTATCCTATTGTGATTAGACGTAATCCTCGTTATGTTAGGGAGGAAGATTTTAGATTGGGTTGATGATGCTAGCGTTAATAGCTTTTTTTTCATGTGACCCGTTTATGACTGTTGAGTTCGGAGCATTTCCTTTTGGATGGCGTAAACGAGCGAATCTTTCGAGAGTTTCGCAAAAAAATAAAAAAAATAGGAATACGACCTACTTTTCACATCGTTTTAAAGGCCTTCTACTTCTCAACACGTTGCAACGTTAACCTTTTTTTCCTGGATAAAATGGAAAAAAGGGCCAGAGGAGTTTATATTAATGAATAAAAAAATGTTGGTGGATGCGTCCCATGCTGAGGAAACGCGTGTTGTCATTCTTAATGAGCAAAAATTAGAAGATTTTGATTGTGAGACTTCCACAAAACAGCAGTTTAAGGAAAATGTTTATTTAGCTCGCGTGGTGCGGGTGGAGCCTTCCTTACAAGCTGCTTTTGTGGAGTTTGGTGGCAATCGGCATGGGTTTCTAGCTTTTAACGAGATTCACCCAGATTACTATCGGGTTCCTGTAGAAGATCGTGAAAAATTTTTGAAACCCGAAAAAGATGATAAAATTTTTGATGAAGAGCAAGAGGCAGCTGCATCTGAAGAAGAACAAGAAGTTGATCAAGCGGAAACGGCCAGAGATGAACCGTACCAAGGTGGAGAAAGCCAAGAGCAAACTCTGATTCTTTCTGGGGAAGAAAATGACCCAGAAGAGCGTGCTTCTCCTGTATCTAAAGCCAGTTTACGTCCTTATAAAATTCAAGAAGTGATCAAACGTCGCCAAGTGATGTTGGTGCAAGTGATCAAAGATGAGCGTGGAGGGAAGGGAGCAGCGCTCACCACCTTTATCTCCCTTGCAGGACGTTATTGTGTCTTGATGCCGAATACGCCCAGAGGGGGGGGTATTTCCCGCAAAATAGCTTCCGTAAAGGACCGCAAACGGTTGCGGGAGATGATCGATGGCTTCGCAATCCCAGATGGGATGGGGTTGATTGTTCGAACGGCGGGGCTTGGTCGTACGAAGACAGAAATTAAACGTGATTTTGATTATTTGCTGAGATTATGGGAAGAAATTCGGGAAAACACCCTTTCTTCAACGGCTCCAGCCCTCATTTATGCAGAAGGTGATCTGATTACCCGCTCCATTCGGGACCTGTATCATAAAGACATTACGGATGTTTTGGTGGAAGGCGAAGAAGGGTATAAAAAAGCAAAATCTTTGATGCGTATGTTGATGCCGAGCCACGCAAAACGGGTTCAGCTCTATAAAGATCCTCAGATTCCTTTGTTTCAAAGGCATGCGGTTGAAGATAAGCTCGATAACATTCACAGCCCCATCGTTCAGCTTCCTTCAGGTGGCTACCTTGTGATCAATGCGACAGAAGCGCTGGTCGCGATTGATGTTAACTCTGGAAGATCTACGCGGGAACGGCATATCGAAGAAACTGCGTTAAAGACTAATTTAGAGGCTGCGGAAGAAATTGCGCGCCAGTTGCGGTTACGGGATTTAGCCGGACTCATCGTCATCGACTTCATTGATATGGAAGTGAGCAAAAATAATCATTCAGTTGAGCGTAGGTTTCGGGAGTCCCTTAAAGATGATCGAGCTCGCATCCAAGTGGGAAGCATCAGCATTTTTGGTTTGTTGGAAATGTCTCGCCAACGGATGCGTCCCAGCTTGATCGAAGCTAGCACCATGCCTTGTTCCCAATGTCGTGGCACAGGACTTGTTCGCTCCGTGGAGTCTTCAGCATTACGGCTGTTAAGGGCTATTGAAAAACAGTGCGTTGAAGAAAAGCAGAGCCAAGTGCGAGCGTTTGTTCCCACGCCTGTTGCCATGTATATTCTCAATCAAAAGCGTGCTTCATTAGCGCAGCTTGAGGTTCGTTATCAAGTAACCGTTCAGGTTTTGCAAGATGACACCCTTATCCCGCCTGATTTTCGTCTGGAAGCCTCTGGCGAAAAAATTCTGGAAAAAGTTGTGGAAGAGCCCAAACAGGAAATTATCGAAGATATTTCCTATTCCACAGAAGATAAAAGGGACACTTCTTCAATAAACCATGCAGAAAAACCCAAAAAGCGGAATCGACGCAATAGGGATCGTAACCGCCGAGAAAGGGAGCAAAAAGGGACCCAATCTGAAGTTGAAACCAAAAAAAATGAAGCCTCTCAGGAGATAGTCAGGGTTAGGGTTGAAAAACAGCCTTCCAAAACTGATGCAAAACCTTCACAACGCCCGCTTATGCATGAAACTAGAGCCGATGCAAAACCTGCCGCGCGGCCCGTGAATGAGTCGAAAGCGGCGAATGAATCCTCCCAAGCTGCCCAGGAACCTAAGGAGCCTGGAACCCAAAGGCGCAGATCTCGCAGCCGGTATTCCCGTCAAGGGGGCGCACGGCCTAAATCTCAGGAAAGCGGTGCAGCGAATGGGAATAGCGTCTCATCAGCACTCCCGACAGAGCCTAAAATCTCTGAAACAAAACCCAAGCAAACTCAAGCGGTTAACGCCAACAGCGCGTCAGCAAAAACTGAAGCTAGATCAGCTGAAGCTCTTAAGAACCGTAAAAAAGGGTGGTGGCAGCGCTTGCTGGATACATAAAGTTTTTTAATTTAAACTTTAAGGTTCTTCATAACCCTGTGTGGTCTATTGCGCTGAGAAAATTTTATGGTTCACCTCAATTCCTCCCCTTGACCTATTTCAAAATATAGATAATGCTTAATTGAGCTGAGAAGCAGGGTGAAAGCGTCGTTGCGTTAGTATTGCATATGTTAGCAAACCCAAAGGGCCTGTAGTTCAACGGTAGAACGCGCCGCTCATAACGGTGTTGTCGCGGGTTCGACTCCTGCCAGGCCCACCATCTTTCCTAAAGAAAAAATTACCAAAAGAACGATTATTCTTTGTTTTTAATATTTTTTTAAGAGAATAAAGATATTAATAGAAAAAAAGTTAAGATGATTTTATGTACCAAAACGTTAAACCGATTTGGGCGTTCTTTTTTGTTTTATGTTGGTTAGCTTGTCTAACTCCTTTTTCTAGATCGTCCTTTGCTGCTACGCCTTTTTCTTTTTCGCCTATCGTGAAAAAAACTGTGCCAGCTGTTGTAAATATTTATGCATTGCGAGTTGTGGATCCCCCTACCATCCCCCATGCTTTTTCAAAAGACCCTTTTTTCCAAAAATTTATGGGTGATTTGCTCAAAGATGGCGGAGCTTTTGACAAACAGGCTCAAAATTCTCTGGGTTCCGGTGTCATTATAAACCCAGAAGGGCTTGTGATCACCAACGAGCATGTCATCAGGGGGGCTCAAGAAATTTTCATTGTTCTCTCGGATAAAAGAGAATTTAAAGTTACGGTTGTTGCAAAGGATGTTCCCGCAGATTTGGCAATTTTAAGAATTTTAAAAACCCATGACCAAAAATTCCCTTTTTTAGAACTTGAAGATATTGACACAGCCGAAGTAGGGGATTTCGTTTTAGCCATTGGTAACCCTTTTGGCATTGGCCAAACAGTTACAAGCGGTATTATTTCAGCTCTTGCAAAAAGCCAATCCCAAGATGAAGATTTTCGGGCTTTTATTCAGACAGACGCTGCGGTCAACCCAGGTAATTCTGGTGGGGCTCTGGTAAATTTAGATGGCAAATTAATTGGTTTAAATACAGCTATTTTTGCGGGCGCATCCAGCGGCATCGGCTTTGCAACACCAAGCAATTTAATTATGCCTTTCTTAGAGCAATTGAAATTTGGTAAAGCTGGCATTCGCTCTTGGGTTGGCACCCAAGTGGTTTCTTTGAGCTGTGAGGTTGCTAGAAAATTAGGCTTGGAAAGGCCAGAAGGCGCCCTTGTGACGCACCTTATTTCTAAAGGGCCGGGAGATTTAGCAGGACTCAAAAAAGGGGATGTGATTCTTGAAATTAACCAAAAACCAGTCGAAGATGCAGGAATATTTCGATTCAAAATTGCAAGCACACCCCTTAATACACCTTTAACCCTCTTAATTTTTAGACAGCATGCTAAGCAACAAATTATCATTAAAACGTCTGAAGCACCCGCCACACAAACTGAAAATCCACTCTATATCCGTGGACGCAATGTGCTTGAAGGAGCAACTGTTTTACCAGTTACACCTAGCCTCATCAAAGAAATGGTGCTTCCACCAGAAGCGGAAGGTTTAATTATTTTAGATTTTTCAAAAAATTCAAGAGCCTATAAGGAAGGATTTAGACGAGGAGATGTACTTTTACAAATTGAAGGGGAAGCGATTACAAGCACAAAAGAATTGCTGACCTTCTTGGCGAAAAAAAGAGGAAGGCTCACTTTTCTTATTTTAAGAGGGCGAGAAATTTTTGAACTCCATGTGGAGTGAACAATTCCTAGCTTCCTCAGTTTAAACTAAAGGCGCAACGCCGCTGGTGGTGGAATACTCAAAATGGAAATGCTGATCAGGGAACAAGCGGCTTCGAATGGCGTGGGCTGCTTGGGCTGCTTCTGCAAATCCTGTCAAGATCAATTTAAGCTTGTGAGGGTAGGTTACAATATCTCCAACACCGTAAACCCCAGGCATACTGGTTTCGCAAGTGGCAGGATTCACCAAGATGCGATTATCTTCAAGGGCTATCCCCCAGGTGGAAAGGGGGCCAAGCTCCATGGAAAGCCCAAAAAAAGGTAGCAATATGTCTGCAGGCAAACGGACCACCTCCCCGGAAAGGGATTGAACCTGAACCGCTTGAAGCAAGCCGTTAGCCGCATCTCCTTCTAAGCCATAAAGCTGAAAGGGAATCGAAAGCTTCAGTCGACCTTCCGCCGCCCAGGCTTTGAGCTTTGCTTCATTATCAGGGTTTGCGCGAAATTTGGCTCGTCTGTGGACTACCGTGACATCAGCTCCTTTTTCAGCCAAGTGAAGGGCCCAATCCACGGCAGAATCTCCCCCCCCGGCAATGATAACCCGTTTTCCAATAAACGCTTCAGGACGGTGTACATGGTAAAAAATGCTTGTTCCCTCAAAGGCTTCAATGGAAGCTAAGGGAGGGCGATTAGGTCCAAAAGCACCAGCCCCCGCTGCAATCACAACAGCTTTAGCTTGCAAGCAAGTGTTACGCGAGGTTTTGATAAGAAAACCATCTCCTTCGGCTTCGCGGGCTAAAGATACGGCTTGTTGGCCAAGGTGAAAGATAGGGTCAAAAGGAGCGGCCTGCTGAAGAAGTTGATCGATCAGCTCTTGTCCACAAATGTTTGGAAACGCAGGAATATCGTAGATCGGCTTTTCTGGATAAAGGGCAGAGCATTGCCCCCCTGGCATGTTTAACGGGTCTATCACCTGGCACTTCAAACGCATCATCCCACATTGGAAAACCGTGAAAAGCCCCACAGGGCCAGCCCCAATAATGGCAACATCTGTTGTTTGTATGGCTTCCATGCGTTTGTCCTCTAGCTAAATACCGTCCATACGGGGGCGTGATCGCTGGTTTTGTCCCATCCTCGAACGTGTTGATCAACTCCAACCTCGGTCAGACGGTCACAAGCCTGGGGAGATAGCAAGAGATGATCGATGCGCAATCCATCGCCACGCTCCCACCCTCCTGAGCGATAATCCCACCAGGTAAACACGTTCTTCTCCGGCGCGGGGTCTAAATGAACCTGCAGCGGATCGCTAAAACCTTGGTACACAAGCTCCCGCAGCCATTGCCGCTCTGGGGTTGAACACAAAATTTTTTCGCGCCACGCCTTGGCGTCATAGACGTCACAATCTCCGGGTGTGATGTTGAAATCACCTCCTAAAATCAGGGGAATTTCTTGATGAAAAAGGTTGCCCACGTGCTGGGTGAGCGCCTTCATAAAGCGATGCTTCGCCTCATATTTCTCATGCCCCACCGCTTGCCCATTGGGGACATAAATGGATGCCACCTGCGCGCCACCTGTGAAAGCTTGGAGGTATCTCGCTTCTTGGCGCAAAGGGTCTTGGTCTTCAAGGGTTGGCAACCCGCACACAACGTCCTCAATGGCAAATTTTGAAAAAATCGCAACCCCGTTATAGGTTTTTTGGCCAAATACCTGGACATTATAAGGGAGATGCTCAAACTCTTGGAAAGGGAAAGCCTCATCTTGCACTTTCGTTTCCTGGAATAAGACGACGTCTGGGGCCGCCTCTTCCAACCATTTCAGCACAAGGGGCAAGCGGGCTCGAATCGAATTTACGTTCCAGGTTGCCACTTTCATAGGTTTTAACGTGGGGTGCATCTGCTGTAAGGCCTCTTCTGCCTAAACATTAAATCGAAAATGGAAGACATCCCCGTCCCGTACGGGATAGTCCTTCCCTTCTTGGCGCCATTTTCCTGCAGCTTTAGCACCTTGTTCCCCCTGGTGAGCAACATAATCAGCGTAGGAGACCGTTTCTGCACAGATAAAGCCACGTTCAAAATCTGAGTGGATGACACCCGCCGCCTCTGGCGCTTTAGCACCCTGGCGCACCGTCCAGGCCCTGGCCTCTTTAGGACCTACGGTGAAAAAGGTCAAAAGCTCTAGCAAGCGGTACCCTTCCTGGATCACCCGGGACAGCCCCGTTTCTTGAACACCTAAAGCTTCCAAAAAAGCTTGTTGTTCTTCGCCAGAGGGAAGGTTCGCGATTTCTGCTTCAATGGCCGCAGAGATCAGCACCACCGGCGCTGCCTCTTGGCTAGCCAAAGCTTGCACCGCCTGGGTAAGCGCATTTCCTCCCATAATTTCGCCTTCCGGCACATTGCAAACATACAAAACGGGCTTGGACGTAATCAGTTGAAGCTTGGGAAGCAAGGCTCGCTCCTCCCCAGACCAATTCAGCTTTCGAACAGGCAAACCATCTTGCAAACCCTTTAAGGCTTTTTGGAGTAACGGCAGAAGGGCCAAAGCTTCTACATCTTTTTGCCGTGCTTTTTTTTCCAGATTGTTCAGGCGGCGTTCTACACTTTCCAAATCTGCAAGCATCAGCTCTGTGTCGATAATGTCCCGATCCCGCAGCGGATCTACTGAATTTTCGACATGGATGATATCTGTTTCTTCAAAGCAACGCAAAACATGGATAATTGCGTCCACCTCGCGGATATGCCCCAAAAATTGATTGCCCAGTCCTTCTCCGCGGCTTGCTCCTCGCACCAGCCCTGCGATATCCACGAATTCCAGCTGAGTCGGTAAAATTTTCTGGGATTTAGCCAACGCCGCCAAGGCATCCAGCCGCATATCAGGAACCGCCACGCATCCCGTGTTAGGCTCGATGGTGCAAAATGGAAAATTGGCTGCTTGGGCCGAAGCTGTTGCGGTTAATGCATTAAAAAGGGTTGATTTCCCCACATTAGGAAGGCCTACGATGCCACACTGAAATCCCATCTAGATACCTACTTCAGTTTGCGCAAGCATCAGAAACACGGGCTGTTCGGCCTGCCCGACGCGCTTCTTCAACTGGATCAATCACGTTACCAATTTTTTGTTTTTTGCCCGGAAGCACCCCTTCTAACAATCCTTTTTTCCCATGGGATTGATGCTTTTCTGAATAAGCCTGCTGATTAAGGAGCGCTTGGTCTTCTGGCGAAATGCCCGCCCCCAAGGCACGCATCATCTCACGTTCCCCGGAAGAAGCTGTGCCACCCCTTGATAACAAATCTTCCTTAGGATGAAACGGATCCACACCTCGAGCGTCTCCTTTTTGAGGAGGTTTCAGGTCAAAACTAGGGGGTATTTCCAAAGTCTGTTGATAGGGAGACACCAAAAACTCATCTGGCAATTTGCTCTCTAACCCCATTTTTTTTTTGATGTCGGCGCACCCGCCCAAGAAACTGAGAAAACCTATCCCAACCATGGCCCAAACGCTTCCTGCAAATACTTTTTTCATAAACTGACGCCCTTCGTTACCCACAACAAAAATTTGAGTCTCAAGATAGCCCGAACCCACCAAAAGGAAAAGAAATTTTTTTGAGATGGTACCTTGATAGGGCCATCGCAAATTTATAAAAAACAAATAGACATTATTTTACAACAATTTGTCATTTTTTGTTGTATTTGGCTAAAATAGAGACTATCTATTTGAGACCATTCTTTTAGGGAGACATAAAAAATGAATAAAAATAATAAATTAATAATAGCCTTAATCTCAACCATCGCAACCACAAGTGTTGTTTTTGCCATGAGCGGCTCAAACCCAGCAACTACGCCTGAGGATTCAGCTAAAAAAACACCCACAGCAGCGCCTTCTCCTGCAAAATTAGAAGCAGCACCAGAAGATCTAAGCGCTGAGGCTAAAGCAGCGTATGAAACAAAGCTTGCTGCGGCCCAAGCGAAACTAGATGAAGTTAAGGCTCCTGCTTCAGCAAAGCTCAAAGAATTAAATGAGCTCAAAACGCAACTGGCTGCAAAACAAAAAGAACTTTTGGCTGATAACAAAGCTGTTCAAATAGCCACTCAAAAAATTGTGCAAATCAAAGCAGTGGAAGCCAAGCGTCTTCAAGATGCCGCTAAAAAAATTGCTACTGCAAAAGCGGCAGCCGCAAAAGCTGGAACGGAATTTGTTGAGCCAGCAGAAGATCTTTCCTTTAAAACTGCTTATGAAGCCAAGCTTAAAGAAGTGGTAGATACACTAGCTAAAGCAAAAGAAACAGTTGGAGCAAAAATTCAAGAACTAGAAAAAATTAAAGATGCTTTGACGATCAAACAAGCCGAGTATGGCGTTGCGAATAAAGCCGCTCTGGTGGAATTGCAGAAAGTTACAAAAATTAAAGCTGATGAAACCAAGCGCATCCAAGACGTAGCCAAAAAAGCTGCGGCGGAAAAAATTGCAGCACAAAAAGCTACCGCATTAAAAGCATCTCAAGAAAAGGCTGCAGCCCTTAAAGCGGCCAAGGACAAAATTGAAGAAGAAAAAGCCGCGGAACTTCAGTCAAAATTAGATAAAGAGCGAATTGAGGCAGAAGAAGCTGAAAAAGTTTTGCAAGCTAAAATCGCTGAAGAAGAAGCTGCAAAACAACGCATTAAAGAAGAAGAGGAAAAACTCGCGGCGGCACAAAAGGCCCTAGATGAAGCAAAAAAAGCAGCTGAAGCCAAACACGCTGAAACTGAAATAGCTAAAAAAACTGCCAAAGAAGAGAAACAGCAATCTGACACAGCTGAAAAGCAGCTAAAGCAAAACCAGCCTAAGAAAAAATCAAAAAAATAATGCAAATGCTATAAACATCAACTCGCAAAACGCGTTGATGTTTTAAAAGAAGAAGGGCATGGGTATCCTTATCCATGCCCTTTTTTTGTAATATGGCTAAAGAGCTTGCGGGGAGTACATAAACCAACATATTTTGTTATCATTTTCATATCTCGTTCTCAGATCCTCATGTACGAAAGCACATTCCAGTTTTGGGATTTCCTCAGTTCCCTAAAAACTGTTTAGACAAGAAGTCTAAATCTATGGAGCCCCTTGCTGTGGCTGTGCTGTGCTTTATCATGCCAGCCGGAGGTTGGAACGACGAGGAAGGATGCTGGGCTTTATTCCCATTCCTTATCAGGTCTAATTTTTTCTTGTGGGTCGCTTTCTTCGTCTTCTTTGATATATTCTCTTCTGGTATCCAATGCATTGGATAACACCTGTTGAAGTGTTCCTTCCCCAGCTGTTTTTTTCTCAGAGCTTTTTTGTGTTTGTTCCGTAACTTTTTTTAATTTACCCTTTTGTCCGCTCAAGTCTCCCTCAGATATTGCCTTGCCAGTTGTCTGGTTTGCAGAAGGAGGCGGTGGTGTTGCAGGCCTAGAGGGCAGCGGCGGCGGAGGCGGTGGAGTTGGTGGAAGGATCGACGGTGGTGGCACATTCGTAAGCGGTGGTGGTAACGTTGATGTTGCAGGTGCATCTCTAGGAGGCAACGGCGGCGGCTTTACGGTAACAGCCGGTGGTTGGGGTTGGGTAACCTGTCCAGCGGCCCTGAGCTTGGTATGATAGGCCTTCAGCTTCGCCAGCCAGTTTTTGGCAAGAGATTCCTTTGCCATAAGCCAGGCAATCCAATCTGCATCTGTTGGAGGCTTGCTATTTTGGATCTTGAATTTGGCTTTATACTCCATCAAATCCGCATAAAGTTTTTTCAACAACTCTTCTTCAGAAAGGATCTTTTCAGCAACGGGGTTTGGAGCTTGAATCTGGGGAGGTGGCGCTGAAGCCCTGCGCTCCCTTGAGGTGGGGGCATAGAGAGACGTTGATACTTTTTGCCCCTCCCGCGCACCCATGCTGGACCGACCAGAATCACCCGCCTGGGAAGGTGTTGAAAAAATTGAAGCCAAGGCCAGGACGCTTCCTGCCCAAACTAAGATCTGTTTCATGTGAATACTCCTCTTGTGTTAAACCCCTGATCATTCCCGCGTCTTCCTCTGTCATTCCCGCCCTTCTCTTTGTCATTCCCGCGGAGGCGGGAATCTAGACAATCTTAAACTCTGGTGCTTCTGCTGAAGCGTCATATTTACAGGTTTTTTCCTGGATTCCCGCCTCCGCGGGAATGACAGGAAAAGGTGGAAATACCTAATCTTCGCTTAAGGGTAGATGTCTCAAAAAAAGAGAGGGGGGAGGGACGCGCCAGAGCACCTTCTCCACCGCTCTCTTCCCCAACCCGGTGGAGGATCTTAACGCCCTCCTTCCCCAGGTTTTTTTAAGAAATGGCGCTGGTTTCATTAATTAAAGGAGTCATTTTCCACTTCCTCTTCTCCTTGCGGACGCTGTTGCCCTTGCTGCGATTGGAGATAAGTCGCAACCTTTTTAGCGCCTTCGTGGGCCTGGCGAAGAAAGTCCTTCTCTTCATCGGTCCTCTGTTGAATTTCTTCCTGGGATTTATTATATTTAGTTATAAATCTTTGAGCATGCCCCAAAATCTCTTGGGGGCTCATCTGGACCCTAATCTTTTCAACTATATAATTTATAAAATCATTTAGTTGATAAGTTTTCAGTTTTTCCTCAGGGATTCCTCCAATATTATATAGAATGCTGGCGAACTGATTATTTTGCGTCTCACTCAATTCCAGCAATTCTTGGCCTTGGAATTGCTGCTGTTGTGCAGCCTTCTCCTTAGCAGCTCTGGCTGCTGCATACGCTTTTGCACGACCCGTCAATTGTGGAGCTGGCGCTGAGATAACTGCTGGAGTTTGAGGAGAGAGTTGAGGTTGCTGTGAAACAGGCTGTGTTGGCTGTATAGTACTCTCCCTAGCAGCTCTGGCTTCTGCATACGCTTTGGCACGTCC
This sequence comes from Alphaproteobacteria bacterium, assembly GCA_051648545.1. Classification (GTDB taxonomy): domain Bacteria; phylum Pseudomonadota; class Alphaproteobacteria; order Holosporales; family JBOFFI01; genus JBOFFI01. Next base: position 39,965 of record JBOFFI010000028.1, read on the forward strand.
CGTCAATTGTTGAGCGGGCGCTGAGGTAACGGTTGGAGGCTGAACAGAGAGCTGAGGTTGCTGTGAAACAGGCTGTGTTTGCTGTGTAGCACTCCTGGCTGCTTTCGCTTCTGCATACGCTTTGGCACGTCCCGTCAATTGTTGAGCGGGCGCTGAAGTAACCGTTGTAGGATGAATAAGAGGTTCTTCTTCAACCGCTTCGGAGGCAATCCGCTCCTCAGGATCATCAAACAATAAGCTTGGTTCTTCTGCTGTCTTTTTTTCCTGTTGAGCTTGATGCATTAATTCGGGCGGAATTGCCTGACTAGGCCGTTCCTGATATGCCAAAACAAGCTTAATGACTTCCTGCTTATTCTTAATAAGATAGTCACTTTTATTATTGTAATTGTCAAAAATATCTGAAGCATTTTTCTGGGTTAATGGTTTGTTTTGTTTTTGAAGA
>JBOFFI010000029.1:0-58477 GCA_051648545.1 Alphaproteobacteria bacterium
GTTTGTGAATTCCAAAAAGCTTACCCGTCTCAACAAGGCTTAGCCCTTTCTCTTCACGTACCTTCAAAACCTGTAGGCGAAATTTCTTATCGTAGCTCATCCAAAAATTATAATAAAACTAAATTACTTTGGCTATAAATAAAACTTTAAAACCTGCTCGAAGAGAAAATTTGGAATTCGAACCTTCTCTTTCGTCTTGAGATTTTGGGTTTTGAGCTTTTTTACCGTCATGTGGTTCGTTTGCCTTTTGCGTGCTCTTGAAAAGTTCTAATCTAGAGTGGGTAAAAAATTTAGAAAGGCTTTGTCTCCAGGTATCTTTGGCGCTAGCCTCGGAAATGTCAGGCTGGGGTCTGTTTCCGAAAATTTGAGAAACAGTTAACAAAATAACAATCGTCAAATAGGTAATTTTTATTCTCATGACTTATAAAACCTAAATAAAATTCAATACATATTTTCGATTGTTGATGATAATTAAATATTTATCAATAAAAAATTGAATTAATAATTAGGCCGTGTCCTCAATTGAGCCAAATGACGATGGAAGCCAAGTGAATGGCACCGAGGAAATTGGTAGATGTTTTGTCATAACGCGTTGCAATAGCGCGGTATTGTTTGAGTTTTGCGAAAAAATTCTCCATCAAATAGCGCGCTTTATAAAGATGCTTATCATAAGGTAGCAGAATCCTTCGATTTTTTCTGGGAGGAATAACGGCTTGGCGCCCTTTTTCTTTAAGCTTGCTCCGCACCCGCTCATCCGCGTCATAAGCTTTGTCGGCCAAGACTGCATCGGCTTTCACCACATGCTCCATCAGCGCATCAGCTCCCTCCAAATCGTGCCCTTGCCCTTGGGTGAGGTGGAAACCCGTTGGATTTCCAAGCGCATCGCAGGTCGCGTGGATTTTGGTGCTCAGTCCCCCAGAAGACCGTCCGATGGCCTGATTTCCTTCTTTTTTTTGGCGCCAGCAGCATGCTGATGAGCTCGCACAATCGTTGAATCGATCATCGCATATTCGTTATCCGCATCCTGTGCCAAGGTTTCAAAGACTTTCTTCCAAACGCCAGAGCGGCTCCACCGGGTGTGGCGGGTGTGAATGGCTTTGAAGTTGCCGAACCGCTCCGGCAGGTCGCGCCACGGAATGCCTGCACGGTACCGATATAAAACAGCCTCCACAAACAGACGATTATCTTTGGCTGTAACGCCAACATCTCCTGGTTTTCCAGACAATAAATCCTTGATACGATCCCACTGATCATCCCGTAACCCATAGCGACGCATTTGAAAAAATTCTCCTTAAATTTTTTCAAATCTCAACAGATTCTCAAGAATTGTCAATTCAATTGAGGACACGGCCTAATAAAAAATTGTTTTATTTAGATAATATTTAGCTGTGCGAAAAATACGTTATTTAGTCAAAAATAATTTCTTACATCTTAAACAACGCTGAGTCATAGCTTGCGCAGTTCACGCGAAAAATCGCGTATCAGTTATAGAAATATCCAACAGAAATCATTGTCGCTTCAAAGCTAAATCGGTTAAGATGCCTCCATGAAACCTGTTAAACCTTCTTATGTGCCTTTACGTATCCACTCCGCTTATTCGTTGCTGGAAGGTGCCATCACTATTCCCAAATTGGTCACCCAAGCCCAAAAAAATCAATTCCGCTCCCTTGCCTTAACGGACAGCGGCAATCTCTTTGGCGCGATGGAATTTTCCCTTGCTTGCGCTGGCGCTGGGATTCAACCGATTTTGGGGTGTCAAGTTACACTCCATCCAGAAAGTTTTCAGGAAAAGGGATCTCGCAAAGCTTCCCCTCAAGAAACATCTCTTTCTCTTCTTTTGTACGCTCAACACGAAGGGGGTTATCGCAATTTAATTAAATTGATCTCCCGAGCTTCTGTAGGCCAAGAAACAGTAACGTCTGGAAGCATCACCCTTTCTAGCTTAAAGGAATTGTCTGAAGGGTTGATTTGCCTTTCGGGTGGCATGCATGGCCCTATCAATCAGGCTTTGATGAAGGGAGACGGCGCAGAAGCCAAAAAACGAGCTCAGCTGTTTCAAAATCTCTTTCCCAACCGCTTTTATCTGGAATTAAGCCGTTACGGGGGAGCGGAACAACAGGTTGAGCCCCAAATTTTAGAACTTGCAGATGCGCTTCACCTGCCCTTGGTGGCCACCAACGAGGCGTTTTTCCTTTCCCCTGATTTGCATGAAGCCCATGATGCGTTGCTTTGCATCGCCAGTGGCGTTTATGTGAACACCCCCAACCGCAGGCGCGTCACCACGCAACACTACTTAAAAACCTCCCAAGAGATGGAGACGCTTTTCCGAGATATCCCGGAGGCATTGTTGAACACGGTGCTCATCGCGTGCCAGTGCTCTTTTTTGCTAAAGCCCCAAAAACCGATGCTGCCTTCCTCACCCACAACTGCGGGGCGGAGTGAAGCCGAAGAGCTTCGCCTGAAAGCCCAAGAAGGACTCAAGCGCCGCCTGGAAACCCACGTGTTCATGCCCCAGATGGAACAAGATGAACGCGAAGCAAAGCAAAAGCTTTACCAAGAGCGGCTCGTCTATGAAACGGACATGATCATCCAGATGGGGTTTGCAGGCTATTTCTTGATTGTGGCTGATTTTATCCAGTGGGCTAAATCTCAATCAATTCCGGTGGGGCCTGGGCGTGGTTCAGGTGCAAGCGCGCTTGTGGCTTGGGCGTTGACCATCACTGATGTCGACCCTATTCGTTTTAACCTTTTATTCGAACGATTCTTGAACCCAGAGCGGGTCAGCATGCCTGACTTTGACGTTGATTTTTGCCAGGAGCGACGGGATGAGGTGATTGCCTATGTCGCCCAAAAATATGGCGCGGACAAGGTGGCCCACATCATCACCTTCGGAAAACTCCAGGCCCGGGCCGTGTTGCGAGACGTAGGCCGCGTGCTTCAAATGCCCTACACCCAAGTGGACCGCATTTGTAAACTCATTCCCAACAACCCTGCCAGCCCCGTCACCCTGGACGAGGCTATTTCAAAAGATCCCCAACTTCAAGAGATGGAAAAAGATCCCCAAGTCAAGCAACTCCTCCATTTTGGACGACAGCTGGAAGGTCTTTACCGACACGCTTCTACCCACGCGGCAGGCGTTGTGATTGGGCAAGAGTCTCTTGAAAATCTAGTTCCCCTGTATCAGGACCCGCGCTCTAGCATGCCTGCCACCCAATTTAACATGAAGTATGTGGAGCAAGCTGGCCTGGTGAAGTTTGACTTCCTGGGGCTCAAAACCCTCACGGTCATGCAGCATACGCTGAATCTGCTCCAAAAACGGGGCATCACCATAAACCTTTCAGAAATTCCCTTGGATGATGCACTAACCTTTGTTCTGCTCAACCGCGTTGAGGCCGTGGGCGTGTTCCAGGTTGAAAGCGGTGGCATGCGCGATGTTTTGCGAAAGCTCCGCCCAGAGCGGTTTGAAGAGCTGATTGCCCTCGTTGCCCTCTATCGCCCCGGGCCCATGGATGATATTCCGCGCTACCTCGCCTGCCGCCATGGGGAAGAAAAAGTTCACTACCCCTACCCCTGTTTGGAAAGCATCTTGGAAGAAACCTTCGGGGTCATGGTCTACCAAGAACAAGTATTACAAATTGCTCGAACCCTCGCAGGGTATAGCTTGGGAAGCGCAGATTTGCTCCGCAGAGCCATGGGAAAAAAGATCAAGTCAGAAATGCAAGCCCAGGGTCAAGCCTTTGTAGAAGGGGTTCTGGCAACCCACGGAGGGACGAAGGCCCAAGCTTCCCAATTGTTTGATCAAATCGCAAAATTTGCTGGGTATGCTTTTCCTAAAGCCCACGCAGCCCCCTATGCGCTGCTGCTTTACCAGACCGCCTATTTAAAAGCGAATTATCCTGTGGAATTCATGGCTGCCTCCCTGACCCTTGACTTTCAAAACACGGACAAGTTGACCGTCTTTGCTCGGGAAGTCTTACGGATGAACATCCCGTTGCTTCCCCCTGATATCAACACCTCTGAACCCTTCTTCAAGGTTGAAACCCTTGGAGATGGAAAGCTGGGCATTCGTTATGCCCTCGCGGCGCTTAAAAATGTGGGGCAAGCTTCCATGGAATCCGTGGTTGCAGAGCGCAACGCACGGGGACCTTTCAAGGATATCTACGATTTTATGGAGCGGGTTGATACACGAGCTGTCAATAAACGTCAGCTTGAAGGCCTCATCGCTTCAGGCTGTTTTGATGCGCTTCACGCCAATCGCCGCCAGCTCTTTAACAACGTTGATCTTCTCTTAGGCCACAGCGCTGCTTATACACCCGTCAGCTTGTTTGATGCCCACGAAACACGAGCCCCCCTTCCTCCAACAGAAGATTGGCCCCCCCTTGAAAAGTTGGGCCATGAATTCCAAGCCATCGGTTTTTACTTGACATCCCATCCCCTCGAGGCCTACCAAGATTGCTTCCAACACCTCACATGGGTCTCAAGCCATGAGCTGCAGGCATGCTTAAAGCACAACCGGGGGAAAGAAGGAAAAACCTTCCCTATGATGGGTGTTCTTTTGGCTAAGCAAGAAAGGCTCAGCAAATCAGGCCAAAAATATGCTTTTCTTCAGCTTTCAGACCCAACAGGGGTTTATGAAGTGGTGCTTTTTAGCGAAACCCTGGCCAACTATCGCGAGCTTCTAGAGCCTGGAACTGCTTTGCTTTTAACGGTTTCAGGAAGGCTTGATGGAGAGACAACGCGCCTAACCTGCAATCAGCTAGAGACCTGTGACGGACACCTTTCCAAGCATATGGAATCTGTCACCCTTGACATAACTTCCCAAAACGCTCTGGAGGCGCTGGAGAGAAAAATCAGCCAACTTTCTCCTGGAAACACCATCATCTACCTGAAATTTAGCCTTCCTAAGGTTACGCTCACGTTTAAGCTCCCCACGTCCTATCAATTTACCGGGGGCTTAAAAGCAGAGCTCCAAGCCATCGTCGCGTAGACATCCTGAGTTGATTTTGTTTGGGAAGATGTAGCCACATCATCTGCCTTTTAAATTCACAAAGACTATTTCGTTTATTAAATCGAAATAGTCTTGACTATTTCGATTTTTTAATCGAACATAACTTATACGTCAGGATGAAAAAATGAAACGAATTTATAGCAATATCATTAAACATCACGTTGAGCATTATACCCAAGCGTTGTTTCTAGCAGGTCCACGTCAGGTTGGAAAAACAACCCTTGCTAAACACTTTCTCAAAGAATTTAGCACCTCCTTTTATTCAAATTGGGACAACCTTGACCATCGCCTGCTTATTTTAAAGGGGCCTGCTGCCGTTGTTCAACAGATGCCTCTCCAAACCCTCAGTAACCAGAAGCCGATTCTTTGTCTCGATGAAATTCACAAATTTAAAGAGTGGAAAATTTTTTTAAAAGGGCTCATTGATACCTATCGAGACGACCTCCACACCCTTGTAACGGGAAGCTCCCGCTTAGATGTGTTCCATAAAAGCGGGGATAGCTTGATGGGGCGCTATTTCCTTCACCGTATTCATCCGCTTTCTGTACGTGAGCTTGCTGATCCTCAACCCCAGGAGCAACTTTTAGGAGAACCCCGCAACATTGAAAACGAATTGTTTGACACGCTCTTAGCATTTGGTGGGTTTCCAGATCCTTTTTTAAAGGCTGAGAAACGCTATTACCGAAAGTGGCAACAGTTGCGCCATCAACAACTTTTTCAAGAAGACATCAGAGATCTTTCAAACATCCATGAAATATCTCTTTTAGAAGTGTTAGCAAAAACCCTTCAACAGCAAGCTGGGCAATTAACAAACTATACAACCCTATCCAAAAAAATAAGGGTATCAGATCAAACCATTCGAAGATGGATTGAGGTATTTGAAGCCCTTTATTTTTGTTTTTCTTTACGTCCCTGGTCTCAAAATCTTTCCAGAAGTTTACTAAAAGATCCCAAAATATATCTTTGGGATTGGTCGTTGGTGGAAGATAAGGGTCAACGCGCTGAAAATTTCATTGCTTCCCATCTTTTGAAAGCTGTGCACTTCTGGAATGATAATGGCTTTGGAAGCTTTGAACTCACTTTTTTAAGAACCAAAGATCACAAAGAAGTAGATTTCCTTGTGGTTAAAGACCAGAAGCCATGGTTGATGGTAGAGGTGAAATCTTCTGGAAAAGAACCTTTAAGCCCCCATCTTCTTTTTTTTCAAAAACAGCTTCAAGCTTCCCATGTGTTTCAAGTAGCCATGGACTTACCCTATGTAGAGAAAGATTGCTTTTCTCTTTCAAAACCCATGATCGTTCCTGCTAAAACCTTTCTCTCTCAGCTTGTTTGATCTGGCTATTCAGCCCATAGCTAAAAGGCCTACATTTCTTGGCCTGAAAAAGCTTTTGTCAAAGCTTCAACCGTTTCAGAATCAATTTTTTGGAAGAGTAATTGTGGGGCGGCGAGCAGATGACCAATCCCAAGGGCATTAAAATTGAGACCTTCTTGAAATGGCGTTTTTTCGAGATGTTTGAGCAACGCCTCATCTTGCAAGCATGTCAGCAAAGTGCGGGTAGTGAAGGGAATGAAAGGGTGGCTTACAATGGCAAATAAACGTATAAGGTGGATACAGTGAGTGAGAACGATTGCGGCCTGATCAGGATTTTGCTTAATAAGCTCCCAGGGTTTTTGGGCGGCGATATATTCATTTCCCAAAACCCATAAGGTCCTCAAGGTCTGACTTGCTTGCCTGAACCTCAGCTGATCTAGATGTTCCTTAAGGGTTTCGACGAGAGCTGTGCTTTGGGCCAGCAGCTCAGGATCTAGGGTTGTGGCATCCAAGAGAGACGGAATTTTCCCCTCTTGATATTTATGCACCAAGGCAAAGGTCCGGTTCACAAAATTACCCAACACATCAGCTAAATCTTTGTTTACTACGGAAGCAAAATGGGCGAATGTGAAGTCAGAGTCTGACGTTTCAGGCGCATGGGAGAGGAGGTAATAACGCCAATAATCTGGAGGAAAAAGCTCCAGAGCCTTGTCTGCAAAAACACCACGCTTTTGGCTGGTGGAAAATTTCCCTTTTTCATAGGTCAGCCAGTGAAACCCTTTCAAGGTGTCGACTTGCCTGAACCCTTGGTCTGATGCAAAAAGGACGGCTGGCCAAAAAATGGCATGAAAAGGAACGTTGTCTTTCGCCATAAATTGGGTGTAATGAACGGTTTTTTCCCCTTCTTCCAAGAGCCACCAAGCTTTCCAAGCCTCTAGCTGGCCCGTTTCAGCCGCCCAATCTTGGGTTATGCTAATATAGGCATTAGGCGCATCAAACCAAACGTAAAACACCTTGTCTTCATAGCCTTCCATGGGCACAGGGATCCCCCATTTGAGGTCCCTCGTAATGCATCTGGCTTGCAGGCCCTCGTTCAACCATTTTTTAGAAATACCCTTCACCGTGTCAGACCAATGGTGTTGCTGCTGAATCCAGGTTTCAAGGCGCTCTGTAAGCAAATGAAGGTCTAAGAAAAAATGGTTGCTTTGGCGAAGCTCAAGGTCATAACTGTGGCTGATAGCCGAGTAAGGATTCAGCAATTCCACCGGATCCAACAAAACACCACAACCATCACATTGATCCCCCCGGGCTTTAGCATAACCGCATTTAGGGCAGGTGCCCTCCACATAACGGTCCGGCAAGAACCTCTGATCCGCTAGGGAATAATACTGACGAATCGTGCGTTCTTGGATAAAGCCATTTTGCTTGAGGGCAAGAAAGAGCTGGCGCGTTAACTGGTGATTGCTGGGAGAAGAGCTGCGCCCAAAATAGTCAAATTTAATACCAAAGGCCTCATAATTCTCTTTTTGCGTTTTATAAAGCGCTTCACAATAGGCCTCAATGGGTTGGCCTGCTTCTTGAGCTGCAATTTCTGCAGGGGTTCCATGCTCATCCGTTCCACAGATGAATAGCACGTCTTCTCCCTGTTGCCGAAGAAACTTTGCATAAACATCAGCGGGCAGCATCGAGCCAATTAAATTGCCTAAATGCTTAACCCCGTTGATGTAAGGAAGGGCAGCAGTGATGAGGTGGCGTCGAATCTTCGTTTCCATAAAAACTTCTCTATCGGTTCAAAAAATAGGCTATATCAAGCTATAGAAAAACAAGTTTTTACTTCTGTAAAGAGGAAACGTCCGTACGCCCTAAACAACCAAGTGTATTAAGGATGAGGCATCGCTACGCAGCTTACGCAAGAAGCCTTTCGGTCTTTGCTGTTGCCTGCATTGGATGCCTCGTCCGCTAGAATTGTTCAGCTTCAGACTCGGAAAGCGTAAACACAAAAGCGTTTACAGGGGGATTTGGATAGGGAAATTGAACAAGGCACCAAGTTTGCTCCTGTTCTCGAAGATTAAATTCTTTCTGCTCAATTTCTGTAACTGTTGCCATGTCATAGTCTATTAAGATACGGTTCTGGGTTACGATAGCTCCTAACGCGTCCATTAACACATCACTTTCTTGTAGAGGAAGTGCATTCTCATCAGTTCTGACGTTGGGATAGAATTGTGCGTCACTAACTTCCCAGTTTCGCACTTGTCCGTCTTTGCTTCGAATTTTCAACGTCAAGGGCTGCTGGCTTGCAAGAGGCGCTAAATGGTTAAAAATCGCTGTTCGCAACGCTGCTTCTTCTGGGCAAAATTCCCCTGGAAGAGCATTGACTTGGCTGAAAAAGACGAAACTTAGGACAAAGGCTGCTAGATTAAAAATGTTTTTCATAGGTTACCTCCATAGTATTATATTTGTCTGATAGATATCATATTCATAAATTCTGTCAATTGTTAAAAATAAAAAATGAATCTATCAAATGACATGTTATTTCAATGAGCTGTCTGCATCTCATGGAAAGAGAAGCCGTTTTTTTCTATAATGGATTCCATAAATAAAATCGTGTTACGTAACTGTGTAGCACAAAAAATTAAAACAGAGGATGGCCCCATTACAGGGAGAGGCGTGGTGTTAATACCCTATGTTTCAGAATTTTTGACGTTGACGTTCGTGTCTTTACTAGCGATTTTGGTGCCAGGTCCTGATTTCGTTTTGGTAACGCGAAATGCTCTTTTTTATTCCCGGCGCGTTGCGTTTTTTACGCTTATAGGGATGACAGCGGGGCTTACGTTGCATATGACCTATCTTTTGTGGGGCTTTGCTGAGTTGATGTCTACATCATCTATAGCCCTGGAGGGATTGCGCTATCTGGGGGCTAGCTATTTTTTCATCATGGGCTGCAAATCTTTTCTGGAAACCCGGGGAGGGCTTTTCAACCGATTGCCTCAGACTCAGATCAAACCCATCTCCTCGATGGGGGCTGTGCGCTTAGGGTTTTTGAGCAACCTTTCAAATGTGTCTTGTATCGTCTTTTTAATGAGCCTTTTTTCCGTGTTGATTCCACCCACGCTTCCCCCTTTGGTACAGGTTGGGTTTTGCTTGTGGCGTGTCATCTTGAGCTTAACCTGGTTTACGTTGGTCATTTTTTTCTTCTCTCACCCTAAGGTTCAAGGATACTTTTTGAAGTACAGCGCCTGGGTAAAGATTTTAGTTGGGATTGTGTTCTGCTTCTTAGGAATACATCTTTTTTTAGGGGACCCATTCGGGGAAATCTGTCCAAGCTTTACCCAAGAGCAACTTGTCTATCATCTCTCTTTAGCCTGAGGCAGGGGTTCTTTGATATGAATTAATTGGAGATGTTGATCCATACCTTTAAAAAGCTCCGCATCGGTGCCAGTCATCCAAATGTGGGCTCGCAACTGCCGAAGCTCATCAAACAAAGCACCGCGCCGCTGGACATCTAAATGGGCCACCACTTCATCCAACAATAGGAAAAATGGCTTTTGCGTGGCAGCTTGCAGGGCTGCCGCTGCCAGAATTAAGGAGATCAGCATCGTTTTTTGCTCCCCTGTGGAACAGTAAGACGACTCCCTTTCCCGTTGGTCTCGGGTTTGATGGAACACCTGAAGCGCACTCCGGTGACAGCCCCAAAGGGTTGTCCCTTTTTCCCGGTCCAAGCTTCGCCCCTGCTTCAGCTGATGGGCCCATGCTTCTTCCACCTGAAGGGCTGATCCACCCCTTTCAAACAAGGCTTCGACCTCTCCTACCAAAGCCAGCCGTGCCTTTGGAAAGAGGGTTTTTCCAGCATGTCTTTTTTCTTCTAAGTGCTGATTGAGTTGCTCGACCACTTGCAGCCGCGCCACCGTGATGGCTGCCCCCTCTTCAACCAAGAGAGCTTCTAAAGAGCTCAACCAATCCGAAGCCGTTCGATGCTGTTGCAAAACGTGGGTTCTTTCCCGCAATGCCTTCTCATAGCGCACCAATCGGGCGCCATGGAGGGGGTCTATCCCCAAAACAAGCCGATCCAGAAAACGGCGACGCTCCCGATTCCCATCCCAAAAAAGTCGGTCCATCTGGGGAACCAGCCACGTAACATGCAGGTGATGCGCCAATTCTGTTTGGGTTTTTAAAAAGCTCCCATTAAGGGCCACCACCCGTTTTTCCCCTTCCATGGAGTCTCGGCCTGTCCCCACCTGAAACACGCCTGTTTCTGTGGAAAGATCCATGGAGACAGACCACGGAATTTGAGTTTCCTGATCATGCTGAACTTCTCTTAAGCGTGCGCGTCGAAACCCCCGACCCGGCGAGAAAAAAGAGAGCGCTTCAAGCAGATTCGTTTTCCCAACCCCGTTGGGGCCCACCAAAATCACCCCGCCTGCTCCAGGATCTGGGGCTAGGGAAAAAGTGGGGTAGGATCTAAAGGCTTTTAGCTTCAGGGCATGCATGAAAAATTCAACTGTTCGGGAATGTTTTAACGATAACTGACGGCATCTTACAAAATTTTTTAGCTTTTTAAAACGCTCAAGAAAGAAAACTCAATTTTTCTTTAGAAAGGTTAATTTCTCCATCATTTTCTTGTTAAAGTCAAAAAGAGCGGATTTTCTTAAAATTTTAAATCAAGCTCTTGATCTACTTTTTTAAAAAAAAATTGACAGATAGAATTTTAAATGCCTTTGATATGCCATTGATAATTTATCATTTAAGGATATTATGTGAAAGTCATCTACGCAGCTACCCTACTTGTGCTAACCGGGTGTCACTCCCCTAAGATTGTTACAGATTATGATGATTTTAAAAAATCTGATGTTTGTCGGCTTGAATCTCACCTCATCAGGAACGAATGGGGAAGGCCAACATTTATAACCCTTGAAAAAGAGCAAGGCAACAAAATTAAAGCTATTTTTACGTCTAGAATTATCGGTTATAAACATGACGGATTTTCATCAAATTCTCGAATCAAATTTCAATTAATTTCTAATACTCAACCAGACGAAGAACTAATATTTAAGGGAACTGTTATCCCTACGACTTACCACTCTCTGGGGCATTATAATAAAACCACTATCAAAAGCTCTTCCGTGATTTTTTATTTATCTGAATCGCAATTAAGGCAGATTATTGCGACCCAAGAAGTAAAATTTTTCGTGCCGTCGGGGAAGGATCCTCTTGAAGGTGAACTGGATATAAACGACCGGGATGCTTTCACTTTATTTCTAAATCAGTGCTGTCAAAAAAAGGGAGAAAAAAAATGAAGCGTACCATTTTTTACGGTCTTTGCTTCATTATTGCTTTTCTCTCAGGATGTTCTCACCACAAAATTACCCAATCTAAAGATTTATCGACTGGAGAGCCTGTCTTTAAGCTAGAATCTGCTCCTATAACAGGTGTTAAAAATCTTCAAGGAGGACACACAAAATTAGGGATAAAAAAAACAAACAAGAAAACCTTGGCTTGTTGGATTGTGTTTACCACTGAAGATTCTAAAAATACCCCCCTCGATAAGCCAGATCTAATTATAAAAAGCTACAAAAATAAAAAAATAATACAAGAAATTCAAATAACAAAAACAACAAAATACTGTGCAGAAGATTATATCTTTACCTTATTAACTAAGAAAGAAGCAAAAGAAATATCTCCTAAACCTGAAACAAAACAGACTATCTCAGCAAAAGATATTTGGCCGTCCTATCCTTCTTATACAAAGCGATGTGGGCTATATGCACTTACTACTCTACTTAACCATTCTCATGAAATTGCCATCTCGTTTGAGCTTTCCTATGATCAATTTGATTCGTTGCTGGCATCAGATGACACCAAAATTTTAATCCAAACTTATTCTGAACCTATCATTGCTTCCATTGAAAAAGAACAATTGAAACCATTGCTAGAATTTAAAAAAGCTTACTCAGCTCAAGGGGTCACTGAAAAAGCATTACAACGCTAAGGAGGCCTAGCATCACCTATAAAAGCCCAAAAGCTTCTTCAATGGTGTAGTTTCCAGACGGCTGAATCGCTAGCCATTTTGCAGCTTGCAAAGCACCTGCTACAAAGCCTGAACGATCAAAAGCTTGGTGGGATAGGGTGATCCTATCATGGTCTCCCATCCAATGAACAGTGTGTTCGCCTGGGAGTTGGCCGCCCCTCAGGGAAGCGATAGAAGGGGGTTGCGACAGAGACGCATGCTTAACAAGGGTGTCTTGCAAAACCAGCGCGGTTCCGGAAGGCTTATCTTGCTTAGATCGATGGTGCGCCTCCGTGATCTCTAGGTCATATGCTGTGCCCAGATGTCGGGCTACCAGCTCTACCGCTTTTTTAAAAATAGCCATGCTCCAGCTTGTATTGGGAGCCCATAAAACAGGAATTGCTTTAGAAGCTTCTTCAATTTTTTTGATGGTTATAGCGTCTAATCCTGTGGTTCCTATCAACAGCGGTTTTTTAAATTGCTGAGCACAGATTAGATGAGCAAAGGTTGCGAGGGCGTTAGAAAAATCTATGACAACATCTGCGCCTTCAAAAGCCTCTTGGGGAGTATGTCGTGAAAGAGGCGCTTGAACACTGTTGAAATCAGCGTCCCTTGCCGCAGCCTCCAGCACCAATTTTCCCATCTGGCCCGTTGCCCCCAGAACACCTAGAATCAACGCACTCACCCAACAGCCTCCAGCAATGGATCATCGCACGACGCTTCTTCTATATCTTCTGAAAAAATGCGCTCAATGTGTGCCCCACAGGCGATCAACTTTTTTTCTACCTCTTCATAGCCACGATCCAGATGATAGATCCGCTGAATCTCAGTTTCTCCTTCGGCTGCAAGGGCTGCAAGAACCAAGGAAAAAGAAGCCCGCAAATCCGTTGCCATCACAGGTGCGCCATGCAAAGCCATCCCTCCGTTAATGGTTGCTTGGGAACCCTGGATAGAAATGTCTGCCCCCATGCGTGCCAACTCTGGCACATGCATAAAACGGTTTTCAAAAACCGTTTCAGTGATGGTGGAAATGCCCTTAACCCGCGTTAGAAGCGCCATCAGCTGGGCTTGCAAATCTGTTGCAAAGCCAGGAAATGGCTCTGTCACCACGTCAACTGGACACAAAGCAGCGAGGTCAGGTGCTTTCACCCAAATGCCCTTGGGGGTTTGCGTAAATGTGAGTCCCATTTGCTCTAAGCAAGGCACCACCGTTGGAAGATCCTCTAGAGACGCATTTGCAAGCAAAAGCTCTCCCCCTGTGATACCTGCAGCCATCATGTAAGTGCCAGCCTCGATGCGGTCACCCATCACGCGATAGTTAGTGCTTTCAAGGGTTGAAACACCTTCAACCGTAAGGGTGCTCGTACCAATACCCTCAATTTTAGCGCCCATCTGTTGTAAGCACTTGGCGAGGTCGGCCACTTCAGGCTCCCTGGCTGCATTGATCAATTGGGTAGTACCTTTTGCAAGGCATGCGGCCATCAACAAATTCTCAGTTCCCGTTACAGAAACGACAGGAAAGGTATAGCTTGCACCGTGAAGGCCTTTCGAGGCTTTGGCTTTGATATAACCATTCTCCAGCTCAATTTCAGCCCCCATCGCCTCCAGCCCGCTCAGGTGCACGTCTACGGGGCGTGTCCCGATGGCGCATCCCCCGGGCAGCGAAACTTCAGCATGCCCCAGCCGTGCCAGCAAAGGGCCTAAAACCAAAATAGAAGCCCGCATTTTACGAACGATGTCATAAGGCGCCACATGGTTTACAAGGTCTTTGCTTGTTAAACAAAGGGTTTTTTGGACAGGGGTTGCTTGAATTTTAGCGCCATGTTGGGCCAAGAGAGACTGCATCGTCTCAATGTCTTTAAGCTTGGGGACATTGGTCAAGATGAGGGGCGAACGGGTCAACAAAGAAGCCGCCATGAGGGGAAGCGTCGCGTTTTTAGCACCGCTGATGGGGATCGTTCCCTTCAAGGAAACGCCACCTTTAATCCGTATACGATCCATGTCTTGCTCACTCCTTTGGATTAACGAATGTTTTTTTGAATCAACAGCGACCTAGGCTGATTGAGGGATCGTCCCCAAAATGCGAGGAAGGGTAACACCTTGCTGATTCATATATTTCCCCCCTCTATCTTTATAAGAGACTTCACAATCTCCTCCGCCTTTTAGGAAAAGGAACTGGCAGGCACCTTCAAACGCATAAATCTTCGCCGGAAGCGGCGTTGTATTTGAAAATTCGAGGGTTACGTGACCCTCCCATTCTGGCTCTAAAGGGGTTACATTGATGATGATGCCGCACCTTGCATAGGTTGACTTTCCTAAACAAATCACCAACACATCCCGGGGAATTTTGAAATATTCAACCGTTCTGGCCAGTGCAAAGCTGTTGGGGGGAATGACGCAAACAGGGGTTTTCCTATCGACGAAGCTTTTTTCAGAAAATTGCTTGGGGTCTATAATGGTATGATCTATATCGGTGAAAATCTTAAATTCATCTGCAACCCGCGCATCATAGCCATAGGAAGACAGACCATAAGAAATGACACCTTGGTGCTGTTGATAATCCACAAAAGGCTCAATCATGCCCTTGGCCGCCTGCTCACGAATCCATACATCTGGGAGAATTGCCACGAAAAAACCTCTTCTAAAACAGACAAAACATCTTCTTTTGTAACATAGGTTTAAAAGAAAAAGCTAGTGTAAGAGTTCATTAATCCCAGTTACATAGGTCCTTCCAGGGCTCTGGCTTGCATCAACGCAGCTTGGAGGCTTTTTTGCTGAATAGGGCTGGGAGCACTGATAGGCAAGCGTGTAGCTGGCTCTCCCCATCCCTCTTGACTTAAAAGGGTTTTTAAAGGCCCCGGGCTGGTGCTTTGGAACAGAGCCTCCGCCAGGGGGGAAAGCCCCTGGGTCAAGCGCTGAACTGTTTGAAGATCTCCCCCGGCCCACGCGTCATAAAGGGCTCTGTAGGCTTTGGGAGCAAGGCCTCCTGCCACCGAGATGATGCCATCCCCTCCGTGGGCCAGGAAAGCTGAAAACGTAGGGTCATCCCCTGAGAACAAGGAAAACCCTTGGGGAAGCATGCGTCGAAGGACCAAGGGACGCGTTAAATCTGGTGAAGAATCTTTCAAAGCCACAATCCGGTGACAGCTGTCAGCAAGCTCCGCCACCGTTTCTATCGTTAATTCAACACCGGCCCGGGAGGGGTTGTTGTAGAGGATGATCGGCAGAGAGGTTTCAGCATGGATCGCTTTGTAAAATGTCAGCAAAGCTTCTTGGGAAGGTTTCACGTAAAACGGAGTCAACACCAACAAGCCATCACACTTTGCTTTTTCTGCTTGGACCACTTGGGTGAGAGCCTGACCCAGGGTTGGAGCCGCAATCCCCGCGATCACAGGAACAGATAGAGGCTTTGCCTTGGAAACGCACAGCGCCAAAATCTCAGCTTGCTCCTCCAGGGACAGGGCGAGAGACTCCCCTGTTGTTCCACAGGCAACCAAGCCGTGGACCCCTTGGTCTAAAAGCCAGGTCAAGTAAACTGCCAGGGTTTCGGCATCAAGCCTATCATGTTGATAAAATGTGGCCAGAGCTACAAAAAGGCCTTGAAATTTTTTACGCATATGAAATGATCCCTTCATGGGTTCGTATAAAAGGAGTACCTTCAGGTGGTAACGTTATCGTTTTTCTCAAAGCTTCGCAAGCGCTTGTGTTTCTTGGCAGTTTTAAGTGTAACTGGGCTATCTTTTGGGAAGGAGTCTAGAGCATCCCTGTCATTGGTAGAGCAGGCCATCAAAAATCCAAAACAATTGGCACACCTGGATCTTTCCAGCACTCATCAAAGTCCTGCCTTTGTGCGGGATTTTCTTTTTTGGCTGAAGGCCCATTATGCAGCAGAAACCCTCAGTTTTTCTCAGATCGTTGGTTTTTTGGAAAAGCACCCAGATTGGCCCCATCACCGTCAGCTTCAGCTGGCAGCGGAAGCACAGCTGGGGAAAGGAGAAGCCCCTGCGGGGATCGTGGCTTTTTTTCGGAAGCATAAACCTATTTCTAGCAAAGCGCACCTCGCTTACCTCCAAGCGCTATCCCACACAAACCAGGTAGAGCTGACCCGGGGGGCCGTTGGGGAAGCGTGGATGAAAATTTCCTTCTCCCCTGCAGACCAACAAGCTTTTTTGGCTTCTTTTCGTCACTTTTTAAAAGCATCCCACCATGTGGCCCGGCTTGAGGAGATGTTGTGGGGGCAAGAAGTAGGCCAAGCTAAACAAGTGTTGGGGCTTGTAAACGAAGCAAAACAGAGCCAAGCGCGGGTTTGGATTGGGTTTTTGGAGGGAGATCCTTCTGCGCTCAAAGCTTATAACGCGCTTCCAGCCAACCTTCGTAACCATGAAGGACTTCACTGGGCCCAGGTTTTTTGGCTGAAAAAACAAAAAAAATGTGATGAAGCGGTGCGTTTGATGCTGACCAATGCCCACAGCGTTTCCCACCCTTTAGCATGGTGGCAAGAACGAAATTATCTAGCCCGGGAGATGCTTCAGGCGGGGGATCCGAAGCTGGCCTACCGTTTGATAACGCAACACCGGGTGCCGGGCACATCCATCAAAGAATATGCTGAAGCAGAATGGTTTGCCGGCTGGCTCGCCCTTCGCTTTTTAAAACAGCCCACCGAAGCTAAAAAGCATTTTGAGCAATTCCAGCGGGTGGTGAAAACCCCCATCAGCCTTGCCCGAGCGGGTTATTGGTTGGGGCGCACCCATGAGGCTTTGAAACAGAGCGATGTCGCCCACAAAGCCTATAGCCGCGCTGCTCTTTATAAAACCACCTTCTATGGTCAATTGGCTTCTCTAAAAGTGAACAAAACCCCTTTTCCACGCTTTGCTGAGGTACCTCAAGCGTCCCAAGAAGCCCGTAAAGCCTTTGAACAGAGAGAATTGGTGAAGCTGGCACGGGCCTTGCGCCCCATGGGACCTGAGGCAGAACCCTTTGTGCGAGCTATCCTTGAAGCGTTGGCTAAACAAGCACATACATCTTCTCAAAAACAGCTGGTCGTGACCCTGACTGGGGAGCTGATGCCAACCCTCGCCGCAGAAATAGACCGTAGAACCTTAGACATGAGTGGAACGGTTTTGAGGGTGGCCTATCCGCTTCTCCCGCTTCCCTCACACGTAGCCAAGCCTTCGCCAGAGAAAGCCTTGGTCATGGCGGTCATTCATCGAGAAACCCGATTTAATCCTCAATCGGTTGGGGATGCAGGCGAGCGAGGGCTGATGCAGATCATGCCTCAAACGGCTCATATGGAAGCAAAAACCTTGGGGTTGAATCATCACCCGGATAAATTATTTGAGCCAAGTTACAACATCAAACTTGGGATGGCGCACTTAACGCGGCATCTAAGCCGTTTCAACAATTCCTACATTTTGGGGATTGCCGCTTACAATGCGGGAGATACGGCAGTGTCCCGCTGGGTGGAAACCATGGGGAACCCCCACCAAGGGAAACTGGACGTGGTGGATTGGATTGAATCTATTCCTTATGGGGTTACACGAGACTACGTTCAGCGTGTTTTAGAAAATTTGACCATCTACCGAGCTCGGTTAGGTCAAATAGCCCATACACCAGCTCACGTGCTACAAGGGAAGCCTGTCGTTCGAGGGTAATATGGCTTTTGCATATTCAACAGTTGGCCTAATTTCGAGGTTCCCTTGGTCTATCCTATTGACATAGAATCACAAGCCTACCGCTCATTTTTTTAGCGACTGGTGAGCTCTCTTCCTAAGAAGAAGCTTTAGAGGAAGAACGGTGCACGACACCTAAAATTTTCTCAATATAAACAGGGGAAAAGCCAAGAGCTTGCAATGTCATGGACGCAAGTTGAAGACCTGACTCAACGGTCTCTGGGATTGCTAGATGCACCCCTGTGCCAATCAAATGACGTGCATGTTCATGGTCATGAATGCGCACACAAATTTCGATGTTAGGGTGGTGCTCTTGGAGATAGTGAATCACCTCAAGGGCGGTGCTAACCTGAGGAAATGTAATAAGCACCACCCGAGCTTTTTCAATTCCTAATGATTTGAACAGTTCAAAATCTCGGCTATCGCCATGTACCAACGGATATTTCCGCAGCGCGCTCAGTTGTTTTACACGCTCAATATCATAATCAACGGCAAGGTAAGAGATCATGTTTTGGGACAAAATATCTCCGACCATTTTTCCAACGCGCCCAAAGCCAGCTATAATCACATGATTCTTTAAATCCGGCAATTCTGACGCGTGAGCAAACGGAGCAGGGGATGATTCTTTGGGCTTCTCAAATTTTTGAGATAAACGATTTCCAACCCACGATAAAAAAGGTGTCAGAATCATAGAAAGCGGCGTGATGATGAATAAAAATTGGACCGTGTAGGAGTCTAAGCCTTTTTGAACCGAGGCATACGAGAACAGAATAAAAATAAACTCACCGCATCCTGATAACAGAAGTCCTAATTTCAAAGCTCCCATCCAATTAAGACGAAAAAATCTTCCTAAAATAGTTAAGATCAAGCATTTGCTTGCAATAATCGCAAACAATGCAAGGAAAATGGGCTTCAGATTTTCTAGCAGAAAGTTGAAATTGATTTCAAGCCCCACAATCATAAAGAAAAAACCAAGAAGCAACCTTTGAATAGGTTTTATGTCCGTTTCAATAGCATGGCGGTAAACAGTTTCTGAAAGGGCAAGGCCAGCCAAAAAGGCTCCAATCTCAGTGGGCAGATTAAATTGGCAGGCGATATAGCTCATCCCGAAACAAGTCATAAAAACGCCAGCCGTGAAAAGATCAGGGTGGCGTGCGGAAGACAGTAAATGAAACAAAGGCTCAATCAAAAAGCGTGAAACCATCACAAGAATGATCAAGCCTCCACAGGCCTTCAACAAAGGCCATGCAAAGCTGCCCGAAAATTCTATCCCTGTATCTTTTTCGAGGGCCACCAAAACAAATAAGCACACAACTGCTAAATCTTGGAAGAGAAGGACTGAAAAAGAAACCCTGCCTAGACGACTTGAAAGCTCTCCGCGCTCTGCGAGCATTTGGATAATTAAAGCTGTCGAGGATAAAGCCAAGGAAGCCCCTATAAAAATAGAAAAATATAAGGAAAATCCAAAGAAAAATTTCAAAACAAGGGTAAATAAAAGCGTCGTAAGCACCATCTGAGCAGAGCCTAAGCCAAACACATAGGTTCTCAAAGCTTGCAATCGATGAAAAGGTAATTCTAAACCTACTTTAAACAGCAAGAACAGGACGCCTACATCTCCTAGGATATAGACATGCTCTTTGTCAGGAACAAGTCCCAAGCCAAAGGGGCCCACCACAATACCTGCAAAAAGGTAACCTAATGTCTGGCTCATCCTGAAATGGCGCGTAATAAACGCAAAACAAACAGCGCTTGCCAAGAAAATGAGCATGCTAAACAGAGGCAAGGGGTAATGCGGCACCTTAAAACTTTCTCTATTTCAAATCCTAGGAAGCATTTCATATATAAAAAAGAAAAGCATCTCTGTCTAAAGCAAAAAGCCTGGCGGCCTCTCTAACGCATCCAAAAATCATAAGAGAGAATCAGCGGAGATTCAAGAACTTCAACCAAACATGGCGCTTCACAAAGAAAGTGATTTCTTCCCGAATACTCCCTGCTTTAAGCCTACTCTCCCCTTTTACTTCTTTTGCCCTCTAGCATCCTTTCTAATCCCCTGCAGAGGTTTTTTCAAGATGATTTCTCAGAAAAATAATTTTCCAATAAAATCAAATGCATGGGTCGCCTATCTATATGC
Source organism: Alphaproteobacteria bacterium (assembly GCA_051648545.1). Classification (GTDB taxonomy): domain Bacteria; phylum Pseudomonadota; class Alphaproteobacteria; order Holosporales; family JBOFFI01; genus JBOFFI01. The sequence continues at coordinate 20,125 of JBOFFI010000029.1, forward strand.
AATGATACTTTTAAAAAGGCGTATTTCGAATTTCAATAAAAACTTGGCGCCTCAATTGAGTAATCTCTTTGCGCGCTAATAGCTCTAAACGCTCACCTCGAAGCGCTCGCTCAATCTCTTCACGGTTAAGTTTTTTTTGATGGTTAGAATTTTTCGCTTCTTTCTGGATAAGTGCCATCAAAACATACCCAGAAGCTGTACGCCACGGACCTGAAAATTGGCCAACAGCAGTCTTTTGTAACGCCTCTACCAAAAGAGGATCAAGATCTTTTGCGGTTAACCAACCCAGATCTCCTCCTTGCTGACGAGAAGGCGCTTGGGAGAATTGATAAGCAATTCCAGGGAAAGGAGCCCCTTTTTGAAGCAGTTGGGCCAGCTGCACAGCTTCTTTACGGACTTGCTCTTCTTTTTTAGGATGGTCCACATAAAGCACAATTTCTCCAACACGATAATGCGGTTCTTGTTGCTCTCTCTCATAACGCTTGATGTGTTGATTGATCATTTCATCAGAAATGCGGACAGATCCTTGATAATGCGCACGGATATACTTGAGCCATGATAGGTTTGCCCGAATTTGGTTTTCAAGGACACCAAGGGGAATTTTATTAGCCGTTAAAAATTTCTTAACGCTTCCCTTTGACATCTTGTTGACGGTTTCCAGCTCAACAATTCCCTCTTCGATTTCTTGAGGACTGATAGAAATACCAACTGACTCTGCAGCTTGGATTTGGATAGCCTCGTCTATCATCATCCGAATGACGTTAGGCTGTAACATTTTCAGATGTTCTGGCGTATCCTTAAATCCTGCTGAAAAAGCAGACAAACGAAGCCGCTGATGGAGCTCATGAAGGGAAACCATTTTTTTTCCAGCCAACAAGCTGACACGATTTGAAGACTGTAGCGGTGAAGCATTCAAAGATTTGACGATAAAGTCTTTTTGCAAAAAGAAAAACATAAAAAAGACTAAACAATTAAAGGGCCAATATTTCATTCGTTACTTTTTCCAAATTCATAAGAATATTTTCAACTAGGAAAGCAATTTTTTTTGCCTCTCGTCAAGGGTTTCTTTTTATTAACTCTTAAATATCATGACTCTTTAAGAAGATAGTAAGCTTTTGGGTTTAGGAAACAAGGATGTTTTAATACCGTGCTCAACAAAATTTAAAGGTTTCAATGGGCCTCTTTTTTAAGCAATTCAAGCATGTTGAATATCCTTTGATAGTTTGTCTAGACGAAAAACGTCACCTTCTCTCACTGTCTTTAGACAAGCAAGAAAACACATTTCGTTTGAACAAACTACACTTTGCAATTCTTTCCGTTTTATTTCGAGAACACCCTCAAATTATAACCTACGAAAAACTTAAAGAATCTCTCAAATCTCAAAAAATATCGTTAGTAGATGTGACACGCTTACATCGAAAAATTTCTGAATTACGGATTCAATTAAAAATATTCAACCCAAATCTGGAAGATTTTATACAAAATTTAAGGGGGATTGGATATCACCTTCCTTCCTGTTGGGAAGACATAAAGAAAAATCAGGAAAAATCGACGAAGAAAAAAGAGCAAACTTCCATGGAGAACCCTTTAACATCAGAAAATTTTTCAGAATCTTCAGAAAAATCTTTTCAAGGGGGTAGAAAAAACCAAACCCTAAGCAAAAATCTTTTAGAATTTTCTAAATTGATGGGTAAAAGCATTCTTCTGACACGCCAAGGAAATTTAACGCCTAGACAACACTATTGTGTGATCAATCGCTCCGTTTTTTCTGAAGATTTACAGCAGATAGAATTGGATTTTTTAGCGACAAAAAAACAATTACTCCAAACGCTTGGGCTAGATTCTCAGGATGTTTTTCATATTCGTCTACGCGCATTTTTAGCCAATTTTTACACCTATATCAGCCTCAGCCGCGTTAGCGAATATGTGATTTCCCATGAGCAGTGGTGCTTATGGTTTGAGCATGAAGTTCAGCAAGCTTATGAAAAAATTGTTCAAGCCCTTAAAGATATTGAGGAAGAACATGGCAAAAAGCTATTAAGCGCTCATACAGAAGACGAGAAAAAAACAGTTTCACTTTATCAAACATAAAATTCGTTTGGGATGAGAATTTTTATGAACCAGCCCCTAAATCTTTGGGCAGGCGTATCAAAAACCAACTCCCTTCTCCTTCTTGGCTTTCCACTTCAAGAGAACCCCGATGGTGTTGAATACAATCATAGCTGATGGAAAGCCCAAGCCCCGTTCCTTTTCCAGGAGGTTTGGTTGTGAAAAAAGGGTCAAAAATCTTTTTCAGAATTGACGCTGGAATCCCTTCTCCATTGTCATGAATCATGATGATGAGTGCATCATGATTGTCCTTCGTTTGAACAAGGACTGTCGGTTGATAGGTTAATAGCTGACCGTTTTTATTCTCTTTATCAAAGCGTATTGCCACCGTCTCAAGGGCATTGTTCAAAAGATTTAATAAAACGCGCCCTATCTCTTGGGGGTAAATATGGAGCTTACCCACTTTATCATCTAACTTTTTCTCGAATTGGATAGGAACATCTTTATGTTGAGCAAAAAAGCTTTGATAGCATAGGTCTGCGTATTCAGTGACAAAACGGTTCATGTCTGTTTCTTCAAGAACTGCAGGATTAGAACGGGCATGCAAAAGCATGCTTTTCACAATGTGATCTGCTCGATCTGCATGCTCTATGATTTTCCCCAGGTTTTCCTCCAGAGCTTCGATAGGAACAGAAGGTTTTGAAAGATCCCCTTGTTTTTCCAACTCACCTAATAAATCTTTTGAAATTTTTGCAAAATTTAACACAAAATTAAGCGGATTTTTAATTTCATGGGCAATACCTGCTGCAAGGGTTCCAAGGCTAGCAAGCTTTTCTTGGGCTATGATTTGGTGCTGAGAAGCTTGAAGGTTTGAGAGGGTGTTTTTAAGGGCTTGAGTCCTCTCTTGCACCCGCGTTTCCAGCTCGGATACCAGCTGTCGATTCTCACCAAAAATGGAAGAAATTAAATGACCCCAATATCTCCAAGCAAGGGGAAGGTGTTTAAGATCTGAGTCAATCCCCTGGCGCTCATTTTCTAAGTGTTGAATCAGCTCAAAAGAAGGCGAGATAAAATATCGTTTAACAAGAATATAACTTAAAAAAAGCATGAAAAAAGCTGTTAAAAAAATCATAATGCTATCATTCAAAGTTATCTGAAGGTCGTTTCGGCCAACATCCCATAGTGACCCTACAAAAACTAGCTTCCAAGGGGCTTTTTTGAACGGAATAACACAAGTCCAAAACCCATTTAGCCCTCCAACATATTGAAATTTTAATTTTCCTGGCTCAGAAAAAAAAGAAGCCCCATTTTTATCATCCAATAATGCTTCCGGAATTTTTTTCTTTAAGAACAGCACGCTTGCCTCTGGTGGTTGCCCAGCTTCCATAGAAGCTATGGTAGCGTTTTCTTGGTCAATCAATAAAACTTTCCCGAAGGGGATTTCAAATTTTTTCAAAGAATCAAGAAAAAAAGCTTGAGGAAGGGTAAAGCTGAAAAAACCTGTAAGCGCTTCTTTTTCAAAAGAAGGTGTCACATATTGGATAGACCAAATTTTTTCCACCCGCCTATAAGAAAGCGGCAACCACGTTGGGTTGTCATACAACAAGGGTACAGAGAGTGCGCCTGCTAGGGTTTTGTTATCTTGAAGCCACTCCGGATTAATACGGGGAGGAAAGCTGTTCCATGGGCATATCAGCTTAAAATCATTTGAAATATAAGAAACTCGATTTACTTGGGGAAAAGCAGTTAAAAAATCAGGGAGGATTTTTGGAATATAAGAAAAAAGCGCTTTAGCATTTTGAAGGGCATGTTCTGAAAGATGCTCCACAGACCCACTCCCATAAAGAAGGCAGCCTTCAAAATGGTTTTTAAAAGTAATAGGGCCATAAAATTGTCTTTTGGTGGATAAAAAGGAAGAAAATTTAGCGCGAACTGATTCTGAGTCTAAAAAAGATTTATAACGGAACACAGAAGAAACATTAGAAAAATTTTGGGTCATTGAAAAAACGAAAAGATCTAAATTTTCCACCTGTTCCTGGAGGCGCTGTTCTAAACGATCAAGGGTAGATTGCTGAGCATAATGAAAAAGATAAGCATTGAAGCTGAGGGATAACAACACACATACACAAGCCGTAAGGCTTAACCAGAAAAGATAAGAGCGAACCAGGGATGTGTGAACTTGCCCGTTAAGCGCCTCTTCAACATTTTCTGAACCATATAACGGATCATGGGGTGAATGCATATGCTATAGCTTTCCTGATTTCAAAGCTTTTGAAAAATTCTCAAAATCCTTCACTTGAATCAAGGTGCGAAACGCAGTATTCACATTGACACGCCCTGCACTTGGTTGTGTGAGTATGGCAAACAAACTTGCATAGGAGGTCTTGCCCATCATCTCGCCATGAATTGCTTTCATTTCTTTGATAGCCTCTACTTGATTTCCCTGATATAAAGCCATAGTCAACCTTATCACAAGCTCTGGCGGCGTGGGCACTATTTTTTTTACCATCGCTTGCATATTTTGAGCAGCTTCATCCCACGATTTTAGTCCCCAATAGCTGTCGGCTTTTAATTCCAGAGCTTCCAAACTATCCTGCTTCTTGAGATAAGAAATAGCCTGAGGATAATCACCTTTTTCGTAAAATGCCTGGGCTTTTAGATAGTTGATTTTATCTTTAAATTCAGCCAGATTTTCTAACTTAGAATCCAAAAGTTTAAGGGTTTTATCAGGCTGATTATCCTCTAGATAAGCCTCAGCAAGGCTGATGAAAAATTTTGGATCTGTTGCAACATAGTTGGGGCTCTCTTTTTCAAGAATTGTCACCGCTTGGTCTGATAGCCCCATTGCCATCAGCTGTTTAGCGAGCTTTTCAAAAACAGCTGCTGTTTCACCATCTTCTGGCAAGAATGCTCTGAACCGGTAGAAAAAAGCAATTTTACGAAAAGCTGGATGAAGCACAGTCAAGCCGCGTTTAAAAACCTCACAAGCTTGCGCTTTAAGCTCTGGGACCTCAGGCTGTTGAGGGAAAAATGCCATGGCACGCTCATAAGATTCCAGGCTATTTTCAAAATTATTATGGGCATTGTATAGATTTGCTAATTCCTTGAGAATTAAAAATTCAACAAAATCTCCCCGCCAAGTTAGCCGCAACGCTTCCAGTTTATGAATGGTTTCTTCCAGGGAAAATTGCTTTGACTCATATTTCTTCTTAATCGTTTCAAGTTCTTCTTCTGCTGAATTTTTAGCAAGTTTTCCTCCAAGGCTTCGGCTCAAAAGAGGGTTTGGAATAGCATTAGGATTTATCAAAGCTATAAACTCATTTTGATAGTCCCGCAGCTGATTTTCCTGAGAAGACGTAAGATTTGCGTCCTTAAGAATTTCGAAAAAGCTTTCTACTTGTTTTTTCTTCTTTAACTGAACTGCCGCACCAATCCCTTTCAAAGCAAGAGTTGCACGTAAGGGTTCAGGATAAGACACCAGAATATTTTTGTGCTTTTCCATTAACAACAAACCTTGTGAAGAAAATCCCATGCTGATTAGGGCAGCACCCCTCCAAAGCTCTGCTTCAGGGGGCAGTCTGGGGCTTGATAAAATGCGAAGTGCTTTTGCGTATTCTCCATTAAAAAAATATCCAACGCCCATGAGCGCCATAAACTCAGCATCTTCCTTCAAGCGCTGATTTTGACCATAGACTAATCGGAGGGCACCCAAAGCTTCTGTGCCATTTCCATTGGCAATCAAAAATTGAGCAAATGCCAATTGAGCCAAAATTCTGTCTTCTTCAAGAGATTGGGAAATTTGCGAGCTGAGGCTTGATTTTGCTTGAGAAAAAGGCATATCTTTAAGCTGCCAATCATTAAAATTAAATAATTTAATGTCTTTTTGGTCTTCTTTACTCATACGTCGATCTTCAATAGACGAAAAATGAAGCCCCCCTGGGCGCGAAATAACCAACCGCTCTTTTTCAGTTTGAAAAGTCAAATCTGAGACAAAGGGCTCAAGGACAAGCCCTTGAAGGCTTTTCACGAGGCAAAAATCTGCATATCGGAAAATTCCAGGAAGCCCTAAACCAGGCGCTCGATCCGGCACGACAATCCACTCTGCTTGGCGTTCGGGGTCTTTGAAACGAACAACTTGAGGGTTTTGCATCTGGACCAATAAAGAAATGGGAGGCGCTAGGGAGGCCATGAGACGAGATGTTAAAAAAGGATAGGTGCCCGTTGGATTTTGCGTATCGTTTCCTAAAACAACACTCCATCCCTCTTCTAGCTTGTAATCTATCGAAGGAACAACGGTATAAGGGATCTTCATTCTCAGCACAAAATGGGTGGGATGTTGCAGCTGTTCTGGATTTTCAAACCCTTCAGGCAAGCTAAATTTACCCATTTCGCTGAAATGGGTTTCAACTGCGTGATCAAGAATGATCCAAACGTAGGGGCGCTGAACAAAAACAGCCGCAACAGGCGGGGGTATTTTTGTGTGCAAGGTTTTAGAAAAAAGAAGTTTCAACCCTTCAGAGCGTTCGAGGGGTTTGATAAAAGCATGAAACATCTCAGAAGGTTCAGTAACCGCCATTTTTGAAGAAAGATCAGAAGAGCTTTCAAGCTGCGAATTAACTTTAGCTTCTATAGGCGGATCTTTTTTTACAAATGCTGGAAGTGGGACTGTCTCAGGGGCAGGAGGTGAAATTTTTAGGTTCTGAGGGTCTATCAACTGAAGCCTAACGCCGGTTTCAATGGCATTGACATCAATCTTTATCCCTTTGGAAAGGGCTAATCGAATGACCGTACGCTGTTTCTCATTCGTGACGCTCACCAGACGGACACGCTTGGATAGCTTTTCAGACAAATCCTTTTCTGCAAGGGAGATGTTAGGGTCAAAGGTAAGCGTAATCTCTTCTTCTTTTTGGGATAGGTCGTAAGCGATCTGTTTTCCAACTGGAAATTCAAGAATTTGAAAAACCCCTGGGACAGAAGGGGCTGGCGCGATGGAAGCAACGGAGGGAGCTCCATTTGCTGCTTCAGTAGGCGCCGCATGTCCTGATCCACTTGTGATCCATACGCTCCAAAGAACCAAACATAATTTTAAACTATTTGAAACAATCGTTTGCACGAGATTTGCGTTAAACATTTGTGATGATCTCTGCTCCTTGGGGCTTTACTAAAAGGAAAAAAATGAAAAATTTCTTCCCTTTGGAATCAACTTATTTTTTGTTGGAATATAGTGCCACCTATTTATTAAAAGGATCTTTTCAAAAAAGTGATTTGCTTCTTTTTTAAAGAAGAACTTGTAGGGAAGAGCTTAACGCAACTGTTTAAAAAAATCTTTTAAGAGCTGAGAGCACGCTGATTCTTGAACGCCTCCCCAAACATCAGGCTTATGAAAGCAAGACCCTGCTTGAAAAATACGTGCGCCATGCTCTACCCCTCCGCCTTTCGCGTCATAGGCTCCAAAATAGACGCAACCCACCCTTGCAAAGCTTATGGCTTGGGCACACATAGGGCATGGCTCAAGGGTGACGTAAAGATTACAGAAAGAAAGACGTGATTCCCCTGTTACCTGAAATGCTTTTTCTAGGACAAGCAGTTCAGCATGGGCCAAAGGACTTCCACTAGCAACCATCTGGTTACCTGCGCGCGCAAGGAGAGATTGGGTTCTGCGGTCTATCACCACCGCCCCTACAGGCACTTCACCTCGATGGGCTGAAGCTTTTGCCTCATCCAACGCAAATTCCATCCACCTATCCATATTATTTATTCCTCAGATTTTTTGGATTTCAATTTATCACCCTAGCTTAAAAAAACTTGTTTAAAAAATAAATCCATAGAAAGGAATAGGTTGCTTTAATTTAATGAATTTTTTAGACGAAGTTTTCTAGGATTAAAACTGTCAGCCCCTGGAGAGCATTATTTTCTCTACAGGCCGCAAGATTAAACCAAGAATTTATAGCTTATGTTGTATGTGTTAAAGGATTTTTTTTCAAAATTAAAAAAAATATTTTTAGTCTATACTAAAAAAATAAAGTTTACTATTTTAGCGTCCTTTTTTAGCCTGATGGCCCTGACCAGTATTTCAGTTATTTTTTATACCCATCGACAATTTATAGATGAATTTTCGGCCATTGTTGATGAGCAAGTTGATGTCATTGTTGAGGGAGTTTCACGACGAGTTTTTTCTTTTCTTGAACCTATCCAAGAAGTTACCCAAGCAACAAGCTGGATGATTGATTTGCCAGAGCAAATTATCAATGAAAAACGAAGTATTATATCTCATCTTTTGGGATTATTGGATGCATTTCCCCAAATAGAAAGTTTTACAATTGGCACCCAAGAAGGCTCTTCTTTAACAGCCACAAGGGTTTCCGGGAATTCTGTTTATCGGTTTAATCCAGATAAATTTTTACCGGCTAATGTCGCTTACCGGGCTACCTTAGTAAACCGTCAACACGGTTCGATAAAAGAGATTGACGAATATTATGAAGCCCAAGGTGATTTGATTGATTCAGAAGAAAACAGATCTGTCTCAACACCCCATTCAAATTCTACAGTCATTTATGATGCACGCTTGCGCCCTTGGTATCAAGGCGTACAAAAAACACAACAGGTTTTCTGGTCAGATCTTTATCTCTATTCAAACAGCGCAGAAATAGGCATCAGTATAGCCTGCCCTATCTATTCAACGACAGGTGTTTTTATTGGCGCAACAGCAGCAGATTTGAATATCAACGAATTATCTAATTTTTTAAAAGTACAATCCACTGGCCCCATTGCGAAGGTATTCATCTTTAACAAGGAAGGCGAGCTAGCCGCTTACCCAGACATTATGGAAATATTGAAAATCAAGTCTTCAGGCCTTGAGATGACGCGTTTGGATACTTTATCTGATTTCAATCTAAAAAAAGTTTATCAAGATTACCTCAAGCGTGATTATCAGAAAAAATTTATTTTCGAAGCAAATTCAAACCTTTTCAAAGACATTGCCTATTTTGTAAAGTTTCCTGATTCTTTCCATAAAGATTGGACGCTAGGCATCGTTATTTTAGGTGATAAATTTTTGGGAAACATCAAACAAATTCAAAAAGACACGCTTATTTTTTGTATAACGATGCTGATACTAGCCCTTTTTTTAATGGTCTTCATTTCAAGAAAAATTTCACGTCCCATTGAAGAAGTTGCTAACGATTTGAAACGTATTCAAAATTTGGACTTTGACCAAAAGCTTTACCTCAAATCTCAGTTTTCAGAAATTTCAGATATGCTGGAAGCTTTAAAAAATGTTGTGACCGTGCTGCGGTCTTTTGGAAAATTCGTCCCAAAAACGTTGGTACAGCAACTTGTCCTCGCAGGACGAGGCGCCCAACTTGGAGGAGAACAAAAAGTTCTCAGCGTTATGTTTTGCGATATCCAAAGTTTTACAACTATTTCTGAGAAGCTACACTCTGAACAGCTCCTCCTCCATCTCTCTGATTATTTCGAAGAAATGACCAACATTATCAAAAAAAATCATGGAACCCTTGATAAATATATAGGAGATTCCATCATGGCATTTTGGGGCGCTCCCTTGCCTGATGCTCAACATGCCTACCGCGCCTGCCACGGCGTGCTAGCCTGCATGAATCGGCTGAATACCCTCAACGAAACTTGGGAAAAGCAAGCAAAACCCCCCATGCTTACACGATTTGGCATCAGCACAGGACAGATGCTGGTAGGGAACATGGGGTCTTCCGATAGGCTTCAGTATACTGTGTTGGGGGATGTCGTCAATTTAGCGTCAAGGTTAGAGCAATTAAATAAAGAATACGGAACCCGCATTCTTGTCAGTGAATCGACTTATCTACCCATCCAAGACCTTTTTATCTTTCGCCCCATCGACCGAGTTGCGGTTAAAGGAAAAGAAAATGGTGTTCAAATTTATGAACTTCTTTCAGAAATTTTAGAAACAGCAACCTACCCAGTCCCTCCTTTTGTAGAACTTTCATGGCTTACAACAGAAGCGTATGAAGCTTACTGTAAAGGTAATTGGGAAAAAGCTTTAAAGTGTTACCGTAAGATACTAGAAGCCTTTCCGGATGATTTTTTATCACAGGTTTTTATCAAGCGATGCACGCAATTTATCGACAACCCTCCTCCAGAAGATTGGGATTTTATAACGCGTTTTGGTGGGGGTTAGCTTAGATATGTTTTGATTTTTAACCTGAATTCTGTTAAGAAGAGCACACTAAATAGTTTCTAGAGAAACTTTGTCAGAGGGCATAGATGGACACTGCAGATCAAACAACTGTCTATAAAGACCAGCTGCATCTCTTAAATCGCATGCTTCTTTTCAGCCAACTGACCTCTTCCCATATCGCCCATGATCTCGCTTCACCCATTGGTGCTATCATGACAGGTTTAGAGATTTTGGAGTTTCCCAAAAATGCTTCTGAAGATGACAAAGAAATTTTAAGCCTTTTGCAAAAATCTTCAGAATTGCTGAGAAGCAGGCTGGATTTTTTTCGTGCCGCCTACGCAATTGGGGGGCAAACCCTTGGTGTTCGGTACGTACGTCCCATTTGTCAAAACTATTTCAAGCTGCAAGAACGGGTGGAGCTGACATGGACAGACCATTTTGATCAGGTTAAATTTGCCAAAGGGACACTTCAACTTTTCATCAATGTTTTGATGTGGCTCCACAACAAAGTGCCCAAGCGAGGCGAGTTGGTTGTGACGATGAATCCAGAAACGCATACACTAGAAGCAACGCTTAAATCAAGCATGATTGTGGTGGGGGGAGACGATGAAGCTATTCTATCAGGCAAACTTCACTTGGAAGAAGTGACGGCCCAAAGCACACAAACCTACATGATTTTTCTCCTTTCTGCTGTGCTTGATTATCCTGTAACCCTTGAATCTTATGGCATTGATGAAATTTGTGTACGGATTCAATCCAAATCTCCGTAAGTTAATTTAAGGACTCCACAGAACAGGATGGTTGAAACATTAAAACACACGTATGTGTTACCAAGTGCCCAAGGTGTTCCGGAAAGTTATATTCCCTTCCACCTGCATAATCTTCGTCAGCAGGTTTTGAAAAAGCAAGCTCCCCAACTTCATGTAACGACCCATGAAGGGGCTCTGACTTCCCTTCAACAGACCCTACATTTTTTGAACCCAAGCTATCGCATTGTAACCTTACCACCTTGGGATTGTTTGCCTTATGATCGGGTCTCTCCCCATGTTGATGTGATGGCAGCACGGCTTGAAGCCTTGAGCTACCTTTGGTCTGCCCCCCATTCCATTGATTTTATCCTGACAACTCACCACGCCTTGGTCCAAAAATTACCACCGTCTTCAGCCTTTCGTTTTAAAGCATGGAAGCTCCAACCAAAAGATCAGGTGAGCCGCACAACATTTTTAGAGCATCTCACACAGATGGGATATCGTCGCCAAGATGTCGTTTACGATGTCGGTGAGTTTGCTGTTCGGGGCAGTTTGATCGATCTCTTTCTTCCTAATGTATCAAACCCTATTCGGCTCGATTTTTTTGACGATACCCTTGAGAGCATCCACACCTTTGACCTCTCAACCCAAATGCGGCTGCTTCCCCAATCCCAAGTCGTCTTGCTACCCCTTGGGGAGGCGGTGCTAAACACGGAAACCATTCGACGATTTCGGGAAAACTATCGCGAGATTTTCTCTCATCGCAAAACGGTGACAGAGCGCCCGCTTTACCAAGCCATTTCCCAAGAAAAAAGCTATCCAGGGATGGAACATTGGCTCCCTCTTTTCTATCCTAACTTAGAAACCCTGTGGGATTTACTGCCTCCAACCACCGCCGTTACCTTGGAAAGCAGCGTTCCCCAAGCTTTGGGAGCATTCGCCTCCCAAATTGAAGAGCACCACCACGCTCGCAAACAGTTTGATCTTTTGGAAGAAAAATCCCAAGGCGCGCCCTATGATGCCCTAGAGCCTGAGCAGCTATACCAACCCCTTGCTCCAGTGATGAAAGCTTTGGCGCAGCGTCAGCCAACCCTTTTTTCGCCTTTCCAGCATAGTCCAGAAACAGCAGACCAGACAAAACTTAACGTGCGCCCTGGGTGGGATTTTGCGTTTCTAAGAAAAAATCCTCACATCAACCTGTTTGAAAAAATAACGGAAAATCTGTTGCGGCTACAAAAAGAAAAGCCGCACCATCAGCTGCTCCTTTCAGGCTGGACGGAGGGGTCTGTTCTACGGCTTGCGCGCTTGCTGCAAGAGCATGGTTTGGAAGTTCCTCCTGTTGTTTCAAAACTTGAGGATCTTTCCCTACCTTTGGGCAGCGCGGTTTTACCCTTGAAGCAGGGGTTTCAAAGCGAAACCCTCAGCTTGTTGACGGAAGAAGACCTTCTGGGAGAACGCCTAACGGGAAAAACACCAAAGTCAAAACGCCAAAAAGACCTCTTTCGCAGCCGCTCTTCTTTTGAGGTGGGAGATATTTTGGTTCATCAAGAGCACGGCCTTGGAAAATATATGGGCCTTGAAGCCGTCAAAGTTGGAACAGGGCTACACGATTTCCTCGTTTTGGTTTATGAGGGGGGCGACAAGCTTTTTGTGCCGGTGGAAAACATGGACGTGCTTTCGCGGTATGGCAATGAAACAGAGCATGTGACCCTAGACAAATTAGGGCTAGCCCATTGGCAGAATCGAAAAGCCCGGGTGAAAAAACGTCTCTATGCGGTGGCTTCTCACCTCATTGCCCTTGCCGCAACACGACGGGTTGAAGATGCCATCGCGTTTTTACCCCAACCCAGTTTTGAAGCTTTTTGCGCACGCTTCCCTTACGTCGAAACAGATGATCAGCTCCAAGCTATTGACGATACCCTAGGGGATTTGGCTTCTGGAAAACCGATGGATCGTCTCATTTGCGGCGATGTGGGCTTTGGGAAAACAGAAGTTGCCATGCGGGCTGCTCATGTGGTGGCTTCCTGCCAAGCCCAAGTAGCCATCGTGGTCCCCACAACCCTTTTGGCGCGCCAGCATTTTCAAAAATTTCAAGAGCGCTTTCAGGGTACTTCCCTTCGCGTTGCTCAGCTGTCCCGGCTCGTTCCTCCAAAGGAAGCAACTGTGGTCAAAAAGCGCTTAGCCAGCGGAGATATCGACATTATTATTGCGACTCATGGGGTGTTGGCCGACAGCATCTCTTTCCATAATCTAGGGTTGCTGGTGGTGGATGAAGAGCAACATTTTGGAGTAAAACAAAAAGAAAAGCTGAAAAATCTCCGAAAAAATGTGCACGTTTTAACGTTAACCGCAACCCCCATTCCCCGAACCCTTCAAATGTCTTTGACAGGTGTTCGAGATTTAAGCCTCATAGCTACGCCACCAGTGGACCGATTCGCGGTGCGAACGTTTATTTTGCCCTTTGATGGCATGGTGATGCGGGAAGCAATCCTGCGGGAGCAAAGCCGAGGGGGGCAGGTTTTTTATGTCTGCCCAAGGGTGCAAGACCTAGATAAAGTCCGCGAGCGGGTTGAGCGATTTGTACCAGAGGTTCGCCTTGCCCTTGCCCATGGGCAGCTTGCTCCCTCAGCCCTAGAAGCAGTGATGACGCAGTTTTACAATCAAGAAATCGACGTCTTAATTTCAACGAACATCGTGGAATCAGGCATTGATATTCCCTCCGCAAATACGCTTTTGGTGCATCGGGCAGATCTCTTTGGGCTTGCCCAGCTTTACCAATTACGCGGACGCGTGGGGCGCGGCAAAGCAAGAGGATATGCTTACCTAACCCTCGCGAACCAAGAGGTGCTTTCACCAACTGCCATGCGAAGGCTTGAAATTTTACAATCCCTTGATACCCTTGGGTCAGGTTTTTCCCTCGCCAGCCACGATATGGACATTCGAGGAGCGGGAAACTTAGTAGGGGAAGAGCAATCTGGCCATATCCGGGAAGTTGGGATAGAGCTCTATCAACAGCTGTTGGAAGAGGCTATTGAAGAACAAAAACAAAGCACTAAACCCCAATCTCAAAACGCCATTGAGCGAAAAAATCCACAGATGGCACTTCATTTTTCTTTTCGGATTCCCGAAACTTACATTCCAGCCTTGGATATCCGGATAGAGCTTTACCAACGGTTAGCAGCTATTTCTGAAGAAAATGGCGTGGAAGCTTTTGCAGCAGAACTTGTAGACCGCTTTGGAGCTTACCCCAGGGAAGTAGACAACCTCCTTGCGTCCATTCATTTGAAGATTCTTATGTATAAAGCTTACATAGAGGACCTCAAAGTAACCCATGAGCGAGGCGTTTTTATCCGTTTTTACGGCAATAGATTTCCCTATCCAGAAAAATTAATCCAGTGGATTCAAAGCAAAAAAAATATACGCATTAATCCAGAGCTCCGCTTGATTTGGGAAGAAAAAATATCCCCAACAGCACAAGGCACTTTGAAGCTTCGAGCTTTTTTAAAAGAGATTGCTGCGCTAGCTCATCCTTAAATTCTGGAAAAAAACATTCTATCTGTCTTCTTGCGCTTATCCTTTGTTTTAAAATAATAGATAAAATTTATCTAAAAAAAAAATAACATTTTCTATAGACTAATTGTAAAAAATATATTACCTTTCAGAAAACATGATAAAAAAAAATAGACTATGGGTAGCTTTCAGTTAAGGGAGAATACGATATGCCCGCGTCAGCATTGGCTTTTGATCAGAAAAAGCAAATTTTTGAACATATTCCCCTTGGCTATCAAGAACTTTTAGAACGCTTTGTTGATTCCGGGCTTTTAACGTCTGAAAAAATTCAGATTATTTTGACGGAGCATCAAAAAACTGGCGCCCCTTTAGATACGTTGTTGCTCGAGTTAGGGTTTGTAACGCCTAATATGTTGACTTCGCTCATGGCTGAGCTAAAAGGCGTTCAAAGAATTTCTCTCCAAAATATGGTTTTTGATACAGAGCTGGTGCGCTTGATCCCACGGCAAATTGCTGAGCACTGTTTGGTGATCCCCGTTGCAAGGCAAAAAGAATCATTGCTGATTGCCATGGCTGACCCAGATGACGTCACGGCCTATGACCAGATTCGTCCCTACCTTCCTGCATCGATAGAGCTAAAGCTGGTGGTTGCATCTCGAGCTGAAATTCTTGAAGCCATTGATCTCTATCACGGCTTTGAAATGTCTTTAGAAGGTTTGTTAAAAGAAATCGATAACGTACAAGCAGACATAAGACATTTGGAAGAGCATGGATGGGAAAATCCAACCATTCGCTTTGTAAATGCGCTGATCTTGGATGCTGTGAAAAAAGAAGCCTCTGACATTCATCTAGAACCCGAAAGCATCTTCGTAAGGGTTCGGTATCGGCAAGATGGTCTCTTATCTTCAACATGTTTTTTTCATAAGAGCTATTGGACAGCGTTTTCAGTGCGGTTAAAAGTTATCTCAGGCATGGACATTGCGGAGTCACGCAAACCACAAAATGGTCGTTTTAGTTTCTCGGTTATGGGAAGGGAAGTTGATTTTCGGGTTTCTACTCACCCCACCGTTCATGGAGAAAATTTCGTCATTCGGGTGCTGGATAAAAGCCATTCTCTTATCTCTTTGGATGAATTGGGGTATAGCCAAACCGTCATGCGAGGCCTGAAAAATTGCTTAGAAAGACCAGAAGGTCTTTTTTTAATTACAGGACCAACCGGTTCTGGAAAAACCACAGCGCTCTATTCTATCTTGATGCTGATCAGTTCTGAAAACGTCAACATCATGACTTTAGAGGAACCTGTTGAATATTGCCTCCCCCTTATCCGCCAAACAGAGATCCGTGAGAAAATGGGGCTTAGCTTTGCCCAGGGTATTCGGTCCATTTTACGCCAAGATCCTGATATCATTTTAATAGGAGAGATTCGGGATCCTGAAGCAGCCCAAATGGCTCTGAGAGCAGCCATGACGGGGCACCAAGTTTTTTCTACCCTGCATAGTCATGACAGTTTGGGAGCGCTCTCCCGCTTGATGGATCTTGGGATTTCTCCAGCTTTTTGCGCGGGTCATATCAGTGGAATTATGGCCCAACGTCTTATTCGTTTGTTATGTAATCACTGTAAACGCTCTTACGAGCCAACGCCTAGAGAAAAGAAGCTATTGGGGATTTCAGGAGAAAGCAAACTCTATCGTCCCCAAGGGTGTCCCCAGTGTCAGGGAAAAGGTTATCGTCAGCGTGCAGCCTTGGCTGAAGTTTTAGTTTTTGATGAAACGATAGATGGTTTTTTAATAGATAAAGTTCCAAGGCAAGCTATTAAAAACCACGCTAAAAGTAAAGGTTTCAAGACACTTGCTGAAGAGGGGATAGAGCTTGCACTCAAAGGATTAACCAGCCTTGATGAGGTGAAACGTGTGGTGGGGCTGCCTCAAATGATGCCGGAGGCTATTTCATGAACGTCTATTGTTATCGCGCTTTTAACAAGCAGGGCAATGTTTTGAAAGGGACTATCTTCGCGCCTTCTGCCAACGATTTTTTGTTGAAATTGCAAGAAAAAGGCCTGGAATTGATTTCATGGCACGAATCCTGGTTTAAAAAAAATTTCACGACACGCAGCCCTAAACATCAGCATCAAGACCTTGTTTCGTTTTGCAGTTATCTCTACTATTTTTTAAAGGCAGGGCTTTCTATAAGCCATGCGCTAAACGAGATGCAATCTGTTTTTCATGGATTTTTCCAAAGCATCATTGTCAACCTGCTCCATGACATTCAACAAGGAGCCCTTTTTTCCCAAGCGCTTCAAAAGCAAGCTCCTTTTATGGGACCCGTTTTGATCAGCTTGGTCATTGCAGGGGAAAAATCAGGAAATTTAGAAACGGTCTTACAGACCATGATTCAGATCCTCCATCAACAGAACAGCACGCGCAAACGTTTAGAGAAGGCTTTTCGATATCCTTTGCTCTTGGCGGCGGTTTTGGGATGTGTGTTTGTAACCCTTTTTTTCTACCTTGTGCCTCCTTTTATCGATTTTTTTGAAGCATGCCATTTTGTTCCCTCTTGGGAGACAAAGCTTTTGATCTCTTTTTATGAAGATCGATCTTTTTGGGCAACCGTCTTTGGAGGGTTGTGTGGAATAGGCGTCGGGCTTTTTTTCTTTTCAAAAAAAACCTCCGTTCGGTTAAAATTGCACCGTTTGTTGGTGAAAATTCCAGGCATGGGTCCTTTGTGGCTTAAGATGCAACTGCGCCCTTTCTTAGATCTATTAACGTTGTTGCTGGGTTCTCAGATCGACCTGTTGCAAAGCTTGAAGCTTTCTAAATCAACGCTTTTTTCTCCTTACTTGCGTTCTAAGGTAGAGCAAGTGATAGACGATATTCGTCAAGGACAAAAACTCTCCCAGGCCCTGGAACGCGCGCTTCTTTTTCCTGCTTTTTTAATTCGCATGGTTCAATTGGGCGAAGAAACCAGCCAATTACAAGAGAGCTTACAACAGCTTAGCGTGATGTATGCCAAAGAAACAGAAGATAAACTGGATATTTTGATCTTAGGAATTGAGCCAGGTCTCTTGATCACTTTGGGGCTGTTGATGATGTGGCTCATCACAGCCCTCTTTCTGCCGCTTTACGAAAATTTACCTTTATTGCAAGAGGTATCCTGATCTATGATTCGCAAAGTTTGGAATCAGTTATTTTCAAAACAACAAACCTCCAAAACGCCGCCTAAACGCTATATTTTATTGTTTGGTGAGCATGAAATTACCCTCTTTTTGCTGGTTTTTGAACAAAAAATTCCAATTCGTTTACACAGCTGCACATGGGAAGAGCCCCCAGAGTCTATGATGACTTTTTTGGAGGCTGAGCCTCACATTCCCATTGATTTTTTTTATGGGGGCTCGGGCCAACTTTTAAAAATAGAACCCATTCCTGATAAATTAAGCTATTGGGACATGTTTCAGTGGAGTCGAAACAAATGGAAATTTTTTAAAGAACAGTCTTTTTTTGCAAGCCTTCACTATCAATTTTTTCCGGAAAAACGTCTTATTTTTGGCGCTTTCTCAAAACAAGAACGGCTTAAAATTTGGCTGGAAACGCTAAAAAAAAACAAGCGCTATGTAGAAGATATGTCGCTTTTTATCTTTATCCAGGGAGGGTTTTACAAACAATTACATGAATCTTTGTGCAACTCCCCGTCGCCTTGGTTATGCGTGGTGAGTTTTGAAGAAAAAAAATTGATTCAACATACTATTTTACACCAAGGATGCGTGGTCTTAACCCGCTTACTGCCCAATGTGGGGACAGAAGTACCAAAAATTCAAGAAATTGAAAAAGAAATTCAAGGAACCCTTCGTTATATAAGCAAAACCGCGTGCACGGTTTCTGAAACCATTGATTTGCTAATTCTGAAACAGCATGAGGATGATCTCAACGTTTCGTTTCAGTTTAACGAAATAAAGCAAAGCTGGACGCTTTTTCCAGAACAAATTGAACAATTACTTGGGCTTCAATTAAAAAAATCCAGCATTGTGAATCTTTCTTTTGTTTTTGCATACCCGCGCCAAGCTACCTTAAAGCCTTTAAAATGGGAATTACAGGGGTATCCACGGAGCTATTTTAAAAAACGTTGGTACATAAGAAGTGGGCCTTCACTCGTGGGATGTTTGCTTTTGTTGCTTATGTACCTTTTTTTAGATTTTTTTCGCTTAGAAGAACAACTCTCTATTATTCAGGGGTCTCTCCAAACCCTTACGTACCAAGAAAAAGACCTTGATAATCATTTAAGTGCGTTTCCTTTTTCGGCGGATCTTTTACGCCAAGCTTTGTGGATTGAAAATACACTCACAATTCCTCAAAAAACCCTCGAAGAGGTACTCCAAAAACTCCCTGAGATTTTACAAGATAAATTAAGGTTGCGCCATCTTGACTGGCAGTATGAAGAAATGGGGGAAAATGGCGGGAAAAGCTTAATTTTGGAGGCTTATCCCATTGTCTTGAAAGATCCAGAAGATTTAGAAATTTTGTTTGATCATTTTTTAATATCTCTTAAAAAGCAATTTCCAACCTGTGTGTTTGACATCCTCCATGGTCCCTATGGGGCTCAGCCGACGAGACTTCTCACAGGTGGGCTTGGGGAAGAGAACAATGACACAGACCCAAGCTGTATCGTAAAAATGACCTGGCCTCAATAAAAAAGGATTTTCCACATGTTAGAGCGCTTTTGGACTTTTTCGCTTTTTATCATAGAAGCTTTAAAAAAAGAAAAAAAAACAAAATTGACAGGGTTCCACTCAATTTTGAATACATTCACGGAAAATTTAAAATTTAAATCCCAACGGGGGCAACTGATATCTCAAATCAAGATAATCCCGCTAATCTTCATCGGATTTATTTTTTTGGTAATGCTTGGGTACCGATTGATCTCCTTACAAGACCAGATTTTTTATTATGAAACGATCTCTCAAGAATTTCAGCAGCGCCTGCAAGAAAAGAAAAAAGACCTCTCATTTTTACGTTCGTTGATACAGGGAGCTCCCATAAACTCTCTCGAATATTTATTAAATATTCCTAAGATCAACCGTTTTGCCTTTGGGGACCGTTTAAAATCTCTCTCTCAAGAAAGTGGATTTGATGAAATGTCGTTCAGCTTGATGCCCCAGAAAAAAATTCTCTTCAAAGATGATCTATCCGCTTTGTTAACAACAGTCTCTGTTTCTTACAGAGTTGGAGCTGACATGCAATTATGGCAATGGATGCGTCGCTTTTCTTCAGAATTTTCTTGTTTTTTTATACCCCGTCGGTTAACTGTTGAGCGCATCGTGTCCCAAGATGGCTTTCTAGAAGGCATCGCAGGAACTTATGTTGTAGATTGGGTTATTTTCGACCCCATTCCCAAAAAACGCACTTCAACCCTTACAAAAACATTTTAAAAATCTTCAACGGTTTATCCAACATTCCCCTTCAATCACCGGCTGGGGTGCGGGCGGGAGGCTTCCAAACGTTTCCCCGTCATACTCACATAGAAAATTTCTGCAATGCTGGTGATGTGGTCCCCAATCCGCTCCATGTTTTTAGCAATAAACAGAAGGTGAGTACAAGGCGTGATCTGGCGCGGGTCTTCCATCATGTAGGTTAACAATTCCCTGAAAAGGGAGGTGTAGAGGCTGTCTACCTCAACGTCTTGCTTCCATATTTTTTCTAGCATAGCGGGGTTTTGTTCCTGGATACCCAGCAGCACTTGATGGAGCATTTCACAAATACTTTCTCCCATTTTTAAAAGCAGGGAAGGTATTTCAGGAATCAGCATCCCTGGGTCGTTAAGCAAAAGAACACGGCGGGAGATATTTGCGCTGTAATCCCCAATCCGCTCAAAATGATTGGCGATTTTTAAAGCCGCAATCACAATTCGCAGGTCCAAGGCTACAGGTTGGCGCAGGGCCAAAATTTGGAATGCTTTTTGATCAATCTCTGTTTCAAGCGCATCAATTTTAAAATCTTGCTCAATCACAGATAGGGCTTTTTCTCGATCTCTGGTGTTGAGGGATTCAAGGGTTTTTTCGAACTGGGACTTGGTGTAGTCCCCCATCTGAGCAACATGGGACTTTAATTGTTGAAGCTCATCATCATAAGATTTCACAATATGGTTGCTGATCACCGTGGTGCTCCCTTTGTCGTTATACGGCCTGTTAAATAGGCCTGGGTTCGTTCATCCTGAGGGTTTGTAAAAATCAGGGCTGTTTCAGCTGCCTCTACCAAATGCCCCTCTGAAAAAAAAGCCACCTGTTGAGAGATGCGAGCTGCTTGTTGTAAATTGTGAGTCACCACCACCAGGGTAAATTTCTCCCGGAGTTCATCGATTAGCTCTTCAATCCTGGCTGTTGCAATGGGGTCTAAAGCGGAGGTTGGCTCATCCATCAAAATAATTTCGGGATTAACGGCAATGGCCCTTGCAATGCATAGGCGCTGTTGTTGTCCTCCTGAAAGGCTTGTTGCGAGAGCTTCTAGCCGGCTTTCGACCTCGGCCCAAAGCCCCGTTTTTTGAAGGCTAGATACTACAATTTCATCAAGCTCTTTTCGATTTTTTGCAAGGCCATGAATTCTAGGGCCATAGGCCACATTATCGTAAATGGATTTGGGGAAGGGGTTTGGCTTTTGAAACACCATTCCAACCCGGGCACGAAGCTGAACCACATCTACCGTAGGCAGGTAAATGTCTTCTCCATCCAAGAGAATTTTGCCGAAAATCGCAATGCCTTCTGCCTTATCATTCATCCGATTGAGGCATCTCAAAAACGTGCTTTTACCACATCCTGATGGGCCAATCAGGCTGAGCACTTGTTTTTCAAAAATGGATAAGTTGATGTGAAACAAGGCTTGGCGCGCCTGATAAAACAGGTTGAGATCTTGGGTTAAAATTTTAAGGTTTGGGCTTTGGGTCATGGGGTCAGTTTACGCTCCATACGGTGACGGATGAAGAGAGCCAAGGCGTTTAAAAAAACAAGGAAGATAAGGAGGCCTAAAATGGCACCAGACGTTTTTTCTAAGAAACCAACATGAGAATTTTTAGCCCATGAAAAGATTTGGATAGGTAAAACCGTTGCTGGGTCACTTAGGTCTTGGGGAACATCTGCAATGAACGCAACCATACCAACCATCAAAAGCGGCGCACTCTCACCCAAAATGCGAGCCAACACCATCATCGTTCCGCTTAAAATAGAAGGAAATGAGATGGGAAAAACCTGATGGAATACGACCTGTACGGTTGAAGCTCCTAAAGCATAGGCTGCATCCCGCAAAAGGGGTGAAACTGCCCTCAACGCCAGTCGCGTGATGACAATGAGTGGAGGGCACATCATCAGCGCAAGGGTTGCGCCCCCAAGCAAAGAAGAAGGACGAGGGAATTGGAAAAATTTATCAAAAATAATGAGCCCCAGAAGACCAAACAAGATGGAAGGAACCGCTGCTAAATTATTGATGTGCAGCTCTGCCCAGTGGGTAAAGCGATTCCGTGACGCAAATTCTTCAAGGTAAATGCCAGCTCCAACTCCCAGAGGGAAGGCAATCAACAGCGCTACTAAAAGTGTATAAAAAGAACCCATAAACGCACCTTTCAGCCCCGCTAATTCAGGTTCTTGGGAATCTCCCCGGGTTAAAAAATCACGATTCCACGCAAGGCGAAGGGCTTGATGCTCTAAGAGCGTTTTGAATATTAAACGTTCCTCAGAAGAAAATTGTTCTGTAAACAGAGGACGGAGCCCAAGAAACGCTTTGTAAAATTGGTCTAAATCGCTGTGAACAGGAACCCAAAGGCGCGAGGCGCTTCCAGGAATGGTGCGGGCTTGTTCAATATAGTCTTGAAGTTTGCGATGGGCTCCCCAGCTGGTGACAGATTTCAATAATCTTTGTTCAAGGGGAGTCTGTAGGAAAGGAAAGCCCTGGGCTAAGACAAAGGGGAGAAGATCTTCCCGATTCAGGTGGTAAGCAGGCTTTTCCACCACCTCTTGATGTAGAGGAATGTTGAGCTGTGTTTGGAAGAAAGCAGTATAACCATTTTTTAAGATTGATCCCAGCAAAAACGCCAAAATGCAAAGGGAAATGCCGATCATAAGCTGACCCAATCCCCGCAGGAGAAACTCTCGACGATGGCGTTTTTTTAAAAAAACTAGAGGCGATGGAGCCGACGAAACAAACAAGAAAACACTCACTAACTCGGATTTTCTTCAAAGATAGATCACTATAGGGCAGTCTAAACCATCAAGCAAGCTTTGGGCCCACACATTTCCATCTTTTTTATGAAAAAAATCAACTGTGCAGTGCTCGAGCATCCACGGCGAGAGCTGCTTCTTTCATGGCTTCTGAGAGGGTTGGGTGAGCATGGCAGGTTCTCGCCAAATCCTCTGAAGACGCCCCAAATTCTATGGCCATCACCGCCTCAGCAATCAACGTTCCGGCATCGGGGCCAATCACGTGAACCCCCAACAGTTGGTCTGTTGCGGCATCTGCCAACATCTTGACCCAGCCTTCGGATGATCCACTGGCTTTTGCACGGCTGTTGGCCATGAAAGGAAATTTTCCGGTTTTATAGTTAACGCCAGCTTGCTTGAGGGCCTCTTCTGTCAGGCCAACACTGGCAGCTTCAGGGTGCGTATAGACCACTGAAGGGATCGCCCCATAGTTCACATGCCCCGACTGTCCCGCCAACATCTCCACCAGCGCAACACCTTCTTCTTCAGCCTTGTGGGCCAACATGGGGCCAGGGATGACATCTCCGATGGCGTAAAGCCCTGGGCAAGAGGTCTCGAAGGTCTTGGGATTGACCTGCACGACACCTCGAGCATCTAGAGCAACCCCAAGGGCTTCCAACCCAAGACCATCTGTGTAGGGCTTTCTGCCCACAGAAACCAACACGCAATCGGTTTGAAGGGTCTCTTCTTTCCCGTCTGCGGAAATCACTTTCAACTGAACCCCTGATTTACCAGGAATAGCTTCTTGAACTCGGGTTCCAAGCTTAAAATGCATCCCTTGTTTTTCAAGGCTTTTGTGGAGCGCGAGCCCCAATTCAGCATCCATAGCTGGCACCAGGCGATCTAAAAATTCCACCACCGTGACGTCTGTCCCCAAACGCCGCCAGACGGAACCTAACTCAAGGCCAATATATCCTCCGCCAATCACCACCATTTTATCTGGAATTTTTTCCAAAGAGAGCGCACCTGTGGAAGAAACAATCTGTTTCTCATCCACCGTCACCCCTGGAATCGTGATGGGAACTGAGCCCGTCGCAAGGATGACAGCCTTAGAAGCTTCCCAGATTTCTAAACCAGCTTGGGTTTTAACCTCAACAGTTTTGCCAGACTTAAGGCTTGCTGTTCCAACAACCCGTTGCACTTTGTTCTTCTTAAACAGAAAATCAATACCTTTGGTAAGCTCCCCCACCACTTTATCTTTGCGTCCCAGCATGTTTCCAAGGTCAAGCTGAACCCCTTGGGTCACAATGCCATGACTCGCGAGGCCATGGCAGGCTTCTTCATAGAGATGGGACGAGTGCAGCAAAGCCTTAGAAGGGATGCAACCCTCATTTAAGCACGTGCCCCCAAGAGTGGTGCGCTTTTCCACACACACGACCTTAAACCCAAGCTGAGCTGCTCGAATCGCTGCTACATAGCCACCAGGCCCCCCGCCTATGATGATGATGTCCGCCTGTTGTGTCATAGGGGGTTCCCTTTCTTCTTAGATCTCAAGCATTAAACGTTCTGGGTCCTCGAGGCATTCTTTTACCCTGATCAAAAAGGTCACCGCTTCCCGGCCATCGATGATGCGATGGTCATAAGACAAGGCGATGTACATCATGGGGCGAATCTCCACCGCATTCCCCACAGCAATGGGTCGCTTTTGGATTTTATGCATTCCCAAAATACCTGATTGGGGTGGGTTCAAGATGGGTGTCGACATCAAGGAGCCATAAACACCACCGTTGGAAATGGTGAAGGTTCCCCCTGTGAGATCTTCGATGGAAAGCTTCCCATCCCTGGCTTTTAAACCCAAAGCGCCAATCTGCTTTTCAATATCGGCAAAGCTCAACACGTGGGCGTTCCTCAAAATAGGCACCACAAGCCCCTGGGGGGTTCCCACGGCAACACCGATATCGTAATAATTCTTATAAACAATCTCATTGCCCCGAATTTCTGCATTCACCGCAGGAATTTCCTTCAAGGCAAGCAAGCAGGACCTCACGAAGAACGACATAAACCCAAGCTTCACACCATGCTTCTTTTCAAAAGGCTCTTTGAGGCGGTCCCGAAGCCCCATCACCCGGCTCATATCAATCTCGTTAAAGGTGGTGAGAATCGCTGCCGTATTCTGGGCAGATTTAAGGCGCTCCGCAATTTTCTGCCGCAGGCGCGTCATAGGGACCCGCTCTTCCAAGCGTTCTCCTACAGAAGGCATCGATGCTGCTGGTTGGGCAATAGCTTGCAACACATCTCCTTTCGTGATGCGTCCGCCTTTGCCAGTTCCAGGGACTGCATCTGCAGCAACGTTTTGTTCTGTCATCATCTTCTTTGCAGCAGGAAAAGCCGTTGTTCCAGCGAGTGTAGGCGCTGCCGGAGCTGCTGCCACTGGAGGCGGTGTAGTCGAAGCCACGGGAGCCGCTGCCCCTGCTTCACCGGGGGTCAAAAGGGCGATCAAATCTCCCACGGCAACGGTTCCCCCTTGGGCTATGAGGATTTTGCTTAAAACCCCTGCTGCCGGAGCAGAAACCTCTAGGGTTACTTTGTCCGTTTCCAGCTCAGCCAAGGTTTCATCCAGCTTGACAGGATCCCCCTCTTTCTTCAGCCAACGGGCGAGGGTTGCTTCTGTGACAGATTCTCCCATTTCAGGGACTTTAATTTCCTTTGGTTGCGCTTGCCCCATAACTTTTTTCCCTTCTTAAGACCTAAAAACCTAATGCTTTGTTGATCAGCTCTTCTTGCTCGGCAAGATGACGACCGTGAAACCCTGTTGCTGTTGAAGCAGATGCAGGTCGCCCTGCATAAAAAACATCTTTCTTACCCTGCGGTTTAACCACTTTTTCAAGCCTTCTGTCAAGGAAGGACCATGCGCCTGCATTTTCAGGCTCTTCCTGGCACCAGACAACCGTTGTTTGCGGACCATAGCTGCCCAGCAACGTTTCCAAAATTTTCTCAGGAAAGGGGTAAAATTGCTCAAGCCGCACCAGCGCTACATCTGTTTTGTTGGCCTTGTTCCGAGCGTCTAACAGGTCATAATAGACCTTCCCTGAGCACAGCACAACTCTGCTTGCAGCCTGTGAGCTGACCGTTAAATCAGGGATAACCGTTTGAAATGCAGAGCCAGATGCAAACTCCTTCAAGGTAGAAACCGCTTGACGGTTACGGAGCAAAGATTTAGGCGTCATCACAATCAGGGGTTTTCGGAAAGACCTGTGGACTTGGCGCCGCAAGGCATGAAAGTAATTGGCCGGCGTTGAGCAATTGACAACCTGCAAATTGTTTTCCGCGCACAGCTGAAGATAACGCTCAAGGCGAGCGGAAGAATGCTCCGGCCCTTGCCCTTCATAGCCATGGGGCAGCAGCATCACCAAACCCGACATCCGAAGCCATTTCGCCTCTCCCGCTGCGATATATTGGTCAATGATCACCTGGGCACCGTTTGCGAAATCTCCAAATTGGGCCTCCCAAAGCACCAGACAATTTGGGTTCGCAAGGCTATAGCCAAGTTCAAACCCCAAAACTCCCGCCTCAGAAAGAGGGCTATCCAAACACTCCAAAAACGCAAGTTGATGCTTTAAATGATTCAGCGATATATAGGGTTGCTCATCTTCCTGATCAATGAACACGGCATGGCGCTGGGTGAACGTTCCTCTCCCACAATCTTGCCCGCTCAGGCGGACGGGGATGCTTTCTTGAAGAAGGGTGCCAAAGGCAAGGGCTTCCCCCGTGGACCAATCAAGGGGTGCTTTCCCTGAAGCCATGTCTTCCCGCTGGCTTAAAAAGCGACGCAATTTGGGGTGCAATGCAAAGGAGTGGGGAATTTGAGATAAATGGGTTGCAAGCTCCTGAAGCAAACTTTCTGGAACACCCGTTTCAGGAGCCTTCAACAAAATTTCTTCTGAAGGGGTTTCAAAACCTGCCCAATGACCTTCTAACCAATCTGCTTTGGGAGAAACATAAGAAGTTGCATCTTCAAACGCTTGTTGAAGCTTGCCTTGAATTGCTGCTTTTTCAGCTTCCGCCTGGCCTGCTTCTAAAACCCGTTCTTGAATCAACTTTTGGCTGTAGAGCTCTTGCACGGGAGGGTGCTGGGCTATCTTTTGGTACATCCGCGGTTGGGTAAAGGAGGGCTCATCAATCTCATTGTGGCCATGGCGACGGTAACACACCAGGTCAATCACAACATCCCGTTGGAACCGCTTGATATAGTCCATAGCAATCCAAGAGACCACCGCCACCGCCTCTGGGTCATCCCCATTCACATGAAAGATGGGGGCTTGGATCATCTTCGCGAGATCTGAGCAATAGACCGAAGAACGGGAATATTTTGGGCTTGTGGTAAAGCCAATTTGGTTGTTGATGATGAGGTGAAGGGTTCCCCCGGTGCAATAGCCTTCTAGCTGGGAAAGCACAAGAGACTCTGCCACGACACCTTGGCCAGCAAAAGCTGCATCCCCATGGATCAAAATGCCTAAAACCTTTGTACGATCTTCGTCTTTCAGCTGATCTTGCTTGGCCCGCACTTTTCCCAACACCACAGGATTCACTGACTCCAGGTGGGAGGGGTTTGCCGTTAAGGAAAGGTGAATCTTGCGACCTTCAAAAGTTCGATCTGCAGAAGCCCCCAGGTGATATTTCACATCCCCTGAGCCTTGAACATCTTCAGCGCTCACGGTCTTGCCAGCAAACTGTGCGAAGAAATTTTCTGCCGGAAGCCCCAGAACATTGTGGAGCACATTCAAGCGTCCTCTGTGGGCCATTCCCAGCACCGCTTGCTCCACCCCGCAAGCCGTGGCCCGCGTTAAAACTTGCTCTAAAGAAGGAATCAAGCTCTCTCCGCCTTCCAGGCCAAATCGCTTGGCGGCGGGATATTTCACCGCTAAAAACCGCTCAAACAGATCTGCCTTAAGCAAATCTTTCCAAAGGCTTTTTTTAACCTCAGGTGTCAAGTGTTGGCGATAGGCTTGGGTCTCCAGAGCATCTTGGAGCCAAAGCTTCTCCCGCGCATCCTGAATGTACATAAATTCAGCCCCGAGAGAGCCGCAGTAAATCGCTTTCAAGAAATCGAGAACTGCTTGGGCAGAGGCTTGGTCTTGTCCCAAAGAGCCTGGGGGCAACATGCCGTTCAGAGAAACCGATTTTTTGAGGTCTTGCTCATTCAGTCCATAGGCTTGGGGGGCCAGCTCTTCCGGAAAGGTTCTGGTATCCAAATTTAAAGGGTCCAGCTGGGCTGCTAAGTGCCCTTTAATCCGATAGGCTCGGGCCAACTGAGAGACCCCTAAAAAAACCCTCGAAGCTTCCAACGCGTCAGAAGAAGGGGCCACGTTGGAGAGGGCAGCTTTTACCCCATGATCCATGCCATTTCCGCTTGAACGCGCTTCTTTAGCAGAAGCAAGGAGAGTCTCCGCTTCTTCCTCCCAGAATTGCCTGGGATAAACACCCCAGCTGGGGCCTTGTAAATCTGCAGTGATGCCTGAGGCACCATCTCCTAGCGACTGAAACAGCGCTTGCCAAGCCGGAGAAAGGGCCGACGGATTTTCTAAATACACTTCATACAAGTGCTGAATGAAAAAGCGGTTTTCAGGAGAAACGTCAATTAAGCCTTCCCCTGCGTCCTGTTGGCCATTTGCCAGCGTGTGTGTCCCCTGCATGTTCCGCTTTCTCCCCTTAAAGCTTTAAACCCAGCCTTGTAATGCAATCCATATTTGTAAAGACCTACCCCATCATCTCTTTCATCGTTTGGCCTATCTGGGCAGGAGAATCTGAAACCCTCACCCCCGCTTCCCGAAGTGCTTTGATTTTGCTATCTGCTCCCCCTTGTCCGCCAGAGATCACAGCACCTGCGTGTCCCATGCGCCTTCCAGGAGGTGCCGTGCGTCCAGCGATAAATCCAACGGTTGGCTTTTTAATAGGATGGTTTTTCAAGAATGCAGCGGCGTTCTCTTCCCCATTTCCACCAATCTCACCAATCAAAACAATGCCTTCTGTTTCTGGATCTTCCAGAAACAATGTCAAACAATCCACAAAGCCCATGCCATGGATAGGGTCACCCCCAATACCAATGCAGGTAGACTGCCCCAGCCCTACGGCTGTGGTTTGGCCCACGGCTTCATAGGTCAAAGTCCCAGATCGGGAGACGATCCCAATCTTTCCACGACGGTGAATGTGGCCCGGCATGATGCCGATTTTGCAAGCATCCGGCGTGATAATACCAGGACAGTTCGGCCCAATGAGACGCGTCTCACTTCCCACCAAAGCGCGCTTCACCCGCATCATATCCAGCACCGGAATACCTTCGGTGATGCAAACCACCAGGGGCACTTTCGCTTCAATCGCTTCTAAAATGGCATCCGCCGCAAAAGGGGGCGGTACGTAGATGACAGAAGCATTCGCTCCTGTTTTTTCAACCGCACCGCGAACCGTATCAAAAACCGGCAAGCCTAGGTGAGTTGTTCCCCCTTTGCCTGGTGTGACACCGCCTACCATCTTCGTCCCATAGGCAATAGCCTGCTCGGAGTGGAAAGTGCCGTGCTGACCCGTAAATCCTTGACAGATTACCTTCGTATGTTGATCAACTAAAACAGCCATTTATTGACCCTTTCCTATCGCTTTCACAATTTTTTCTGCTGCATCTGCCAAATCATGGGCTGTCATAATGGGCAACCCTGATCCTTCCAGAATCTTTTTACCCATATCAACATTGGTGCCTTCCAAGCGCACCACGAGGGGAACGTGTAAATTAACCTCTTTGGCTGCTTCGATAATCCCTTGGGCAATAATGTCGCACCGCATGATCCCACCGAAAATATTCACCAAAACCCCTTGGACATTAGGGTCTCCTAACAAAAGCTTAAAAGCAGCGGTGACTTGTTCCCGGGTGGCACCACCCCCTACATCCAAAAAGTTTGCAGGTGTTCCACCATAAAGTTGGATGATATCCATGGTCGACATGGCAAGGCCTGCGCCGTTTACCATACAACCGATATTTCCGTCCAGCTTAATATAGTTAAGGCCATACTTAGAAGCCTCAATCTCAGAAGGATCTTCCTCTGCTAAATCCCGGAGCGCTTTCACGACGTCGTGGCGATAAAGCGCATTGTCATCAAAAGACATCTTCGCGTCCAGCACCATGAATTCCCCGTCTTTGGTTAAAACCAGAGGGTTAATTTCAATAAGATCGGCATCCAAAGATTTGAAAGCTTCGTACAAATTTTTCAAAAGCGCCATAAACCCGCTGGCTTGCTTGCCTTGAAACCCAAGGCCAAATGCCAACTGGCGCGCATAAAACCCTTGAAAGCCCATGAGCGGGTCAATGGGAACCGTTAAGATTTTTTCAGGGGCGCGCGCTGCAACCTCTTCAATTTCCATCCCACCCTCCGTGGATGCGATGACGGTGATGCAAGAACGCTCCCGATCCAGCAGAAAACTGAGGTAGTATTCATGGGCATAGGCGCAGCCTGCCTCAATATAAACCCGCTCAACTTTTTTGCCTTGAGGGCCTGTTTGAGGTGTGATCAACTGCATACCAAGAATTTGTTGCGCGATATCACTCACTTCATGGGTTGATTTCGCAAGTTTAACACCGCCTCCTTTGCCGCGTCCCCCTGCGTGGATCTGAGCCTTAACAACCCATAAATCGCCACCTATTTTTTGAGCTTCCCGTAAAGCTTCCTCAGGGGTAAAGGCAATCCCCCCCTTGAGCAGCGGAATGCCAAAAGAGGCCAACAACCCTTTTGCTTGATACTCATGAATATTCATCGTCTAAATCACCTTTGTTTCCAAACTGCTACATCTCTCACGACAAGCCCAAAAAATTTTGCTTTTTAAGGGCAACTCAAGATTAAAGCTCCTCACCATACACGAGTTTTTCAGCCCCTACAATCCACCCGTGCACTAAAGCGCGCGGGGAAGGGACGCCTGCTTACATTCTAATTTCTTCAAGACATCAATCAATTCCCGCACGCCGTCTACTGACTCCAAAAACAGAGCTTTTTCTTCAGGCGTTAAAGGAAGATCTATCACCTTTTCAACTCCTTGAGACCCAATCACCACCGGCACACCTGCATAAACACCCTTAACGCCATAAGGACCGTCCAGCCACGCAGCACAGGGGAGAACACGCTTTGCATCCCGAAGATAAGCCTCAGCCATGGTAAGGGCTGAAACTGCGGGGGCATAAAAAGCCGAACCCGTTTTGAGCAGGTTCACAATTTCTCCGCCACCCCCTCGGGTTCGTTTAACGATTTCGTCTACTTTTTCTTGGGATATCCACCCCATTTTAATCAAATCAGGAAGCGGAATGCCCGATACCGTTGCATAGCGCACGAGGGGCACCATCGCATCTCCATGACCGCCCATCACCGTTGCGTGCACGTCTTGAAACGAAACACCCAAGGCCTGGGCTAAAAAAGTGCGAAAGCGTGCACTGTCTAAAACACCTGCCATGCCAACCACCCGATTGTAGGGAAAGCCGGTGGCCTCTTGCATCACCCAAACCATCGCGTCCAACGGATTGGTAACCACAATCACAAATGCATCCGGGCAGTATTTTTTCAAAGACTTACCCACTTGGCGGATGACACGCGCATTGCCTTCCAAAAGATCGTCACGGCTCATACCAGGTTTTCGAGGAAAACCTGCCGTCACAATCACGACATCACTTCCTTCTAAATCAGCATAGCTTTGAACACCTGAAACACTGCTGTCCGTAAATTCAAGGGGAGCGCACTGAGATAAATCAAGTGCTTTCCCTTGAGGAATACCCTCGATCTCATCAAACAAGACAACATGACCCAACTGCTTAAGCGAACTTAAAAACGCAAGGGTTCCCCCAATATTTCCAGCACCAACTAAGGCAATTTTGGCTTGCTTCATGCGACCTGTCTCCTTTCTTTTTTTCATCATACTCCAACGTGAGGTATAAATCTCATTTACATAAGACAGCGCTCAATCGGAATATTTTTTTCCGATCTGGCAAAACAACGCGTTAAAAAAGCAGCTCCTTTGTCCAAGCCAAAGGGGCTTATGCTGTGTCCAAGCCCTTGGCATACCCAACTTTCAAGGTCTAATCCAGATTTTGTTAAGGAGGCTTGAGCTTCATGAAAATAGTTTAGAGGAACAACCTCATCACGGTCTCCATGAATTAAACAAATCGGAGGCTTGTGCTTGATATATTTTTGAAACGCAGGGGGAAACATGCCAGAATAACAAAGCGCCCCACAGGCAGGAAAGAAAAAAAGCGTTACAGCAAGAGCCAACATGGAACCTTGGGAAAAACCTGCAAAAGCCACCTGATCCCAGGATAAAGCATGTTCAGTCATAAGAGACTGAAGCAATTCACCAAGAAAAGGGACCAAGATCTCTATTTCTTGCCAAATGCGATCTCCGTCAAAATCTTGTAACCCAAACCACTGGTATCCAAAAGGGTTTGTTTCACAAGGGAACGGCGCATTAGGCGCTATAAAAAGGGTTGAAGGGAGACGAGGCCCCCAAAAATCTACCAACCTGATGAGGTCATCACCACTGGCACCATATCCATGCAACAACATAACGAGAGAATCTGGACGCCCAGAACCGTGGGGACCATAGGCAGGCCCTAACAAGTGTGTTTGTTGAGAAAAACGCGTCATGTTAAATTTTATCTACCCCATATGTATCCAAAGGGAGAAAGCAATCGCGGGCCCTAACGGAAAAACAGTTTTTTTGACATAAAAACGCCAAAAAACACCTAAAAGAACCCCTGCTAACCCTGTTATGAATAAAAAAGAAGGCAACGCAGCCAGCGAAATCCAAAAACCTGAGACCGTTAAAAACTTAACATCTCCCCATCCAAGCCCCTCTTTTTTTCTCAAAGCATGGTAGGCTATTTTCAAGAAAAAAGCCAGGGCGAAAAAGAGACAGCACCTTAAGCCTATTGTCGGAAAAAAAGAAAAATTTGCTTTCCAAGCATAAAGAAGCGTCAACAAGATTAAAGCACCATCTGGGATGATGCCTTCTTGAAAATCTGAAAAACTTATCCACCAGAGCGTCCCATGAAAGATGAAAAACCAAACACTAAAATTAGATTGAATCACTACAAAACCAAGAACAACAACGATCAAAAAGTTTCCCAATTTTTGGACAAGGGAGGCCTTATTAGCGGCAAAAAAAGAAAACAGAGCCCATCCTAAAAAAACCGAAAAGAGCATTGATGAAAAAAAAATTAACTTTAAATCCATGCTTGTGTTTCCAAAAAAATTGACATAAGGTAATGATAAATAAGCACATTTTTAAAAAAGTGTGGAGGCTTTTGTGAAAAAACGCTGGCTTTTTACAAAAAAAAGTAAATTTTACCGATTACACAACAGATGAATCAAAGATTTTTTAAATCCACCCATGGAATGTTGGGCATGTTAAGGATTCGCTTTTTTTTAGATCTTGGTTTCTTGTTTGTTATGCTATGTGGGATTTCTGGTTGTGAAAAGAGCCTGCTTCGTGAGTATCATGATCCTTTTTTGAAAAAAAGTAAGTCAGATTATGAACACATGACAAAGCCAACTTGGCTTGCTCCACCTCCTTCTCTGTCGAAGCCCCCAAGCTTACCCAAAACGACAAATCGACAACTTTGGCCCCCTTCGTTTGAGAAAAAAATTACGGTTCATTTTTCAGAGTCCATTCCGCTGAAAGATATTTTTGAAGCTGTAGCAGGACAAGCTAATGTTAATCTAGCATTTGACCCAGCTTTTACAAAACATAAAGGCCTTTTTTATCAGGCCTATCAACAACCGATTAAAGAAATTGTTAAAAATATTTGTGCGCTGGCTGGCGTTTGCTATAAAATCCAACATAACACGTTGGTTATACAAGAAGACATTCCCTTCCTTAAAACTTACTTCATTCCCTTTTTAACTGGCACGCGTCAAAACCAAAACCGCATTTCCATCACCACGGACGTGCTCAACAATACTGGCGAAAAAGGACCTGCCTCAGACAATGGCTCAGACACTTTGCTCACGTCAAACAGCGTGACAGATTTTTGGGGAGAGCTGGAACAGGCCTTAAAGCTGATGCTTGCCCATTCCCAAGAAGCAATTCAAAAAAAAAGAAGCGCTTCTGGCCAAAGCCCCCTAAATTATGCGCTTCATAAGCAGGCAGGCATGCTCTCTGTTTATGGAACCCAGAGCCAGCATACTGTGGTAGAGCTTTATTTGAATCAACTGAAAGAACAAACCTCAACCCAAATTGTGATTGAAGCAAAAATTGTTGAGGTGGCTTTGTCAGATAAAAACCGAACGGGGATCAATTGGTCTTTGCTGGGGCATCAAGCGGCGGCTTTTGCCCCGATGGGAGAATTCACACCCCACGGCACGCCGTTTAATGAGATCAAACCTGAAAAAAATTTATTCACCATCGCTTTCAAAAAAGGAGATTTTTCTGCCATTGCCCAATTAATGGCCCAATTTGGAACAACACGCACCCTGTCTAATCCCAGGATGACGGTTTTAAACAACCAATCTGCTTTGTTTAAATTTGCGAAAAACGAAGTCTTTTTTCGCCTAGATGTGGAGCGTTTGATTGCCGCAGATGGAAAGCCTGATGTAGAAAATACAACCAGCCAAGTTCAAACCATCCCCATTGGGCTTGTGATGGTTGTGCAACCCTCTGTTAACCTAGAAACCCAGGAAATCACCCTCACCTTGCGCCCTAGCATCTCTAAAATTGTGGCAACCAAGGAAGATCCGGCGGTTACCATCAAATCAAACAGCGCAGTGACCTCCACCATTCCTGTCGTTCAAATTCGGGAGATGGATTCGGTTTTAAAGATTCGCTCAGGGGAAGTGATCGTGATGGGTGGGTTTATGGAAGAGGTTGTGGAGGACAAAGCCGCAGGCCTTCCCGGGCTGCAAGATATTCCCATTTTAGGAAACATGTTTCAGGGCAGGGAAGACCAACGAGAAGTGACGGAACTGGTTATTTTTCTCAAAGCTTCTATCGTCCAGGATGAAACCGTCCAACCCGCAGATTATCGTCTTTACAACCAATTTACCCAAGACCCAAGGCCATTGTTTTAAAAATACATCTAAAATTCAGGAAGTGAGAACCCTCCAGGGCTCTCACCAGTTTTTCACTTAAAGCGGATAAAACTTCAAAGTGTTATATCCATGATTTCCAACGCCTTTTTGCTGGTTTATCACCTGTTGCGGTTCTCCCCCAAAGTGCCTTAGGTAAAGCTCTTTTTCCTCTTGATCCATGCGTCGTTGGTTGACCCCGTCCTGATACCTGTACCCATCAAGCCTTCCTTCCCGCTTTAATGCAAGGGAGGGGATATCATCATAAAGGATTTTAAAGTCAGCTGCAGGTGTTTGCTGGCGTTCAAGAGATGTGGGGGCTCTAAACATTTCTTCTTGGGTGATGCAGGTACCCTTGTAGTCGAAAATATCTTCTGCAAAGGGATCCATGGAGAAAAACTTGAGGTGCCCAGTTGTTTCAACAAGATCAGAAAGCTTCACCGCCACACAAGCCTCTGCGATATCATACCTGCCCAATTGAAAATCTGGATAGTGTAACGGGCTAGAAGCATCAGGTCTTAACTTATAAAGTGTATCTTGGATTTTTTTCTTCTTAACGCCCATGTTTTCTAAGGTTTCTCCAATATGTTTAACAGCGCCGGCGTGGGTCCTTCCGGCGTGCATGAGACCCCGCTTGTTCTGAGTCCATTCCAAATCGTCCTGAGTTGTAAAGATGCGGGCAACCCAATCGTTTTTCTTCTTTGAATCCAGGTTAGCTTTGAGGATTTCTTTCATCGACTCAAGAGAATTGGTTGAATGCTTATGGAAGGTCACAAGCTTCACCCCATCCGTGACAGCGATACCAATGCAAGGATTTAAGGGCCCAATGACTGCGATTTCCTGCTGGGATTCTTGGATAGGGTACACCTTATAGCTTCCCTGGTGGATAAGTGTCAGGTTTTCTCCTTCTTGCCTTTTAAGATAGTTAAACGGCAGATCAACGGTTGTGAGGACGCCATTTTCCTTTAAATCCAGTTCACATTTAACGGCCCATGAGGGAAGAGAGGTCAAAAATCCCAGCACCATAAACCCAAAAATTTTTTTCTTTAACACAAGCATCTCCTTTTTTCAAAAAATTAACCATAAGGCAAAAAATATGCTTTGAATAGTAAACATTTTTTTAGTTTTGGCAATAAAAAATTTTAAAAATCACAAATAATCGTTTGTTTATTTGCTTTTTTGTTATGTATCCGAAGAGATGCTTGGCAATCTTCAGCAAAAGATTTAAGAAGCAGGAAAGAAGCAGGGAGCGCTGTTTCATGAGACGCTCGGGTATAAGAAATGCGAAGGCGTAGGCGGAAAGATCTGGTTTGAAAATTGAAAAAAATCTGACTTTCTTTTTGGCAGGATTGGAGGGTGCAACCCAATAAGTAATAGAAAAATCTGAAAAAATTTTCTCGTGGAAGCTTTGTTTCCAAGGGATCTGGGGAAAGCGTTGGCATGTGAAGCACAAGTTTTTTGCGTTGGATCAAAGGTTGAAAAAACTTTTGCAAGCGTTCGAACATGTTGACAAGATCAATCGTCTGTTTTTCGTCGGTGATGGAAGGGGATAGCAAGGTTTTTTGCTCTAACAACCAAGAAGCATTTAGCAACTTCTTGGCTTCTTCGAGGGTTCCGATTAATGCCAATTTGTCACCAATGCCTTGATAGGTTATAAGGTGTTCACCATTAGGCAGGGGAATGTATTTAAATTTAAGACAGCTCCCATCTTTCCGCTGGCAAATTCCCTCTTGGAAATTGCGTTGGAGCATGGCAGTGCAAATAACTTTTTTAAAATGCTCAAATCCTTCCCGGGTTTGAAAAAGCTTCTGCTGTTGAGTGAAAAATTCTGTGATGTATTGGTTTTCCCACCAACAAGATGTTGAACCATCCCAAAATTTCTTACAGCTTTCATTCATCAAAACGATGCGCTGATCAACGCTTAAGATCAAAATTCCCTCTTGAAGATGACGCGTAAGGATAGTTTGCACAGCTATCAATGCGTTATGTTTACGTTCAAGGATCAATTGCTCAGTCATATTTTCAAAGATAAAAACAACGCCTCCCTTTTGATGGGGCAGAATGGTCATTTTCAGGCTTCGCTCATCAGGCAGATGAAGCATCTCTTCTTTGGGATAATACTCTTGAAAAAAATTTAGAAACCGTTTTTTGTAAGCAGAAAAATCAAGAACTTCTGGAAGAAGCCGTTGGTTGCGAAGCTCATCAAATAAATCTTCGAAGGAAGGTTCTTTAGCAAGCCAATCAGGGTGTAGCCTAAAAAGCTCTTGAAAGGCTCGGTTAGCATAAAGAAGCCGCTGGGTTTTTTCAAAAAAAGCGATACCTTGGGGGAGATGCTCTGCCGTTTTTTTAAAAATAGCTAGTTGGGAGCGCAACCTCTCCTGTTGCTTTTCGTGCTCTGAAACATCAAACCCCATTCCCCATGTGCCACGGGTGTGGGGGTCTGGTTTCTCCCAAATTTCAAAAAAATGCCGCTTTTGTTGAATGCGCTTAGAAAAGGTAACTCGCTCAACCTGTCCTGTTTGTTGAACTTTTTGAAAAAGGCTTGCGACTTGGCTTGAGGGGAAAAAAGTTTCTTGATTCCACAAAACCGCCTCAAGGGAATTCCCCTGGAGCTGAGCATAGAGCGGGTTACAAAAATCCACCTGTTGTTTGGCATTGCGGTGCCACAGCAGCAAAGGAAAATCTTTCAACACCTCAGACACCTTTTCATAATTTTGAAACAGCGCAGACGGAAATATTTTTTCTTCCTCCGCTTGTGTGGATTGGTGCAACCCAGGGTAAGTCGGCACCCAAAGCATCCAAAGGCGAACATCCTTAAGGTACCAAAAAAAAAGCGATATTTCCTTTTCTGCCACCGTAAGCCTGATGAGTTGAGGAAGTGTCGGGCGGGCGGTTTCAATGCTTTGAAAAAAAGCTTGAAGATGCTTTTGCGTCTCCTGGGGAAGAAAATGCACAACATCCTCCCAAAGATTTGCGCATGGGCTTGGGGTTGTTAGAGAAAGAGACTCCCAAAAAGCATCAAAACAAGCTGATGTTTTAAAAATGGCACCTGAAGCTTTAAACATGCACCACGTTCCCACAAGGGTAGGCTGTGCAAAGGATGTTTTTTTTAGAAACAAGACTTTGCTTAAAAGCGTTTGCTTAAAGGTTTGCCACATTATAACCCACTATCGCCTACATGGCGTAAAGCACCCTCGCTAAACGGTGTTTAGATCTGAAAAAGGGCTTCTTTTTGGTCTCTCTAAAAAATCTAAAAATTATTTAAAGGTCATTTTATCTATTTGATTAAATCATTAAATCTTAAAAAAAACAACTGAAAGCCCTTTTTTAGTCAGAAGTTTTGTTAAGCAGGCAAAAATTGAAAATAGTGTGAAAGTTTTTCTAAACCACTTTGTAAAAGCTTTATGTCTTGGATGGTTTCATCCCCTTCCCTTGGGGCAAACAATTTTTTTTCTAACTTTTGTTCCACGAGGACGCGATACAAAAAAATGGGAAGTTTAGGATCCAAAGAGGCTAAGTAATTTTCAACGCGCCGCCATTGTTTGAGCTTGCGCAAAGCATACGCAGAAACCGAAGCAGTGCTCTCCCATGGGCAAAAATGTCGAATCTCATG
>JBOFFI010000030.1:0-51319 GCA_051648545.1 Alphaproteobacteria bacterium
GTTTGTGAATTCCAAAAAGCTTACCCGTCTCAACAAGGCTTAGCCCTTTCTCTTCACGTACCTTCAAAACCTGTAGGCGAAATTTCTTATCGTAGCTCATCCAAAAATTATAATAAAACTAAATTACTTTGGCTATAACGTCTCATCAAAATGTGGAGGTGCAGTTTTGAAACAAGACACCAGGGGACGAGATTTACAAGCTTTAGAGAATTTTTTTGAAATCTGTTAACGGAGGCTCGCGAACTGGAGATGTTGATGACCTCAACCCCTTCTTGGGTGAGCGCATCGCTATAATCCAAATAGGCTTGCTCTGTACCCCCCAACCCACGAGACAACATAATATTAAAGACACGCATTAAAAAAAACCTTAATTTACAATGCAGTGTCTCATACCTATCACGAAAAGAAACAGGGAATATACCAAAATATTTTATTAACAGCACCCTAGCGGCAGGTTGATGCTTTTTTCTTGGGAGATGGGATACATCCTTTTGGGCAAGGCCTTGGCTTTTTCCGCCTCTTTATGACCTTTTTTTTCTGCTGGCAGGGTTTTACAAGCTTCACATAGGCAATGGCCTCTGGCGGTTTAGATTCACAAGTTTCTGTTTTGATTTGGGGCTTCGGACAAGCTTTAGGAGGTTCATAACAGCCTACAAGACGGTTTTCCCACCCCGGTTGAGCTTCATGGTAACAGTCGACGCCACCTAAAGTCTCATAGCAATAGGTTGCTTGAGCTGTGGATGGGCAAGCTGTTGGACCAGCCCAGCCAGAAACCATAAGCTCATTGGCTCGCTCAGGGGTGTTGGTATACTTGCATCCAGAAATCAGGAAAACAAGAATAAGGCTTAAAAAGGTATAGGCAGGTACGGTTTTCATGGTCGTCCTTTTCGGTGTTACGCCGTCAGCAATGCAAAACGCCTGCCAAAAAAGCCTGGTGAAAATTTTCTTTTCAAAATATTCGGGAAGCGCAGAATCTATAAATAAGCCCAGCGCTATGTTAAAATAGTTTTATTTTTTAAGTTGCGTTTCGAACGAGTTTCGGCATAGAATCGGCTCTAGATTTTGAAGAAAAATAGAAATTTAAATATTTTCCCAATTTTTCTTTGATGTCTGAAGCCCCAAAAAAGGAGGGGTGGCCGAGCGGTCAATGGCAGCAGACTGTAAATCTGCCGACGAATGTCTACGTAGGTTCGAATCCTACTCCCTCCACCATTTTTGACGGGCTCTTTTGCTCTCGTCGCGCGGGTGTAGCTCAATGGTAGAGCCCCAGCCTTCCAAGCTGGTCACGTGGGTTCGATTCCCATCACCCGCTCCATCTTTTCTCTTCCCTTCCATGGATGAAATGGTTAAAATGCTGGAGATGTAATTTTTCGGAAAAAGGATTGAGATGATCATGAAAGAACTAACCGACGAAACATTTCAAGAAACGATTTCAAGCTCTGAGCTGCCTGTTTTGGTAGATTTTTGGGCGCCGTGGTGTGGCCCATGCAAGCTGTTGGCTCCCGTTCTTGACGAAATTGCCCAAGAGATGGCAGGAAAGTTGGTGGTTGCGAAGCTTCAGATTGACGAAAATCCTGTAACGCCTTCTCAGTTTGGGGTTCGGAGCATTCCCACCCTTATTCTTTTTTCAAAAGGAAAGGCTGTTGAAAGCAAAATGGGGCTTCAGCCCAAAGAAGCCTTAATAAAATGGATCCAATCTTGCCTTTAGATTTCAGATGGCTGGATGGCTTTTTTTCTGTGAAAAGAAATTTGTGTTACCATTTTGACTAAGTAGCACAAACAAAGGGGGGCGAACCATGCGTCTCCGTTTTTTAAATTTCGTTTTTTTCGTCAGTTTTCTCCCCTTTTCCGCGGAAGCCGTTGAGGATGCTTATACTGAAAAAAAAGAGGCAATTGTTCGGTCTTTGCAAAAGCTTCAAGAAACTCGCCCCGAATTGAAAGAGCCTCTGGCAGGGCTAGACTATCTGGAACAGGGCTTACGCATTCAAACCCATTTTTCAGGGGAGACGGCCCATGAAGTTTATAGCTTGCCTTTACCTGATAAAATTCTCAAATCTATGAATCATGCTTTAAGGATATATAAGCAAGAGCAAACCCTGGAGTCTCAAGAAGTCGCCCAAGCAAAATCCCAAACCTTTTTCAAATTAAAACGACAACCTGTTTTTAGAAGCGCATCTTCAAATACTGAAACTGAAAGCATGACACGGTCAAAATCGCCTCCCTCCAAGCGCTCAGAAGAACCAGCAGGGTTAATTTCTAGGAATAAATCTTTTGGGTTGCATAACGTGCAAGAAAAATTTTCTCCCTCAAATGCAGATCCGCTTTCTTTTGAAATAACCCACCTTGGTTTTGAAAAAGAGAGAGAGAAAAGCCCCCTTGCTTCACCTAAAACATCTCCCTCGTCTAAGCGTTTAGAGGCTCAAAAAGAACGCTTTTCTTTGATGCAAAAAATTCTAGATCTACGGGATAAAAAAAGAAAAGAGAGAGAGAAAAGAAAGTCTATAAACCCGCTTCCCTCCTTAATAGATTTTCCAGATTTGATGCAGGCCCCAGAAGAAAATGAACATAGTTTAAAGGCAAAAGAATCACCTTTTCCCAAGCGCTCTGAAGCACCCAAAAGAATGCTTGCTTTCAGACAACTTTCTGCAGGGCCTAAAGAAGAAAAAAAAAGATCTGTTAATCTTGAGATACAGCCGCTTGCTTCTGAACTCGTAGATTTAACGCAGAAAGAAGGGAAACAAGGAGGTTCGTTTATTCTAAGCCAAAAAAAATCTCCTCTTCCCAAGCGCTCCGAAACACCCAAAAGGGCTTTTGCTTCTAGACAGCCTTCCCTAGAACCCAAAGAAGAGAAAAAAAGATCTATTAATCTTGAGATACAGCCGCTTGCTTCTGAACTCGTAGATTTAACGCAGAAAGAAGGGAAAGAAGAAGGTTCGTTTATTCTAAGCCAAAAAAAATCTCCTCTTCCCAAGCGCTCTGAAACCCCCAAAAGAACGATTGCTTCCAGGCAACCTTCTGCAGGGCCTAAGGAAGAGAAAAAAAGATCTATTAATCTTGAGATCCAACCGCTTGCTTTTGAGCCCATAGATCGCACACAAAAGGAAAGAAAACAAGGAGGTTCTTTCTTGCTAGGCATGAAAGCTAAAAAAACACCAAAAACCTTGCAAGAATTTTTTGATGATTATTTTCAAACAGCTGCTGAAAAAAAATTTGAAAGCGCTCAAAGTGTCTTTTATTTCGAAAATTCGGATTCTCGGGAAGAATTTGAAAAAGCCGTTAACCAAATGCTTTTCGCAGAGGTCTATAAACCACTCCTCTTACCTGTCGCGGGAGAAGAAAGCCTAAGCCCCCTTATCTTCACACTTGGAACGTTGAATCAAATCTTTTTTGCACGCTTTTCAGACCAACCTGTTTACGCCCGTGGGGAAAAGGTGAATCCTGTGGTCCAATCACGGTTTGATTGCTTTTACACGTGGGAATTGATTGAGCAACTGAACAGTTTTCAACAAAGCGAATCAAAAAAGGTTTCTTTTTTTTCAGGCGTTTCAACACCGCTAGAAGAGATGAAGCAAAACATGAAGCCTGTTTTTGACCTCTCCCTTGAAATCCAGCAAGCTATTTTAGACCTTGCAGAAACGGCCCCACCAGAAACTTTAGAAAAAATAGGAACCGCGTTATACATAGCATTCTATGACAGCTTTCCTTATGTTCTCTCTTTGGAGGAGTTCAAAAAGCCTCACGAGCTGATAGGCTATTTAGAGCGCTTGGCCGAACATTATCTTGCGACATCTTATTTGTTTAATCCAGAAAGTGTGCGTGATCGGTTTGAATTTCAAGGAATGCGCCAAAGGCACGCTGTGGTTGAAGCCCTCAACCACACAGCAAAGCGGTTTAAAAAGCCTCCTTTTGACCATGATCTTGGGCGTTTTGAGACGATAGGGTTTTTAGAGCATTATGTTTCAGACCTTCGCCAAGAAGCAGAAACTTGGGTAGCATCTGGCTTTAAGAGCCTTGCCCAGGCCTTTAAGTAAAGAAGAGCTCCCAAGGGGAGCCCTCCTTTAATGTTAAGTTTAGAATTGGTAAGCTAACCGCAGACGGAATTTGTTATCCGATAGCTTAAGTTTGCTGTCCCAGTTGTCGGTTGGGATAATGGGTGAGGTGCCATCAACAGATTGCAAAGTCCCTTTTTTCTGATAGGTGGCATAGGTATATTCCAGGCCGGCAATCAGGTTACGGTTCAGCTTCATGTCAATCCCCGCACCCACCAAAAAGCCATTCAAACGCTTGTTGAGGAATTTTTGGTTGAATTGGGGAATGGGAGCCGCACCGGCATCTGCGACCACAAGTTGGGTTGCCTCAACTTTGGTGTTGGCCCACCCAAGCTTGATGTAAGGCATGGTTTGGTTGAAGATCAGCCCCATACGTGCAGCCAATTCCAAGCCATCTTTCCGCTTAGCTTCTGTTTTGAGGAGGTCGCCTTCAACCAGCGTTGATGGCGTATACTCTCTTTTTCCTTTGCTGCCATCCATGAAATAGCCAAATTCGAGGCCCAGATAAACCCTAGATCCCCCAAATTCTTTACCATAACCTAAGAAAAGGCCACCATTGGCACCATCCAGAGAAAGGTCATTTTTATGTGTGTAGGTGTCCGCCAAACTAACCGACGTCAATTTCTGATCCGTCTTGGCTTTATGGGAGCCATATCCAACGGCGGCACCGATATAAAAGCCCCCCATATGGCAAGGGTTTTTTGCAGGTGCGGGCTGCATGGCGCTGTCATTTGCAAAGGCGCCAGAGGCTACCAGAGCAGAGCTTAAAAAAGCAGAATATACTATTGATTTTTTCATAAGAGTCACTTCCTTATTTTTACTTAAGTTCATTGAAGTGCCTCAGAAAAAACAATAAGTAAAAACAGACACTTGGGTCAAGGCATTCAAACGTTCTTTTTCATTTTCTGCACGATCGTTGTAAAATAGCAACAGTTTTGAGACGGGATAACACCAGATCACTTCCCCTTTTTTCTCCTTGCCAAGGGGCATGAAAGGGGGCTACTGTTGGCCCAATTTATATCATTGACCGTAAGCATTCACGTATGAAGAAAACCCAGCTTAATCCCTTAAAAATTGCAGTTCCTAAAGAAACCGTTGCCCTTGAACGGCGGGTTGCCGCCACCCCTGAGACGGTTAAAAAACTGGTGGCCATGGGCTTTTGCGTTTATGTGGAAAAAGATGCGGGAATTTCCGCTTCTTATCCTGATCAGGCCTATGCCCAAGCAGGCGCCATCATCGCAGCGTCTCCTCGAGAGACCTACGAACAAGCTAAACTGGTGTTAAAGCTTCAGCCACCCCAAGGCTCTGGGGAAGAGGGCACGGAAAGCGCCTTGATTCCAGAGGGCGCAACCCTGGTGGGTCTTTTTGGGGGTCTTTATGGAAAAGATCGCCTTCCCTTTTACCAAAAGAAGCAATGGCGGGTGTTTAGCCTGGAGCTGATCCCCCGGATCAGCCGTGCCCAAACCATGGACGTTTTGTCTTCCCAAATGAACCTGGCGGGATATCGAGCCGTGATTGAAGCAGCAGCCCTCACCCAGCGAGTCTTCCCCATGATGATGACCGCGGGAGGAACCGTTCCCCCCGTACAGGTGTTGGTTTTGGGGGCTGGAGTTGCAGGCTTGCAAGCCATTGCAACAGCCAAGCGCTTAGGGGCCCGTGTGATGGCTTTTGATGTCCGCCCTGCGGTGAAAGAACAGGTGGAAAGCTTAGGCGCCCAATTCGTTGATGTGCCAGCTCCTGTTGCAGGAGAAGATGCTGGCGGATACGCAACAGAAATGGATGCGGCTTATCGCAAGCTTCAACAAGAAAAACTGGCGGAAGTTCTGCAAAAGGTGGATGTGGTGATCTGTTCAGCCTTGGTACCAGGCAAAGCGCCCCCTGTGTTGGTGACAGAACCCCTCCTCAAAGTTTTGAAGCCGGGTGCAGTTGTTATAGATCTGGCATCGGGCCCTTTGGGAGGAAACTGTTTTGGAAGCGTGCAAGACCAGTTGTTGACCACAACCGGAGGGGTTCAGATTTTAGGCGCACGGGCTCTTGAAACCCGCCTCGCAACAGATGCTTCAAGCCTTTATGCTCGAAATGTCTATCACTTTTTGCAATTGTTATGGGATTCGGAAGCCAAGGTCATCAAAGAAAACCTGGATGATCCCATCCTTCAAGCAACGTGTCTCGCGACCGCCTTAGCGGGTGTTGAATGATAAAAGAGTTGAGATGAAATTGGAAACAACAGCCCCATCCCTCCAGGAACCCTTCAGGTGTAAATTGTCTGAAGGAACTTACTACTGGTGCACCTGCGGGCTCAGCCAAAAACAACCGTTTTGTGATGGAGCCCACAAACAAGACCCCAGCAAGGGAAAATCGCTTTCTTTCGTGTTGGAAAAGCCGGAGGAAGTGTTTTTATGCGGGTGCAAGCAAACACGCAACCCACCTTTTTGTGACGGTTCTCACCAGAAACTTGAGAAAGATGTGTCATGTGTGGAATTGTAGGTGCCATCGCCAAGCGGCAAAAATCTCTCGATCTGGAACGCGTGCGAGACATGCTGGGCTGTTTGCAACATCGAGGCCCTGAT
This sequence comes from Alphaproteobacteria bacterium, assembly GCA_051648545.1. Taxonomy (GTDB): domain Bacteria; phylum Pseudomonadota; class Alphaproteobacteria; order Holosporales; family JBOFFI01; genus JBOFFI01. Next base: position 6,620 of record JBOFFI010000030.1, read on the forward strand.
GGGGAAGGATTTTTTGCATCAGATACCGCTGCCTTGGGGCAGACGCGGCTTGCGATTATCGATCACACAGGCGGAAAGCAGCCTTTTTTTCTTGATCACCTCACCTTGGTGGCGAATGCTGAAATCTACAATTATCAAGAGTTAAAGCAGCTGCTCTCTGAAGCATCTTTTAAAACCGAATCAGACATCGAACCGCTTTTGTTTTTATATCGGCGGTACGGCCTGGATTTTGTAAAATTGCTTCGGGGCATGTTTGCCCTCGCCATCTATGATCGCACCAAAGGAGAGTTGATCCTGGCCCGGGACCCCTTTGGGATTAAGCCGCTGTATTATGCAGAGACGCCCGCAGGTTTCTTTTTTGCATCAGAGCTTCAGGCTTTGTTAAAGGCCGGTGTCGCCTCCCGAGAGCTAGACCCAGAGATGCAAGAAGAGCTGCTTCAACTGCGTTTTACCGTTGGCCGAGACACACCTTTCAAAGAAATTAAGCGCGTTCTTCCCGGAGAGGTGCTGCGTGTTTATGAAGGGGTGATTGTCGCCTCTCATATCCGAACCATTCCCTTGTTCACGCCTGCGGCTCCCTTAGAAGATGCAGAAGCTTTTTCATTACTAGACAAGCATTTGGATGAGAGTGTTCGCCTTCATTTGCGCAGTGACGTGCCATATGGTCTTTTTCTATCAGGTGGGGTTGACTCTTCAACGCTCTTGGCGCTGATGCACCGTATAACGCCTCAGCCTGTCCAAACGTTTACCACTGTGTTTCCAGAATCTCCTAAGCACGATGAATCAGCCTATGCACGGGCAACAGCACAGGTTTGTGGTGCGAACCATCACGAAGTGCCTTTTACAGAAGCAGATTTTTGGGAATTTCTCCCACGGGTTGTCGATGTGGTGGATGATCCTTTCCTAGACTATTCTGCCCTGCCTACGTATAAAATGGCCTCCGTTGCAAAAGCCCATGGTATCAAAGTGATCCTGTGTGGGGAAGGCGCGGATGAGTTGCTGGCCGGCTATCGACGCTATCGAAAAGCATCTTGGCCGTGGTGGCTTGGGGGGCGCATTATGCGTCAACGCGGCAATTTTTCTAAAACAGCTTTGTTGCGCCATCAAACCGAGGGGTGGAAAGCATCTTTACAAAGTGCCCTGCAAACCGGCGAGGGACTGAGCAACCTGCAACGTTCCCAGGGCATTGATTGCAAAACCTGGTTGCCCAGCAATTTATTGAACCGTCTAGATCGATGCTTAATGGCCCACGGCTTGGAAGGCCGAACACCTTTTCTTGAGCCCAAGCTGAGCGCGTTCTTGTTTGGATTGCCAGATTCACTGAAGCTTCGCAAAGGCCATCATAAATGGCTTCTACGCACGTGGCTTGAGGCAAACCTCCCTGAGGCACGCCCCTTTGCAAAAAAGCAAGGCTTCACCTTTCCAGCAGAGGCTTGGGTCTTGAAGCAAGGGAAGGTTCTTGGAGAATTGCTCGCAAAACAGCCTGGCATCCAAGAGCTTTGTGTGCCAGAAGAGGTGTGCACACTTTTTGGAAGCTCTAGCAAAAAACAGGGCTTTTTGGCCTGGAGCCTTCTTTTTTATGCCCTTTGGCACCGCAAGCACGTGCTGGGGCTTTCTCTGGAAGGTGGGAGCGTGCGGGAGTTATTAGATCAGGCTTAGGGCCAGACGTGCTCCCTAAACAAAAAATGGGGCGAATGACCGGGATCGAACCGGCGACCTCCAGAACCACAACCTGGCGCTCTAACCAACTGAGCTACACCCGCCATATACCAATAGGTACCCTTTTGTAGCTCGAGGAGCTGCCCTGGGTCAAGATTTTTTATTAGCATTTCTTTTACCCATGCTGTAAAAAATTTCCATTCCCACAAGGCCGGCGCGAACAGTTGCGCAGCTGGCAAAGATGTGCTAACCATAGATGTCAGTGTTTGTAGTGGAAATTTTCCAATGAATCTCCACCTTTCACGCATTTTCTTGGAATTGAACGGCTCCACGGAGGAGATGTGAATTTTCGCTCTGCCCCTTTGATTAAGCGCTACGCGAATGTTCTATTAGAACTTTGCGAAAATTCTGACACCCGCAAAGCTTTTGAAAAAGATTGCCAAGCTTTGGGGAATGTCCTTCAAAAAGACCCTGAAGGTTGGCGTTTTATCACTAGCCCCCTTGTGTCACAAGCCCAAAAGCAGAGATTGCTGATTGAGCTGGCAAAGCATTTAGAATTTTCTAAGCTTATGCAGGGGTTGCTTGGTCTTTTGGTCTATCACCGGCGCTTGCCTATGCTCGAAGCTGTCATGGCCTGTTTCCTGGAACGCATAGCCTCTCAAGCAGACGCTTGTAACGTGCGTTTAATCACAGCACGCGCCCTTTCAGAACAAGAAACAGAAACGCTTCAGGGGATTTTGCACAAAACCCTTCGCAAGCAGATTCAGCTTGTATCTGAAATCCAACCGGACATCCTAGGTGGGCTTGTGCTTTTGTGGGAGCAGTTTCGATGTGATGCTTCCGTGGCAACAGGCCTGAAACGTTTACGTCAACAGCTTCAAGTAGAAAGTTAAGAGTTTATGAAATTAGGTGCAGGAGAAATTTCCTCTCTTTTGAAAAAGCAAATCTTGGAAGCAGATCAGTCTCTTGCTGTTGAAGAAATAGGGCCTGTTTTAACGGTTGGAGATGGAATCGCTAGGGTTTGGGGGCTGGATAATGCCCAAATGGGCGAAATGGTTGAGTTTCCAAGCGGTGTCAAGGGGATGGTTTTGAACCTAGAATCTGACAGCGTAGGGGTTGTGATTTTTGGGGATGATCGTCAGATTAAAGAGGGAGATCTTGTCCGCCGCACAGGCACCATTATGGATGTTCCTGTGGGGAAAGGGTTGCTGGGCCGGGTGGTAGACGGCTTGGGTAACCCCATCGACGGCAAAGGCCCCTTGCAGGACGTTACCTATATGCGGGTTGAGCGTAAAGCGCCAGGCATCATCCAGCGGCGCTCTGTGTTTGAGCCTATGCAAACGGGTATCAAGGCGATTGACGCGCTGGTTCCCATTGGCCGAGGACAGCGAGAGCTTATCATTGGCGACCGCCAGACAGGGAAAACTAGCATCGCTTTGGACACTATTTTAAACCAGCGTTCTTTAAATGAGGGAAAAAGCGCTCAGGAAAAAATGCACTGCATCTATGTTGCCATTGGCCAAAAACGATCAACCATTGCGCAGATTGTTAAGGTCCTTGAAGCTGAAGGTGCCCTAGAATATACCACCGTGGTTGCAGCAACAGCCTCAGACAAAGCCCCTCTACAGTATATATCACCCTATACAGGGTGCACCATGGGGGAATATTTTCGCGACAACGGCATGCATGCCGTGATCATCTATGATGATCTTTCCAAGCATTCTGTCGCTTATCGCCAAATGAGCTTGCTGTTGCGCCGCCCCCCCGGACGCGAAGCCTATCCCGGAGACGTTTTTTATCTGCATTCCCGGTTGTTGGAGCGAGCAGCTAAACTTTCAGATGCATGCGGCGGGGGGTCTCTCACGGCGCTTCCTATTATTGAAACCCAAGCAGGGGATGTGTCTGCGTACATTCCTACCAATGTGATCTCCATCACCGACGGACAGATCTTTTTGGAGACGGACCTGTTTTACAAGGGCATCCGCCCTGCCATTAATGTTGGTTTATCCGTAAGCCGTGTGGGTTCAGCGGCCCAGACCAAAGCTATGAAACAGGTGTCAGGCCGTCTCAAATTGGAGCTAGCGCAGTATCGTGAGATGGCGGCGTTTTCTCAATTTGCGTCAGATCTGGATGCCTCCACCCAACAGCTCTTGCACCGGGGAAGCCGGTTAACCGAGCTCTTGAAACAACCTAAATATGCCCCTTTTCCCGTTGCCGAGCAGGTGGTTTTGATGTTTGCGGGTGTGCGTGGCTATCTCGACGCGATTCCGTTAGAAAAAATCCGCCGATTTGAGGAAGAGTTTATCTTATCTCTAGAACAAGATGCTCCAGAAATTCTGGAGGCCCTTCGCAAGGAACCTACACTGATCCCAGAGATTGAATCCAAATTGGTTGCATTTCTTGATCATTTTTTGAAAATTTTTATCTGATAAAGGCGGGGGCGACCCCTTAGAAAAAAAGTTTATGTCAAGTTTACAGGATCTTCGTAACCGAAAAAAAAGCGTCCAGGCAACGCAGAAAATTACTGCTGCGATGAAGATGGTTGCGGGGGCGAAGCTGCGCCGCTGCCAAGCCCAGCGAGATACCATAGATTTAGTGCTGACTCACCTGCAACAAAACCTTGGGCGCTGTTTAAGCCACTTGCAAGATTTGGAAGAGGTTCCTGCTTTGCTCGCTGCTCCTTCTGCCAAGGCCAATATGCAACATTTGGTGGTGTTACTCACCTCTGATCGAGGTCTGTGCGGTCATTTTAACCAACAACTGTTGCGGGCAGCTCGAGATTTTCAAAAACAGCGTCAGAAACAAGGCGAGCAGGTTGCTTTTTACTGTTTGGGTCGCAAAGGCTATGAAGCTCTCAAGAAAAATCCTCACGTTTGGGTCCTAGACGGCGAGGTTGATTTAGGAAAACCAACCCTTTCCTTTGAGGGCGCCCAGCGGATCTTGCAAAAGATTCTTTCCCTCATGCAGGCAGAGCAGCTGGGGCATGTAACCCTTGCCTATAATAAATTTCAAAATGTAATGGTTCAGCATTTAACGTTTGAACCTCTCTTCCCTATCTGCGCGAAAGCCCACCCAGAGGAAGACAGAACCGCACAAGGGGGCCTCTACCTTTATGAGCCTTCTGTTCCAAAATTGTTGGAAAAAATGCTTCCCTTCTTCCTGGAGCTTCAGCTCTACCAAGCCATGGTTGAAAGCTATACCAGCGAGCAGGGAGCCCGGATGACGGCGATGGATAGCGCCACCCGCAATGCGGAAGAGATGATTAAAAAGCTGGCCCTCGCCTATAACCGAACCCGCCAAGCCTCTATCACCAAAGAACTTATTGAGATTATTTCAGGAGCGGAAGCCTTATGAAGCAACCTATGCCACACCACCTTATGGGAAAAATCAGCCAGATTATCGGCGCTGTTGTAGATGTTCAATTTGAGGGGAAAGTCCCAGAAATTTTGAACGCCCTACACGTAAACTTGGAAGACCGTGTTCTGGTTTTGGAAGTCGCCCAACACCTGGGAGAAGGCGCCGTGCGCACCATTGCCATGGATGAGACGGAAGGCCTTCAACGTGGCATAGAGGTGATAGACACGGGGCAAGCCATTTCCGTTCCCGTTGGGCGTGAAACCCTAGGGCGCATCATGAACGTGATAGGGGAGCCAATCGACAACCAAGGCCCGCTCCAAACCCAAGAGCGTTGGTCCATTCACCGTGAAGCACCGCCTTTGACGGAACAATCTACGGAAACTAAAATCTTGGTCACAGGCATTAAAGTGGTGGACCTTCTCGCGCCCTATTCCCGTGGAGGTAAGATTGGTCTTTTTGGAGGCGCTGGCGTTGGAAAAACCGTGCTCATCATGGAATTGATCAACAACATCGCCAAAGCCCACGGGGGTTATTCTGTGTTTGCAGGGGTTGGAGAGCGCACCCGAGAAGGCAACGACCTCTATCATGAGATGATGGACTCAGGGGTTATCAAACCTCTCCAAGCAGGGGCTGATGGTAATGGATCCAAAGCAGCCCTCATTTATGGACAGATGAATGAGCCACCAGGAGCACGCGCGCGGGTGGCCCTTTCTGGCTTGACTGTGGCGGAATATTTTAGGGATGTTGAAGGCCAAGATGTCTTGTTCTTCATTGATAATATTTTTCGATTCACCCAAGCAGGTTCAGAAGTGTCAGCCCTTTTGGGACGCATTCCTTCTGCCGTTGGGTATCAACCCACCCTGGCGACAGAAATGGGGGCCTTGCAAGAGCGTATCACCTCCACCCATAAAGGCTCTATCACCAGCGTGCAGGCCATTTATGTGCCAGCAGATGACCTCACAGATCCAGCGCCTGCAACCTCTTTCGCACACTTGGATGCCACAAGCGTTCTAAGCCGACAGATCGCAGAGCTGGGGATATACCCTGCAGTTGACCCGCTGGATTCAACATCTCGTATCCTTGACCCCCACGTGGTGGGCGAAGCGCATTATCAAGTGGCGCGAGAGGTTCAACAGATTCTTCAGAATTATAAATCGTTGCAAGATATTATCGCAATTTTGGGCATGGATGAGCTCTCTGAGCCTGACAAGCTAACGGTTTCAAGGGCTCGTAAGATTCAGCGCTTTTTGTCTCAACCCTTTCATGTGGCGGAGGTCTTCACGGGAACGCCCGGGGTTTTTGTGGAGCTTGAGGAAACCATTCGCGGCTTTAAAGGGATTGTTTCGGGAGATTATGATGATTTACCTGAGGCAGCTTTTTATATGGTGGGAACCATTGATGAAGCCGTTGAAAAGGCCAAGGCCCTCGCGCAACAATCTGCACCAAAGGAGGCTGCGTGAGTCCCCCTACCCCCATGCTTGTGACGCTTTTAACGCCAGATAGGCTGATGCTTGAAGATTATCCCGTAGTTTCTTTAGCTATTCCTGGGGAAGAAGGAGAGTTGGGGATTTTCCCCAAGCATACGCCCGTCTTGTTAACGCTTAAAACAGGGGTGTTAACGGTTCATGCTGAAACTGAAACCCTGCGTTATTCAATCTCAGACGGATTTGCAGATATCCTCCCTGATCGTGTTACGCTTCTTGTCTCAAAAGCTCAAGCCATCTTGAAAGCTGAACATTGCAGTGATTGAGGGTGCCAAAATATCCTGAGAAATAGACTTCTTTCGAAACCACTTTTAGGGGCTGAGGGGCAGGAATTAACGGAGCGCAAGACCGGAGTGTACTTGCAGTACATGAGGATCTGAGCACCGGAGTGACGCACCTATCAGCTCATAAAAGGAAGTATCGAGAGAAGTCTAATGTAAAAAATATTAAAATGTGGATTGACCCAGGAAGCAGATCCTTTTATGCTTCTGGGATCATTGGATGAGAAAATTTTTCTTCTTATCAAGGGGCGCTTAGCTCAGGTGGTAGAGCATCTGACTTTTAATCAGGTGGTCGAAGGTTCGAATCCTTCAGCGCCCACCACTTATCTTCCAGAGTTACTTAGTCCTCTCGATTTTTAATCGCAGCCATTCCTTGACAAACGCTTCTGTTTTAGACATTTTTGAGGGGATTGGTTGGGTTTAGCTTAGAACGGTTTTTTTAAAAGATAAATAGGACTTGGTATAACCAAAAAAGGAATAAACGTGGTTGATGGACCTGTAACGCGTTCTGGAAAGAAACCTCCCAAGGTGAGTGAGTCTCTTAAAACTGACCCAACGGACGCCGTTGGAGAGGATTGTGTGCAGCGGCGAGATTTCTTGGCTCTTACAGCCTGTACGGTGGGTGCTGTTGGGGTGGCTAGCTTTTTATGGCCTTTTGTGGACAGCATGAATCCTGCGGCAGACGTCTCCTCCCTTTCAACCCTTGATGTAGATCTTTCCGGAGTAAAGCCAGGCCAAGGGATCACCGTGATGTGGAGGGGGAGCCCAGTCTTTATCCGGCACCGTACTCCGGAGGAAATTCGTCAAGAAACGCACGTTTCACTTGGAGAGCTTCTAGACCCTGAGCCGGATGGGCAACGCATCCGCAAAGATAAGCCCCAGTGGTTGGTGGTGGTGGGTATTTGCACCCATCTGGGTTGCGTTCCAACGGGCCAAAAACCCACCGAGCAGCGGGGTGCTTATGGCGGTTGGCGCTGTCCTTGCCATGGTTCTGAATATGATGTTTCAGGGCGGGTGCGGCGTGGGCCGGCTCCTAAAAATCTGCCTGTTCCGCCTTACGTTTTTCTGGACGATAAGACCCTTCGCCTGGGCCAAGCGGAGGTGGTGTGATGGCTGAAAAGCAACTTCCTGCGAGCACTCAGAAGCCCTCCATTCGAAACTGGATTGATGAACGGCTCCCGGTTTTCACGTTCATCAACCATGAATTGAGGGACTATCAAACCCCTAAAAATCTCAACTATTGGTGGAATTTTGGCTCCCTCGCGGGGATCATTTTGGTGGTGATGATTCTTTCGGGGCTTTTTTTAGCCATGTCCTACACGCCCCATGTTCAACACGCTTTTGATAGCGTGGAACGGATTATGCGGGATGTAAATTTTGGGTGGCTCATCCGCTATGTGCACATGAATGGCGCGTCGATGTTTTTCATCGTGGTCTACATTCACATGTTTCGGGGCCTTTACTATGGCTCCTATAAATCGCCCCGAGAGATTTTATGGATCTTAGGGGTTGTGATTTTGCTGCTTATGATGGCGACGGCTTTTATGGGCTATGTTTTGCCGTGGGGACAGATGAGCTTTTGGGGCGCGACGGTCATCACGAATTTATTTTCCGCCTTTCCTGTTATCGGAGAGTCTGTCGTGACGTGGTTGTGGGGGGGCTTTTCAGTCGACAATCCAACCCTTAACCGTTTTTTTGCCCTTCATTTTCTGTTTCCTTTTTTGATTGTGGGGGTGGTGGCGCTTCACCTGGTGGCGCTTCACAAACATGGCTCCAACAACCCCTTAGGCATTGACCTGAAAGATCCAAAAGATAAAATTCCCTTTCACCCAGCGTACACGGCGAAAGATTTGTTTGGGCTTGGGGTGCTGGGCCTTATCTGGGGCTTTTTTGTCTTTTTCTATCCCAACTTTTTTGGTGAGCCAGACAACTATATCCCGGCGAACCCTCTGGTGACCCCTCCCCACATTGTTCCGGAATGGTATTTTCTGCCATTTTACGCCATTTTACGTGGCGTTCCTGATAAATTGGGGGGCGTTTTGCTGATGTTTGGAGCTATTTTCATGCTCTTTATCTTGCCGTGGTTAGACAAATCCCCCGTGCGCAGCGCCTCATTTCGCCCCATTTATAAGTGGTTTTTTTGGATATTGGTGGTTGCATGCGGTGTTTTAGGGTGGGCCGGAGCAAAACCTCCAGAGGGGATTTATTTAATTTCGGCAAGGGTTGCAACGGCCTATTATTTTTTCCATTTTCTGGTGCTTTTACCGTTTCTGTCCCGGTTTGAAAAACCGCTCCCGCTTCCCCAAAGTCTCGGAGACCCAATCCTTGATAAAAAGAGGCTACGCCCATGAAGCTTAGACGTTTATGGATACAAGTGGTGATCGTGGCATCTCTGCTGTTTTTGGGGATGAGCCATGGGTATGCCGAGGAATCCCCCCTTGTTCCAAAGCAAATCTGGCCTTTTTCAGGGATGTTGGGAACCTTTGACCGGGGAGCTTTACAACGGGGCTTTCAGGTTTACAAAGAAGTGTGTGCCGCGTGTCATGGGCTTCATTACACACGGTTTCGAGAGCTTCAAGCCCTTGGCTTCAACGAACAAGAAATTAAAGCCATTGCCGCTTCTTACAGCATCCTAGATGGTCCTAACGATGAGGGAGAGATGTTTGAGCGTCCAGGCCGCTCTTCTGATGGGATGCCAAACCCCTATAAAAATGAGAAGGCCTCCCGGGCGGCTAACCATGGCGCTTATCCACCAGATCTTTCCCTGATGGTTAAGGCGCGGGTAGATGGGGCAAACTATCTTTATGCTTTGCTAACGGGGTTTCAGGCGCCACCGAAAGGCTTTGCACTTGGGGAAAACATGCATTATAACGCCTATTTTCCAGGGCACCAAATTGCCATGGCGCCACCGTTATCTGATGGGCTTGTCACCTTTGCGGATGGATCACCCTCGACCGTTCAGCAAATGGCCAAAGATGTCACCACATTTTTGGCATGGACCGCAGAGCCAGAGCTTGAAAAACGCCGCGAGATTGGTTTTAAAGTGCTTTTTTTCTTAAGCATTTTTACAGGACTGCTCTTTTTGATGATGCGACGCATCTGGAAACCCTAGCCGATCATCTGTTTAGTGATTAAACAGAACCGCAAGCTTCAAGGAGGGGAAGAAATGTCTTCAGCTCAACGCTCGCTCCGCCCACAAGAACACCAGAGATACCAGAAATTTTCAAGAAAGTTTGGACATTTTCTGCTGTGACGGAACCACCATAAAGAATTGGAACAGTTTGAGTAATATGGGGAAAAAGCTTTTGAAACGTTTGTTGGATGCAGTGTGCCATCTGCTGAACGGCTTCAGGAGAAGGGGTTTGATGTGTGCCGATGGACCACAGGGGTTCATAAGCAATCAACAAAGAGTCTGGATTTTTCAAACCCTGAAGGGCCTCTTGCAGTTGTTGAGAAACACTTTGTGTCTGTTGACCTGCCTCCCGTTGCTGCTTCGTTTCTCCTACACATAAAACAACCTTAAGCCCTGCTTCTACCCCGCGAGCAAGTTTTTGCTGAAGGCATGCTGCGTCTTCCCTATGGTGCTGGCGCCTCTCGCTGTGGCCAATCAAGACAAACGTGCACCCCATATCTTGCAGCATCTCAGCGCCCACATCGCCTGTATAAGCCCCTTGGGTAAAAGGTGCGCAATCTTGACCACCTAAGAGAAATTTTCTATCAATTGATGATTTAAAAGCTGCAAGAAAAGGAAAAGGAGGACATACTCCAATTTTTAAGGAAGGCGACTGAGGTTGGCCCAAAAAAGCCCGAAGACCCTCAGCAAAGTTCTGAGCATGGGCCCAGGAGCCCTTCATCTTCCAATTCCCAATAATCCAAGGCATTGGTTCCACCCTACACCCCTTTATCGATTTCAGCCACGAGCCCCTTAAGCAGCAGCTACAGACGTGGCAGCGCTGGCTTTTTTAAACCGTCTGTACAAAGGGAAAAGATCAGGGGAAACATCATTACGAGAAAGCTTGCTCAGGTAGGTGTCTAAACCCCCCTTATGCTCAATGGTTCGGATGGCGTGGGTAGAGATTCTCATTCGCACTGCAGTTCCAAGCACGTCACTGGTGAAGGAAACAACCTGAAGATTGGGCAGATAACGACGCCTCGTCTTATTGTTAGCGTGGCTAACATTGTTCCCAAAAACCGTTTTTTTCCCCGAAATCATACAACGCCTAGACATTTCGTCTTTCCCTCTCATTTTCCAAAAAATGATTAAAACTGGACCCCATCCTCAACCACAAAGCTAAAAAAGTCAAGTGGTAACCCCAGTTTATTTTTTTAAGGCATGACACGAAAAGCGCTGGATAAAATGATTTACTTTTTTCCAGAAAACGTTTTTTAATAACTATTATGAAACACAATGAGATAAAAATTTTGAGTGGGCTGAGGTGTCGTGGACTGGGACAGATTACGTGTTTTTTTTAAAATCGCTGAAATAGGAAGCTTTTCCAAAGCGGCGGAAGTGCTGTATATCAGCCAATCTGCTCTCAGCCGACAAGTGGCACTTTTAGAAAAAGAGCTTAATTGTGTACTTTTTTATCGAATCCCTAGAGGGTTAAAATTAACTCACAAAGGAGAGCTTTTATACAAAACCGTTCAAGAAATTACTGTGCAACTCGCCTCAACAGAGATGATGTTGATCGAAAACAAAGATGCCCCAAGGGGTGTTGTGCGTGTTGCGGTTACGCACGCTTTGGGGGTTCATTGGTTCTCAGAACAATTGTTGGAATTTAGCAAGCGGTATCCCGAAATTCATTTCCAACTTACGTTTACAGATTGTGAGGTGAATTTAGCGTCTAAACAGTATGATATCAGCATCACCCTGTCTCCTCCCCCAGATCCTGATTTTATCACCTCAAAACCAATGCCAAGTGCCGCAGGTATCTTTGGAAGCAAAGCCTATCTAGAAAAACAAGGAACCCCAACTTGCATTAAAGATCTTGATCAACATCGCCTGATGATTTTTCAAGAAAAAAGAACAGATCCTACTTTTTTATCTCATTTTCGTTGGTTACTTGAGGTTGGACGTCCGTCCCAAAAACCACGTCCCCATGTTTTAGCTCTCAATAGTTTCCAAGGACTTTATTATGCTGCCCAAAAAGATCTTGGGCTTGTTCAGCTTCCCCTATTTCTTGTGCCCCCAGAGGATGACCTGGTTGAGGTGTTGCAGCAAGAAAGTAAGCCTTTGGTCTTTCGTTATGTAGCGTGCACGCGCCATTCACTCACCCTCAAGCGGGTTTTCATTTTTCGTCAATATATCCTTCAAAAATTAAACGAGTTCTTTCAACAAAACATCTCTCATTCTTAAAAAGTTTATAAAATAGTAATAATAATTAATAATTTGTAAATTTTTTTTCCACATAATCAATATTAGATAATAGTAGAATTATTTCTTCGTAAGGTTGAGACTGAGGAGCCCAGTGTATCCTTACCTTACGTCCATTTGTATGAATGGACTCTCTGTCAAAAATTACCTTCCAACGAAGATCCTTAAGAGATAATGATAATGAGGGAGGATAAGACATGTTTACGATAAAACCTAAATTTATGGGAGCTGTAAGTATTGCCCTTTTGAGCAGCTCACCTATTTATTCAGGCAAGCCTTTCTATGGACAAGATAGCTCTGAAACAACGCCTCCACAAAATTCTCCCTCTAGGCGCACCGAAACAACCAGAACAAGAACAACGAGCGAAATGTCAGAAGAACGAAGGATTGAGACGAGCGGAAATATTTCCAGAGAAACAACTTCTACCACAACAACCTCTGTAACCGAAAGAACGTCTGTGACCCAAATAAATTCTGCTGAAGAGAGACAGCAACGGTCACCTTATGGTCATAACTCAGAAAGCCTTAGGCCTTATCAAACAGGCCAAAAAAAACAAAATGATTAAGGGTTAAAAAATCTCTATAAATTTGAATTTTGCTAAGGACATGAATTTCACCTTGATTCTTTGTTTTTCTTCCAGCATTTTCCTTTTATAAAGAAGGTAAATCTGCAAGATAACGCAAAGGTGCGATTGTAATCGTTAAAACAGGAGTTTCCTTCATGCATGCATCAATCTCCGCCCATAATTTTTCTTCAGAGCAACCTAGCCTTTGGTGCTTTGAAGACCTCGTTGCGCCTCAAACGCGCAAAATTTTCTTAAAAGATTATCTGGATCAGCGTCCTTTTTATGGCAGGGCACCTCATCCCCACCGTTTCAATAATCTTATGTCTTGGGAGGTTTTGAATGAACTGCTTTCAATTCCCTTGCTTTGGACACCCCAAACACTCCAACTGGCCTTGGAAGGCAAGTGCCTAGAGCCTCGTTTCTATTGCCAAACGGTAACAAGCCTTAATGGTCCGCTCCTCCGCCCAAATCCGAAGCAAGTGATTGCTTATCTAGAACAGGGGGCTTCCCTAGTTTGCAATGAGCTGGAAAACATGACACCTGCTTTACGGCGTATGGGTCGTTTATTCCAAGAAACTTTTAGTGGAAAAGTTCAGGCAAATTTATATTTATCCTGGAAACAAAAACAAGCTTTTAAAAGCCACTTCGACACCCACGATGTCTGGGTTTTTCATATTCTGGGAAAGAAAAAATGGACGGTTTATCAAGGACGCTATGATGCTCCCCTTCCCCATCCTGCCTTTAAGCAATTTGGGCAAGCCTATCATGATCAAGCCAAGGGAGAGATCGCCTTCCAAGCAACCCTTGCACCTGGTGATGTCCTTTATCTTCCCCGAGGAACTTACCACGATGCCCTTGCAGAATCTGACGCTTCGCTCCATGTAACCTTTGGGGTAACACGCCCCATCGGCCTTGATATTCTATCACTTTTGTTCGAAAGAGCAGTCCATGAGTCATTCTTTCGCCAACATATTCCAGCGGATCAGTTGCCCACTTACCTGAAACAATTAGGACAGGCCTGTGACTCTCTCTTAAATTCAGAACCATTTTTGGAGCTTGCCTCCCATTTCCAAAGCCATTTTTCACCACAATCACAAGAATATCAGTTGAATAAGCAAGAAACAGCTTAAGAAAATCAAAAAAAAGAGTCTTTGTGGCATTTTTTTGCAAAAAAAGAAAAAGGGGTTTAAGATGAAATTAGAAATTCCAGAAGTGATGTCTGTATTAAGAAATCTGCCTGGAATGGTAAGCTATTAACGGGGAATCGATCACTTGCTTACAAAGATTCCTTCAACAAATTTTAAAATCTTGCATCAAAATATTTCTTTTTTTGTGAAGATCATCCTGCTCAGTTTTTCTAGTGGCATCCCCTTTCTTCTAACCCTCTCAACCTTGAGTGTATGGTTATCAGAGCTTGGCATTAGGCCATCTGTCATTGGGCTGATGGCGCTTTCTACCTTACCTTACTGTTTAAAATTTGTGTGGGGTGCTGTTGTAGACCGTCTTTCTATCCCCTACCTCAGCCGTTGGTTGGGGCGCAGGCGTAGCTGGGCATTGTTCAGCCAGATTTGTCTATTTGGCTCCATCATCGGGATGGGAGCAACAAGTCCTGAGGAACATCTTGTGTGGACGGCTTGTCTCGCGTTAATGGTTTGCTTATTTGCTGCCCTTCAAGATGTCATTGTTGAAGCTTATCGCATTGAAATTACACCTAAAGGTTTAGAAGGCAGCTCTGCCTCGGCCACCTATTTAGGGTTTCGCCTGGGCATGATGGCATCCGGTGCAGGAGCCCTTTTCCTAGCTTCCTGGATTTCTTGGTTTCATGTTTATACCCTCATGGCATGTTGCCTGTTCGTTGGCATGATCACCTGCTTGCTGAGTAAAGATCCCCCCAGCTCTAACCTGAAAGTAGTTTCAGCACCACCCAATCAAGCGCTGCTGGCATCGTTTAAAGAAGGTATTCAGGATCTTTTCAGCCAATATGATTGGCGAATTGTGTGCACCTTCATTCTTCTTTATAAAGTTGGCGACACGGTTTTAAACGTTATGAATACGCCTTTTTTGCTTTCCATAGGCTTTAGCAAATTAGAAATCGCTCAAATTGCGAAATTTTTTGGCATCAGCTCCATGATCTGCGGTGGTTTTTTTGGAGGTCTGCTGCTCAATCGCTTTGGCATTGCCACAGGGCTTTTGTTATGCAGCGTGCTTCAAATTCTTTCTTGCCTTATGTTTTTCATCCAATCCCTTGTTGGTTATAATCTATGGATCTTAACCATCGTTATTGGAGCTGAAAATTTTACATGCGGCCTTGGAGCCTCTGCATTTATCGCCTATATTTCAAGCCTATGTTTGCCAGGGCATACAGCCTTGCATTTTGCGGCACTCACCTCCATTGCCTCTTTAATGCGTATTCTGCTTTCAGGCGTTGCAGGCATTGCAGCAGATTTTCTCTCTTGGAGCACATTCTTTCTGCTAGCAAGCCTTTGCTGTGTACCCTCTATGCTTTTTTTGTTTCGCTATACCTCACATTTTCAAAATCGATTTGAACAATACCAGAATCAACCTGTTCAGAAAGTTGCTTGACAAAATTGTAAAAATCTTTCATCCCTCTACCAAGCAAGAAGGGATATATAGTTTCGGAAAGATGCTTCTTTTTTTATTTAATTTCAGGTTATTAGCGCTTTTTCTTTTCTGTTTGCTGTCCATTCCTTTTGCTGAGGCACGCGTCTTAGACGATAAAGGAAATTTGCTGCCTCAGATTTTTTCAATTTTTCATTTGTTAAAACCTGTTCTTAAGCCAATTCCGGGCTGTCCCGACACATGCTTAAACGCTCTGTTGTCTCCCCAAACATCTCCTCAAAAAATTGATTTGCCTAATTTAGTGGCGTTATCAAAAGCTTTTTTGAAACGTCCCGAAGGCGTTGAACGCTGGGATTCTGAATTTCAACGAAAATTTCACCCCTACCACACAAAGGAGATGCAAAATTTATTCAGGGAAATGGGAGATCTTGAAAAAATAGAACCAATTTCTCGAAAATCAATAGATTATCTTATTGTCTTTGGCGGTTTGGTGGAACGCATGCATGAGCGGATCAGCTATTTGGTATCGCTCTATCAGAAACGAAAATTGAACCTAGGCACTCAAGTACAGGTGATTTTACTAGCCACCAACAGACCTCTTAATCTCTTTGAGGTCAGCCAGCTAAAATTGATGAAATCTCCTGTCAGTTCGCTTCCCAAGACTGAAACCCAGGCGATTCAATGGCTTTGGAATAACATGAAACTCCCAAACGGACTTCATGAGCTCGGAACACACTTTGTAGAATCTCGTACTCGGTTCCTTGGACACAAAGGGGCAGACGTATTAAACCAATTGCAACCAGCTACCCTAAATAATTTGAAAAAGTGGCTTTCTTCTAAGCCATTTCCAGGCCACTGTTTAGCCATTTCAAATCAACCTTTCGTTTATTACCATCAATTAGTTATAGAGCGATTTTTTCAACAGCAACCGTCGTCTACAAGCCAAGGATGGAGCTTTGAAGTGGTAGGAGGCGCACCAAGGACCGAAGTAGCCATCTCTGTTTTGCTTGACAATATGGCCCGTGTCTTGGAGCTTGAAGCCCAAGCTCCAACTGAAAAACCATCCCAAATCAAACCATAAAGTGCAGCTTTCTCTTTATTGTGCAATAAACCAAAAATGCTGCTAATCCTTTGGTGAAATGGAGATGCCTACCTTTACAATTTCCGTTCTTCAGCGCTATAAAGGAGATAGATGTTATGTATCGTGCCGTCGCAATAGAAAGGAATTGATCAAGATGACCCAAGAAACCCCTGAAAAGACAAATGTAGAAGATGCAGAAAAGACCCTAGATCCCGCCCTTGATCAGGATGAAAATCAGCTTTCTGGATGCGCTTCTGAAGAAGTTGACCAATTAAAAGATCAACTGTTACGCACCCTAGCTGAAGCTGAAAATACAAGAAAGCGCGCTCTACGTGAGCAGGAAGAAGGCCGCAAATATGCCATCACGTCTTTCGCAAAAGATGTTTTGTCCGTTCTAGATAATTTAGGACGTGCCTTGGACAGCATCCCTGAAGATGCGGCGTCAGAGTCTCCTCTTTTAGAAAATCTGATCAACGGTATCACCATGACCCAACAAGCTTTGTCAACGGTTTGCGAACGCCATGGTATTCAAAAAATTGAGGCCTTGGGCGTGAAATTTGATCCTCACCACCACCAGGCTATGTGCGAAATTGAAGGAAAAGAAGAAGATGTGGGATGTGTGGTGCAGGTGATGCAAGAAGGCTATCAAATCCATGGGAGGCTTTTGCGGCCTGCTTTGGTGGGGGTTGGGAAAGCGTTGACTGTTATAGAATCCTAGCGTCTAATCCGCTTATCTCAAGCCAAAAGGAGCTTTACAAAAACCCATGACTCAACCAGCCCAAGATGTCGCAGGTGCAGCCAACCTTGAAAAGACCTATAGCCCCCAACAAGTAGAGCTTGCCATTACCCAAAAATGGACTGAAGCAGAAATAGGCGCTTGCGGCCCCCAGTCTCCCTTACCGCCATTTTGTGTGATGATGCCTCCTCCCAACGTGACGGGAAGCCTACATCTTGGCCACGCACTCACCTACACGCTCCAAGATGTTTTGATACGCTATCATCGTTTACAGGGCAAAGACGTGTTGTGGCAGCCAGGTACTGACCATGCGGGCATTGCAACCCAGATGGTGGTAGAGCGCCAGCTGGCCGAGGAGGGCTTGTCCAGGCGTGAGATGGGGCGAGAGGTTTTTTTGGAACGGGTGTGGGCCTGGAAAGCCTATTCGGGTGATGAGATCGTCCACCAGATGAAATGTTTGGGGGTTTCTGCAGACTGGAGTCGGGCGCGCTTCACCATGGACGAAGGGATGAGTCATGCTGTCCGCCAGGCTTTTGTAAAGCTCTACCAAGAGGGGCTCATCTATCGAGACAAGCGCTTGGTGAATTGGGACCCCCACTTTAAAACAGCGCTGTCTGATTTAGAGGTGCTTCACCAGGAAACAGAGGCAACCCTGTGGGTTTTACGCTACCCTATTCATGAAAAACCTGGGGTGTTTATTGAAATCGCCACAACCCGCCCAGAAACGATGTTAGGAGACGCAGCGGTTGCTGTTCATCCAGAAGACCTGCGTTATCAAGGGCTGGTGGGCTGCCATGCGGTTTTGCCTTTCGTCAATCGCCTCATCCCCATTATTGCCGACACCTACTGTGATCCAGATAAAGGCACAGGAGCCGTTAAAATTACCCCCGCTCATGATTTTAATGACTTTGAAGTGGGCAAGCGCCACAACCTTCCTATGATTAATATTTTTGATGAATCAGCTCGCTTCAACACATCGGTGCCCGAGGCCTTCCAAGGGCTGGATCGCTTTGAGGCTCGGCGCGTTTTATTGGAGCGGATGAAAGCAGAAGACATTTGGGTCCGGGAAGAAGCGATTGTGACGTCCGTTCCCTATGGAGACCGATCTGGGGTGGTGGTGGAGCCTTGGTTGACAGACCAATGGTACCTCCAGGCTCATGTCCTTGCGGAAGAAGCGATTCGAGCCGTTGAAGACGGACGCATTCGCTTCGTGCCCGAAAATTTAGCCCAAACCTACTTTGAATGGATGCGTAACATCCAGCCCTGGTGTATTTCTCGTCAGCTGTGGTGGGGGCATCAAATTCCCGTTTGGCATGGCCCTGACGGTGCTTTTTTTGTGGCAATGTCTGCTACAGAGGCCCAAACCCAAGCCGATACACATTACGGAAAATCTGTTGCTTTGGTACAAGATGAAGATGTTTTAGACACCTGGTTTTCTTCAGGGCTGTGGCCCTTTTCAACCCTTGGGTGGCCAGACCCAACGGTGGAGCAAGACCGTTACTATCCAACAGATGTGCTGGTGACAGGATTTGATATCATCTTTTTTTGGGTGGCCCGGATGGTGATGATGGGGCTCTTTTTCAAAAAGCAGGTTCCCTTTCGCACGGTCTATGTCCATGCTTTGGTGCGAGACGAAAAAGGTCAAAAGATGTCGAAGACCAAGGGAAATGCGATTAACCCGCTGGAGATGATCGAGACTTACGGCGCAGATGCCCTGCGGTTTACCTTGACAGCCTTGGCGGCCCCCAGCCGTGATATCCGGTTTGGGGTCGCCCACGTAGAAACTTATCGCAATTTTATGACCAAGTTGTGGAATGCAACCCGCTTTACCCTCATGAAGGGCTGTCATTGGGATGAGGCGTTTCAGCCAGAAGCTGTTCATTTTTCCTTGAATCAGTGGATTATTACAGCGGTAGGGGATCTTCTGGCGCAGCTACCCCCTTTCCTGGAGAGCTTTCGCTTCCACGAAGCCAGCGCCCTGCTGTATCATTTTGTTTGGGGAACTTACTGCGACTGGTACCTTGAGCTTGCAAAATTTAGCCTGGAGCAAGGCTCTCCCCAGGAACAACAAGAAACCCGCCAAACCATCGCCTGGGCGCTGGGGTGTTTACTTCACGCACTCCATCCCTTCGTGCCCTTCATGACAGAGACCCTCTGGGGGCACGTATCCCAAAACAAGGAAGCTTTGTTGAGCCAAAGGCGTTGGCCAACTCTGCAGCTTTCAAATCCCCAATCTTGGTCCCAAGCTAGGGAAGAAATCATCTGGGTTATCGCTATGATGGGCTATGTGCGAACGTTGCGTTCAGAATTACGGATTTCTCCCCAAGTGCCTTTACAGATTTGTCTGTTTTCTGAAACAGTACCCCTCCAAGCTTTTATGGAACGCCAGGGTGCCTTGCTGAAAAAGCTGTTGCGTCTTGAGTCCTTAACCCTTGCCAGTGAGGCGCCCCTTGTGGCAAAAGCTTCTGGAGTCTCCCAGGGGCTTGTTGAAAAAACCCTGGTGACTGTTTCGCTCCAAGGCCTTGTGGACGTGGAGGCAGAAGCTGCACGCCTCGAAAAAGCCATCCAAAAAGCTCAAAAAGAGAAGGAGGCTTTGGAGCAAAAGCTGGAACGTCCAGATTTTTGTGAAAAAGCACCAGAATCTGTCATTCAAGAAGTGAAAAAACGCCATGCTGAAGCTTTGGCACAACTGGCACAATTAAAGGCTTCCCTTGGACGATTTGCCTTCTAGAGCACCACATAAAAAAATTTTAATTTTTTAATAAAAAAGGTATATACTGTCGATCATTGTTCGCAATTTGTCTAAAAAGGATAAAATCATGCTGACCCAAGATGCGCTGGATGTGTTGTTCCGAAAAGCAAGAACCCATAACGCCTGGAAGCCCCATGAGGTTCCAGATAGCCTGCTGCAGCAGGTTTATGAACTAGCAGTTTTGGGCCCTACGAGCCTTAATTGTTGCCCCATGCGAGTGCTCTTTTTGAAATCAAAAGAAGCCAAGAAAAAATTAAAATCAGCCCTGGCTCCTGGGAATGTCGATAAAACCATGTCAGCCCCCGTAACAGCGATCATTGCCCACGATCAGAGGTTTTATGAGCAGCTACCTATTTTGTTTCCTCATCTCGACGCACGGTCTTGGTTTGTGGATAATAAAGACCTTTCCAACGAAACTGCTTTTCGTAACGGGACGCTTCAGGGCGCTTATTTCATCCTTGCAGCCCGTAGCATGGGCTTAGATTGTGGACCTATGTCAGGTTTTGATAAAGAGACGGTAGACAAGCTTTTCTTTGCAGATAGACCTTGGAAAAGTAATTTTCTTTGCAACGTGGGGTATGGAGATGCAGAAGCTCTCTATCCACGTGGGGGGCGCCCTTCTTTCGATGAAGCTTGCTACAGCTTATAGAGAGATTAAGAATGCCTTGTTTGATGATTATAGGTTTGGGGTATGTAGGTGAAGCCCTTGCTGTGGATTTAAACTCAAAGGGGTGGAAAATTCAAGGAACAACCCGCTCTTTAGAAAAAGCTGAACGCCTCAGAGCTTTGGGTATTGAAACTTGGACAGATACCCATGACCCGCATTTCCAAGAAGCATTGCATGAAGCAACCCATGTGCTCATTTCAATCCCTCCTATTGGAGAGATTGAACCAGAAGAAAATTCTAAAAAAAATAGGGATTATTTTAAAGAGCAACCTTTTTTTCAACCATTATCCCTGTGTGCCTCTAAAAAAAATACCTCTCCTTTGTTATGGTTGGGATATCTATCTTCAACAGCGGTCTACGGCGACCACGAAGGCGCATGGGTTGATGAAGAAACAGTGCCCCATCCGAACACACGAGAAGGCATACGACGTCTCTACATTGAAAATGGGCTTCAGCGCTATATGGCCCCTTTCCCTGTTCATATTTTCAGACTAGCGGGAATTTATGGACCAGAAAGAAATATTCTTGAAGCTATTTTGCTGGGAAAAGCAAAGCGCATCTTTAAAAAAGATGTTCTTTTTTCCCGTATTCATTTAGATGATATTTTGCAAGTTTTACAGACTTCCATAGCGAAAAACAGTGGAAAACGTGCCAATTCTTCGAATTATATCTACAACGTTGCAGATGATGAACCATCTTCCACAGCCAGCATCGTAGAATATGGGTGCGAACTTCTGAATCATCCGCTCCTTCCTCTCCTTTCTCCTGAAGAGGCAAATTTATCAACCATGGGAAAAAGCTTTTATCAAAGCAGCAAAAAAATTCTCAACAAAAAAATCAAACGCGAGATGGATCTCCACCTCATATTTCCAAACTATAGAGAAGGGCTTAACATGCTCTTTAAAAAATTTCGGCCTTAAAAAGCATCCCGAGTGATTTTTTAAATAAAATAGCGTAAAATTTTCTCGAATATTACTTCGTTAGATTCAATATAAAAGAGACAAGAAAAATGGCGCATATGTACCTTGGGTGGACCCTGTTGGGGATAGCTGTTTCAGTTTTACTCATCCTTGATTTGGGCGTATTCCACAAAAATCCACATAAAGTTTCCCTTAAAGAATCCATTCGTTGGAGCGTGGTTTGGGTTGTTCTTTCTCTTCTATTCGGGGTTGGCATTGTTATTGATGGCGGCGTTGAAAGAGGGATCCTTTTTTTCACCAGCTATCTGGTTGAAAAATCTTTAAGTATTGATAACATCTTTCTTTTCACCCTCATTTTTTCCAGCCTCCAGATCCAAGCAAAATACCAGCACCGTGTTTTATTTTGGGGGGTCTTGGGGGCTCTTGTCATGCGTGCAGCCATGCTTTTAGGGGGCTTAAGCTTAATTGAGCAATTTGAGTGGCTTCTCTTGGTTTTTGGCGGGATCTTGGTTGTAACAGGTGTTAAGCTTTTAATGGCTTCTAAAGAAACTTCCTTTCTAGAAAATAGCTTTGTCCAACGCTTAATCGCTTGGTTTCCCTTTGACAAAAGCTATCAAGGAAAGGCTTTTTGGATTAAAAACCCTGAAGGTTCCTTTATATTCACACCTCTTTTTATGGCACTTGTGCTGGTTGAGTTAGCAGATTTGGTTTTTGCCCTTGATTCAATTCCTGCCGTGCTTGCCATTACCCAAGACCATTTTTTGGTCTATAGCTCTAACGTGTTGGCTATTTTAGGGCTGCGATCCCTTTATTTTGTCCTCGTACACTTTGTAGACAGATTTGGCTATCTGAAAAAAGGGATTGCTGTTGTCTTATGCTTTATTGGTGTTAAAATGCTTATCGCAGATTTTTTCAAAATCCCAGCGACTTTGTCGCTTGTGTTCATTGTATGTATTTTGGTCTGCTCTATTTTGATGTCCAGGAAAAACCAAAAACGAGGGGAAATTTAGCCTCAAAACCCTTACATGGTCCATGCTATATAAGGGTTTTAATACCAAGTCCCATTTTTAATTGATCTAAACGTTTGGATCGGGATTCGGCTTTACGCATGTACTCAAGTACACTTGCGCAGCCTCACCCTCCTAAACATTCATCTAAATTAATCTGGGACTTGGTACAAGATGCAAAATTTCTCTCTTCGCTCTATTTTTTCCCACCCACTTTAGAAGTGGTAAGATCAATCTGAGAAGCTGATTTTCCTTGCTTTTTCCCTGTCTGATCGTAGGCTGTAAATGTTTGGTTTCGCTTATCGAACCGGAATGTAAACCATGAGCGATTACCCTGGGGCTTAAAAGCAGCGATATAACAAATGCTATATTTAATCTCCATGATCACTGTGTTTGTATTCTTGATGCTTGCCAGTTGTCGAACTATGATCTCTTTAATTTCATTTCCTTTATATAACTGCGTTTGAAGATCTGCGACATAGTTCCCTGTTGGAATACAGATCTTTACGTGGGATGCCGCAATGGACCCAGACGGAAAAATTTGCCCCACTGCATGGGGGTTAATGGAGCGGTCAATCGTTTCTTCATACTCAAATAATTGACAAAACTTGGTCAATCCATTGAGGGTGGATTTGGTAAAAGATCCTATTTGAATCACATGGTTTGCGGTGGCTGTTTGGGGGTAGTGGTCAATTGTACTTCCTGTCATTTCTCTACCTAACATGGTTTGAACTTCTCTTTGGGGGACGTCGTCGCCAGATCTATAAAATGGTGTTGTCATGCTCTTGCTCCTTTTTTAAAAATGGGTTTTGTTCGCTTTAAGCAACAGGCGCAGGAAGATTCGCAACCAAGCGCAGAGAAGCTGTAAGCTCTTCAAGTTGAAAATGCGGCCTCAAGAATAAAACGGCTTTATAAGCACCAGGCTTTCCTGGAACATCCAAAACTTCTACTTTGGCTTCCCGAAGAGGAAACTGAGCCTTGATCTCTTGGGGAGCTGCGTCAGACAACAAAATATAATCCCCAATCCAATCTTGGAGATAATCTGCTACGTCATCCCTCGACATAAAGCTTCCAATTTTGTCACGCATCATCACCTTGATATAATGAGCAAAACGGGAGGCATTCAGCATGTAAGGTAGACGTGTTGAAACCAAGGCGTTGGCATTGGCATCTTCGGTGTTATAAATCTTTGGTTTTTGTGCAGTCTGCCCACCAAAAAAGGCAGCAAAGTCTTTTCCTTTACAATGGCACAGGGCGATGAAACCGAGGTCACTCAGCTCTTTTTCCCGACGGTCTGTGATGGTGACTTCCGTGGGGCACTTCATATTTAAATCCCCATTGGTGGTCTTAAAGCTGTAAACCGGCAGATTTTCAACAAGGCCACCACCTTCTACACCACGAATCGCAGCGGTCCAACCATACAAAGCAAAAGCATTCGCAATGCGTTGAGCCATCACGTAAGCTGGATTGCCCCAACAAAAATTGCGGTTGTCCTCTCCGTCGACTTGCTCTTCATAATCAAAGGTTTCAACAGGGCTTGTTGCGGCTCCATAGGGTTGACGCATCAGCACATGGGGGAGCAAAAGCGCAACATAGCGAGAATCCTCGGTTTTGCGGAAACTGTTCCATTTAATCAGCTCTGTGCTTTCAAAAATTTTACCCAAATCCCTAGGGTTTCCAATTTCCCCAAAGCTTCCCATATCAAACAATTTAGACGAAGCAGCTGTTAACAAAGGCGCATGGGCAGCCGCCGCTATATTTGAAAGCTTTCGCAACGTCTCAATTTCCTGGGGGTGGCGGCCAAACTCAAAATCTGCAACCAAACAAGAGAAAGGGTTTCCACCAAAAGTACCATATTCCTCTTCATAAACTTTTTTAAACAGTTGGCTTTGATCAAATTCCATCGCCTTTTCAAGATCTCGGACCATCTCTTTTTGGCTGATCTGAAGCAATCGTAATTTTAAACCTTCCCCTGTTTCAGAGTTTGTCACGAGGTAATGGAAACCTCTCCAACTGCTCTCCAGCTTTTGAAAATCAGGGTGGTGGAGGATCTCATCCAGCTGCTCGGAAAGCTGGTTGTCTAATTTCTTGATGGACTGCAAGATAAACCCATAAGAATCTTTGGGAAAATCTTCTCCAGCACCAGCCAATTGCAGGATAAATTCCTTGAGAAGGGCTCGAGCATTTTCCATCTGGCTAGGGTCTCGCACCGCTTGACCATCTTCAATCATGCGATTGATTTCTGGTGTTTCAGCTCCTTCTTCCGATAACGCCTCTTGTTGAAGCCTTTGCAAAAGCTCTGGAGATCCAAAAAGCTTCTGCAGCTCAGCATCGAGCCCATCATGGCCATCCAGCTTAGACACAAGGTCTGTTAGCCGCACGCGAGATGTATAGATTTTTTCTAGAGAAGGGATCTGTTTGACGATTCTCTCAGGGGAAAAATCGTTGATGCTCTCAAAAAACAGTTCAACGGAAAGCTGAGCGTTTTCTCCACCACCCAAGGCAGGCACAGAAAAAGATAAACGTGGCATCAAGGCTGTCATCACATCGCTAAAATTATCTCGATCAACCTCGATAAATTTACGTTCTTTTAGAGATGGAATCTCTTTTTGAGTCTGCCCAGCTAGATCTGAAAGAACGCCAATCACAAATGGCAGCTCTTTTTTCTCAATCGCATCTCCAATTTCTACGTCATACGTAATTTGAACGCGAGGTGACCGAATCCGTGTTAAAATATGTTGTGTGCTTTCCGACATCGCGTACTCCCCTTGACTCTTCTTTAAACTTCTGCTCTCCTTCAGATGAGGGAAAGAAGCTTTACCTGTTCAATAAATGTTTTTTATTCTCTGCTTACTAACTTTTACTTGATCATTTAACGTTGTTTTTCATTAAAATTGAGTAAAATTTTTAAAATATACGAGAAAAATTGTCGAATACTGTTTTTTTATCTTGCACAGGTAGGTCGTTGAAAAATGGCAAAGCGCTCTCTTCTTTCTTTTTTAACAACATCCTATAGTGAAGGAAAAACTTCATTTCCCATCTGTGAGCAAAATGGCTGTTCCCAAGAAGCGCTTTATAAAGCCCCCAAAGCAGACCCAGGCGAAAACGCTTATTACCATTTTTGTTTAGAGCATGTGCAACAATATAATGCCACTTGGGATTATTACCGCGGCATGAGCGATGGTGAAATAGAGCGTAGTCGAAAAGAAGACCTTACCTGGAACCGACCAACTTGGTCTTTTCGTAAAGGGGCCATGCAAGCTAAATTTTTCTTTCCTCACATTTCGCAAGATTGGACAGATTTTTCTCATTCCCCTTCTGAAAAAAAATCTTCCCCCGTTTCCCAAGAGATCCAAGATGCCTTGACATTATTAGGCCTTTGCTTGCCCCTCACCCAAGACGTGCTTAAAAAACAGTATCGCTTGTTGGCTAAACGCTACCATCCGGATTTTTTTGTTGGCAAGCCTGGTTTTGAAGAAGCAGAAGAAATGCTTAAACGAATCAATCATGCCTACGCTACGTTAAAATCTTTTCTGAACAAATAAACAGTTTGCCAAAAATAAGACAAGAACCTCAAGCTGTTTTTAAGTTTTGGGTGGAGAGGATGAAGCGTTATGCTAAAATGAAAAAAGTTAAAAGGACAAGCCGAGGGGGGAGAGCAGCTGATGAGACATTTAAAACCATTTTGCTTCATTTTTTTTATTTTATTTTCAACAGCTTATGGCGAAAATGGCGGTTGGGAAGAAAATTTAAGTGACGCGAATTCAATTGATTCAGGCGACGCTGAAACAGGAAATAGTCTCGATGAAGAGGGAGAAGAAAGTAGAAAAAACGTTATAGAAGAAAGCGCAAAGACACGCACCAAAGAAGCCTTGAAAGGATTCCTCGAGGATGCTGTCGATGGCAATGAATAAAATAACTTTTAAGCAGGTTTCACAAAGCGCGCAATAATTTTTTTGGAGCCTGTGTGATCAAACAGAATCTCTAAGCATTCACCTTCGATCGTTTGGACTGCCCCATAACCGAATTTGGTATGAAAAACCCGTTGGTGCTTGATGAAATTATGGGCATGAGATGGGCTTGAACTGGACCGTGTCGTGGACTTGTCTTGGGTTATTCGACTCCAAGAAAATTTCTGCTCACTTTGGCGTGATGGGTTTCCCATACAAAGGTCAAGATGGGTTTCTTCAATTTCTTTGATGAAGCGTGATGGCGAGCAAGATTGCCACATATTATTAATCTTCCGATTCCATGCGAAAGAGATGACCGCCTTGGCTTTCGCTCGGGTTAGGCCCACATAAGCCAGCCTGCGTTCTTCCTCAAGGCCTTCATCGCCTTTTTCTTCTAAAGATCTGGCATGGGGAAAAAGATATTCTTCCCACCCTGGGAGAAAAACGAGATCAAATTCTAGTCCTTTAGCGGTATGCAGCGTCATGAGCGAGACAAAATCTGCCTCTTCTGCAGCGCTCATATCTGTGACAAGGCTTACATGTTCAAGAAAAACCTGGAGATTATTAAACCCCTCAAGAGCTTTCAGCAGCTCTTTGAGATTTTCAAGCCTCCCTTCCGCCTCTAAAGATTTTTCTTGTTTCCAAAAGGCGATATAACCAGATTCTTCCATCACTTTTTGGGCGAGCTCTTCACAGCTCATGCTAGGGGCGCAAGCCTGCCAGGACTGGAGTTGATTGATCAAATATTTCAAGGTAAGTTTAGTATTACCTTTGAAAGCATCTGTTAAAACAAGGCGATTTGCCGCTTGGAAGAGGGAGATACCCTCCTCCACAGCCACACGATGAAGGGTTTCAAGGGTGCTGGGACCAATCCCCCGCTTAGGGGTGTTGATAATGCGCTCAAAAGCAAGGCCGTCATCTGGGTTTTGAATCACCCGCAAATAGGCCACCATATCTCGAATTTCAAGCCGGTCGTAAAAACGAAGGTTTCCCAAAACCCGGTAAGGAATGCCTTGAAGAACAAACCGCTCCTCAAAAGCACGCGTTTGAGAGCTCGTACGGACTAAAATCGCTGCATTACCTAGGGATCCTCCTTTTTTATGATAGCGTAAGAGCTCTTCTCCTGCCCACTTCGCCTCTTCCACATCGCTCCAATGCCCTTTGACAGAAACTTTTTCCCCGTCTGTTTGTTCTGTTTTTAAAGCTTTGCCTAAGCGACGCTTGTTTTTCGCGATAAGCGAGGAGGCAGCGCCCAGAATGTGAAACGTTGAACGATAATTTTCTTCCAGGCGAATCAACCGCCCTTTGGGAAAATCTTTTTGAAAACGGAGCATGTTTTCAACTTCCGCTCCCCGCCATCCATAGATGGACTGGTCATCATCTCCCACAAGACAAATATTCGGGTTATCTTTGGAGAGAAACCGCAGCCATAAGTATTGAGCAATGTTGATGTCTTGATACTCATCTACCAAAATATAGCGAAATTGCTCACGATAACGGTGCAGAATGTCCGGATTTTTATTAAATAACTCCAGACATAAAAGAATCAGATCCCCGAAATCAACAGCATTTAAAGCTTTGAGGCGCTCTTGATAAGCTTGATAAACTGCCACCAAGCGTTTGTCAGGTTGGGTGCCTGAAAAAATACTGAGAAAAGAGGTTGTAGCCATCTTTTCTGCAGAAGCTCCCTTATCTTTCCAACGAGATAAGGTGTTAAGCACAATTTTTGCGGGATATTTCTTTTCATCAAGCCCCAGCTGCTTCAAGATCTGTTTCAAAAGACGCAGTTGATCACCCGTATCCAAAATGGTGAATTGGGAGGAATAACCCAGGAGATCCGCATGCTTGCGAAGTATTTTTGAGCTGATACTATGAAATGTTCCCAGCCATAAAGAATCAAGAGACGTCTGGTGTAAATGTTGAACCCGATGACGCATCTCTTGGGCGGCTTTGTTGGTGAAGGTCACAGCAAGCACCTGGAACGGCAAGGTATCGTTCTGGCTTAAAATGAGGGCCAGTTTTGTTGTAAGGACACGGGTCTTCCCAGATCCTGCTCCAGCCAGGACCAAAAGGGGACAATCAAAGGTTTTGACTGCTTCAAGCTGAGACGCATTGAGCGTATTTAGAGATTGATCCAGAGGAGAAAGAAAATCTGAAGTCAAGGAAAGCTTTCTAGTGTTTTGGGTCATTCGGCAGGCTTTGCATCAGGAAGGTGACACGTTTTCAGCCACACGTCATAAACCGGATGTGCAAAAGAGGAAAGCCCCGGACTTGACGCAAACATCCAGCCAGAAAAAATCTGTTGGGAAGCTCGCCCTTTTGGGGTGTCGTGAATCGTCAAGTAAACAGCTGAATCATGGGTTTCATCAAGGGGGGTTCGGTAGCACGCCTGGATCATAATCTCGAGGGTCCCGAATTGAATCTTCTCCCCAGTTGAACCTTTAAGCTCAAATACCCGGGTGGTCACTTTATCAAGCCCTTGAAGGGTGACGCCCACAGCCTTCACAAAAGATTGTTCATCAAGGTCAAGATTTTCAGGCGCTGGGATGCTCTCTGTTAAAGGGGCAGGCGGAGGGGTTTCTGCTAGGGAAGGATCGCTTGCGTACACAAAAAGAAAACAGACAAAAACGATCTTGTAAACAGGATAGAAAAAATGTTGCATGGGTCCCCATCCTTAAATTTTTTATAATAGCGTTTAGAGCGCAGGTTGTTAAGTGTCCCTCAGTGAAGAGAAATTTTTTCGAAGGGGCTATCTAAGGAAAAAGCGGGAATATCCACAACCAGTTGTTCTTTTGTTTCACCAGTTTCCATTACATAGCTTCCGTGCATCATACCAGAAGCTGTCTTGAGGGTTACGCCGCTTGCGTATTCATAGGTCTGAGAAGGTAGAATGACAGGTTTTTCACCTACAACGCCTGGCCCCCGAACCTCATGGACATAGCCTGACGCATCCGTGATATGCCAATAGCGGTTACACAGCTGAATAGGATGGGGACGTTGGTTGGTGATGGCAATGTGATAAGCCCATAAGAAGACCTCTTCTTCTGGGTGAGACCCTTCGTTCAAGAAAAAAGGATCCACTTCTATGGAAACTCCGTGGGTTTTTTTTTGGTAAGACATGCGCGGTTTCCTCGTTCAATGAATCTTCCTGCCTCATCTTTTTCTTTTTTAAAGTGAAAGTCAATGCGTTTTGACGCTTAAAAACAGGGCTCCCTAAGCATGTATTTTAAACCGCGGTTTTGTCTTCGCTATGGGCTGAAAATCCCGTCTCTAAAGCTCTAAGATAAGTCTGCAGAAGATATTCTTGTTCGTCTAAGTCTTCTTTCTTCATTTTTCGCAAACGCAAAACTTTGCGAAGGGTTTGCACATCAAACCCAGCGCCTTTGGCTTCTTGCAAGACTTCCTTGATGGTTTCCATCATGGCTTTTTTTTCCTCTTCTAAGCGCTCAAGACGATCGATAAACAACCGTAATTGTTGGGCTGTAGAAGGTGAAACCGACTCAAACATGTCAAAACTCCAAAAAGCGATAATTAGGTTTTTTATAAATAAAAATTCATTTCATGACAACATAAAATAACTGTCATAAAGCAATAAAGCCGAGATCATCTCTCGGCTTTATGTTTTAGCAAATCAAAGATAGAGCTGGGGAAGATTTAGAAATCCATACCGCCCATTCCACCCATACCGCCCATTCCACCTGGCATGCCACCACCTTGAGGAGCCTGCTTTTCTGGACGCTCTGCAATCATAGCCTCGGTTGTAATCAACAACCCAGCGACGGATGCAGCGTTTTGAAGTGCTGAGCGCACCACTTTTTTAGGATCGATGATGCCACAAGCAATCATGTCACCATACTGGTCTTTTTGAGCATCATACCCAAAGTTTTTGTCTGCACTTTCCAAGAGCTTGTGTGCCACAATAGACCCATCTTTTCCAGCGTTTTCAGCAATTTGACGAACCGGTGCTTGGATTGCCCGACGGATGATGTCGATCCCCGCACGTTGTTCATCATTTGCAGGCTTCAGCGCTTCCAAAATGCGAGATGCATAGAGCAACGCACGTCCGCCCCCAGCAACGATTCCTTCTTCCACTGCAGCTTTTGTGGCGTGGGTTGCGTCGTCGACACGATCTTTGCGTTCTTTCACTTCAATTTCTGTTGCACCACCCACACGAATCACCGCAACACCGCCGGAAAGCTTTGCGAGGCGTTCTTGCAATTTTTCCCGGTCATAGTCTGAGGTGCTTTCATCAACTTGCGCACGAAGCTGTCCACAACGCGCCTTAATAGCATCTTTGGTTTGGCTAAGTCCCCCTTCAACGATGGTGGTATCATCTTTGGAAATGAGAATTTTTTTGGCACGACCCAACATGTTGATGTTGACGGATTCAAGCTTCACGCCCATTTCTTCAGAGATGAGTTGACCACCTGTCAGCACCGCGATGTCTTCCAACATAGCTTTGCGACGGTCACCAAATCCAGGTGCTTTCACAGCAGCAACTTTCAATCCACCGCGCAATTTGTTCACCACAAGGGTTGCCAAAGCTTCACCTTCAACATCCTCAGCGATAATGAGTAGTGGACGACCAGACTGAACCACCGCTTCCAAAACAGGAAGCATGGGTTGAATGCTGCCTAATTTTTTCTCATGGAGAAGAATGAACGGATTCTCCAGTTCACAAAGCATTTTTTCAGGATTCGTCACGAAGTAAGGGGAGAGATAGCCGCGGTCAAACTGCATCCCTTCCACAACATCCAATTCAGTTTGCAAGGATTTAGCTTCTTCAACGGTGATCACACCCTCGTTGCCAACCCGCTTCATAGCTTCAGCGATCATGTTACCGATCTCAGATTCACCATTGGCGGAAACCGTTCCAACTTGAGCAATTTTATCAAACTGCCCTTTAATTTCGATCTTGTTTTTCTCAAGCTCTTGAACCATGGCTTCAACGGCCATATCAATACCGCGCTTCAAGTCCATCGGATTGACACCAGCTGCGACGGCTTTGATGCCTTCCCGCACAATGGATTGCGCCAAAATGGTAGCGGTTGTGGTGCCATCTCCAGCCAAATCAGCTGTTTTGGATGCAACTTCCCGAACCATTTGAGCACCCATGTTCTCAAATTTATCTTGAAGTTCAATTTCTTTTGCAACCGTCACACCGTCCTTGGTGATGCGAGGCGCACCGAAGGATTTATCCAAAACCACGTTGCGGCCTTTAGGGCCCAGAGTCACTTTTACAGCATCAGCAAGAATATCAACACCTTTGCGGATACGGTCACGAGCATCGGTTCCAAATTTTACGTCTTTTGCAGCCATTGCTTAAATCTCCTTTTTGATCATCTATCAGAATTTATTAGCTTAACACACCCATGATGTCGGACTCTTTCATAACGATATAGTCTTGGGCACCCAGCTTGATTTCAGTTCCAGACCATTTTCCAAACAGAATGCGGTCCCCTTGTTTAACATCCATGGGCAAAACTTTCCCATCTTCTGATCGAGCTCCAGGTCCAACAGCAACCACTTCGCCTTCCATAGGCTTTTCCTTGGCAGTATCTGGGATGATAATTCCACCAGCTGTCTTTTCTTCTGCTTCCGTCCGCTTCACCAGAACACGGTCATGCAGGGGTCTAAAGGTTTTTGCAGTCATTAGCATGATTTCCTTTGCTGTTATTAACCTAACGTTTTAGAAAACTAGCACTCATTCGAAAGGAGTGCTAAAATCCTTTTTACCATATTTTTACCTTGATCTTCAAGTTTTTTTTGAGAAAAAAATGCGAAAGACAGCGTCTTTAAGAAATACCTTTGCCAGTTTTCAAAATAAATCAATTTTTAATGATTATTCATAATTTATTGATTTTTATTTTGTATATTTGAATAAGAAACAAAATAAATCAATGCGTTATGCAGATAAATTTGAAAGCCTGGATTATAATTAAGATGCATTATGGAATTCGCTTGCTCATGGGGATTACCCTTACTTGGATGATGGTTGTATGGCCACCTATTCACCAAGATTTATCCTTTTTTGGTTTTCCACTAGAAGGAGGCGCCGCTCTTTCTGAGATAGAAATGCAGATGGAAAAAGCCGGAGGCGAACATTCAGTCGATACTCAAAAGAGCGAGGAAACGCAGCCGCCTCCTGAAAAATCAAAGCCACTTGAGCAAGGCAAAGAATGTGACCCAAAACGTACGCCTTGGTGGATGGCGCCACATCTCCCTTTTTAAAAATTTTTAACGCCTACCCCCAACCAACTCCTAAACACCTCTTGTTTTTTTTTGATACGTTCGTTATGTTCGACCATAGTATTTTCCTGGAGGGGTGGCCGAGTGGTTGAAGGCGCACGATTGGAAATCGTGTATACGCTTATACCGTATCGAGGGTTCGAATCCCTCTCCCTCCGCCAGCCTTCACGAGCAGCATGCTAAAAGTGAGGCGCTTGTGACCCTGCTGATAAAAAATGACGTAGAGAGCCCACCGAGAATTGGCTACAAAAACTAGAAATGCCTCAGCCATAACAGTCCTAGCCAAGCAGATTGATAAAATTAATTTTTGTCTTTTAGATGTGCGAAATTTTGAGCGCATTTGGCACCTTAACAAACGCAACATGTAGAAAAGCACGCTTAGGGTTCTTGATGCTTAGCATACAAAAGCCAGACAAGCCCGCTCACATATCTGTCGATCATTCTTTACGATCAACCCAATTTTGAGAAAATTGCTTGATTTTTTTGTCAAATTCAGGTTTAATGTAATTGATTTTATTTGGAAATTTTTTCTAATAAAGATTAATCTAATGAAAATGACGGGAGACTTAAATGAATAATAATTTAATCGCAATGGCTTTGGGGCTTATGTTGTCTACAGCTTCAGTTTCTTTTGCTGAATCGACAGAGAACAAAGATTCAGCTGCGGCAACGCATGAAGCAGTGCCAGCAACGGATGAAAAAAAGCCAAATGAAGCGGTGAGTGCTGATCACAAAGAAATGAAGGATCATGCTGCGCCTCATGATGAGGCAAAGAAAAAGAAGAAAAAAGGCGGGCATCGTAAAGGTCACCACCCTAAAAAATCTAAGAACGCCCACAAAACTGAAGAGCATCACGACGCGGCGCATGAACATAAAGCTGCAGAAGGCGATGCTAAGAAAGCTGAACATGCTGCAGAGCCTATGCCCCATGAAGCATCCCCTGATAAAAAGGATTAGCTGTATTTTATAAACACTGATGTGTAAAAAAGCAGGTCTCTTTTTTTGAGACCTGCTTTTTTCATGGAGCCAAATCTTTTATATAGCCTGACCATCCTGACTTGGGCTGCCTTCTTGTTTTTCAGCCTTTGGATTATCAGGCTGAGACGCGTTGTCTGATTTCGGAGCTTCTTTTTGGTTCATTTCACTTATTTCTTGGGTGAATTTTCGCCTTGCTGCTAGTTCAGCCGTAAGTTTTTGAGCAGCACGTGGATTCATGGCGCTTAAGATAGGAGAAAGCTTCACTTCTTTCATCATATCCACAACTTCCAACAAAACTTCCAGCTCAAGCCCTTCAAAAATAAGGGCTGCTTTATCAGGCTTCATCAGCTCATAGATTTTGACCAAACCGCGCATTCTTTCTTTTTCATGCTCTTCTCTGGCAGATACCATTTCTTTTAGGGCATCTCGAATTTTTTCCAACTCTTGAACTTTTTGGTCAATTCTCTTTTCTGCGATCTCTAAAAGATGCTCCCGATCTAAAACAGATTTTTCACGCTTTTCGATTGCACTACGGCGCCCTGAGAGGCTTTGGAGAATTTTGACTTCTTCCGTCGTTAAATTCAGGATATCAAGCTCTGGTTCTTTGGGGACCGTTTCTGATGCAACGGCGGGCTTTTCTTCTGTTTTGAGAATTGATCCAGTACCTGAAGTTAAAGAATTAGGACTTGCTGTTCCTCCCCCTGCTGCGGGAGGAACAGGATTTTGCGCAGGCGACGTTTCTTTGGCCTGCTTGACGTTTGAGCTTTCAGAGCCTTGAGCAGAAGGCGGCTGAGCGGCAGCTCCTTGAGAAGGCCCTGAACCACTGGTGGGAGAAGGACTTGCCATACTTTTTTCTGGTTCTGCTGCAGCTTGCAAAAAGCTTTTTGACTCTCCAGAAAGCAAGGTTGCAGAAGAAAGAGGAGATTTATCGTAAAATCTAAATCCAAGCAAAATGGTGATGCCAAGCAAAATGCTGGGAATCCAAAAAATGCTTCGGAGTGAGATTTCCGCAGAAGAATTTGGAAAAAGTGTAAAAGAGGACATTAGTGCAATCCTGTTGCTTGTTGAAGAAATCCTCCAGATTCCTTGATAGAAGGCAAGATTGGAAGCGAGTCCCCTTGCTTATGCGCTAATTTTTTAAAAGGTTCTTCTTCCGTTTCAGCTTTGGCCATTTCTTGTTTAGCCTCCCTAGCTTTTCGAACTTCACGATCAAGCTCTTTTACCAAAGATTCCCCGCGGTCTGAAAAAAATCTGAGGTCGTCTACCAAGGATGTAGCGGTTCGAATTTTGAGATTTAAGCTTTCCTCAAATTCAGTCGTTTTCTGACGCAACTGGTTTAAGCTTGTTTCTGCATGAACCAGTGACTGAGAAAACGCTGAAAGCAGCCGTTCTAGATCTTGTCTATTTTTATAAAAAACGTTCAGTTTGCGCGCCAATAAAGACGTATAAGCAAAAGCACACATGACAAGGGTTACAAGCCCTGCATCCCAAAAAAATGAAGGTATATAAAAATTAAGCATCTTCTGCCTCCTCTACGTGGTTTAAGTAATCAGCATCCAAGAAAATGGCGATGTTTCCATTTTTTTGACCCATTTTTCCAACAAAAAGATTGTGCTCCCCACATCTTACCTTGACTTGGCTTTCGGGGGTTACGCCGAGGGGTAATGAGCTTCCCTCTCGCCAGTTCACCACCGTGCCGAGGCCTATGTGAACCTCATCTAAAACTGCTTCAAGGGTCACCTCCGTATGTTGCAACTCCTTGGATACATGGTTCTCCCAAACGCTATCACGGCCTATATTTTCACCTACAAACATCTCCAAAAGCATGGGTCGAATGGCTTCTAGACTTCCGTAAGGAATCAGCAACTCCATCACCCCGCCTTTCCCTTCCATTTGAATTTTCAAACGCACCAATATTGCAGCGTTCGAAGGCCTTACGATGGTTGCAAATTTTGGACTTGCTTCAATCCGGTCGATGGAAAATTTTGTTGGAGCAAGAGGTTCCAGCGCTGACTCCAGCTCATCTAATAGCAATTTAAAGAGACGTTTAACCAGGTTGCGTTCGATGGTTGTATAGGATTTTGTATTTTCAATTTTTGAAGACTCTTGAGTTTTTCTACCTCCCAAAAACACATTTACAATAGAATAAATGAGCGGTGAGTCTGCAATGATTAAGGAGCCACCTTCCCATTGTTTTGACGTAAAAATGCCAATCAAAGATTGGGGAGAAACTTTATCGAGGTGTTCTCCAAAGCGAAGGGAGACTATCTCGCTTAAGCTGACTTCAACGTTGTCCGAGGTTAAATTTCGCAGGCCAGTTGAAAGCGTACGGGTCACCCGCTCAAAAATGACTTCAAGCATGGGTAGGCGTTCATAAGAAACCGTCTCTGGGTTTAAAATAGCATCTAGCCATGGAGGAAGGGCACCTCCCTGGGGTGCCTTCACAGCTTGCCCTTTTGCCTGTTTTGTTGCTTGTGTATTTTTGACCATTACGCCTTTTCTCCTTACTGAACCAGCATATTTTTAAACAGAACGTTGCGCACTTTAATGGGAGCAGACTCTGCATTCACACGAACTAAAAGTTGATCTCTTAGTTGGTACATCGCCTCTGATCCTTTAAAATCATCTACTCGCAGCTCCCTTAAGTACACTTGAAACTGGTCCACAATACGTGGAATAACCACCTGTATATCCTGAATGTGTTTCTCTTGGGTTAATTCCAATACAAGAGAAATTTTTAAAAAACGTTGCTTGGTTCCAGCCGGGGCGCTTAGGTTCACAAGAATGTCAGGAAGTGCTACAAAAAATGATTTCTGAAAGCTTGTTAAAGAGCGTGCTTCTTTTTTGGGTTTAGGAGGCTCTTCCAATCCCAACATCTGCCTGCCTTGTGACGTGAGAAGAGCTGCTGCAAGTGCGCCCCCCAACACACCTATTATGATCAGGATAAAAAGAAATTTGCCTCCTTTTTTTTTCTCAGGTTTTTTAGTAATAGCTCCAGACT
This sequence comes from Alphaproteobacteria bacterium, assembly GCA_051648545.1. GTDB lineage: Bacteria > Pseudomonadota > Alphaproteobacteria > Holosporales > JBOFFI01 > JBOFFI01. The sequence continues at coordinate 43,262 of JBOFFI010000030.1, forward strand.
CTTGCTCAGAGCCTTGGGTTGCTTTTGATGTATCCTCCATGATTTCCTCTTTTCTTTAGTCTCAGGTACGGTTTTATACCCTGTGAAATCATCGTGCCAAAATGAACACGTTCACCTTGTTTATATTTTGTCCATTAGATCAAGACTGGCACACATCCTGCATCCAAAAAGGTAAACAGAATCTAAACAACAGCATAAAAATTTTAGATAAAAGAGGGATTTTTACATGGCTAAGGTCGTCGCTTCGCTTCTTGGAACCCAGTTTATTGGGCTTAACCGGGCTTTACAAGAAACAGGACATAATGTTGGGAACTTTGGAACATCTGGTTTTCAAAAGCACATGTCTCTTTTTGAAAGCTATGAACACCCTGTGAGTTATGGAGAAAAAATCAGTTACGTCGTCCACGGACCTGAATGGCGAAACCTGCAGCAAGGAGGTTTGAGAGCCACTGGAGATGTTTATAACGTTGCAATTTTAGGGGAAGGTTTTTTGAAGTTAGAAGGAGAAGTTTATACAAGGGCTGGAGAAATGCTACAAGATTCTGAGGGGGTTTTGAGAACGTCAGATGGGCGCGCAATTCTTGATGATGGGGGTTCTCCCATCGCCATTCCTATCGGAGAGAAAATTAGCGTCAACCGAGACGGCTCTATTTTTTCTATCACCACCCAAGAAAAAATTGCGACCCTTGGGCTGTTTCAGTTTGAAGACCGGCAGAACCTAAAAACCATTGGTGACAACGTCTATGAACCAACGCCAAACCAAGAAGCGCAGCCTGTTGAGAGACCAAATATTCTTCAAGGTTTTTTAGAAACGAGCAATACAAGCTCTGGTGAAGAAATGATAGACCTTGCCAATTTCACGACTACCTACCAACAAGCCGTTTATATGAGCCAAACTTATCAAGCAACCCAATCAGAAATGATCCATCCATTCTTAAGTCCGTTGTTAAGGGCCTAAAATTTAATTTTTCGAATTTAAAAAAAATTTTACAAATTGTCGCTAAAAATAACAAAATTTTACAAGGAGACGGATTATGGCCGCAAGTGATATTGCTGCAACAGGTATGCACGCAATGAAAACAAAAATGGAAACGCTGACCGGTAACATAGCAAACTCCAAAACAATCGCCTTCAAAGCGCAAGAAGTCGAATTTAAAGATACCCTATACCAAATGCATCAGCCTGCTGGCATGCCACTGGATGACACAGGCAATGTAACGCCTGTTCCCTTTCAAGTTGGTACAGGTGTTCGCGTAGGCAGCACCTATCGACATCTTGCAAAAGGAGAGGCTATCTCGACAGAAAACCCCCTTGATGTTTACATCGACGGGCCCGGATATCTAAAAGTTACCTATCCAGATGATACATACGTTTATACCCAAGCTGGTAACTTTACCCTTGATGAGCAGCGCCGCATTGTGACGTCAGAAGGATACCTTGTTGAAGATGGTTTTACGATTCCTGAGTACACGACAGATATTTATATCAACCGACAAGGTGAAATCTACGCAAGAGTTGATGGTGAAGAGGAAGCTCAGCTGGTTGGAAATTTTAGTTTGACTATTTTTAACAACCCCCGAGGCCTTGAAGCTATCAGTGAAAATTTTTACAAAGAGACCCCAGCTTCTGGTGACCCTGTGGAAGGACAACCCGATGAACAAGGTTTTGGCAGCATCCTTCAAAAACATATTGAGGCTTCAAACGTACAGTTGATCACCCAAATGACGGGTATCATTGATGCCCAGATTTGTTATCAAGCTTGCGCAGAGGTCATCAAAAAAGATAACCAGCGCAAAGAAGTAGACATTTCCTTGGCCAGAAATGGTTAATCCGCACCACTTTCATAAAAGGAAACCATAATCGTGGGACAACAGCATCCTCTAACCAGATCGATTTATTTTGTATCGGCAATAGGATTTTTTTTCTTTTCATCTATTTGCTTAGGAAAATCTGAAACACCAGATTTAAAAGATTTTTCCAGCAACGAGGATGCTCCACGATTTCTTTCCAAAGAAATTGCTTCCCAAGTTCAAGAACAAACGGGCTCTCAAAATGTGCGTTTGAGCTTTGATCCCAGGTGTATTGCTCTGTTGTCTTCCCTCAAGGGAGGAAATTTTCGTGTTGAGCATGTGACAATTGATCAGCATCGCTCCCGCTTTACAGCAACAGTATCCACGCCAGATGGGATAAAACCTTTGATGATTAAAGGGGGATTCACTTTATCTTTAAAGCTTCCTTTTGTGGTTAGATCCATTGCTCCTGGCGAAGTGATTCAACAAGATGACCTGGAATGGAACACCGTCGAGGTAGGTTCAAATTTTAAAAATGCTGTTTTAAAATTTGAAGATTTAGTCGAAAAAACCCCTCGACAAAAAAACCTTGAACCAGGGAAAATTATCAAAACACGAGATCTCCAAAAACCGATTTTAGTCAAAAAAAATGAAATGGTTACGGTTATTTATCAAAAAAACACCCTCACCATCGAACAACAGGGTAAGGCCCTAGATGAAGGTGGTGCGGGCGACGCGATTCGCGTTTTAAATCCTGCAAGCAAAAAGCCCATTTTCGGAACAATTACTGCCAGAAAACAAGTCAAAGTAGGAGATCACTCTCCGCAAGAAAGGTCCGTTTTATGAAACCTTTTTATTCTCTCTGTCTTACAGCGGGTATCAGCCTTCTGGTGAGTGGATGTTATAAAGCCTCTCGTCTTTCAGATATAGGCGATACGACACCCATGACACGTACCCAAGACCCAACAGCTTATGGTGGTTATAAGCCGATTATGACGCCAATGCCAGGACCTCAGCGTTCACGAACCCAATCTCCTTCTTCCCTGTGGCAAGCAGGTGCGCGGGCTTTTTTCAAAGATCAGCGGGCCAAACGCGTGGGAGACATCTTAACCGTGCTTGTGAATATTGATGAAAAAGGCAAAATTCAAAACACAACATCTTTTGGACGAACTAGCTCTCAAACAGCAGATCTCACCAATCTACTCGGCTATGAAAAACAGCTAAAAGGATTTTTTCCTAAGTCTTTTAATCCAACCAACGCCCTTAACCTTTCAAGCAACCCCGATCACCAGGGGAAAGGTACTATTGATCGTAAAGAAACCGTCAATTTTAATATCGCAGCTCTAATTACTCAAGTTTTACCAAACGGTAATTTAGTCATCTCAGGGCGCCAAGAATTTCGATTTAACAACCTGGAGATAAGAGAAATTCTTGTAACAGGTGTTGTTCGTCCAGAGGATATCCTTTCCAACAATACCATTAGCCTTGAAAAGATTGCGGAAGCCCGCCTAGCCTACGGGGGACGCGGAGCCTTCACAGATGTCTCACAACCCCCTTATGGGCAGCAAATCCTCAATAATTTAATGCCGTTTTAAGCAGCGGAACTGCCAATAAAACTTGTGATGAAGAAGTAAAAATTTTATCACACTTTTTAATTTAATTGATTCCACTAAAAAAAAGGTCTAAAATTGTCAGTTGAATGCTTGGTTGGTGTTCTATGGTACGTATGTTTAAAAATAAGGGGATTCTCATGAAGAGAATAAAAATATACCAGGGGTATAAAGACACAGATTTGTTAGGCAAGCAAATGATTCCTCTTGGATCTGCAGTTTTTTTGACACAAGGTCCTGGAAGAGGCGGAAGCGAGACGCGTCAGTACCCGTGGGGTTATTAAGCGCTTTTGATGCGTTGCTTTTACTTGTGTGATGCACTCCGATGAATTTTTTTCATTTTGAGTTAGAGGCGTTTCATTACGCCGCCCGGTGCAGGGGCTCTATTGTTCTTTTGCGTGCGGGCCTTGATGCTTACGCTAGCCTCAGTCCTGAGGCTAGCGCGGCTTTTTCTTACGCTTTAAAACACCGCTTTTTCATAAAAAATGGGTTGTTTATGCCTGTGCTTGAGGGAATTGAGAGCCAAACTTCTGTGCTATCTATAGAAAAGCTCAGCAAGTCCATCGCTTATTTTTTAGAAAATTGCTTGATCCGGATCACTGCAAAAAAAGAACGTAGAAATCACATCGCTTCTCCCCTTGATGAAGCAGGGTTAGTAGCCCGGGACTGGTATGCACAAGGATCTTCAGACATCCCTCTAGATAAAAAACTTGCTTTAAAAGCCTTTTTTACGTTGCACAAGGTTTATAGGATATTGAAGAAAAAACGACTGATAGGTGCTTTAGTGCTTTTAAATTCTTTGTCTTTAAAAAGCAACATTTCTAAATCACCAAAGGATTTTTCGAGGGTTGCAACAAGAGCTCTAGAAGCAGCCTGTTTAATATATCCTCGAAAAACGACGTGTTTACCTTTTGCGCTGACTTTAGCGGCCTTGCATTACCAGCAGCACTATATATGTGATTTTGTTATTGGCGTTCAAAGCCTTCCGTTTTATGCCCACGCTTGGGTCGAGGCGGACGGAAAAGTTGTTCGTGATATCCAAAATCTTAAAAGACAACTAGCACCCATTCTAAGATTTACCCCAAAATTAAGCGTGGTATGAGAAAATGATTTTTTCAAGCGGTGTATGGCATTTAGATGATCCTCAGGGGAAGCAATCTGTTTTAGATCTCATTGAGCTGACTAAACGCAGCGTCTCTGAAGTGATTTCTTATGTAAAAACGCCTTTTTCTAAGGCTATTGTTGGTTTTAGAGGGGATGCTTCTCCCAACCCTCCTTTTTTAAAATTTGAGGGCTCCAGCTTTCTGAAGGGATTTGTGCTGGGACGATTGTTTAAAAAATCTTCGCTCCAATCCCCTTCCAAACGCGTTAAAAGGCTGAGTGAGCACTTTATCCAGAGATTAATTAATTCCAGTGGAAAGTTTTTAAGCGAGAATTATTGGGGAAATTACACGGTTTTTTTGCAAGATATCCAAGAAAAAAAGATATTGATTTTTCCAGATCCAGTTGGATTTGCATCTGTGTTTTATGCAAAGATTCCTGGCGGGATGCTTGTTTCATCAGATGTTTATTTTCTAAAAAAAATTTTAGGCCCCAAAGCCCTTTTAGATAGCGCATATCTAACGGCCCAGCTCTGTTCCCCCATAGGTATGCTTCTCACAACAGAACAAACAGCTTTTTTGGGTATTCAAGAAGTCACTCACGGCCACGGTCTTATTTTCTCTGAAAAAGGATTAGAGATAAAACCATTTTGGAACCCTTTTAACCCCGTCTACGAAGAATCATACTCACAAAAAAATCTACTTTATACGTTTTTTGATGTTGTGCGAGCAAATCTGGAAGACTGTCCAAACGTTTGGATCCAATTATCAGGCGGGCTGGATTCCAGCGCTCTTTTAATGGCAGCAACCCATTTGTTGGGGACAAGTGACACTCACATCCGTGCATTAACCTATGGAAATCAAGCTGTCGCCTCTTCTGACGAACGGTCTTTTGCAAAGTTAATTTCAAATTTTTGTCATACGGAGTGCATCTCCCATGAATGGCAAAATGTTTTTGATTTTGATTCTGAGACACGTCAAGCCATGTTTTCTGACAGGCCTCATTCATTTCTAGCAACAGGCATTCTTGAAAGAGAATTAGAAGCAAAAATACAGAAAAGAGCCAGTGACATGGGTTCAGTTATGTGGATGGGACATGGGGGGGATCAACTTTTTTGTGAGGGAATGCTTGGAAATGCCCTTGCAGATTATTGGATTGACCATGGATGGAGAGGACTCAAAGAAAATTTGCTGAAACTATGCAGGGCACACCGCGCTTCTATTCCAGTTTTATTAAAGCAAACCATCAAATCTCTTACGCGATATTATATGAATCTCAGCCCTCAAAATGCGTACATCAGTGCAGCCATTCCCACATGGTTGCGCAGTGGATATGACCCAAAAGCTTATGCCCAACTCGTCACGCCATCTTTTCTCGCCCATTACACCCATCTCAAGCCAGGTAAATTTACTCACCTCGCTTCGGTCTATGAAGGTCCTTTTCAGGCTAAAGTTGAAGATAAATTAAGGAAAATTCCAATTTTTTACCCTTATTATTCACAACCTTTGGTTGAGATGGCTCTTTCAATGCCCGTTTATGAGTCTTATGACCAAACACATCGACGCGTGCCGTTTCGAAATGCACTCAGCCAATTTTTTAAAACAGAGTTAGTTTTCCGGAAATCAAAAGGAGAAACTTCGGGTGTCTTGCAACTTGGTTTCCAAAAACACGCTCGCACCATCTATGAAATTTGCTCAAATGGCTATTTTGCAGAAAAAAAATTGTTAGATAAAAAACTTATGGAAGACGCATTGATGCGTGTTCAACAAGGGATGATAGAAGAGTTAAGGCCGTTGCTAAACCTTCTTTGTACAGAGTTGTGGCTTCAGCAGGTGAAAGGATAAAGTTGTGCCTACACAAGCAAAATACCCCTTAACATTTTTCAGATTTGTGCAGTATATTCTTGCAGGTCATTACACACCCCTTGGATTACTTTTTTTAGTTCAGTTGTTGTCTGGCTTATCCCCTGTCTTGGCCAGCTATGGGATGTCTCGTTTAGTTGACACAGTTGCCGTTGCAGCCGCAAAACCTCAAACAGCAGCCTTGCTTTGGCAATTTATTATCTTTTTAATTTTTTCTTGTTCCTTTTTTTTACTCTTGAACGAGATTTTTGCAACGTTTCACAATTTTTTTGCGGACTATTTCGAAAATAAGATTTTTCAACGCATTAAAACAGCTTTGCTTCAAAAAATCTCCTGCTATCCTCAAGTTGATCTTTTTGAAACCCCAGATATCAGTAATCGCATTAATTTAGCCAAAGAGCATACCCAAGAACTGGCGCGTATGCTCAACTTATCCTCACATTTCATGAAAAATGTATTCTGTTTAGTTCCTGCCCTCATTAGCGTTTACGTGTTTAATTGGTGGATTCCTATCGTTTTATGCGCCACACTCACTCCCCTTCTCTATATCAGTATCAGACTACACAAAAAAACATGGGATGCACGTTTTGGCTGTGCGCCTTTGTTTAAGCAAATGGAGCTTTATGAAGACTGCCTCACATCTAAACCGTATGCCCAAGAAATTCGACTCTACCATATGCAAGGAAAGCTCTTGGATGCGTGGAACCAATTGTTCAAGACATTTTTTGATCAAGTGAATAAGATTCGTCAAAAAAGCGTCGCTTTCGTCTGCCTTTTTTCGCTTCTCAGTGGGCTTGGCATCGCGGTTTGTTTTTACGATGTATCCAATAGTGCTGTTCAGGGGGCTTTAACTTTGGGAAGCCTCAGTTTTTTGTTCATGATGATTTTTCAACTAAATAATTCGATTGCCCACATCATTTTCACAGGGGGTGATCTTTTAAAAGCTAATTTTGCCCTTTCTTCCCTGGTCAACCTTTTAAATATCAAGGAATCTCATGTATTAAAGGCAAAAAAAACAACAAAACGAACCTCAAATAACTTGATGTTGTTTCAAGATGTTGGATTTTCCTATCCTGGAACCAACTCATTGCTTTTTGAGAATTTGACCCTTGCTATTCAAAGGGGAGAGCGGATTGCTGTGGTTGGCGAAAATGGTTCTGGAAAATCAACGTTTATCAAGCTGATTTGTCGTTTTTATAACCCAACGGGAGGAGCAATTTACTGGTCAGGGACTAACCTTCAAACCCTCGATTTTCAGTTTTATCGGAACAAGCTTTCGGCTATGTTTCAAGATTTTGCAAAGCTACCCTTATCGGTTCAAAGCAACATGGATTTGAGGGGGCAAGTCCAAGATTTAAAATTTTTAGAAACCGTATTAGAGCGGGTTAACCTTGCAGATACTTTAAAAGGAAAGCTTCAGCAAGTGCTCTCAAAACACGTCGAAGGAGGGCTGGAACTTTCGGGAGGGCAGTGGCAGCGGCTGGCCCTAACTCGCCTCATCGTCGATCTTGCTTATAATTCTTCGTTAGAACTGTTTCTTTTAGATGAACCAACTGCAGCGTTAGATCCCCATGCAGAACACGAAATTATGAACCTCATTCAAACCCTTGTTCAAGAAAAAACGTCGATCATTGTAAGCCATCGGCTTGCAATAACGCGGTTCGTCGACCGCATCTTGGTGTTTGAAAAAGGGCG
>JBOFFI010000031.1:0-46942 GCA_051648545.1 Alphaproteobacteria bacterium
GGGTGGGGAGCGCTTTGCGGGGTGGGCTCCCATACACGGGATCTGCGAGAACGGAATAGCCGAGGTTCGCTAGATGTACGCGAATCTGGTGGGTGCGACCTGTTTCAAGCTTGCAGATAACCAGGCTGGCGTGTTGGCCATAGGTCTCCTGGGTTTTATAAACTGTTTTAGAAGGCTTGCCCCCCTGGGGCAGCACGGCCATTTTTTGTCGATTAACCGGATGGCGCCCAATGGGTTGGTCAATCTCTCCTTGAAGCGGCATGGGCATTCCCCACACGAATGCGGTGTAAGTTCGGGACAAAGAACGGTCTGCAAATTGGGCTGAAAGCATCTGGTGGGCTTGGTCATGCTTAGCTACCACCAAAAGACCACTGGTTCCTTTGTCTAAGCGATGCACAATCCCCGGTCGTTTGACCCCCGAGATTCCAGACAAAGACTCTCCGCAATGGGCCAAAAGCCCGTTAACGAGGGTTCCATCTGGCTGGCCAGCTCCCGGGTGCACAACCAGCCCCGCTGGTTTATCAACAACCAGCAAATCTGCGTCTTCATAGACGATGCGCAAATCCATCCTTTGGGGTATAAGCGGCATGTCTTCAAGGGGAGGAATGGAGAGTGTGTAAACCTCACCGGTTTTTACCTTGTAGGAAGCTGCCCCAGAGCTTGAAGCCCCTTGACAGACATGCCCTTCTTTGATGAGCTGTTGCAAGCGGGTGCGGCTGAGCTCAGAGAAGCGCTCTGCTAAAAATTTGTCTAGCCGCCAGCCAGCCTCATGGGCAAGCACCTCACAGCTGGAGGGAATGTCATCGTGTATCGGTTCCATTTATCCAGACTAACCTAACTGTCCAAGCTATCGCAAGCGAAAGGAGCGGCGCCAAACTTTCTTCTTGCAAAGCTTTATAAGACAGGTATGATGGGGGCAATTTTAAGGAAGCGGGTGTAGCTCAGGGGTAGAGCACAACCTTGCCAAGGTTGGGGTCGAGGGTTCGAATCCCTTCGCCCGCTCCAGATATCTCTCCAGGCTTTTGTCTGGTTCTTTTTTCCAGAATTTGAAAATTGCCTTTAAATGTGCCGGGTCTTTGGGGTTCTGCATCAGAGATATGGACAAGGACGCTGTTGTTTGTTTTAATCCTTTCAGAGAACGTCAATTGATCTGGAGTAAGAACCGATGAGCGATTCACAAAAATGGATGCAGGGCAAGCGTGGCCTCATCATGGGACTGGCCAATGATCGCTCTCTGGCTTGGGGAATTGCGCAAAAATTGGCGCAGCAAGGGGCTGAACTTTGTTTCACCTATCCTTTGGAGGTGTTTGAAAAGCGGGTGCGTCCCCTGGCAGAATCCCTCGGTTCTTCCCTTGTGTTGCCCTGTGATGTGGGGTCAGACGCGGACATCGAAACCCTTTTCAAAACCCTTGAGGCCCAGTGGGGCTCCTTAGATTTTGTGCTCCACGCCATTGCCTTCGTCGACAAGGAAGAGCTTAAACATCAATATGTCACCACCTCTCGGGCTAATTTTCTCCAAGCTCTTGATATTTCTTGCTATTCTTTTACGGCGGTGGCCAAACATGCTTCAGCTTTAATGCCCAGAGGGGGAAGCCTCCTGACATTGACATACCATGGCTCCCAGCGGGTGATGCCCCACTACAACGTCATGGGGGTTGCCAAAGCCGCTTTGGAAGCCAGCGTGCGCTATTTGGCCGCTGACTTGGGGGGGCAAAATATTCGGGTGAACGCCCTTTCAGCAGGGCCTGTGAAGACTCTAGCAGCCTCAGGTATAGGAGACTTTAACTATATCTTGAAATGGAACCAGTATAATGCTCCCTTGAAGCGGAATATAACCCTTGAAGACGTTGGAGGAAGTGGTCTCTATTTGCTCAGCGACCTTTCTTCGGGCGTTACGGGAGAAGTCCACTATGTGGATTCTGGCTATCATGTCGTGGGCATGAAGGCTGTGGATGCGCCTGATATTGCGACGGTGATTTGATCGGCTTGGGCCGCCAACCTTAAAAAAGGGTTTGTTCATGGGAAGGTTTTTTCGGTTTCTTCGTAAGCTGGTGGTAGGATTGTGCGCAACCCTTGGGTTTATGCTGCTTTTGAGTATCGTTGGATTTTGGGTATTCCGCAGCATGGTGCAACCGCGTTTTGCCCTGCAGGAGACAAACGTTTTAGAGCTTTCTCTAAAAGGGAGCTTTATGGAAGGGGTTTCCCTGAATCCTCTCCAACAGCTGCTGGAAGGGGGAAGGACGTCTTTTTATCAAACCCTAACGGTTTTGGAGCACGCTTCGAAAGACCCTCATATCAAAGGGCTTTTCATCACCCTTGATAACCCTGAGCTGGGCCTTGCGCAACTTCAAGAGCTTCGTGCCCTTTTCAAAACGTTTCGCAAAAACGGCAAATTCGTGCATGTGCACACCCAAACTTTTGGGGAGCTTTCTCCCGCGACACCTCTTTATTACCTGGCCAGCGTTGCGGACCATATCTCTATCCAACCTTTGGGGATGGTTTGCGTCACGGGGCTGAGCATAGAGACCCCTTTTTTAAAAGGTCTTTTAGATTGGGCGGGGGCTCAAGCCCAATTCGCCAAGCGAGAGGCTTACAAATCTTTTCCTGAAATGTTTACGGAAAAGAAGATGAGTGAGCCTTCTAAGCAAGCTTTGACGGCGCTCCTCCAATCGCTATCCCAGCAGCTGGTCCAAGGGATTGCTGAAGACCGCAAGCTTTCCACTGCGCAGGTTGAAACAGCTTTTGCCCATGCTCCCTTGTCAGATAAGGAAGGGAAAGAAGCTAAACTGATCGACACCATCTGTTATGAGACGGAAGCCCTTATGCTGGCTCAAAAAAAGGCACAGATGGCGCCTGTTTTAGCATTTTCCACTTATAAAAGAATGTTGCGGCAGGCGGAGGGAAAGCTTGGGCGTAAAAGCGCCTCTGTTGCGTTGGTTTTTGGGGAAGGCATGATCCTCCAAGAGGCGCCTCCCGGAATTTCTCCCCTAAGCTCAGATCAAGAAGCCATTGCCGCCGTTCCAACCCTCCGGCTTTTTGAAAAACTTGAGCAGGACCCAGACATTAAAGCGCTGGTTTATCGTATCGACAGCGGTGGTGGGCATGCCCTTGCCTCGGATAGCATCCGAGAAGGGCTCCAACGGCTTCGCAGAGCTGGTAAAACAGTGGTGGTTTCCATGGGGAATGTGGCGGCTTCTGGGGGGTATATGATTGCCTTGGGGGCAGATCGCATCTTGGCAGAACCTGCGACCCTTACGGGATCTATCGGTGTGTTTGGGGGGAAATTAAACCTGGAAGCTTTTTGGAAAAAATTTGAGATTGGGTGGGATGGGGTTTCGACCCATCCCCAAGCTTCTATGGCCAGCTTAAACCGTCCTTTTTCTGAAAAAGAATTTAAGCTTTTAGACAAATGGGCCGGTCAGCTTTACAGTCACTTTCTGACCCTGACAGCCGCGGCACGCAAGCTTTCTTTGGAAGAAGCGAGATCAGTCGCCCAGGGTCGTGTTTGGACAGGCCAACAAGCCTATGACCTGAAACTGGTTGACAGGCTTGGGGGGTTGGGCGATGCGATTCTGGAAGCAAAACAATTGGCGCACCTTGGCCCAGATGCGTTGGCCAAAGTTTATCCGCGTCCCAAGTCATTTCCAGAGTTGATTTTGGATGCCCTCAGCGGTTCTGGCGCAGCCCAAGAAGAAGCCCTGGCCGTTTTTCGAACGTGCATTCAAGGAGAAGGCATTTCGTTTATGCGCGACGTTTTGAGCGGGCTTAAAAGCTTTTTGCATAGCCTTGGGCTTCACCCGCCCCTTGCTTTAACCGTTGAGTAGCGCCCTATGAAGCCTTTATTTGAGACTTTTTTTGAAAGCGCTCTAGACACCATTCGTCGGGAAGAGCGCTACCGAGTTTTTTTGCCCCTGCGTCGTTCTACGGAAGCTTTTCCAGAAGCAATTTATGAAAGCCCCTCGGGGCCTCAGAAAATTGTGGTCTGGTGTGGAAACGATTATCTGGGGATGAATGTATTCCAGCCAGCCATCGAGGCTTTTCAACAAACAGCTTTCCAGGGTGGCTTAAGCGCAGGGGGAACACGGAATATTTCTGGAACCCACCCCCTCCACCAAGAGCTGGAGCAAGAGCTGGCAGACCTCCACGGTAAAGAAGCGGCGTTGCTTTTTACATCAGGCTATGTAGCCAATGAAACAGTCCTTCAAACCTTGGGCATGTCCCTGCCGAACACCCTCTTTTTTTCAGATGAGGCGAACCATGCATCGTTAATTCAGGGTATCCGCAACAGCCGCTGTGAAAAGAAGATTTTTCGTCACAATGACATGGCGCATCTGGAACAGCTTTTGTCGGAAGCCCCTTCGAACGCAAGCAAAATCATCGTGTGTGAGTCTCTCTATTCCATGGAAGGAGATGTTGTGCCTTTGGGGGAACTACTCCATCTTGCTGAACGTTTTCAGGCTTTTACGTTTTTGGATGAAGTTCATGCGGTGGGGTTATACGGCCCGCGGGGCGGTGGCATTGCAGAGCAAGAGGGGCTTGCCCACCGGGTGGATATCATTCAGGGAACCCTTGGCAAAGCCTTTGGAACCATCGGGGGCTATGTTGCGGCGTCTGCAGCGTGTGTCGACTTCATACGCAGCTTTGCGCCAGGATTTATTTTTACAACAGCCCTCCCTCCTGCAGTGGTGGCGGGTACCCTGGAAATTATAAGGCATTTAAAAAACAGCAGTTTTGAAAGAGCTCGTCAGCAAATTTGTGTTCAAACCCTTAAAGGACACCTCAGGGGCCTCCAAATTCCTTTTTTTGAAAACCCTACCCACATCATCCCCATTCTGATCGGGGATGCAAAATTGTGCCGGGATGTTTCAGCCTATCTATTAAACAAACACCGTGTTTACTTGCAGCCCATTAACTATCCAACGGTTCCCAAGGGAACAGAGCGGTTGCGCCTGACGCCTTCTGCCAGGCACACACCTGAGATGGTGAATCAACTGGTGGAGGCCCTCCAGGAAACCTGGGTGCAATTTGGTCTTCAGAAAACCTCCCTTTCTGAGCGGGTTAATTCTTTCGCCTGAAACAAGGGATGGGTTTAGCAAACAGAGGCGCTTGGTGAATCTTCTAAGTGCCCCGTTTTTTCGTGTAGCTTTAACCTGCATCTTCATTTGTGTTTTCAGGCAATAAAAGACGGAATACGAGAGCGATGCTTCTCGTTCTCTCACGGGGAAATTGGACCGTACACCAGGTTGGGTTTTGGGCTCGCATCCCAAGCCTTTGATGCTGATCTGCCGGGGTGCTTGCCATATCGTAATCCATGATAATCCGGTTTTGGTTCACGATATCGCTCACCCTTTGGACCAAAGGATCATTCCCCTGCAGGGGAAGCCTGTTGGAAAAAGATCCGTCAAGATAAAGTTGGGGATTATGAACCTCCCAGGTTCGGGGTTGTCCATCTTGGCTCTGGATTGTTAGGGTGAGTGGTTGCAGGCTCGCCAATCCCGCTAAATTTTGGCTTAGAACCCTTCGCAGATCATCTTCATTTGGGCAAAATGTTCCGGGAAGGGCGTTGGCTTGGGTGAATGCAACAAAGCTTAAGATAAAAGCTGCTGATTTGATCTTTTGTTTCATTTATAGTCTCCTGTAGAGAATTGTTTTTATTTATTTTTTATTGTAGTCAAGCATGAAAATTTTGTCAAATTAAATCTCATTTTCTTTTCAATTTTGTCTTGCTAAAAGTGCCATACATTCAAAAAACTGAAGACAAGAAACGGGGTGATGTGTGGAGCCGTTAGAAAGGTGAAAAATACCCTAAATTTCGCTTCAAAAAAGAAAAAAATGGGCGTAGAATGGCGTTGTTTTTAAGGAAAGATTAGGGAAGAATTTGGTGAACGATCTGCTTTCTGGAAAAAAATTGAAACGACCAAGCTATCCGATAACACCTCGAAAGGTCGCTGTGCTCATGGGGGGCTGGTCTCCTGAGCGTCCTGTTTCTTTGACGAGCGGTAAAGGTGTTTGCGGTGCTTTGCAAACCTTGGGACATCAGGTTTTTCCGGTGGATCCTGAGAGGGATTTAGAAGCCTTTGCAAGCCAGCTGAAAACCTGTGCCATGGGCGGCAAGCCTGATGTGGTGTTCAACATTTTGCATGGTCCTCCTGGAGAAAATGGGGTCATTCAGAGCGTTTTAGAGCTGTTGGGCGTTCCTTACACGTTTTCAGGGGTGTTGGCTTCAGCCCTTGCGATGGATAAGGGAAAAAGCCGTTCCATCGCAAGGGCTGCGGGGTTGCGTTGTCCCCAGGGCGTTATTTTGTCGAAGCAGGCTTATCAGCAAGAAGGCGTTTCTTTTTTCCCCCATGTGGTGAAGCCGCTCCAGGAGGGGTCTACCGTTGGCGTCACTTGGGTAGGGACCCCCCAAGAGCAACAAGCTGCCCTTAGGGATTGGGCTTTTGGTGAAAAGATTTTGGTTGAGAGCTATGTTCCTGGGAGAGAAATCCAGGTGGCAGTTCTAAACGGCAAAGCTTTGGGTGCGGTTGAGATTCGTTTTGAGGGGCCCATTTTTTCTTATGAGGCTAAATATGTTCAAGGAAAAGCCCAGCATCTCATCCCGGCTCCCATGGATCCTGTCAGTTATGAGGCTGCTTTGGAGATGGCTGAGACTATTCATGCCGCGTTAGGGTGCGCAGGCGCGACGCGCTCAGATTTTCGTTACGACGATACGAAAGGGGAGCCCGGCACGCTCTATTACCTGGAGACGAACACCCAGCCTGGCATGACCCCACTTTCCCTCGTGCCAGAAATTGCAGCTTATTTGGGGTGGTCTTATGAAGATCTTGTTCAGTGGATTGTGGAGGACGGGCTATGTCGAAACTGAAACGCCCACATTCCACGAAGTTAGCTCCAAGATCTAAGAAAACTCTAAAGGCTCCTTTTTTGCTAAAGGGGACCGTTTGGCTTTCTCCCTTTAAGCGATTTTTTTTGGGGGGAGTGCTGGGCGCTTTGCTACTTTTTTTTGGTTGGCAAATGTCCCAAAGCATTTGGGAGGATTCATTTCGCCCAGCCATGCATCAAGCCCTTGCTGCTCTAGGATTTCGGGTTGAATATGTTTTTGTGGTGGGGCGTCATAAAACTTCTCAGACTGATATTTTGAAAAAAGCACAACTCACTTTAGGAGACAGCTTATTCTTAGAATCACCGGAGGCTATTAAAGATCGGTTAGAAGCGCTTCCGTGGGTTCAGCAAGCTTGCGTCGAAAGGCGATTGCCCCATGCTATTTGGATTCATCTTCGAGAAAAAAAACCTTTGGCGTTGTGGCAGTACAAGGGTGTACTGAAATTGATTGATCATAATGGTTCTATTATTCCTTGCGCTGCCCAAGACATGCCTTGGGATCTTATCAAAGTCGTGGGAGAGAAAGCCCACCAGAATGCGCCTGCTTTTTTGGACAAATTGTCACATTTTCCTGGTTTGAGGGAGAGGGTTGTGGCAGCTGTTTGCTTGCGGGTAGGGCGTTGGGATTTGCATTTAAAAAACGGTTGGATCGTTAAATTGCCTGAAAAGCGAATTGAAAAAGCGTTGCAGCAATTGCTCGCTTTTGAGCAGAAACAAACCTTGCCAGTTTCTAAAATTTCAGCTTTAGATTTGCGTTTTCAGGGGGCTTTCGTTTTGAAATTTGGGTCAGAGCCTGTTGTCGAAAAAATAAAGAGGCCTATTATTCGAGCAAAGGGCGGAAAAGATGTTTAATTATTTTTGCTTTAAAGACATATTAAGCAAACAAAGCGTCTCAAAAGGAATGTATGTGAAATGAAGAAGCATTTAGCCAAGATGAGGCATGGGCTTATCGGTGCACTTGATATTGGTACAACTAAAGTGTGTTGCTGGGTTGGTCATCTTGACGAGAATCGTCATTTTAAGGTGATTGGGATGGGGCATAAAGCTTCCAAAGGGTTTGCGGGAGGCATTGTCACAGACATGGCTGCTTTAGAAGCTTCCATTGCGGATGCTGTTTCAGAGGCAGAAAAAATGTCCGGGGAGACGTTGCAGAGCGTTTTCATGAACGTAAGCGGGAGTTATGTTACGTCTACCATCAAACAAGTTGAAATTTCCATTCCGAATCAAACGGTTGAGGAGGAGGACCTTAAACGCCTTTTGTTACAAGCGCGCCTTGAACAAGACCCAGATGCAGTTGGAACCGTTCACACGATCCCCCTTCAATATAATTTAGATGGTCAGCTTGGGATTCAAGATCCAAGGGGAATGATTGGAAGCCGTCTTAAAGGCGTTGTTCATGTTATGTCTGCAGCGCTGGGTCCTTTGCGGAATATCTTGATGTGTGTTGAGCGGTGCCACCTTGACATTTCAGCCCTCGTTTCTTCCCCTTATGCATCAGGCCTTTCTTGCCTTTTAGACGATGAACGAGAGTTGGGTGTTACCCTTGTAGAATTGGGGGGAGGCTCTACAACCATTGCGTCGTTTTGGGGCAACGCCCTCGTTTATGTCGATGTTATCCCTATCGGAAGCCATCACATCACCAATGACTTGGCAAGAGGTCTTGAAACAGCTGTTCACTATAGTGAAAGGTTGAAAGTTTTATATGGCGCAGCTGTGGCTTCTGAGAATGATCAGCGGGAGATGGTATCCGTTCCCCAATTGGGGGACTTAAAAGAAGAGTTTCTTCAAAAAATCCCCCGGGCGGTGTTGATGAACATGGTTCGCTCGCGTCTTGAGGAAATTTTTTATCATGTCAGGCGCAAGCTTGAAGCTTCTGTTTTTCATAAATTGCTGGGGCAGCGGGTTGTTTTAACAGGAGGCGGAAGCCAGCTGACAGGTATTCGAGAATTTGCTGCTGAAGCCCTTAAAAAAAGTGTAAGCTTAGGCAAGCCCCTTGGTTTTCCAAATCTTCCTGAATCGGGTCGGCCTGAATTTTCAACCATAACAGGACTTTTGTCCTATGCTCAGACCGAAGAATTTCAAAGAATGCAAGGTTTTATGGGCCATCACGAGAAGAAAAAACGAACAGCTTGGGCCCGTGCCACAGGTTGGATGCGAGAAAATTTATGATTTGCCAAAAGCTTGGGCATCGATTATAAAAAAAAGGTTAAAATATGGATTCTCAAGCCCTGGAGATAAGTTAACATGCTTAAACATGGAACGGATAAAAAAGAACTGAAGCCTCGCATTGCGGTTATCGGCGTTGGAGGCGCAGGCGGTAATGCCGTTAACAACATGATCAGTTCCAATCTGGAAGGGGTTGAATTTTTCGTCTGCAATACAGACGCCCAAGCCTTAAGCCAATCATTGGCAGAGCAAAAAATTCAGCTGGGGCTTCAGTTGACCCAAGGGCTTGGGGCAGGCTCAAAACCAGATGTGGGAAAAGGCGCTGCAGAAGAATCCCTTGAGGAAATTTTGGGGCATCTTAAGGGTACGAATATGCTGTTCGTGACCGCAGGCATGGGCGGCGGAACGGGAACGGGTGGCGCACCTGTGATTGCGAGCGCAGCACGGGAGATGGGCATTTTAACGGTCGGCGTTGTCACAAAGCCTTTTTACTTTGAGGGAAGCCACCGAATGCGCACAGCAGACCTTGGTATCGAGGAGATGGCCAAGTGTGTGGACACTCTGTTGGTGATCCCCAACCAAAATTTATTTCGGGTGGCAACTGAAAAGACAACCTTTGCAGATGCTTTTGCGATGGCGGATAATATTTTGCACTCAGGGGTTCGAACGTTTACAGATTTAATGACCAAGCATGGCCTTATTAACCTTGATTTTGCAGATATCTCTGCCGTTATGCGAGAGATGATGGGCAAGGCCATGATGGGAACGGGGCAGGCTTCTGGCGAACGGCGAGCCATTGAGGCTGCAGAAGCGGCAATCTCTTGCCCCTTGTTGGATGACGTTACGATGCGGGGGGCTCGCGCCGTTTTGATCAACATCACCGGCGGTTTGGACATGACATTGTTTGAGGTGGATGAGGCTGCCAATCGCATCCGAGAAGAGGTAGACCCCAACGCAAATATTATTTTTGGCGCAACCTTTGATGAGACCATCAGCGGTTACGTTCGTGTCTCGGTGGTGGCAACGGGGATTGATGCGAAGGAGCAGGTGGTTGTTTCGGCTTCTCCGTCAAAAGAAGCGCAACCGGCTTCATCTTCTGTGCTGCGGTCAGCCCTCTTTTCCATCAAAGATAAACCTGTGGGGGAAAACGAAGGGGAAAAAATTTCGGAACCTGATCTCGCTTCGTTGAAAGATTTGGCAAGCCTTCAAGCAAAACAAAATGATGAAGAAGCACTGATTGCTCCCTTTGAGGAACAAACCTGGGGAAGGAAGCACGACCTGTTTTCTTTTGATTATACCCAAAATTCTTCCATAGCTGACGATCTTCGGGAAGCAGAATCACCTTTTCAGGCGGGGCGTTCGGCTTTAGAAGCTGAGGGTGGTTATGGTTTGAAAGAAGGGTCTTATGAACCGTCTGCCTCTGTTCGGGAGAAATCTTCTGTTGAGCCTGTAGCAGAAAAGCCCAAGAAAAATTTAAGCTTTTTTGAAAAGCTTGCGGGTGTTGCGCGCCGGGGGTCTGGTGCGGAAACAGCTGCTTCCTCTTTGGCGCAGAAGCCTGAAACAACCTCCGGGCTTCTTGAAAAGAAAGCTTTTGGGGGATCTTATGATTCACCTTTAACCCCTGAAGCCAATGCATCTGGGGAAAATTCAGCCGAGTTTGATCAGCACAATCTGGATATTCCGGCTTTTTTGCGCTATCAAAAGGGGCAAAAAAAATAGGAAATCTTATCTGATCATTTTTCTTGAGAGGCCACAAAATTATGTTAATGAAAAAAATTGTTGTCCGCCGTTTGTTCATGGTGGGAAGTTTGGCTTGCGCGATTGCCGCAGGGGTTGTGTGGGTTTACTTGGAGCGCAAATCTCCCATTAACCTGGACAGTTATCCGCCTGTTGAAGCACAAGCCATCAAGCAAAGCCTTTATGTCGCGCAACCTTTGGTGGAGGGGCTTTATCAAATTTTGAAAGACGTGAGCGAGCTTCTTGAGAAAGAGGGCATTGTCTATTGGATGGACGGTGGAACCTTGCTAGGAGCTGTCCGGATGGGAGGACTTATTCCCTGGGACGATGACCTAGATTTAGGAATTTTAGAAGAAGATGTGGATAAATTGCTGGCGCTGAAGCCTCAGCTAGATCGTTTAGGATATGACCTTGTTCCCCATGAATTGGTAGGGTATAAGATCATCTCTCGAGAAACAATTGAGCTTCTTCATCCAGATAAAACGGTGAAGACGTTTACGCCTTACGTGGATATTTTTCCTTTTCAACGTAAAGCAGATCGTTTGATCCATGTAACCAAAAGGGCCCAAAAAAAATGGGAAAAAACTTTTTGGTATGGCGTTTCCCAGATAACAACCCGAAAGCGCTATCCCTTTGGGGAATTAAATTTGTGGGGACCTTCTGATGCGGAGGCTTATTTAGAGCGCGGATATGGCCCTGATTGGAATGCAATGGCCTATTATACCCATTCTCATTTTGCACCTTCCAAGCGGAAGTATAAATGGATATTACAAAAGGAAGGGCGAAAGCCAGCAATGCCTGCAAAACCTTTAGAAAATCGGGTAGCAATTTGAGGCACATCCTCTTTTGAGTAATAAAAATTGACAATCTGTCTTTTTATGTTAAAAATAGTTCATTGTTTTTTAATATAAAAAGGGGTCCGCCGTGTTATTTTCTTCTCGCCTAAAACAAATGGCTTTGATGGCTGTCTTAAGCGCTTGTGTTGCAACTTCTGGAGTCTGGGCTTCAGGAAAGCAGTTTCTTCCATTGGGTAATGAGGATGAGCCAAAAAAACCTAAGTCCAACGCCAATATCTCTGTTTGGGAAGGAGAAGGCCCATCCCCTTTAGCATCGATCTTTTCTTCAGGGGCTCATAAAAATATTTTCGGAACCATTGCAAGCTATTTCGGCTGGAAGTCTCTCTTTCAGCTGCGCGGTGTCCATAGGGATTTTCAAAGCCAATTAGCTGTTTTAGGTCGAAACGCAACGCCAGAAGCGATTGAAAAAGCTAAACAGGCTGCGTTTGTTGCTGTCATTTGTGAGGAGCGTCGTTCGCCAGCAGATATTCCGGAAAGCTTAAAACAAACGTTTTCATGGTCAAATTTAGTGCTGCTCGAAGGTGGGATCAAGCCTACAGATTTTGAAAAATTATCAGTTGGTTTGCACGCCTTGTCTCTTAAATCCCATACGATTTGGTCAGATGAAGCCATGGGTTCGCTCCAAACGTGGCTGGGGCGCACCACCCATCTTGAAAGCCTTAATTTGCCTTACTGTCTTGTTGGGCCAACTGTTTATGGGATTTCCCAATATGTAACTGAGCCAAAGGCAACGGAAGCAGCAACGTTTGTCTCACATCTACCCCTAACCCTTCTCCATTTAAATCTGTCAAGCTCTAATCACATGGGGGGACATGAAATAGTTAACAGTTTGCTAAGAGCTCTCTGTCAAAGCCTTGTTCCCCTTACGTCCCTCAATCTGGGGGGTAGGTCTGTTATAAGTCCTGGTGCGTTGCCGTCAAGCCTCACGTCTCTTGCCATGAACGTTCCGTTTTATATGTCTGCTGAGACGATCAAGCCTTTACAGCTTCCCCAAGGTCTTGAGCAACTTTGTTTGCTATCAAGCGTATCTCATAATTTAAAAGATATTCTCAATTATATACCTGAGGTCAATGTTATAAAACGATTGAGCGTTCCTCTACAAAGTGAGAAAGGCTTATCTAATCTATTGGATGCCCTTCAGAGCTCTCCAAGCCTTGCTGCAGTTAGATTTTTAGCTTTTGATTTCAACATTTTAAAAGATAAAGAGATGGAGCCTTCTCTTCCGAAGCTTGCAGAAACCCAATTGGTTTCCCTTGATTTAAGGCAATGCTTTAACCTTTCACAAGGGTACAAAGATGAGCTTCTATTCAGCTTATTCTACAACCGTATGGGTGAAAAGATTGAGATTAAGCTTTAATCCCCCGGGCTTGGGCGATCAATTTTTCCTTGAGCCGCGGGATTTGGGAAACGCCTGCCATGCCACCTTGGCGCAGCAGGCGCATCGCCTTTCCCTTCCAAGAAAAGAGGTGAACTAGGCCATGGGTGACGCCAGCCATGGAGAGCACATCCCAGCGGCGTTGGCGTGTATAAGTCTCTAAAAGGGTCTCGCTTCCAACGTCCAGCCCAAGGGTTTTGTGCTCTGTGAGGAGGTCCTCAAGAACAGCCACATCTCGAAAGCCTAAATTAAGGCCCTGGCCTGCTACCGGGTGAATCACATGGGCAGCATCTCCCACCAAGGCGATACGCTTACGAACCCGTTCTTGGGGAAGGATTAAGCTTAGGGGATAGGCAGATCGGGGGGAGGCGAGGGATAATGTGCTCAACCCATAGCCAAATCTGGCTTGGAAAGCTTGCAGCAAAAGCTTTTCAGGAAGGTTCAAAAGTACCTCAGCCCTCTCGGGTGATTCTGTCCATACAATGGCGACCTGCTGGTCTGGCAGGGGGAGAACCGCAAGGGGCCCACTTGTCAAGAAATGTTCATAGGCAGTTTGGTGGTGGGGAGCACTACAGTGAAGGTTGAAAATAACAGCACTTTGGGTGTAGGGGCGTTCAATGCTTTGAATGCCAAGTTTTTTTCGAACTGTAGAGTGCCTTCCATCTGCTGCAATCAGCAAAGGGGCTTCCAGCTTTTTTCCCGAAGCCAAAGAAATCATCACCTTATGTTGGGTAACCTCAAACTGGCTCACCTGGTCTGGGACACATGAGTGAATATTGGGAAAATCTTCCATCCGTTTCGCAACAGCTTGGCGGAGTGCCGTATTTTTAACCATCAACCCGAGGGGTGCTCCCTCCACTTCTTCACTGTCATAACAAAGAACACCGGTGGCCCCTCCTTGGGAGACACGAATGTGCTCAATAGGCTCTGTGGGTTCTTTTAGGTGAGACCAGATGCCCCATTGCTCCAAAAGTTTGTAAGAACCATAAGCAATGGCTGAAGTTCTGCCATCTTGATCTGCAGAAGCTTGGGCAGGCTTTTCGTCTACCACGCAAACAGAAAAACCTTGGAGCGCCAAGGCAGAGGCGAGGGATCCTCCCACAAGGCCACCGCCTAAAATGATAACGTCGGTTGATGAGGAGTGGGGAGGGGATTCAGGTTGCATCACAAAGTCCTTTATTTTCAGCGAAAGGCAATTATACCCAGTGGGTTTTTTATAACTTTAAGACTTTTTTCTTGACGTCAGGTTAGTCTGAACTATCTTGAAAGGCAACCTTTGATAACTGTTGATCAGAAATTATGAGAAGATTTGACGCCTCTTTTTTAAATGCCCCTGCGGAACCAAGCCTCCAGCCCTTAATTGGGTATGTCAAGGGAGATTTGGAGCGGGTAAATTTATTGACTGCAAAAGAAATCCAAAGCCCGGTTCCAAAGATTCCAGCCGTTGCGCTTCATATCTTGAGCGCGCGAGGTAAGCAGATGCGTGTGCTTTTGACCCTTGCTTGCGCTCACTTGTGTGGCTACAGGGGAGATCGCCACATTCAGCTGGCCACCGCCATGGATTTGATCCAAACCGCGACCCTCCTCCACGACGACGTGGTAGACGAAAGCCCCTTGAGGCGAGGGATCCCAGCGGCCCACACCTTGTTTGGGAATACGGCCAGTGTGCTGGTGGGAGATTTTCTTTTAACCCGTGCCTTTGACCTAGTGATCCAAGTGCAATCCTGGGATATCATGCAGTTGCTCAACCGTATGACTTCACGCCTCACCCAAGGTGAGATTATGGAAATAGATTTTTTGCAGAATTTGGACGTGACCCAAGAACAGTATCTGGAGATGGTTTCTGCCAAAACCGCTTGTTTTTTTTCAGCGGCCTGTGAACTAGGAGGGCTTTTAACCCATCAGCCTCCAGCGCTTCAGCAAGCGCTCTACCAATTTGGCTTTTCATTAGGAATGGCATTTCAATTGGTGGACGATGCTCTGGATTATATCGCAGACCCTGAAACCCTTGGAAAAAAGGTGGGGCAAGATTTTTTTGAAGGCAAGGTGACGTTGCCAGTTTTGTTGGCCTATCAGCAGGGAACCTTCGCCCAACGTACCCATTGGGAGATGCTTTTCCAACAAGCAACCCGAACAGAAGAAGATCTCAAGCAGGCCCAAAGCTACCTACAAGACCAACAAAGCCTTGAACAAGTTTTTGACAAGGCAAAGGAATATATCAGACTTTCTCTAGACGCTTTGGGGAGCTTCCCTCCTTCCCCCCTCAACCAAGCCTTGGAAGAAGCTGCTCATTTCACGGTCCGGCGGGGATTTTAGAAAAAAGGAGGCGCCTTCCCGGAAGACGCTCCTTTCTGCTTTTGTTTAGTGAAAAAACTTCGCGGGAAGCTCAACCACCTTCATAAGATATTTCCTTAACGTCATCAAAATGGACAGCGTTGAAAATTTTTCTGAAATTGAGCCAAACATACCGCCAAGCTTAGCTTTAACGGCTCCCGTTTTTTCTGTTAGGGTATCCAAACTTGGTAGGTGATTTCGGACGCTTGCTGTAAAAGCACCAGCCTTACCCTTTACGTCATCCAAACTTGGCAGACGATCGCGAACACCTGCAGTGAAAGCGCCAACCTTACCTGTTACCTTATCCATACCCAGTACAGGCATAGAAGGGGCGAAAGCCTTCAACCTGGATACAACGCCTGCTGATTTGTCGCCACTGTCTTCACCGTGGGAAAAAAGCGTGTGGTGGGAAACTGCATGAAAAGCCTGGCTAGCTCCACCTGGGAGACCATCCATCCAACTAGCAAACCCGTGGGTTGAAACCCCCAAAGCAACCACAAAACAACATACCTTGAATAAACTACGCATAAAAATCTTCTCCTGTCCTGTAATCAATTATTAATTATCGTTAAAACATTTTGAGATCACCTAGACGTTCTAAGCAAACTTTTAAACTGAAGTTTGCCTAAAAAAGCTTGCTCACTTTTATGTTTTACCGTCTAATCATACTGTTTTTTTGAGAAGTCTTGAAGAATTTGGGCCTAACGCTTTCTTTTTCTGTTTTTTTTATGGAAAAAAGGTGCCTTTTTTGCCTATGAAAGAAGCATTTTTACTACTCACCCATAGGAAATTCCATGCCACAGCCTTTTTTGCAGGCCTCTTTCAATCGTTTATCGTCTGTTTTGATGAAAGGGTAAAAAGCCCCGTCCATGGCTGTGCTGCAAACAACCTCACAAAGAACGTAGGCGTCTATTGGTTTTTTTTGGGAAGAGAGAATCGCTTCTTCGAGATAGTCTATCACGGTTTTTCCATCTTCAAACTTCCCTTCCTCTTCTTGAAAACCAGCTTTAACTCTGCTGCTTACGCAAATGCTTTTGGAAAAGCCAACTTCGGTTCCAGAACAAAGGATATGGCACAGGGAAAAAAGAACTTTATTTTGGCAGTGGTTGTTTTGTAAAGAAGCGCACATTTTTCCCCTCGAACAAATGAGGTCTTGTTTGCGCTTGAGAGGCACATCTCGCATCACTTCTACGCGTATTTTGTTGACAAGCGCATCTGCTTCAAGGGCCCATAAAGCTTTTTGAGAAAAACTACAATAAAGCAAAAAAAGAACTGTGTATCGAAAAAATTTGATCATGTTGCGGGGTCGCTTTTTTATTTGCATTCTCGTCATCTAACCCTGAAAAAGTTAAACTTTTATCAAAAATTTTCTCCTTTTATTTTCGGGGAAATTCAGTAAGCTAAGGGCAGGAAATTAGAGAAGTGAAATGAAACATGTTTTCAGCTGCTGAACGTTGGATTGCTTGGCGCTATTTGCGGGCCAAGCGTCAAGAAAGCTTCATCTCCATCATCACCGGTTTTTCTTTTTTAGGTATCATGCTTGGGGTTGCGACCCTTATCATCGTTATGTCTGTGATGAACGGGTTTCGCCAAGAGTTGTTGGGCCGCATTTTAGGTTTAAACGGTCACCTGGGCGTCTATAGCAACACAGGGATGATGGTGGATTATGCGACTCTTCAGAAGAAGATCGCGTCTGTAAAAGGTGTTGTTTCGTCGAATCCCCTGGTGGAACGGCAGGTGATGGCAACGGCGGGCCCCATGGCACGGGGTGTTCTGGTGCATGGTATGACGTATGAGGATTTGAATGCCCGCAAGCTTATCGCCACCAACCTCAAAGCGGGGAGCTTGGAAGCCTTTCAAAGGCCGGATGTTGCGATCATCGGCTACCGGCTTGCGGAAAAAATGCGGATTCCTTTAGGCGGCTCCATCACCCTTGTGGCACCAGAAGGTAACGCGACCGCACTGGGAACCCTTCCGCGGTTCAAGCGCTTCCAAGTGGTAGGGCTGTTTGAGATGGGGATGCATGAATATGACAGCACCTTTGTGTTTATCCCTCTGGAAAGCGCCCAGAGATTTTTTAAAACTTATCCCGGGGTTTCAGGCTTAGAAATTTTTGTAAAAGATCCTGCCCAAGTGCATGTGCAAGCGGGAGCCATTCAGTCTCTGGTTGACTTGACCGAAAATAGGGTATTTGACTGGCAGCATGCCAATGCCACCTTTTTTGAGACGGTTCAGGTAGAACGTAATGTCATGTTCTTGATCCTCACCCTCATCATTGTGATCGCCGCTTTTAATGTGATCTCCAGCCTAATTATGCTGGTCAAAGATAAGACGCGGGACATTGCTATCTTGCGGACCATGGGTGCGACAACCGGGATGATTCAGCGGGTTTTTTTCATGATTGGCGCCAGTGTGGGGGCTGTTGGAACAGGGGTTGGAGCTTCTCTTGGTCTTGCGTTTGCATGGAACATTGAATCTATTCGACGTTTTTTAGAATCCCTAACGGGCACCCAATTATTTAGGGCAGAGATTTATTTCCTTTCCCGGCTTCCGGCGAAGGTGGATCCCCATGAGGTGTTGGTGGTGACGGGGATGGCGCTGACCTTAACCCTCCTTGCGACCCTTTATCCAGCGTGGCGTGCCGCGCGCATTCATCCTACGGAGGCGCTTCGTTATGAATAAGTCTCTTTTTTCGATGGAAGCTGTGCGGCACACCTATGTCCAAGGGGATCAAACGGTAGATGTTTTGAAAGACGTCACCTTTTCTCTCAAACCTGGAGAAGTGGTTGGTTTGATGGGGCCCTCTGGCGCTGGGAAATCGACCCTCTTACACCTGGCGGGGCTTTTAGAGCCCCCCACCCAGGGAAACGTTTTGATTCAAGGGGTTGCTTGTAAAAAACTCTCCGATGGGGAGCGAACGCGATTACGCCGAGAAACCTTAGGGTTTGTCTATCAATTTCACCATCTGCTTCCTGAATTTAATGCAGAGGAAAACATCATCTTGCCTCAGTTGATGGCGGGCGTTTCCTTTAAACAAGCCCAGGCTAGAGCCCGAGATTTGCTGGAACAAGTAGGTGTTTTGCACCGGGCGATTCACCGCCCAGCTCAGCTTTCTGGGGGAGAGCAGCAGCGGGTGGCCATCGCGCGAGCCCTTGCAAACCGTCCTTGTCTTTTGCTGGCAGATGAGCCAACAGGGAACTTAGATGAAAAAACAGGGGACTACGTTTTTGAGGTGCTAGCTACCCTTGCGAAAAAAGCTCAGTTCACCGCGCTCATCGCCACCCATAACCTCACCCTTGCCCGCAGGATGGACAGAATCTTAAGCCTCCACGAGGGAAAGCTTTGCGAAGGAATTAATTTTTAGCAATCTTTTTAACTTGATGACCCTTGGGGAGGTGCGTCTGGAAGGTAGTAGGGTACTTTAACGATAGCTCGGGCTTCTCCTTGTAGTATTTCAAAAGCCCCCAAGGCTTTTTCAATGTTGCGTGCGGTGTGATTGTGCAACAGCCATTCTTGCCAGGCTTTGTTCAAAACGAATTCAGGGAGGATAAGCACGGCTGGGTGATTATATTTGCGATCAATGCTGTGGACAAAATCAACCACAGGTTGAATGATGGAGCGATAGGGAGAGTAAATGATTTCGATGTGAATTCCCCAGTTGAGGGCTTGAATTTGTTTGGATGTCTCTTCAATTTTTTGGGCTGGATTACCAATATCAATGATGAGGGCTGTCACATTTGAGGACAATTCTCGGGCAAGGGTAAGGGCCTCCAGGGCGCCTAAATGAAAACGCGCAATAGGCACAATGACGGCGCGCTTAGGAGATTTTGTGAAATTTTTAGTATATTTCTTAAAATCCATCCCGGGGCTCAGACTCAAAAATTTATCAATGCGCTTATAATGTTTGCGAGTTCCAATCAGGAGCAGCCAAAAAAGTGGTAGAATGATAGACACCACGTAAGCGCCTTCAAAAAATTTAGCTTCTAAGGTGATCAACAAGACTATAAATGTGCAAAGGGTGCCTGCGGTGTTTATCACGATTTTGCGCCAAGGACGTTTTGCAACCTTAAACCAGTGGACAGCCATTCCAAACTGGCTGAGGGTAAAAGCTAAAAAAACGCCGATTGCATAAAGAGGGATAAGGGTGTGGGTATCGCTTTGAAAGATAATAATGAGGGTTGAAGCGATAATGGCTAGCACGACAACCCCATTAGAAAAAACGAGACGGTCCCCTAATGCGGAAAGTTGACGTGGTAACCAGCTATCTTCTGCTAACATAGAAGCCAATTTGGGAAATCCAGCAAAGGCTGTATTGGCTGCGAATAAGAGAATGAGCGTTATCAGCATCTGGAATGTAGCGTAAAAAAATCCATTGCCCCAACACGTTTTGGTGATTTGGCTTACCAAACTTTCTTTGGGGAGGGGATGCAGCTGAAAAGCATCTGTAATCCACGTAAGCCCTCCGAAAAAAAGTCCTAAACAAAGCCCCATGGTAATTAAAACGATGGATGCTGTTTTGGCTTGGGGTTTTTTGAGCATAGAGCCAGCGTTAGCAATGGCTTCGATGCCTGTCATGGCAGTGCAACCACCTGCAAAGGCTCGTAAAAGCAGGAGAAGCATGGCGCTCTGGGTAAGTTCTTCCATGGAAGCGCCTGGTGGTGCATAGGGGAGGGGGGCTGGTAGCGCATAGATGCCTGTCCAGGAAAGGATAGATCCTGTTATGCAAAGGGCCAACATGCCTAAAATATAGGCATAAACAGGAAACATCAAAAGGCCTGCAGATTCACGGATGCCGCGTAAATTGAGGGCGCATAACATACACACAAAAAAAACTGAAATGAAGGTGCTATGGGGGTAAAGTGCGGGGAATACAGAAGCCAGAGATCGAACTCCTGCTGAGACAGATACCGCGACGGTTAGGATGTAGTCAATTAAAAGCGCAGAGGCTGCAATCAAAGCGACGTGGCTTCCCAGATAAGTTTTGGAGACGGTATAGGCTCCGCCCCCGTTAGGAAAGGCATGAACGGTTTGAATGTAAGATGTTACGATCATCGCCATTAACAAAACGATGATGCAAGCGATGGGGAGAGAAAAGGGGTAGAGTAAGGGGTAGGGGGCTAACACAAGGATGATTTCCTCTGTCGCGTAAGCCACAGAAGAAAGTGCATCCACTGCAAATAGTGCGAGGGCCGCAAAAATCCCGAGTCTTTCGTGGTGAAGGGCGCTGCTTTTGAGGGGGTTCCCTAATAAATAGTACCTGATTTTATCTTTGAGTTGCTGATCAGGCTTGCCGATTTTCACCTCTAAAAAGCTCCTTTTTTTCCCCTCCATTGCTTCATTTACCTCTAAAAAACTTTTCAAAACGTTAAAAATAGAAGATTTTTTGATTTTGAAGGTGGCTTGAAAGTTTTTCCAAGAAATTCGAGATGGTTCTAACCTTTTAGATTGACAATTGAGCCCGGGGAAGGCACAAAAAATGTGTTTAGATGAAGGGCTGCCTATGATATCTGTTCCTTTTTTTCGAGATCAGACAGTTTTTGTTTTGGGGCTTGGGCGTTCTGGGGTTTTGACTGCCCAGGTGCTTCAGAAAAGCGGCGCCAGAGTTCTTGGCTGGGATGACAATCCTAAAGCTAGGGAGGTGGCACATGCCCAAGGCATTACTTTACAGCCTCCTTCTTCGCTGGATTGGTCAGCTGTTCAAGGGTTTGTTCTTTCCCCTGGGATTCCGCATCGTTACCCTGCGCCTCACCCTGCGGCTGTCTTGGCGGGGTTGCAAGGGCTTGCTCCTATTGGAGATATAGAATGTTTTTTTAAGGCGCAGCCTCAAGCGCCTGCTGTTGCTATCACGGGGACCAATGGCAAATCTACCACCACGGCGTTGGTGGCCCATCTGATCCAGCAGGCAGGGTTTCCTGCAGTGGCGGCTGGGAATATTGGGGTTCCAGCCTTAGAACTTTCTCCCCTCCCTTCCCATGGATTTTATGTGTTAGAGCTTTCATCTTATCAGCTCGAGCTGACACCTTCTTTAGAGTTGGCATGCGCTGTTTTGCTTAATATTTCACCAGATCATTTAGAGCGCCACGGTGGAATGGAGGGTTATATTGCAGCAAAGCGAAGAATTTTTCGACGCGCAAAAAGTGGTGTTTTGGGGATTGATGATGAAAAAACCCAGGCAATTTTGGATGAAATAAGTGCGGGAGGGACCTCAGAGCTTTCGACCCAGCGCTGGATTTTTGTTTCTTCAAAGCATGTTATGGAGGGTGGTATTTCCTGTATTGATGGGGTGTTGCATGATGATTTGGATAGAGCATCTCCTTACTCATTTTCCCTTGAAAAGGCAATTTCTTTGCAAGGCCAGCATAATCATCAAAATGCAGCTGCTGCTTATGCCGTTGGGAGGATTCTGGGGCTTTCTTCTGACGTGCTAAAACAGGGGTTGCTGAATTTTAAAGGTTTGGCGCATCGACAGGAATATGTTGGGCTTTGCCAAGGGATTCATTATTACAACGATAGCAAAGCGACAAACCCGGAAGCTGCTGAAAAAGCGCTTTCAACCCTTGGGCCGCGTCATACCCTTTATTGGATTGTTGGAGGAAGGCCAAAACAACAAGATCTGGATGCGCTTAAGCACGTTTTTTCTTATGTAAAGCAAGCTTTTGTGATAGGAGAAGCTGTAGAATTATTTTCTTCTCTGCTTCAAGAGCGCGGGATCCCTCATAAATTGAGTTATACCCTTGAGGCAGCTTGCGCTCAAGCCCATCAACAAGCGTTGGAAGATCAGGCTCTGAATCCTTTGGTTTTGCTTTCGCCTGCATGCACCAGCTTTGACCAATTTCGAGATTTTGAACAGCGCGGGGACAGCTTTAAGGCATGGGTACGTAAGCTTCCAGAATTTGTGGGGCCTGGGCTTTGATAAAATTGCTCAAGAATTTGCTTAAAAAAGCGCGCTATTTTCTAGAAAGCGTTGGATTTACATGTATTATTCTTGTTTATAAAGTATTACCTCTTCCTTGGGCATCTTCTTTGGGGGGAGGTATTGCTAAATTAGCAGGTCCTTTTTTAGGAGCATCCCGAACAGCATCAAAAAACTTAAGGCGCATTTTTCCTGAAAAAACCGAGGCAGAGCTTGGGATAATCTTGGGCGGAATGTGGGATAATTTTGGTAGAGTTGTCGCAGAATATATGCACAGTGCCCATATATTGCGTCACATGAAGGGTCTAAAATCAGGACAACGTCCCTACTTATGTGTGGAGGGGCGTGAAGTTTTGGAAAAATTACAAGAATCAGGAAAGGCTGCTATCTTTTTTACGGGGCATTTGGGCAATTGGCAGATGGCCACGTTAGCTGCCAAGCTTCAAGGGATTTCTATGTTGCAGGTTTACCGCGCGGCCAACAACAAGTGGGTGGATGCTGCGATGCGTTATTTTCAGCGTGAGGCGGTTTCGGATGTGCTTACAAAAAGCTCTGCGGGAGCCAGGATGATGCGTAAAGCTTTGCTTGAAAAAAAGCATGTTTTTGTTTTGGCAGACCAGAAAATGAATAATGGGATGGAAGTACCTTTTATGGGATATCCGTCTATGACGGCGTCTGGTATTGGGAAGCTCGCGCAACGGCTTGATTGTTGTTTAATTCCTGTCCAAGTTGTGCGTTTAGAAGGTGTTTTTTTTAAGGTGATTTTTCATCCGCCTCTCAGCCTTGAGGGCGACCTTAATGCGCTCATGTTGCGGGTGAATGCATCTATTGAGGGGTGGGTTCGTCAACATCCAGAGCAATGGTTCTGGGTGCACAACCGTTGGGATTTTTAAAGAGAGGGTGAAGATTTTTTTTTCCTTTTTTTAGGAGAAAAAACACTAAAACAAAAATCTTCTCTTGACGTTGGGCTTTCTCCACTTTACTATCCGGCACTTGTAGGATGTTTGGAAAATATGTGGAAATTTTGAAGGCAGGTTTGTGAAAAACCCAGAAAGTTCTCCTTAATTTTCGCGATTACTAAAATTGGATTCTGCTTTTGTAAAAAAGTAGCGTGATGGAATAGGAAAGGAAAAAGGTTCGATGCCAACGATTAACCAGTTGTTGCGAAAGCCTCGTGAGGATCGAGGGCGGCGAAATAAATCGCCAGCTCTTATGGGGTGTCCTCAAAAAAGAGGTGTTTGTACGCGTGTTAGCACCACTACGCCAAAAAAGCCAAACTCGGCTTTGCGTAAGATTGCGCGTATTCGTTTGACAAACGGTGAAGAGGTGACGGGCTACATTCCTGGCGAAGGACATAATCTTCAAGAGCACTCTATTGTGTTGATTCGCGGAGGGCGTGTTCCTGACTTACCAGGTGTCCGTTATCACATTGTTCGTGGGGCTTTAGATACCCTTGGGGTGAAAAAGCGGATGAAGAGCCGTTCGAAATATGGTGCAAAGAAGCCGAAGTAGGAGTTAGAAAAAATGTCGCGTCGTCGTGCTGCAGAAAAGCGTCCTGTTATGTCAGATGCTCGTTATGGGGATCCTGTTTTGGGGAAATTTATCAATTGTTTGATGTATGGTGGAAAAAAATCAGTTGCTGAGCGTATTGTTTATGGCGCGTTGCAGCGTATTGAGCAAAAAGGTGGTCAGGATGCGCGCCAAATTTTTCACACAGCGGTGGATAATGTGAAGCCAGCTGTTGAGGTTCGTTCTAGGCGTGTGGGTGGTGCTACTTATCCTGTTCCCATTGAGGTGAGGGCTAGTCGTTCTCAAGCTTTGGCAACGCGGTGGTTGATTAAAGGTGCGAGAGATCGTTCTGAGAAAACGATGGAAGAGTCATTGGCTGCAGAGCTTTTGGAAGCGTCTCAAAATCGAGGGGCTGCGATTAAACGGCGTGAAGATGCGCATCGTATGGCAGAGGCCAACAAAGCATTTTCACATTATCGTTGGTAGAGAGGTTTGTAGATAAAAATGGCGCGCGCGACACCTTTAGATAAATACCGTAACATTGGGATTGCCGCCCATATTGATGCGGGCAAGACCACAACAACGGAACGTATCCTTTATTACACGGGTCGTACCCATAAAATTGGCGAAGTCCATGAAGGTACTGCGACGATGGACTGGATGGAGCAAGAGCAAGAGCGTGGTATCACGATCACATCTGCGGCGACTACGTGTTTTTGGAATGGATATCGGATTAACATCATTGACACGCCAGGGCATGTTGATTTTACCATTGAGGTTGAGCGTTCTTTGCGCGTGTTGGACGGTGCGGTTGCTGTTTTTGACGGGGTTGCCGGGGTTGAGCCGCAATCGGAGACGGTGTGGCGTCAAGCTAACAAATATAAAGTTCCTCGCATCTGTTTTGTGAATAAGATGGATCGGACGGGTGCCAACTTTTTTCGCTGTGTTCAGATGATGATAGATCGCTTGGGCGCAAATCCATTGGTATTGCAGCTTCCAATTGGTTCCGAAAGCGATTTTGTTGGAATCGTTGATTTGGTAACCATGAAAGCTTTTCGGTGGCACGATGATTCCCTTGGTGCTAAATTTTCCATTGAAGAAATTCCTGAAAATCTTTTGAATGAAGCCAGAGATTATCGTGCAAAAATGGTTGAGATTGCTGTTGAGCAAGACGATGCGGTGCTTTCAGATTATTTGGACGGAAAAGAGCCGGATGAAGAGACATTAAAGCGTTGCTTGAGAAAAGGAACTTTGAAATTTGCGTTTGTTCCTGTTTTTTGTGGATCTGCTTTTAAGAACAAAGGGGTTCAGCCTCTTTTGGATGCGGTGGCAGATTATCTTCCTTCGCCTTTAGATGTTCCTGATGTGAAGGGAACTTCTCTGAATGGTGAGCTTGAAGACAGTCGAAAAACTTCTGATGCGGAGCCTTTTTCGGGTCTTGCATTTAAGATTCTGACAGATCCTTTTGTGGGTTCCTTGACGTATCTTAGGGTTTATTCGGGGTGCCTTGATGCGGGTTCTTATGTTTTGAATTCTGTGAAAGATAAGAAAGAGCGTGTGGGACGTATGTTGTTGTTGCATGCAAATTCCCGTGAAGATATCAAGGAAGCTTATGCGGGTGATATTGTTGCCTTGTGCGGTCTAAAGGATACAACGACGGGGGATACACTTTGTGATCCGTTGAAGCCCATTGTTTTGGAGCGGATGGATTTTCCTGATCCGGTTATTGATATCGCGGTTGAGCCAAAAACTAAAGCAGATCAAGAAAAAATGTCCCTTGCGTTGGCGAGGCTTGCTTCTGAAGATCCTTCTTTCAAGGTTTCAACGAATCCTGAGACAGGTCAAACGGTTATTAAGGGAATGGGGGAGTTGCATCTTGAGATTAAAGTTGATATCTTGAGACGTGAATTTAAAGTTGATGCAAATGTGGGTGCTCCTCAGGTTGCTTACCGTGAGACAATTACGCGGGTAGCTGAAATTGATTATACTCATAAAAAACAGTCTGGTGGTGCTGGACAGTTTGCGAGAATCAAGTTACGATTTGAGCCTCAGCCTGCAGGCACGGGATTTATTTTTTCCAGTGCGGTTGTGGGAGGGGTTGTGCCAAAAGAATACATTCCTGGGGTTGAAAAAGGATTGCGTTCTATTTTGGATACAGGGGTCATTGCTGGCTTTCCTATGGTTGATTTTAAGGCAACGCTGATTGATGGTGCTTATCATGACGTTGACTCGAGTGTTTTGGCCTTTGAAATTGCGGCGAGGGCTGCGTTTCGAGAGGGGATTCCAAAATGTACGCCAAGGTTGTTAGAGCCTATCATGAAGGTTGAGGTTGTGACGCCGGAAGATTATTTGGGGGATGTTATTGGGGACTTGAATAGTCGTCGTGGACAGATCAAAGGTATGGATCAGCAGGCTAACGCACGTTTGCTTTTGGCTGAGGTTCCCTTGGCCTCTATGTTTGGTTATGTCAATACGTTGCGTTCGATGACCCAAGGTCGTGCTCAGTTTTCAATGAATTTTGATCACTATGAGCAGGTTCCTCAATTGCTTGCGGAAGAAATTCGGGCTAAGTTTGCTTAGACATTTGATTAAAAATATAGATTTGTTTACTTAAGAAAAGGAAAAGAGAGATGGCAAAAGAAAAATTTACTCGCGACCTGCCTCACTGCAACATAGGCACAATTGGTCACGTTGATCACGGAAAAACTACTTTGACGGCTGCTATTACTAAAATTTTGGCCCAAGAAGGTGGTGCTGAATTTAAGGCGTACGATCAAATTGACGCGGCACCCGAAGAGCGTGCCCGAGGCATCACGATTTCAACAGCCCACGTTGAATACCGAACAGGGAAGCGGCACTATGCCCATGTTGACTGTCCGGGGCACGCAGACTATGTGAAAAACATGATCACAGGTGCTGCCCAAATGGATGGTGCTATTTTGGTTGTCAATGCTGCCGATGGGCCTATGCCTCAAACCCGTGAGCACATTTTGTTGGCGCGTCAGGTGGGTGTTCCGGCTTTGGTTGTGTTTATGAACAAAGTTGACATGGTGGATGATTCAGAGCTTTTGGATCTTGTGGAAATGGAAGTTCGCGAACTTCTTACGAGCTACAAGTACCCTGGCGATGATATTCCTGTTATTCGTGGGTCTGCTTTATGTGCTCTGGAAGGCAAAGAAAAAGCTATTGGTGAAGACGCGGTTAAAAAATTGATGGAGGCGGTTGATACTTACATTCCTCAGCCTGAGCGTCCAAAAAATCGTCCTTTCTTGATGCCAATTGAAGATGTTTTTTCCATTTCCGGTCGCGGTACAGTTGTGACAGGTCGTGTTGAATCTGGGATCGTTAAAGTTGGCGAAGAAGTCGAAATCGTAGGGCTTACTCCAACCCAGAAAACAACCGTGACAGGCGTTGAAATGTTTAGGAAGCTTCTTGATCAAGGGGAGGCAGGGGATAACATTGGTGCGTTGTTGCGTGGTACTAAGCGTGAAGATGTGGAAAGAGGACAAGTTCTCGCGGCGCCTGGAAGTATTAAGCCTCACACAGAATTTGAGTGCGAAGCTTATATTTTGACAAAAGAAGAAGGGGGTCGTCATACGCCCTTTTTCGGAAATTACCGGCCTCAATTTTATTTCAGAACAACAGATGTGACGGGGGTTGTTTCGCTTCCTGAGGGGGTTGAAATGGTGATGCCGGGAGATAACTTGAAATTTACTGTTAAGTTGATTCAGCCTATTGCTATGGATCAAGGGCTTCGTTTCGCTATCAGAGAAGGCGGTCGTACGGTTGGTGCAGGCGTTGTTTCGAAAATTATCGCCTAGGGTTTTTGGTTATTAATGGGGGGAGAGGGTGTGTTTCCTCTTCCTCAAAGTAGTTTTGAAAAAAGGAGTTCATTTCATATGTCGGGGCAAAAAGGGTCAAACCAAAATATACGAGTTCGTTTGAGGGGGTATGACCACAAGGCTTTGGATGGCTCTGCGGGGAAGATTGCAAGCGCAGCTAAACGTACGGGTGCTATCGTCACAGGGCCTATTCCTATGCCTCGGCGCATAGAGAAATTTACGCTTTTGAGCTCTCCTCATATTTTCAAAAAAGCGCGTCAGCAGTTTGAGAGCAGAACGTTTAACCGTTTGATCTATATTGGATCTTGGACTCCTCAAACCGTCGAAGCGCTTAAGAAGTTAGAGCTTCCGGCTAATGTTGATATCGAGATTAAGGTTTAAGGGTCATGCGTACAGGAATAATTCTCCGAAAATTAGGAATGACTAGTGTTTTTACACACGATGGTGAGCAGGTTCCTGTCACGCTGTTGTGTGCTGAAGATTGCCAAGTTGTTGCTCAAAAAACTGAAAAAAAAGACGGTTATACAGCTTTGCAAGTGGGTGGGGGTGTCGCTAAGGTTAAGCGTGTTTCCAAGGCTTTGAGAGGGCATTTTTCTAAAGCCAAGGTGGAGCCTAAGAAGAAATTAGTTGAATTTCGTGTTTCTTCAAATTGCCTCATGGAGATTGGTGCTTCTCTTTCTGTTTCGCATTTTCAAATTGGTCAATTTGTGGATGTTTCTGGTGTTTCTATCGGAAAAGGTTTTGCAGGGGTTATGAAGCGTCATAATTTTGCTGGCTCTAGGGCAACGCATGGTGTTTCTTTGTCCCACAGAAGTCATGGCTCTACGGGGCAGCGTCAAGATCCCGGCAAAGTTTTTAAAGGGAAAAAAATGGCTGGCCATATGGGGAATCGCAACGTTACAACGCAAAACTTGAAAGTTGTTTTGTTGGATGTTGAGAAGAATTTGATTGCTTTAAAGGGGGCGGTTCCTGGAGCTGCGGGTTCTTTTGTAAAGATTCGGGACGCTGTGAAGAAGAATCAGGAAAGTTTATTCTCTCCTGGCGGTGGAATGGCTCAAGAACAAGCTGAGCTTTCTTAGATTGGATAGGGTGAGACATGGATGTAATTGTTCGTAATTTTGAAAATCAAGAGGTTGGTTCTTTAGTTTTGGATCCATCTATTTTTGGTGTAGAGCCGCGTCCAGATATTTTGGCGCGTGTGGTGCGTTGGCAGCTTGCCAAACGTCGTTCTGGTAATCACAAAACCAAAGGGGTTAGTGAGATAAGCGGAACTACGCGTAAACCTTATCGTCAGAAGGGGACTGGTCGTGCCCGTCAAGGTAGTCTTCGTTCTCCTCAGTTTCGAGGCGGGGCTGTTATTTTTGGACCTGTCGTGAGAAGTCATGAATTTGATTTACCGAAGAAGGTGAGAAAATTAGGCCTAAAGATGGCGCTTTCTAGCAAAATGGCTGAAGGAAATTTGATCATAATGGATCAATTTTCTTTGGAATCTTTCAAAACGCGAAATTTTTCTAAAAAACTTGGTGGCATGGGCCTTGATTCAGTTTTGATGATTGGCGTTGGTGAGATTGATCCAGCTTTTTTTAATGCTTCTTCGAATCTTCCTTATGTTGATGTTTTGCCTCAACAAGGCGTTAATGTTTATGATATTCTTCGGCGTCGTTTTTTGGTGCTGCATAAAGATGCTGTGAATTATTTAGAAGGAAGGTTAAAATGACGCGTCGTTTTGTTTTAAGAGATCGAAAAAAAGAACTCTCCGATGAGCGTGTTTTTGAGGTGATTCTTTCCCCTGTTTTGACGGAAAAGTCAACCCTTGCTGCAGAACGTGGTCAATATGTTTTTAAAGTTTTGCGAGAAGCGAATAAGTTTGAAATTTCTAGGGCTTTAGAGAAACTTTTTGAGGTTGAAGTCTCTTCAGTTAATACGGTTTCTGTTCCTGGAAAGGTTAAGCGTTTTCGTGGGCGTTTGGGTAAGCGGAGTGCTTCTAAAAAAGCTATTGTTACGCTTCGTGAAGGTTTCTCAATAGATATGACGACTGCGGGGTAAATTTTATATGAGTTTGATTTATTATAAGCCTACGCCTTTATCTCGGAGAGGTTTGGTCCTTGTGGATCGAAAACATCTCTGGAAGGGGCGTCCGGAAAAAGCGTTGGTCGAAGGCTTGAAACGTACTGGTGGGCGTAATGCAGCTGGTCGTATTACGTCTTGGCAACGCGGCGGTGGACATAAGCGTCTTTACAGACACGTTGATTTTCAACGTCGTTTGTTTAATGTTTCAGGGGTTGTGGAGCGATTGGAATATGATCCAAATCGCACTTGTTTTATTGCCTTGGTAGCTTATCAAAATGGCGAGAAATCTTATATTTTAGCGCCTCAAAAATTAAATGTTGGAGATGAGGTGGTCTCAGGTGAAAAAACAGACGTTAAGCCTGGAAATGCTATGTATCTCAAAAATATGCCTATAGGAATTTCCGTGCATAACATTGAGTTAAAAATTGGCAAGGGTGGACAGATGGCCCGTTCAGCAGGTGCTTCGTCGCAGCTTGTTGGTAAGGATATGGACTATGTTTTGTTAAAACTTCCTTCAGGGGAATTGCGAAAAGTCCACGGGGGTTGCATGGCTTCTGTGGGGGTTCTTTCTAATGCAGATCATCAAAACATTAAGCTTGCAAAAGCGGGGCGAAATCGTTGGAAAGGTA
Source organism: Alphaproteobacteria bacterium (assembly GCA_051648545.1). Taxonomy (GTDB): domain Bacteria; phylum Pseudomonadota; class Alphaproteobacteria; order Holosporales; family JBOFFI01; genus JBOFFI01. The sequence continues at coordinate 30,315 of JBOFFI010000031.1, forward strand.
AGCGTCCTCATGTTAGAGGTGTTGCTATGAACCCAGTCGATCACCCCCACGGAGGAGGAGAAGGTCGCACTTCTGGCGGACGTCATCCAGTATCTCCTTGGGGCTTGCCGACGAAGGGTAAGAAGACACGGCGTTCTACACGCACGGATAATCTGATCATACGTCGTCGTCACAAAGCATAAGGAGAGAGAAAAGATGCCACGTTCAGTTTGGAAAGGTCCATTTTTAGATGGTTATCTTTTGAAAAAAGCTGATGCTGCTCGCAATTCAGAGCGCAAAGATGTTATTAAAATTTGGTCTCGTCGTTCTACGATTTTACCCCAATTTGTGGGCCTTACATTTGGTGTGCATAACGGGCATAAATTTATTCCTGTTTTAGTTACGGAAAATATGATCGGGCACAAGTTTGGTGAGTTTTCTTTAACGAGAACTTTTCACGGGCACGCAGCAGATCGTAAGGCAAAGAGAGGGTAGAGGTATATCAAATGTCAAAACCAAAATTTAAGCGTTCTCTTGGAGATGATTGCGCTATGGCATCTATTAAGAGTTTGCGTGTGAGTCCCCAAAAATTGAATTTGTTGGCTGGGCTTATTCGAGGAAAATTGGCTTCTAAGGCGTTAAGAGATCTTTCTTTTGCATCCCAAAGGGTTGCGCAAGACGTTAAAAAACTGCTAATGTCTGCTATTGCTAACGCTGAAGTTAATCATGGCTTAGATATTGATTGTTTAGTTGTTCAGGAAGCGACGGTTGGAAGAGATTTTGTTTTAAAACGTTCGGACATTCGAGGGCGCAGTAAAGTAGGACGGATTACAAAGCCGTTTAGCAATATGCGTATCGTTGTGAGAGAGGAAAAAGAATAAATGGGCCAAAAAACGAACCCGATTGGTTTTAGACTTGGTGTGAATCGGACGTGGGATTCCCGTTGGTATGCATCAAAAAAAGATTACGTTAAGTTGTTGCATGAAGATCTTGCCTTGCGTAAATTTTTAAAATCTAGACTGTCGGATGCTGAAATTTCCCAAGTTGTTATTGAGCGTCCTCATAAGAAGCCGCGCATAACGGTTTATTCTGCGCGCCCAGGTGTTATTATCGGAAAAAAAGGGGCTGGTATTGAAAAATTGCGCCTTGATCTTTCTAAGATGTTGGGGGATGAGATTAATTTTAATATCGTTGAAATTCGAAAGCCAGAGCTTGTAGCTCCTTTGGTTGCGGAAGGAATCGCTAAACAGCTTGAGAAGCGGGCTTCTTTTAGGCGGGCTATGAAACGTGCAGTCCAGTCAGCAATGAAGGCTGGGGCTCTTGGAATACGTGTCAATTGTGCTGGTCGTCTTATGGGTGCTGAAATTGCGCGTGTAGAGTGGTACAGAGAGGGTCGGGTGCCGCTTCATACGTTGCGTGCTGACATAGATTTTGGTTCTGCTGTCGCTAAGACAACTTATGGTACGTGCGGTGTGAAAGTTTGGGTTTACAGCGGTGATATTTTAGAGCATGATCCTATGGCGCGTGATCGTCATTTGGCTGAAATTACGTCCAATCGTGGTTCAATCTAAGGAAGAGGGTTAGAGGGAATGTTGAGTCCAAAAAAGACAAAATATCGTAAAGCTTTTAAAGGGCGTATACACGGTATGGCAAAAGGCGGAACTCAAGTCAATTTTGGTTCATATGGTTTAAAGGCTGTTGCTCCCGCCCGTATTACAGCTCGCCAAATTGAGTCGGCTCGACGTGCCATTACAAGGCATATGAAGCGTTTGGGACGTTTATGGATTCGAGTTTTTCCAGATGTTCCTGTGAGTATGAAGCCACAAGAAGTTCGCATGGGGAGTGGAAAAGGTTCTGTTGAATATTGGATGTGTCGCGTGAAACCAGGTTTAATTCTTTTTGAGTTGGATGGCGTTTCCCCTGAGCTTGCAAAAGAAGCTTTCGCTTTGGCTTCTGAGAAGCTTCCTTTAGAAACCCGTTTTGTAACCCGCTTAATATAAGAGTTTTGAGATATGCTGCTAGATATGAATCAGCTTTGTAAGATGGATGTAAAATCGTTAAAAGAGAAAGTTTTGGCGCTTAAAAAAGAGCTTTTTGCGCTTCGTTTTCAAAGAGTTGCGGGGCAGTTAAAGAATACCAGTGAATTGCGTCGCGTAAAGCGTTCGATTGCTCAAGTTAAGACTGCTTTAGTTTTACAAAAATCTTGAGGATTTTTAGGAAAGGAATTTTACTATGCCACGTGCTGTTTTGCAGGGTGTCGTTACGAGTGATAAGCGTGATAAAACCGTTAGGGTTCGCGTTCAAAGGCGGGTCAAGCATCCTCTTTATGGAAAAATTGTTCGTGTTTTTAAGAATTATGCCGCCCATGATCCATCAAATGCATATAAGCTTGGAGATGTTGTCAGTATTCGTGAGTCTCGTCCTTATTCAAAGACAAAGTGTTGGGAAGTTTTCTCTTGTGTGGCTCAGGGAATGAATAGAGAGGGGGTGTGACATGATACAAGCTGAAACAAATTTAGGCGTTGCAGATAATTCTGGGGCTAAGCGTGTCCAGTGTATTAAAGTGCTTGGGGGGTCTAAGCGCCGTTTTGCTACAATTGGTGACGTTATTGTTGTAGCTGTTAAAGAGGCTATTCCTAGGGGGCGCGTAAAAAAAGGGGAAGTTTCTTATGCGGTTGTTGTTCGAACTGCAAAAGGTATCCAGCGCTCAGATGGTTCGGCTATTCGCTTTGATCAAAATGCGGTTGTAATGTTAAACAAGCAAAGGGAGCCTTTAGGTACCCGTATATTTGGACCTGTAACGCGTGAATTGCGGGGTAAAAATTTTTTAAAGATTATTTCATTAGCTCCTGAGGTTTTGTAAAATGGCTGATGCGTGGAAAATTAAAAAAGGTGATGTTGTTTTTGTTTTGTCTGGTAAAGACAAGGGAAAAACAGGTAAGATCCTGAAGGTGTTGAGAGATGAGAGGCGTGTCGTGGTTGAAGGTGTAAATCTTTCAGCTCGTCATCACCGCCCTTCTCCTCGTTATCCTGAGGGCGGGATTGTGCGTCAAGAATTCCCTTTGCATGCCTCTAATGTCGCATGTTTTGACCCAGTTTCGGGTGGACCGACTCGCGTTGGTTTTCGCATTGAAAATGGTAACAAAGTTCGTTATGCTAAGCGCTCTGGCGATTTGATAGATCAGTAGGATTAAACGTTTTTATGAAGCAATTACAAGAGCCTCCCCGGTTAAAAAAATTTTTTGAAGAGACATTGCGTCCTCAACTTTTTGAAAGTGGTTCTTTCGGAAATATGTTGGAAATTCCGCGCTTTGAGAAGATAGTGCTTAACATGGGTCTTGGAAAACACGCCCAAGACCAGCGTCAGCTTACGGCTGCCCAAGAGCATTTGGCCCTTATTGCGGGACAGCGTCCGGTGCCTACTAAAGCCAGAAAATCCATCGCTGGTTTTAAAATTAGGGAAGGAATGACCATTGGGTTTAGGGTTACACTACGGGGTGTGATGATGTACGAGTTTCTTGATCGTTTGCTTACAATTGCACTTCCTCGTGTTCGGGACTTTAGAGGACTTCCTGCCAAAAGTTTCGATGGAAAAGGCAATTATTCTTTTGGTATTCGGGAGCATGTTATTTTTCCTGAGGTTGATTACGATAAAGTGGATCAGGTCTTAGGGATGGATATTGCTTTTGTGACAACAGGAAAAACAGATTCTCATGCAAAGCTTTTGTTGGAAGGGTTTGGCATACCCTTCATGAAACATTAGAAAAGGGTAAGTTAAAATGGCTAAAAAAAGTTCTATTGAGAAGAATAAACATCGCCAGCTGCTTGCTGTGAAGAACGAATCTCGTCGCAAACGTTTGAAGAAAACATTGATGGATCGCACCCTTAATGTTGAAGAACGTTTTAATGCTTCTATAAAGCTTGCTGAATTGCCCAGGAACAGTGCTCCTGTCCGTTATCGTAACCGTTGTTTTGAAACAGGGCGCGCACGTGGTTTTTATAGAAAAGTAGGCTTGTCCCGCATTCGTTTTCGTGAGTTGGCTTCGGAAGGTAAACTCCCGGGCATGATTCAGTCGAGTTGGTAGCATAAAGGAGAAAATTATGGCGATTAATGATCCCATAGGTGATATGTTAACGCGTCTTCGGAATGCTCAAAAAGCTGGGCACAGAAAGACCTTGGTACCTGATTCCCGTTTTCGTCGGGATGTCTTGGATGTTTTGAAGCGGGAAGGATATATCCTTGGTTATGCGCTTCAGCAGCTTCGGGAAGGTGTTTCTCAGATTCAAGTAGACTTGAGGTATTACGAGGGTGAGCCTGTTATATCTCGTTCGGAGCGGGTTTCAAAGCCAGGAAGACGTTTTTATGGAAAAACGTCAAAAATGCCAAAGGTTTTGAATGGTCTTGGTGTGTTTGTGCTTTCAACCTCGAAAGGGGTTCTTTCTGATGCTGAAGCAAGGCGTTTGAATGTTGGTGGTGAAATTTTATGTCGTATATTTTAAGGAATTGAATAATGTCTCGTATTGGCAAGCATGCTATTGATGTTCCTGCTGGTGTTACCTGCGAATTGAGAGGACGTGAAGTTTTTGTCAAGGGTAAATTGGGGGAGCTTTTTTTTCAGGTTCCTTCTGGTATTGAGCCAGAATTTAGTGATGGAAAAATTTTTTTTCGCCCGATGCAAAAAACCAAAGAGTTAATTTCTTTGTGGGGCACAAGTAGGAGTGTTGTTAAAAATATTGTGACGGGAGTCCACGAAGGTTTCTCTATCAATTTAGAGATTGAAGGCGTTGGATACCGTGCCTCTGTTCAAGGGAAGAGCTTGAAGCTTCAGCTTGGGTATAGCCATGATATAGATCTTCCGATTCCTGAAGGTATCCAGATAAGGTGCGATAAACCAACACTTATTACTGTTTCGGGAGCTGATAAGCAAAAAGTTGGTCAAGTGGCAGCAAAAATAAAATCTTATAGACCTCCTGAGCCTTTTAATGGAAAAGGCATTCGTAAGCAAGGTCAGTTTATTTTGCGCAAGCAAGGAAAGAAAAAGTAGAGATGGTTGTACATACAAAACTTTTTGATCGGCGTCAAGAACGTATTCGTTTTAAGATTAAGCGCTCTAACCAGTCAGGGCGTTTGCGTCTGTCGGTTTTTCGCTCTAATCGTTATATTTCTGCTCAGTTGATCGATGATAGTCGTCATTGTACCCTTGTTTCTGCGTCCAGCATTGAAAAAGATCTGCGGGATCTTTTGAAGGGTAAAAACGATAAGGGAGCAGCAGAAGAAGTTGGCAAGAGAATTGCCGAACGTGCGCTCAAATTGGGTCATAAAAATGTTGTTTTTGATAGAGGGGGCCGTCTTTTTCATGGCCGTATAAAAGCGTTAGCTGAGGCAGCTCGTGCTGCAGGCCTTCTATTTTAATCAGTAAGACAGTTTTTTAAGGAGAGATTGGTGAAAGAAGTGAAACAAGAAAAAAAATCTCGAGGAGATAGTGCTCGCTCAGAGAAAGAAGAGGCTCCTTTTTTTTCAAACTTGATAGCTGTCAACCGCGTTGCTAAAGTTGTTAAAGGTGGTAAGCGTTTTTCTTTTGCAGCTCTTGTTGTTATTGGAGATGGCAGAGGGCGTGCAGGATATGGATCTGGTAAAGCTAGAGAGGTTCCTGAGGCTTTGAAAAAAGCAACAGATCAGGCTAAAAAATCAATGAAAAAGATTCCTTTAAAAGATGGGCGCACACTTCATCATGACGTGACAGCTTCTTTTGGAGCAGGGCTCGTTCATTTGAGAGCAGCACCAGCTGGAACGGGCATTATTGCCGGGGGGCCCATGCGAGCTGTTTTCGAATCTTTAGGGATTCAAGATGTTGTGAGCAAATCTTTAGGTACTTCGAACCCTTATAACATGGTGAAGGCAACGTTTAGGGCGCTCTGTTCTGTCCAAACCCCTAGAATGGTGGCTGCTAAACGGGGCAAAAAAGTTTCAGAAATTTATGCTGACCGTCATTCTATGGATTCTGACCAATTGGGAGAAGCAAATGTCTAAAAAAATGCTTAAAATTAAGCAAATTGGCAGCCCTATTCGCAGAAATGCTTTACAGCGTAAGACTCTTTTAGGGTTGGGGTTAGGAAAAAAACTTCAAAAAATCCGTGAATTAGAAGACACCCCTTCTGTCCGTGGGATGCTTGACAAAGTTAAGCACATGGTTGAAGAGGTATCCTAAGGTTTATTGGGTAGAAAATTTTGTTAAGGAAAACGAGAAATGTTGTTGACTGATATTAGAGATAATCCAGGGTCTCATAAAAAAAGAGTTCGTGTTGGACGTGGTATTGGTTCTGGCTGTGGTAAAACTTCAGGAGCAGGTGGAAAAGGCCAAACTGCTCGCAGTGGTGTTTCTATTAATGGATTTGAAGGCGGTCAGATGCCTTTATATCGCCGCTTGCCTAAAAGAGGTTTCAATAATATTTTCCGAAAATCCTATGCAATTTTGAATTTAGATATTCTTGCAAGTGCTTTAGACAAGGGCGTGATGAAAAAAGGGGAGCCTATTTCAGCTTCTTCTTTGAAAAAAGCGGGCGTTTTGACCCGTACACTTGATGGAGTTCGCGTTCTTTCTCGTGGCAAGGAATCTTTTAAACATTCAGTTGTTCTAGAAATTTCTGGCATTTCCAAAGAAGCACGTAAAGTTGTGGAAGAAGCTGGTGGCCAAATTAAATTAATTGGTGCTTAAGGCTCGTATGGTAATAATTTGAAAATTTAGCTCACCTTTTATGGAAGGCAGCATTCAAGGCTTAAGAAGCTGTTTGAGAACAATTTTAGAAGAAGCTTTTGCTCTTACCCCTTGGGTAATTTTAAGGAGGGATGAGATCTCCTGTCAGTAGAAAACTGCTCAGACAAAGCACACATCCCTTGTTTAAGCCTAGATGAGCTGAGTCTTTGAAAGGGTTAACTGTGAAGATCTCGACAAAGTTTTTATCCCCCCCGTCGTACATATAACAAACTAAAGCTAGGCCCGCTTCACGAAAGCTATTTGTGGGGAGAGAGCCGCTAATCTCTGAAGTTTACAGAACGCAACCAAGGCGTTTTAGACCATATTATCAGCAGGTGACGACGACGTGACGCCTCCGCGTGCTGAGGCTGTTTCAACCGCTTTGTCTAGCTGCTCTTCTGTGCAAAAACCAAGGGTTACGGGGTGACGAGGTTTTATATTACTAGTGTTCACGTGGGTTTTATCCCGGATAGCTTGAATAGTTTTAGAGGTTGTGCTCAGCAAGCGACAAATTTGATGATCGCTGAAGCTGGGATGGTTTTTCAAAACCCAAGCGATCGCATCAGGTCTGTCTTGACGCCGCAAACGAGGCGTATATTGACGCTCCTTTTTTTTTCGAGAAAAATCAAAATGCTCCATAGTTTGAAATTGGAGATTGGCTGAAGGGTCTTGCTCACAGCGCGTAATTTCTTCCCGCAGGATTTCTCCGGTTACGATAGGACTCTCGCCTTTGATTGCGCCAATCCCTGAATCATCCGCAAGGGCTTCAACCTCAAGAATGTTCAAGCCACAGGCGTCAGCAATTTGCTTAAATGTCAAAGAAGTTTGTTCAATAAACCAAACGGCTGTTGCTTTAGGTTTTAAGGGCTTTAGGACCGATACCTTCATCTGTAACCTTCAAATTAATTAATTTTGGGCTTCTTGATTAGGCTCTTATAAATAAGATTAAAAAAGCTAACCCATGCCTTTTCTTTGTTAAAAAGAAAAGATTTCAGCCTTCAGTATAGTGAAACCCTCCCAACAGAATCAACTAAAAAATGATTAACCACACATGATATTTCACGCAATCACTCAAGAGACAAAAAAACACAAGACACTGCCTTATTATTTCTGCTACAACAAGCCTAGGCTCGCGAGGTTAGGGCCCGTTCTTCCGTGATAATCTAGGAGAAGCCGCAGATGAGTCAGTGGGTATGTATGGGGGCTTTAGTCAAATGCTCTTGTGGGGCTATTCCAACACCTTTAACAGTCTTGCCCGACAAGCGCGTGCTTGTTTCTAAACGTCCGGCGGCTAATATTTCAGATTCCAAGCCTTTTTTAAACATTCTTCCTTTTGGAATCTGCAGTTCCCCAGGAAATCCTGTGGTTTTAGCCATGGGACAAGCGCCTTGCACCCCTGTAACGGTTTCTCCCTGGTTACCGGGTTCTCCTACCGTGATCGTTGGGGGGCTTCCTGCCCTGAATAAAACCTCCAAAACGTTTTGCGTATTCGGGGGGGCGATAGAGGTTCTGTTCCCGGGGCAGGTCCAAACTTCTGTTCCCTGAGTTTCTATTTCTTGTTCTTATAGGGATTTTTGGAATTATGCAGCTGAAGCCGCAAAGGAATTCCCCATAAATGAAACGCTTCCCGAAGGCGGTTTAACAGATAGCGTTGGTAAGATTCAGCCAAAGCATCCAGCTGATTCCCAAACAGGGCAAAGGTTGGTGGGCGCGTCTTGATTTGGGTGATGTATTTAAGTTTGATACGGCGTCCGTTTACCATGGGGGGGGTATGATGGGTCAAAATTTCCTCAAGCCAACGGTTGAGAGAACCTGTCGTTACGCGGGTATCGAGGAGGCGCTGCAACCGGATAGCCTGTTTGATCAAAGCCGTGAGGCCTTTTCCCTGTAAAGCAGAAACCGTGAAAAAAGGAAGACGTTTCACTTGGGGGAGCAAAATTTCCACCCGTTCCCTGAAAATGTTTAAAGTTGCTTCGGGGGAGCTGACCTGGTCCCATTTATTAAATGCGAGAATCAACCCTCGTCCTTCTTGAATAGCATGATCTGCTAGGGTTAGGTCTTGCTTCTCAAGGGCTTGGGTTGCATCCAGCACAAGAATGACAATGTGAGCAAAACGAACGGCTTGGAGGCTATCACGTACCGCCATTTTTTCCAGCTCGTCCGTAATTCTGCCCTTTTTTCGTAACCCGGCCGTATCAATCAATTTGATAGGCTTCCCGCGGTAAGACCAAGGAAGCTCAATGGAATCTCGGGTTACCCCTGCTTGGGGCCCTGTTAACAGACGCTCCTCCCCCAAAAGCTGGTTCACAAGGGTTGATTTTCCTACATTTGGCCTGCCTAAAATGGCTAAAGCCAAGGGGCGCTCTTGCTCCTCTCGTTCTTCAGGTTCATCTGTCTCTTCTGAAGTTTCCGCTGCCTCCAGAGTGAGTGGGGGATAAGATGTTTGCCACAAACCATCCAAAAATGTGACGAGCTCCATTAAGCCGTCTCCATGAATAGCTGAAATGGGGAACGGATCACCAAACCCAATGCCATGAACTTCAGCTAGGGTGTCGCGGCCAGCCTTGCCCTCACATTTATTAACCACCACGCCAACAGGATTGCCTGAACGTAAGCGCCTCAATTTTTGAGCGATGGTTTTATCGTCTGCCAAAAGGCCTGTTCGACCATCCACAATCCATAAGACAACGTCTGCATTGCGAATCAGCTCTCGGGTTTGAGCTTGGATCTGGGGTTGGAGAATGTCGTCTCCCTTTTCTTCCTGACCAGCTGTATCTAAAACCGTTAGGGGCACGCCATAAAAAATGGTATCCCCAGATTTCCAATCTCGAGTCACCCCGGGAATATCTGCGACCAAAGCCTTTGGTTTTCCAAGTAATCGATTAAAAAGCGTTGATTTTCCAACGTTTGGACGGCCAATGAGGGCAACTTTGAGGCTTCCCCTTGAAGATTTGCTTAAAGACATCTCGTCAATCCTATACTTTAAACTCAAGGCCAAGGGTTTTATAAGGCTCCTGGCGCTCTGCCCAGTCTGATCGCACCTTTACATGAAGAAACAGGTGAATAGAGTGTCCAAACAGCGACTCCATTTCTTGACGCGCCTGCTTACCGATGTATCCAATTTTCTGCCCCTGATGCCCCAGAATGATGGCGCGCTGGCTTTCTTTCTCAACTGTAATCTGTTGGGAAATTTTGACACTTTTATTCCGAAAACGCTCCCAAGCTTCTGTTTCAACGTGCAACGCATAGGGGAGCTCATCAAAGAGCTGGTGAAAAAGATGCTCTCGGGTAATTTCTGCAGCTAAGAGGCGTTGGGGCATATCGCTGATCTGGTCTTCAGGAAAAAGCCAGGGGCTCTCAGGAAGCGTCTGCCCCACCCAATCCAAAAGATCATCCACGCCATCCCCTTGCTGGGCCGAGATCATGAAAATTTTCTGGACCCCAGGGTGGTTAAATTTTTCAGCAAAAGCCAGCAAGCGTTCCTTAGAAATCAGATCAATTTTGTTAAGCACCACAACCAAGGGTGTCTTTTTTTCAAGCAACGCATCAAAAATCCCAAAGGTTTCTCTGAAAGATGGTTTTTGGGTGTCCACCAAAAGCAAGGCCATATCAGCCTCTTCAGGGGTTTGCCAAGCTTGGTGAACCATCGCACGCTCTAAGCGTTTTTTAGGTTTTGAAAAAATCCCTGGGGTATCCATAAAAATGATTTGAGCATGGTTGTGGAGAGCAATGCCTAACACGCGATGCCGCGTCGTTTGGACTTTGGATGAGACGATGGAAACTTTCTGTCCCACGCATTGATTGACGAGGGTTGATTTTCCCGCATTGGGAACCCCAAGAACCGCAGCAAACCCACAACGCGTCCCTGCGCCGGAAAGAGAAGAATCTGAAACCATCAACAACCGCCTATTTTACCTAAAAGAATCATCCAAGGATCATACGCCACCCTTCACCTTTTTTTAAGCTTTTTCTTTTGATGTTTGCATATTGTGCAACTCAATCTATCTGAGGGGAAACGATCCCAAAAAAAGCCGGCCCCCAGGGGCGAAAAAAAGAGGATGACAACGCCTTAATCTTATGTTAACTCTTCCTCTCTATCCTGTTTCGTAACAGGTTAGAAAAAAATAGGCCGGGCCAAAAAAGACCCGGCAAGTTCTACAGGGAGGCTTTACGTCTGGGAGACGTAAAAAGAGTTGGCGAAACGCCAGCTCAGAAAGGATCAAAGAAAGGGAAGATAAAAAATAAAGTCCCCCTTGATCCTTTTCATTCTTATATAATTCTTTAAAAAATGCCATTGCATTTTTTTTATACCCCCACATTGTTTTTTGCATAGGTATATTTATCTCTGTACATGCTTTATTTTGGATAGCATAGTGGCTTGAAATTATATTCGCCACAATTCTGTAGGAGGGACGTTTTTTGTGAAACTAGCAGCGTTACGGTCAAAAAATATGGCTCTGTTATGGGCTTGTGTCTTATTAGCACTTCTTTTTTATGGCATTGGATTTGTCCGCATAGGGGGAAGTTAGCCCATCACGTTGAGAAAGAAAAAACAAGATTTTTCCGCTTCTTCTGGGCCGTCCGTTTGCGAAAATCGAATGGGATTTTTATTGGTTGGCGTTGCCCTGTCTATGTTGGGGCTTGCCTATGCGGCGGTCCCTCTTTATAAAATGTTTTGCCAGCAAACAGGCTTTGGGGGAACCACCCAACAGGCGATAGCGCTTCCCACGCGTCAAGAGAAACGCCTCATTCGTGTGCGTTTTAACGCAGATACCAATCGAGAGCTTCCTTGGCTTTTTCAGCCCCTCCAACAAGAAATTGTTGTTAAAGCTGGAGAGGTTGGGCTTGCATTTTATCGAGCTGAAAACAAAAGCAATGAACCTGTACTAGGCATGGCAACCTACAACGTAACGCCAGAAAAAGCTGGCATTTATTTTAATAAAGTAGAATGCTTTTGCTTCATTGAACAGCGGCTTGAGCCCAAACAAGTCGTCGACATGCCTGTCCAATTCTTTATTGACCCTGATATTGTAAATGACCCAAATCTTTCCGATGTTTCAACCATCACCCTTTCTTATACATTTTTTAGATTGAAAACATCCCCATAAGCGTAATTTTTATGGGTAAGTGACATCTTCAAAGGGTGTGGTATGGTAGGCTCATACTTTCGAAAGATGGAGCTTGCGCTTTGAATTCTTACGTTCATATCTTACTGCCGCTTCCCCTAGAGCAATGCTATACCTATTCTGTGCCAGAAGGGATGAAGGTTGAAAAGGGCTCCTTGGTTGAAGTTCCGTGGGGTAGGCAGAAAAAATGGGGTGTTGTTTGGGAGATGGGTGTTGCATCGCCTGCTCCAAACATCCAGGTAAAAGCTATTGAAGCGTGCTTTGAGGTTTTCCCCCTGCCCACCCTTACTCAAGCTTTTATGGCGTGGGTGGCTTCCTACACCCTTGCGTCTTTGGGGAAGATTTTGAAGATGGTGGTGCCGGTGCCCCAAGCTCTTGCCCCCCTGGCCCGGGAGCCTCTTTATGGCTTCAACCAAGGCTATGAAGGCAAAGCTTCTCCCATACTCAATCGCCTCAAGGCTTTTTTTGAACAGCATCCAAGCCTCCTTGCTTTAGGGGATCTTTCCCAGAAAACAGGCCTTAAGCGAGAGGCTTTAAAACGAAGCATCAAACAAGGTTCCCTTGAAAAACAGGGGGAGATTTTATGCTATCCTGAATTGCCTGTTCCTTCTCCCGGCCATGCGACAGTCACGTTTACGCCGCAGCAAACAGATGTGCTCCGTGAGATACTCCTTTGGATTAAGGCGCCTTCTCCCAAACCCATTTTATTGGAAGGTCTTACGGGTTCAGGAAAAACGGAGGTATATTTCGAAGCAATCCAAGCGGTTTTAGAACAAGGCAAGCAGGTTTTGGTGTTGCTGCCAGAAATCGCCCTCACCACCCAATGGCTTTCCCGATTTGAGGCACGGTTTGGGGTGAAACCCGCCGTTTGGCATGCGGATGTGTCCCCCTCCAAGCGTGTGCAGACCTGGCGAGCTATCTCCCAGAAAAAAGCGTGGGTGGTGGTGGGTGCGCGTTCAGCCCTTTTTTTGCCTTACGCGGATCTGGGTTTAATTGTGGTGGATGAAGAGCACGATAGCTCTTACAAACAAGAAGAAGGCGTGATTTATCAAGGTCGGGACATGGCTGTTGTGCGGGGGGCCTTGGGAAAGATTCCTGTTATTTTAGCCTCTGCAACGCCTTCCTTAGAAACCCTTTGGAATGTCAAACAGGGGCGCTATCAGCATGTCAAGCTGGACCAACGTTACCAAGCGGCCCTTCCTTGCCTGAAGCTTATTGATTTGCGCTCCCAAAAAGGAACAGAAACGCCCAAGAAAAAAGCATCTTGGATTTCGCCACCCTTGCAACAGCACTTGCGTCAGACCCTTGCCAGGGGGGAACAAAGTCTGCTTTTTTTAAATCGACGAGGCTATGCCCCGTTGATGCTTTGTAAAGGCTGTGGTTTTCGGTTTACGTGTAACAGCTGCCAAACCTTTCTGGTGGTGCATCATCAAGACACCAAGCTGGCCTGCCATCACTGTGGCCACCAGCGCCTGTTTCCAACAGCTTGCCCGTCATGCCAAGAAACCGATAGTTTTTTAACCTGCGGTCCTGGGGTTGAGCAACTCGAAGAAGAAGTGAAGGCTTTGTTTCCCCAAGCGCGCACCACGGTGATGAGCCGAGACACCCTCACTTCCGTTCGGGCGATGGAGCAACTGATGGAAGCGATGGAGTCCCAAACCATCGACATCCTCATCGGCACCCAATTAGTTGTGAAGGGGCACCATTTTCCCAACCTCACCTGTGTGGGGATTGTTGATGGCGATCTCAGCCTTTATGGAAGTGACCCCCGGGCTTGTGAACGCACCTACCAGCTTCTCTCCCAGGTGGCGGGGCGCGCGGGGCGGGCCGCTAAATCAGGTTATGTTTTCCTGCAAACCTATGATCCCCAGCATCCTGCCTTGCAAGCGTTGGAAAAAGGAGAGGCAGACGCTTTCTTGCACCAAGAGCTTCAGGTTCGCCAGGAACATCATCTGCCGCCTTATTACCGTCTTGCGGCTTTGATCCTTTCAGGAGAATCCCCCCGCCAAGTAGAGGATATGAGCCACCTGGTGCGCAGAAAGGTTCCCCCTCATCCGCCAGAACTTGAGGTGCTGGGGCCTGTGCTGGCGCCACTCAGCCGCTTGCGGGGCAAAACGAGGTGGCGGTTGCTTGTCAAAGCCCCCAAAGCCTATCCTCTTCAGGTATTTCTCAAAACCTGGCTCTCCAAGGTTGAGCTGAAATCCGGGGTGCACTTAACCCTGGATATTGATCCCTATCATTTTTTGTAGTGACTTGATCTTAACGTTTGCGGAAACTGCATTTCCTTGTTTTTCGTAGATTTGGCTTGTGTTTGGCGCCTGTTTTGTCTAAGGTGTAGGCCTTGAATGTAATAAAATCTTGAAGCGGCAGGATGCCAACCTCAAAAATAAATAGAATTACGTTCAACTATGAAATTAGTTTTGAAAGGCTTTCCTCCCATAACTAGGTGGGCTCTGGTTTATTTGGGTGGAGTGTAGTTTTTTCGAACGGGTTTGCGAGCAGGAATAGGAGAGAGGGTGACACGAAAAGTTTTTGGAACGGATGGTATTCGAGGTCGGGTTGGAAAATACCCCTTGATGCCAGATTTTGTGGTCCATATAGCCCAGGCTATTGCAAAAGAATTTCAAACCCCCGGGAGCCGTTTGCGTGTGGTGATCGGTAAAGACACGCGCTTGTCTGGCCATGTTCTTGAATCTGCTATGACAGCAGGCTTTACCTCCATGGGGATCGATGTTGTTCTTGTGGGAACGCTTCCCACCCCTGCTATTGCGATGTTGACGCGCTCCTTGCGCGCTGATTTGGGTGTAATGATTTCCGCGTCTCATAATCCGTTTGAAGACAATGGCTTTAAAATTTTTGATTCCAGAGGAAAAAAGCTTTCCGATGAGGTGGAAAAAGCCATTGAAAATCATTTAGAAGAACCTATGTCTCTCACAGCCAGTGATGCATTTGGTCGTATTGAGCGTTTAGGGGATGCGGCGGGCCGCTATGTTGAGTTTGTGAAATCCTCATTTCCACGTTTCTTGAGTTTGGAAGGTTGGCGTTTGGTGGTGGACTGTGCTTACGGCGCAACCCATCAGGTGGCCCTGGCCGTTTTTCAAGAGTTGGGCGCAACTGTGATCCCTGTGGGGATTCATCCGGATGGCTGTAACATTAATGCAGGTTGCGGGGCTTTGTCTCCGGGGGCGATGCTCCAGGCGATTCAAGATCACCAGGCTGATGCAGGGATTGCTTTTGATGGAGATGGAGACCGGGTTTTAATGGCCGATGAAAATGGCCAATTAATTGACGGGGATCAAATTTTAGCCCTCATCACCAAGTCTTGGCTCAAACTAGATCGTTTGAAAAATAAGATGGTGGTTGGGACCCTTATGTCTAATCTGGGGCTAGAGCGCTTTTGCCAGAAAAATCACCTTCGGTTTGTTCGAACAGCCGTTGGCGACCGTTACGTTAGTGAAGAAATGGACCTTCAAAATTGTGTTTTGGGGGGGGAACAATCGGGCCACATTCTGCTTTATCATTGTCATACGTCAGGGGATGGGCTCATCGCGGCCCTGCAGGTGATGGCTTATGCCGCAGAATATAAAAAGCCCTTGAGCGATATTTTTCCTTTGTTTAACGCACTTCCTCAGGTTTTGAAAAATGTTCGGGTGCCCTCACGAAGCATTTTGGAAGAGCCTGCCATCAAGAAACAGCTTAAAAAACTGACAGAACGTCTGGGTAAAAAGGGGCGTATCATAATCCGCCCTTCTGGAACAGAGCCAGTGGTTCGCATTATGATTGAGGGAGATGACCACCAGATGATCCAAGCTTTGGCAGATGAGGCCGTGTCGCTTTTAATAGCCTACGCAGAAGACGCAGCATGAAGCGTGGAGATCTGTTGATGACGGTTGTTGTGTTATGAAGTTTTTAGATCAAGCAAAAATCTTTATCCGCAGTGGAGATGGGGGAAGCGGGTGCGTCAGTTTTCGTCGTGAGAAATATATTGAATTTGGTGGGCCCGATGGGGGGCATGGTGGCAAAGGTGGAGATATTATCTTTAAATCTATTCCCAACCTAAACACCTTGATTGATTTTCGTTATCAACAACATTTTAAAGCCGCCAAAGGGCATCACGGCATGGGGCGCAATCGCACAGGGGCTTCTTCAGATGATTTGGTGATCCAAGTTCCGGTTGGAACCCAGATTTGGGACGATAGCAAAGAAGTTCTTTTGGCCGATTTAACCCATCCTGACCAAACCGTTGTTTTGGGTCGAGGTGGCAAAGGGGGGCGAGGAAACGCTTCGTACAAATCTTCCATCAATCAGGCGCCTCGCATGTTTGAACCTGGGGAACCAGGTGAGGAAATGTGGGTGTGGCTCTGCTTAAAATTGATTGCAGATGTGGGATTGGTGGGGCTTCCTAATGCGGGGAAATCAACGTTTCTTTCGGTTGTTTCCAGAGCAAAACCCAAAATAGGGGATTACCCTTTCACAACCCTCTATCCCCAGCTTGGGGTTGTCCTGGTGGATGATCAAGAATTTGTGCTAGCAGATTTGCCTGGGCTTATTGAGCGTGCATCCCAAGGTCACGGGTTGGGGCATCGCTTTTTGGGTCATGTAGAGCGCTGCTCCGTCATTTTGCACCTCATTGACGGCACCCAAGAAGATGTGGTTGGGGCATACAAAACCATTCGAAAAGAATTACGCGACTATGGCCATCAGCTTGAAGAAAAACAAGAATTTGTGGCTTTGAACAAGTGTGATGCATTGTTGGAGGAAGAGCAGG
>JBOFFI010000032.1:0-9244 GCA_051648545.1 Alphaproteobacteria bacterium
CACACCTTCACAGTCTGGGACTAAACATCTAGCAGCCATTTTAAGCTTTATCTTAGGTGCTTTCTATTTTTCATCACGAGGTCAGGCCTATTCCGTCTGCTTTTTCGTGGCGCTTTTTTGCGGCATCGTGTGTCATGGCATTGTGCTCTACAAGCTTGGAAATGCAGGCTTCACGTCTCTACCATCCTTGAGAAACTTTTGTGTGAGCCTGCTTGCAGATGCCTTCGAGGAAGCCTACAGGAGGGGGCAAGGGGAGGGGAGCACCACCCCAAAGTGTCCGTGTTGCGGACGTGCGTCCACCAGAGAGAAGCGGCCTTGAACAGTGGGAGTGACCAACCATTTCACACGAGGTGGTCAGCTTGCTCTGCATCGCCTTCGCATGTTCAGCCAGATCGCTTTCACAACGTGTTGTATTGCAGGAGTCTTTGGCATTCTATTTTTTGGAATCCGAGCCTCTCAAACCCTCAACGCGACCCAATGGCGACACTATCTGGATTACTATCAGGCGAAACTCCTCCTATCCCTTCCCCATGAAGATCCAAGGCGCGTTTTTCAGGATGTTGTGGATACGCGAGGCAAAGTTCTTCAAGTCCCATCTCTTCGGCTTCTTCAGATGCCTGAGATTCTTTCCAACAAGCAACAGGTTGAACAGCATCTTCATCGTGGCGCTCTGGAGGCATGTTTGGTGTTTGGATTTATCCTAGCAGGAGTTGGGGGATATTTCTTATATAGGGGAAACGTTCAGTTCAAAAAGACCCTCGAACGGGTAGCTCAGCTTGTTGCTTCCAAGGAGCTTGCAAAGACCCTGAAAGGAACAGGATCCACCTCAACGCTTTTCTTAGAAACCCTTCCTCTTTCAAGCGAAAGTGAAACCTCCCATTTTCTCGTTACAGGAACGACGGGTTCTGGGAAGACAAATCTCTTCCATAGCCTTGCACCTCAAGTGCGTGAACGAGGAGATCCAGCCATCGTATTGGATCTTACTGGAGATTTTGTCGCACGCTATTTTCGCCCCGAAACAGATCTCCTGTTCAACCCTTTCGATGCACGATCAGTTGCATGGAATCTCTTTGAAGATTGCCGTCATGAGACGCAAATGGATGCCGTTGCGGAAGCCATCATTCCGCAACGATTTTCCCAAGATCCGTTTTGGGAAGAGGCAGCAAGGGGGGTGCTGGCCGCCGCTTTAAGGAAGATGCATCAAAAAGGGGACGCCTCGATTTCCGGCCTCTATCATCTTCTGGTGGAATCCTCCATAGATGCCTATCAAGCGTTCTTCAAGCAAACCGTGGCAGCTTCTCTTACCGACAAAGCAGGTGAGCGTATGACTCTATCCATTCGGTCAACCCTTGCCAATTATGTGGGGTGCTTAGCCTATCTTCCTGATCCCGCGGTTTACACCCCTTCCTTTTCCATTCGAAAATGGGTTCAAGCGCCCCAAGGGTGGCTTTTTTTAACCGCGCGAGCAGATCAGCGTAAGATTCTCAAACCCCTTTTAAGCGCGGTTTTGGATACAGCTATGAACGCGCTGATGACCCTTCCTCCTGACGCTAAACGCAGACGTTGATTTTTTATGGATGAGCTTCCTGCCCTACAAAGGCTTCCATCCCTTAATTTCGCCCTTGCTGAGTCTCGTAAATATGGAGGATGCCTGGTTGCGGGAATCCAAAGCTATCCCCAATTGTACCATATTTACGGAAATGCTTGTGCCCAGGCTATGGTCGATCTCTTCAATACTAAAATCTTTTTCAGAAGTACGGATCCCCAGACAACCCAATGGATCTCCCGGGTCCTTGGAGAACAAGAGGCAACTCAGGTTCAAGAGAATCTTTCTTATGGTGCGCATGCTATCCGAGATGGTGTCTCCTTAAGCCAGCTTCAGCTTCAAAAGGCGTTGGTGCTTCCAACTGAGATTGCAACCCTTGAAAATTTAAATTGTTATATCAAGCTTCCCGGAGGACTCCCCATTACACGTCTTTCCCTCCCCTATCAGGCGCCGCCGAAAAAGCTGGAGCCAGCGTTTTTGATGCTTGAGCAATCGTCGTGAAGGATCGACATGGTTTTGGAAACAGGCTGGATCAGGTTGCTTTTTAGGAAGGCAATTTCAATCCATATATCCCTTGATATTTAGGTGTTAATGGGTGTATATATGGGTGTGATGAAGGTAGAAAACTTAACCATTACGCCCGAGATACTCGGCCTGATTGCCGAGATGGATGAATTTAAGGGCGCTTGGCGCGCTTTGGGAACCCTTGCGCCTGAGCGTTTAAACGCGTTGCGCCATGTGGCAACCGTTGAAAGTATTGGCTCATCCACACGTATTGAGGGAAGTAAGCTGACGGATCGTGAGGTTGAACACTTGCTTTCCAACCTCCAAATTAAAGCTTTTGAAACAAGAGATGCTCAGGAAGTCGGGGGCTATGCCGAAGTCATGGAAATGGTTTTTCAATCTTGGCAAGAGATTACGTTGACCGAAAACCATATCAAACAGCTTCATCGAGATCTTTTGAAATACAGCCAGAAAGATACACACCATCGAGGTTCTTATAAAACTGCCTCAAACAGCGTTGCGGCATTCGATGAAACGGGGCAACACATTGGGGTTGTGTTTGAAACAGCTTCACCCTTTGATACACCCCGTTTGATGGGTGAGATCGTGAAGTGGACAACCCATGGGTTGGAGACAAAGGAATTACATCCTTTGTTGGTTATATCGATCTTCATCGTTGTGTTTCTTGAAATTCATCCCTTTCAAGATGGAAATGGTCGTTTGAGTCGGGTGCTGACCACCTTGATGTTGCTTCAAGCAGGGTATCTTTACGTGCCTTTTAGCTCCCTTGAAAGCGTTATTGAAAAACGCAAAGAAGGATATTATATCGCTTTGCGTCAAACCCAAGGAACGATCCGCACCGAAACACCCAACTGGCAGCCTTGGGTGATATTCTTTTTAAAAGCACTGCTGGAACAGGTTCGGCTTTTGGCCAAGAAAGTTGAGCGAGAGAAAATCGTCCTTTCCGCACTTCCGGAATTATCCATTCAGATTCTTGATTTTACAAGAAATCACGGCCGTGTGACCATGGGTGATATGGTGAAACTCACAAGGACAAGTCGCAATACCCTCAAAGAACATTTCAGGTCTTTGATCGAAAAAGGTCACCTTAAGATGCAGGGGAGCGGTCGTGGTAGCTGGTATATTTTGCCATAACCTGTCCAGACTTTAATCTTATGGGGCCCATGCTATCCGAGATGGTGTCTCCTTAAGCCAGCTTCAGCTTCAAAAGGCGCTGGTGCTTCCAACTGAGATTGCAACCCTTGAAAACTTAAGTTGTTACATCAAATTTCCAGGAGAACTTCCCATTACACGTCTTTCCCTCCCTTATCAGGCGCCGCCGAAGAAGCTGGAGGCTTCGTTTTTGATGAGAGAGGGGGTGGGTTAGCTCCAGCAACAGACTGGATCAGGTTGTTTTTTTGTGTAATCCTTCGGGAGGAAGCTTTTTATCTAAAGACATGGGAACAGACAAGATGCGTGATATGCCCCTCATCAGCGAGCCCTACACCCAGTTGCTGGCTGATCTTAAACAACGTGTGGCGGCCTCACGGTATAAGGCAGCTCTCAGCGTCAACAAAGAGCTTATCTTGTTGTATCACCATATCGGCAAGCAAATTCTTGAGGCTCAGGGAAGCCAAGGCTGGGGAGCCAAGGTAATCGGCCAACTTTCCAAGGATCTGAAATCAGAATTCCCAGAAATGAAGGGGTTTAGCTCTCGAAACCTCAGCTATATGCGAAAGTTCGCCCAAGCATACCCGGAAATTGAATTTGTGCAGCAGGTTGCTGCACAATTGCCGTGGTTCCACATCGCAACCATTTTGGAGCAGATTCGCGACAAGCAGCACCAAATTTTCTATATGAAGCAAGCCGTAGAATATGGTTGGTCACGCAATATCATGGTGATGCAAATCGAACGATCCCTACACAAGCGTCAAGGTCAAGCAATCACCAATTTTAAGGATAGATTGCCATCTCCACAATCAGATTTAGCACATTACACATTGAAGGATCCCTACATTTTCGATTTTTTGAGTATTGGGGATGAGGCCCATGAGCGTGAGGTTGAAAAAGCGTTGGTTCACCATATGGAAAAATTCCTCCTTGAGCTCGGGGCAGGTTTTGCGTTTGTTGGACGGCAATATCACTTGGACGTTGGTGATCAGGATTTTTATATCGACCTACTTTTCTATCACCTAAAACTTAGATGTTTTGTCGTGATTGAGTTAAAAGATAAAGATTTCAAACCAGAATACGCGGGTAAGATGAATTTTTATCTCTCCGCTGTTGATGACCTGGTGAAACACGAGACAGATCAGCCATCTATAGGGCTCATTTTGTGTAAAAATAAAAATAATATCCTTGCTGAATACGCGCTGCGCGATATGATGAAACCTATTGGTTTGGCTGAATATAGGCTACAAGATGCGCTTCCAGACAACCTTAAAACACAATTACCCACCATCGAAGAGCTTGAAGCAGAGCTTGCAAAAGATTTAACAATTGAAGAAGCGTAGAAGCTATTCTAAACAATTGCAGGAAGAGGTTTAATGGATCAGGAACAATCTATACATCGCACTATACGTGGTCATTGACGCATTGTATGGATGGAACTGTGGGATGATGCGTATATTAATTGCGTCGTACTTGGGTACATCCGCATTGATGCCAGCGGTTATGGCGAATTTCAATTTGGGGTTGTTGCGGGTTCCTTTCATTGTTCTTCCTCCCAATCATCCTTTGATAGCAAGTGGGAAGGGGAATCCGAATGCGATGAAGCTCGTGGTGAAATCCACGGTATGATTGAAGTTATCGACCAGCAAGAAGAACTACACGGTGCTATTTCGCTTTGGGATGGTGATGAATCGGATTACAAAGCCGTAAGGATGCCTAGCTTAAGCTGAACGCAACAGATCTAAACAGAGATTTTGAAAACCATAACATTATAGTTTATGGTTTAAGCATGAATCTTGATCTATTAACCGATAAAAAGAAACTAATATTTAATCCCATTTTGAGCGGCTTAAGCTTTCGTACGATGATATCCTATTCATGTGTAGGATCCTTTCCGATCGTCAAACCAGACAGAATCCTTTTAAGGCCAAGCCTTTAGCGTCTCCCTAGTCAAACTAGGGGCTTACCTATCAGAGAGTTAAAAAGAGACAGCTAAATCAAGAAGAAGCAGGTGAGCAACTTGATCTAAGAAATATATCAATTAGACATCATCAATCGCTCCAAGACACAATAGACTTCGCGTATCCCAAATCAATAAGGAAAAATAGCCCCCGGTGCAAAATTATTTATGCTAAATAGACATTTAATGATAAAAAAATAGACAATAAGTTGATTTTTCTGTATGATTTTTTAAATTTTCTTACATTCATCAATAAGAGGTAACAGAGGTGCATCATGGGTCGATTGAATGTGTTTATGGGCTGGCTTTTTTTTGTTTCTGCAGCGATGGGCATGCCACAGGCTGGTTTAGAATCAGACGGTTCGTGGGAGCCCTTTAGCTATGATCACGCCCTTAAAGAACTTAAAGAAAATTGGGAATCCCAGGTACCCCCTGCTCCCCCTCGAAAGCCTACAAAACGGAGCTTGCCAAAATTTCCAAAGGCTGCCGTTCCTGAGCCGACTGTAACATCCGCTCCCCAACCCAAGCGTCAAAAATCAGCGGCCTATGCAGATGAAGGGCTGCCCCCTGAAGAAGCTCTCTTAAAGCTTACACAAGCTTTGGAAATCGTTAAACGGAGTGTTGAAAAAGGCTGTCACCCTCACATGCCCGACTGGGAATTGCTTTTGGAAGCTAACCGTTATCTGAAAAATTTGACGTACCAAGAAAGTGTTTGGGAGACCTATGCCAAAGGCTTAAACGCCACCCGCTGGCCCCTTCAGGAAACTTGGAAGCAGGTGGTAGGGGGGCATTTATTCTTCCCTGCGTGGCTCTTTGACTGGGAGCATAAGCCCTATGAAGCCTACAAACAGCGTCGTAATGACACGCTGTGGTCTTGTGCCGTGGCTGCCAAGCATAAGCACCCTCTGGCGGCATTTTTTCTCTCCCGGGAGCTGGAAACTATTCGAAGCTTATCCTGCAGGGATCCAAAACCTGTTGAGAGACTTCTGTTCAAAATGGCTGTGGAGGGCTTGAAACAGGCTGAAAAAACCCCTGAGGTATGTTATGTGCTGGGAGTTTGTTATGAAAGGAATCCAGACTTAACAGAGGTAACTTTCGGAGAGCCAAAGGACAAAAAGACTTGGGGTCTTAAAAATGCGGTAGAATGGCTGGAGCGTGGGAATGATAGAAGAAGCCAATTTGAAGCTTTAGAAATTAAAAGCTATGGAAAAGCCTCTTACCCAACGTCTCCCTCCGCAGACGATTACCTTGCGCTGGCAAGATCTGGCTATTTATCTGCCTACGTTGAGGCAGCTTCCCGTGTTCAGGATGAAGCTCAGCGACGACAGATTCTAGAAGAGGCTGTTGAAAAAGGGGATGTGAGGGCACGTCTTCAATTGGCTGCTGACCTCAAAAAAAAGGGTTTCCCGAAAGAAGCTCGAACCGCCTACCGCGAGCTGGGGCAGCGGGGTATTTCCCAAGGATATTTGGAGTTAGGCCTCACTTACATCGGAGAAATCGATGAGCCCAGCATTTTTGAGCACAGAACTCCTGAAGACATTGCCCAGGTGATTCAGGCTTTCACCTTGGCTGGAAATATGGGGGATCCTCGGGGGTGGGAGCATCTGGTGAAACTCTATGAGCAACTTAGGGAACAAGGCCTTCTTTCTGGAAAACCTTGGGCACAACAATTTTTAGAAAGCTTTAAAAGAGGGGCGCGTTTAGGGGTTGCTTTTTCGGAAAAGCTGATCCTATTGCCTGCTTATAAGAAATTTTTGTACCAATTTTTGAACAACAGCTACGAAGGAGTTGAGTATTTTCAACATGATTTATCTGGTGTTATCGAAGATTTTTTTAATGAAGGAGCTTAAACATGAATAATTTAACCGCTGCTTTGAAGTGTCGCCTGTCTTTTGCAATGTTGCTTTGCTTACCTGTGAGCGCTTTTTGCGGAAAGCTGGAGTTGGAGGTGTTCAACGTGGGCCAGGGGAATTGTGTGCTTATGAAAGCCACGTCAACAAACCAAAGCCCCAAACATATGCTGGTGGATATCGGGAGCTCAGCCTATAAAAAAGAGTTGGTTTTTAGGGAGCGTCTTTCAACCCTTTCAGACAGTTCATCGCCGATGATCGATTCAGGATCTGAGAGCGTGGAGTCAGGTTTTCCGCCCTCTGAAATTAAAAGCTTAAATCCTCGGTAACTTGCCGAAAAATCGCCTTATAACGAAGAAAATGAGCAGGAAAAACAACGCAAAAAACAAAAAATATCCCAGCCTAAAGAAGATCCAGTCGAAACATTCACTAAGAATTTAAGAACAATATTAAAGGACAAAGAAGAACCAGACTTCATTCACATTCAAACGGTTGTGATCACCCACCCAGACGCTGATCATTATAACTGGTTGCCAAAACTCTTCAGTGAAAAAAATGATCATGTTGAGCACCTCATTTTAGGGGGGTTACCGGAGGATTATCATTTTAGAGGCGAGATCAGCTTTGACGAGTGGATCGCTCAACGCATCAAAAATAAATCCAAAATCTACTTCCCCACCATCAGCTTTGAGCCGATTAAAAATTTAGAAGACGTCTTGCCCAGAGCAGATAGGGTGTTTGCTCCCCATGTTTGTACAAACCCAACTGTTCCTTTTCCTCATTTTTCTGGAGCTTTTGATTTTGGAGAAGATATTCATGTATCTTGCTTATCAGTTAATCCGACGCATTTTTTTGAGAGGACCGCCGTTTTGCGTTTTTCCTATACGATCGACAGCAACGCTGACAGCCTTGTTTTGAAACTTGAGTCCCAAGGACGCTCTGCAATCTTAACAGGCGACGCAACAGGGCTGACAACCCGCCGGATTCTTCACAATTATCGTGGAACTGAATTTCTCAAGACAGATGTCCTGCTTGCGAGTCACCATGGGTCATTTAGCCATGATTCTAACGATGCTGCTTGGATTCAGGCAACTCAACCTCGAGCCGTGGTGATAAGCAATGGTCTTTTGTATGGGCACCCCGCTTCAGAAGCGTATGAAACGATGAAAAAATCTCCTCGATTACAAAAAGTCCCTGAGCATAGGATATTCATTGGAAAATCTCCGGAATCAGGAGAAGGTAAGGGGACTCTACGCAAAACCCATCGATCGATTTATAGCACGTTGACAGGGGGAACCCTTAAAGCAATTTTTGAGGATGGAACTTTTTTCCTTCAAAGTGAGCACATTGAAGTGCTAAAGATGGATTCCTCTAAGCCTCAAGACCGGGAAGAAGATCATGGAGATTCCGAGGCAGAGGATGTTGTGGTAAGCGAAACCAACGAGAGCTTTGTCATAAGCCCTGATGAAAGTTCTTCAGGAGGGAGCCAGCCTCAAACTCTTCTTGAAACCTCTTCGCCAGATAAATCAACTCCTGGGAAAGATTAGAGGAGAGTTTTTACTCAAAGGTGAAGTCTATTGAACAAAAAGATGAAACTTACCTCTGCACACCTCTTGAACACAACTCAGGAGAAACACTCGAGTAGAAGGAAACCCAAGCAGAAAAACGGTTAGATGAGTGCTTGATAAATACATTCATAGATCAACAGGCAAACAAAATGACGGTGACGCATTCACCCAGATAAAAGAAACGGATTTAGAAGAGATCCATCGGGAGAGACCTGATTATTGCGCGTGCCTATAAAGAGCTGGATCGTTTCTCGTGGCCTGCTGAAGAGCTCCGAGCCTATGATTCCGTCGACAGAAAGACATCTTCTGACAAAGCTGTCTTCGAGAGGGGGCAAGGATGGTAAGGCAGAAGGTAGAAAAGAAGAGAAATTAAAACTTGCGAAAAAATTCCTGTCTACGGGGATGTTGGTTGAAGATGTGTGTGAGTTAACGGGGCTGCTGCGTGACGAGAGGGTTTGCAAAGGGGCAGACAAGAGGGCTTGCTATAACCCATAAAAATTTCCAGATGCAGCCTGAATACATCCTAAAAAATAAATCATTTGACGGATGGAAAATAATTTACTAAAGGTGTTATGAAAAAATTAATTGAATACAAATGGATACATATGGTGACGCTGGTTTAAATTGAGCGCAAGGGTTAAGGAAC
>JBOFFI010000033.1:0-13219 GCA_051648545.1 Alphaproteobacteria bacterium
CGAAGCCATGGTATCAAACGTTGAATCCCATCAACGGCGGGGCCTTCTTCATCGCTTGTCAGCAAGAGGCTGATGGACCCTTGGAAGGACGCTGTTTGATCTAAAAAAGCGGTGACCGCTGCAAGAAAACAGGCAATGGCCCCTTTCATATCTGCAGCACCCCGACCCCATAGATGCTGATCTTGGATGACGCCAGCAAAAGGAGGAACAGACCACGCGGCCTCATTTCCAACCGGAACAACATCGACATGCCCCACAAAGCATAGGTGAGGACCACAGGCGCCGAGCCTTGCAAATAAATTATCCACATCCCCAAAGAGATGGCGGGTGGTTTTAAACCCTCTGGGTTTTAAGAGACCCTCAATGAAATTGAGGGTTCCGGCTTCTTGAGGTGTTACAGAGAGGCGTTGGATGAGGGCTTGGGCGATGGAGATTGCAGAAGAAAGCATAACTTGCTGGCGCCTTAACGTTGGGGTCTTGAGCTTGGTATTCTTTTACTTATCAAAAATCAGCAGAAGGAGCAACAGGGGGCTTTAACGGAGCATAGAGGCATTGCGCCTCTATGCTTTAGATTAAAAATTCTTCATTTTTCTTGACAGTTATAATAAAAATTATGCTTTTTTAAAAAAATAAATTATTTTTTTAAAATGAGTTGACTGTTTGAAAGATATTTTTTGTAATGTTTAAATTTAAGTTTTATTTCTTAAATGCTTGTTTTTCTCTTGCTCTTCTTGCTTCTGAAGTTGTTCAAGCACATCCACCAGACTTGGATAGAGACAGAGGTGGAGCCAAAGTGATGAGATGCACGCTTGGGGTCGTAGAGAGAGCTGGTGTTGCCATCGTGAAGGACTATGGGCCAGCCAGCAGGCAAGATTTACGATATGGCGTGATCGTAGGTGGAGAAATCCAACCCCAAGCTGGTAAAAATGCGCCTTTGGTAAATTTTTTTGTAGGTAACTGCGAACAAAAAGATGAACATCCAAGACATACTGCAGTTGAAGAGCTTTATGAAGAAACTGGCAAAGCTGTCAATATTGATAAAAAAAAGCTTTATACAAATAGTGCCGATTATTTTGGCTACGTGTATGGTGGCAGTGCTCAAACTATAAATAATTTTGTTCAGAGCAATCTTCAACTTTTCTTTTATCGTGATAACGCTGTTTCAGTTATGGATATTGCAAAAAAAATACAACAAGCAAAAAATAATAAAAAACTTTCCCACCGATTTAAAGAAAATGAAACCGCTTATGTTATCCCGCTGCAAGACATTCTTGACCGAGTACGGGATATTCACAATGGGAAGCGTCTTAGAGAGTACACGTTCAAAACGCGTGGAAAAGGAGATGGGACAGGACGAAAAAAAGTTCGTCTCAACAGTTATTATATGGAAGAATTCCTTCGTGATATGAAAAGAAATCCTAATAATTTCCCAACAATTGCTCGTCAAATTTCTAATGGTAATGTCAGATAAGCGTTAGGTCTTTGTAAAAAAGAAAACCCCCTACGCAAAGATGCGCTTAGGGGGTTTTTGCGCGCCATAGCAATAGCATTAACCTTTTCTTTATTCTTTTTAGAGGGGGGAATTGTTTATATTAGGTTGTAGGCACAAACGACATGGACTCTTTTTACCGTCATGGGACAACAAAACTTACGCTTTAACCGAGAAATTCTAAAGCTTTTGGAAGCTGAGAAAAAGCGCCGAGAAACGGAAAAATTGAAGCATAACTGGCAACTTCAGGCACGGACTCAACAACGAATTCCCCAGGGTGATTGGCGGATTTGGTTGATTTTAGCCGGGAGAGGCTTTGGGAAAACCCGTACGGGCGCAGAGACAGTCCGCAGATGGGCAACACAGGGCATCTACCAACGTATTTGCTTGTTGGCGAACAATTTTGATGATGGAAGAAAGGTAATGCTGGAAGGCCAAAGCGGGCTTTTGTCAATCTCTCCGGAAGATGAGCAGGTACGCTATCAAGCATCCAGGCGGATGCTTGCCTGGCCAGGTGGCGCAAAAGCTTTTCTTTATAGCGCCCAAGCTCCACATCAGTTGCGCGGGCCTCAATTTGATGCGGCTTGGATTGATGAACTGGCCAAATTTCCTAACGTGACGGAAGTTTGGGATCAGCTGATGTTCAGCCTGAGGCTTGGGAATGCCCCTCGCATTCTCATCACCACAACCCCTCGGCCTCTACGCTTTTTAAAGGAGTTGATGGAGCGGGACGATGTTTACATCACCACAGGAACCACGTTCGAAAATGCAGAAAATTTAGCTGAAGGCTATTTAGACATGCTTAAACAAACGTATCTGCATACACGTCTTGGTCTCCAAGAGATTGAGGGAAAATATCTTGAGGAAGCTAAATCGGACGCCCTGTGGAGGGAAGAATTTTTGTCCCATATCACATGCTCAGGGCCTGCCCCTCCTCTCAAACGGATTGTGGTTGCCATTGATCCGGCCACCACCAATCGGCCAGGGAGTGACGAGACAGGAATCATCGTTGCGGGGCTTGATGGTGAAGGAAAGGCTTACGTCTTAGAAGATTTAAGCGGAAAGCTTTCTGCCACCCAATGGGGCCTTCAAGCTGTGGAAGCTTATCATCGACACAAGGCAGATCGCATTCTAGCAGAAGTCAACAATGGGGGAGATTTGGTGGAAAAATTGATTCATTCCCTAGATGCTTCTGTGGCTTTTAAGGCTGTGCGAGCCACCCGTGGGAAAAGCATGCGAGCGGAGCCCGTGGTGGCCCTATATGAACAGAAAAAAGTGTTTCACCTGAAGCACTTTCCCAAGCTGGTGGAACAGATGCTGACCTACACCCCCAACAGCAGCGCATCCCCCGACCGCCTTGATGCTTTGGTATGGGCTTTAACGGAGCTGTGCTTAGGGAAAGACCAGAAAGGGAAAAATTCTCCCGCTATACGTAAAATTTGGAGTGTTTAAAAACGAGCAGCTGTTAACGGTGCCCAAAAATCAAACATCGATACCGCTTGTTTTGTTAAGTCGCTCTAAAAAACGGTCAAAATCAGAAGGGCTTTCAAAGAAAAATTGCACGATTCCTCCAATTTTTTTTAAAAAAACTTTCGCTTTTAAGCCAGTTAAATCTGTTAAGTGTTGGGCAAGAGCATGCTCCTCCATATC
The DNA here is from genome assembly GCA_051648545.1 of Alphaproteobacteria bacterium. GTDB lineage: Bacteria > Pseudomonadota > Alphaproteobacteria > Holosporales > JBOFFI01 > JBOFFI01. Next base: position 3,140 of record JBOFFI010000033.1, read on the forward strand.
GATCTCACGTGTGAAAACATTTTTTTGCAAATCCGTTTTAGACTTACGAACGAGATCTTCTGATTGCCTAACATTCAACCCACCCGCAATAATCATTTCAGCTAAACGAATAGGATCCTCTGTTCCTATTAAACATTTCGCGTGTCCTGCAGAAATATTTTGAGACTGAAGAAGCGCCTGAACTTCTTTTGGTAAACTTAACAAACGCAAGCTATTTGCAATATGGCTGCGGCTTTTTCCTATTTTTTTTGAGAGCATTTCTTGAGTATAAGAAAATTCATTGATTAATTTTAAATATCCTGCAGCTTCTTCCAGGCAGTTTAAATCAGCTCGTTGCACGTTTTCAAGCAACGCAATTTCTAAACTTTCTTCATCTGAAAGCTTTAAAATTCGGCAAGGAACTTCTTTTAATCCTGTTTTTTCGGCAGCTCTTAAACGCCTTTCACCCGCTATTAATTCGTAACCATTTAATGATTTCCGCACAAGCAGGGGTTGTAAAACCCCTTTTTCCCGAACAGAATTTACAAGATCTTCTAATTTTGATGGGTCAAAATTTTGACGAGGTTGATAAGGATTTAAAGCTATTTCATTTATAGAAATAAACGAAAACATTTCGGGAGAGCTATTTTCCACTTCAAACAAAGCAGATAATCCTCGTCCTAAAGCTTGTTTTTTAGCTGCGGGTTGCATGTCAAAACTCCTTTTCTCTTTCTAGAAATTCTTTTGCAAGTTCCAAATAGGCGCGAGATCCAGCGCTTTTAAGATCATAAATAATAATTGGCTTTCCAAAAGAAGAAGCTTCTGGAATTTTAATGTTTCTCGGAATGGGCGTTTTATAAACTTTTTGCTTAAAATGAGAATATACATCCTCAGCCACCTGTTGATTGAGTAAATTTCGTCGATCATACATAGTGAGCACAATGCCTTGAAGCTCCAAATTTGAATTAATATTTTTTTTGATTTTTTGTAGAGTTGCTAACAGATGGCTCAATCCTTCTAGTGCAAAAAATTCACACTGCATAGGGACAAGAACTTTATGGGACGCTGCTAAAGCGTTAATTGTTAATAGCCCTAAAGAAGGAGGACAATCTACAAAAATATAATCATATTTTTGTTCCACGTGGAACAATACTGTTTTAAGCTTCGCTTCTCTTTTTTCTAAGGAAGCAAGCTCTATCTCAGCTGCAGATAAATCTTGTGAAGCGGGGAGAAGATCAAGCCCCGGAATGACGGTAGGAATGCAACTTTCTGAAACAGAATTAGGCGCAAAAAGCAGATCATAAATGGTTTTTTGTCGCTTCTGCGAACAAACAGATAGGCCTGTTGTTGCATTGCCTTGGGGATCAAAATCAACCAAAAGAATTTTTTTTTGAATAGCAGCAATGGAGGCAGCTAAATTAATGGCAGTTGTTGTTTTTCCAACGCCTCCTTTTTGGTTCACAATAGAAAAAATTTTAGCCATTTTTTGTATAAACTTCGGAAAAAACAAGAATTCTTCCAGAAGGATGTGTTAAACTGGGATAAATTTCAAGTTTAAAATTCCATTTTTTTTCAGCATCACAGATATCTTCATGAAAAGAAGCGCCTTTCAAAAGAACATAACGCAAAGAAGCTCCTCTCAAATGAGAGGAAAGAAAAAAAATTTTATCAATGGAAGCAAAAGCTCTGGAAGTCAAAACTGTAGGAATTTCAGGTGGTTCAAAATTTTCCACACATTTTCGGTGCACTTTCGCTTCTAAACAAAGAGAAGATACTACTTCTTGAAGAAAAAGTGTTTTTTTATAGCTTGGTTCTAACAAATGAACAGATGAAAAACCCATAATCGACAAAACCAGCCCTGGAAATCCTGCACCAGAACCTACATCCAAAATAACATCAGAAAAATTAAGATAGCGAGCGATTTGGGCAGAATCTAAAATATGACGCTCCCAGGCATCAGGAAATGTCTTTGCCGAAATAAGATTGACTCTCCCTTGCCACTTTTCAAGAAGGGATAAATAAAGCTCAAATTGTCGTTGAATATCTTCTGAAAACAAATTAACGCGATGAATTCATAGTATTAAAAAAATCATCATTATCTTTTGTGAGGCGCAATTTTTCAAGGAAAAAATCCATCGCATCAATGCCCCCCATCGGCATCAAAATGCGTCTTAACACCCACATTTTAGAGAGTGTCGCTTTTTCAACCAAAAGTTCTTCTTTGCGAGTTCCAGATTTAGTAATGTCGATCGCAGGAAAAGTTCTCTTATCAGAAAGTTTTCGATCCAGAACGATTTCTGCGTTTCCAGTTCCCTTGAACTCCTCAAAAATAACCTCATCCATACGCGAACCTGTTTCAATCAAAGCAGTGGCTATGATCGTTAAAGAGCCCCCTCCTTCTATGTTGCGCGCAGCTCCAAAAAATCGCTTGGGCCTTTGAAGGGCGTTTGCATCCACACCTCCCGTTAACACTTTCCCTGAAGAAGGGACAACCGTGTTATAGGCCCTTGCCAAACGGGTGATCGAATCCAAAAGAATAATCACATCTTGTTTATGTTCTACAAGACGTTTAGCTTTTTCAATGACCATTTCCGCAACTTGGACATGACGAGAAGCAGGCTCATCAAACGTCGAGCTAACAACCTCTCCTTTAACAGAGCGCGCCATATCCGTCACTTCTTCTGGGCGCTCATCAATCAACAACACAATAAGGTAAGCATCTGGATGATTTTCGGAGATTGCATGGGCAACACTTTGCAACATAACCGTCTTACCCGTACGAGGAGGCGCAACAATAAGCGCACGCTGTCCCAACCCAAGAGGGGAAACAAGATCAATAACCCGAAGGGTCAAATCTTTTGTTCTAGAACTAGGCAATTCTAATTTTATTTTTTCATCAGGGTAAAGTGGCGTAAGATTGTCGAAATTGATACGATGGCGGATTTTTTCAGGATCTTGATAGTTAATCGTATTCACTTTTGATAAAGCAAAATAACGCTCTCCATCTCTGGGAGCACGTATTTCACCTGCAACCGTATCTCCAGTCCTTAACCCAAAGCGTCGAACTTGACTAGGAGAAATATAAATATCATCCGGTCCCGGAAGATAATTCGCTTCGGAGGAACGTAAAAAAGCAAAGCCATCTTGTAAAACTTCCACAACACCTTCACCAAAAATGGCGGTATTGTTTTCTGCTAGCTTCTTGAGGATCGTGAAAAGCATGTCTTGCTTTCGCAAAGAACTGGCATTTTCTACCTGAAGTTTTTCAGCATAAGTTAAAAGATCAGCAGGAGATTTCGATTTTAAATCGTGCAAGTTCATAGCACACCACGTTTTTCTATATTCTAAACAAAAATTTTGGGAAAAAGCAAAGCGAACCGCGGAAAAAAGTAAAAAATTTTACGCTTTTTTCTAAAGCAACCCTCTTAAACAATCAATAAATATCTTCGACATCCAAAGGCACATCAGAATCAAATTCATCATCCTTCGAAAAATCAAGCAATTCAGCTTCCCGCGCATCAAAAGAAGCATGAACCCAGTTTTTCTCTTCTTCGTTTAATAAATCTTTCAAGTCAGTAGAAACTTCTTCATTATCAAAATACTGTTGAAAATTTCGAATAAGAGATTCCTGCAAAGCAGAAGGAGAAATCGTTTCGCCAGCAATTTCACGCAAAGAAACAACAGAATTTTTATCACCATCGCGGGAAACCGTTATCGAAGCACCTGAATTTATATTACGGGTTCTTTCGGCCGCCAATATAACTAATTGAAATCGATCAGAAACAGAAAGGAGACAATCCTCAACAGTAACGCGGGCCATATTTACTTGTAACCTTGGCGCGCTTTAAAACGCGGATTTGTTTTATTAATAACGTAAACTCTTCCACGGCGACGCACAACTCGACAATCTGCATGTCGCAACTTAAGAGTCTTTAAAGAATTAGCAACTTTCATACAGCTTAAACCTCTTGAGAAAACTCCCTAACTTATACCGAATCTTTCATATAAATGCAAGGCTAATTTCGGGCTCGTGCGAGCTCAGATAAAATGAAGCTCAAACCCCAACCTCAATTTAACATAAAGAACGAGAAAAACATGAAAAAAGGTCCTGAAGGATCTCAAAAAATTAAGGTATCAGGTTGCCGTTTATAAGCGGCAACCCAGAAGATGTTTATATTGCAGGTAGGAATTTGAAAGGAGTTGCGGGTTTTAAGGAAGCAGAAACCTCCCCGGAATAAACTTGCCCTTTTGCCATATCCAGCTTTAATACTTGAGCCCCTTCAGCAAAATTCAATTTACGCAAATCGACCCAAAATGTGTTAGGACGCGTTGAGGAGTCAAAGTAGTAAACTAAATTTTTTTGATCAGCTACGGTGCGCCAAAGGGTGGATGCAATATTGGGTTCATTAGGTGTCGTAATGCCCAGCGGCACGCTAACGGACCGAATGACACTTAATACACTTGCAGTAGCTTGGTTATCGTAGGTTTGGCCTGGCACACTTTGGATGAAATTTTTATCGGCTGTTTGAGGAATGGCGCCATTGTAAAACGAGGTCCTGGCAAATCGATCCGCAGCTCGATTCGTTCCTGGCAAAAATACACTTCCGCCAATTTTCTGCCAATATGAGTTTAACGCAAGCTGTTCATCATATAAAGGCGAGTTGGTCATCACTTTATATTTTTTACCATGGTGAATGATGAGCTCACCTTTTACGTATTCAAAAATAGCCGAATCTCCCGTGGGATCAGATAAGGACAAGTGTAAACTGCTGGCTGATCCGTTAGGTAAAACAGGCGCCATAATGTGGAAAGGCGTTGCTTTCATCGCAGCAACAGCTTCCGCTACTGTAGCAAAATTATCCAACGTATATTGTCCCCAAAGGCTGATGGACAAAGGTGGGTTAGTAGGAGAGGCTTTTCCGTAATCAGATTCTGCTAGGTAAAGTAAATTCATTACCAAACCTTTTTCATTCATTCCGTCAGTGCTGGCGATATCATAGCCTGAGGTGATCACGCTGCCATATTTGGCTTTCCATTGGGGTGAACCTTCACCTGCTGCACCATTGCGCTCAATTCCCTTAGGAAAAACCCAGATTTCTGAAGCTATATCTTCGTACCAATCCATAGTGCGTCCCGTAATGACCACATTACTAGAGCCTGTAAACAGCGTCCTAGTGCAAGCATTGAGAGATTCTGAAACCAGCATGCTTAAACTGGCAATACCAATCATCAATTTTAGTGCCTTGAATCCCTGCATTATCGGTTCCTTTAAAAAATTTCTAGATAAGCCATCATAGCGTAAAATGGGTTAATATTTTCTCAGCAGCATCCAACTGGAGCTAGTGTAGAAATATCATTTGAATTCAATGAAATTTCCTTTTCCTGGAAAAATAGATTGGCAGGGGTTCTGTTTATGTCGACCTGAGGTTAAATTAGCTTTGCAGATTGAAGGGAGGCAATTTTTTTGATATCTCTAGACAAGCATGCAAATTGTTTTTAAAAAACGGATGCTGCAGGGCTTTTCAAAGCTCGCCCCAAGACCTGTCAACCTAATTTGGTGAATTGATGATGAAGAGCCACGATATACGGCAAACCTTTCTTTCCTACTTTGCGGGGCAGGGGCATACAGTTGTTCCCTCAAGCCCCCTGGTGCCTCACCAAGACCCCTCGTTGTTGTTTACCAGTGCGGGCATGGTTCCTTTTAAGCAGCTTTTTACAGGCCAGGAAACCCGCGCTTATGTTCGGGCCGCTAGTTCTCAAAAATGTTTGCGAGCGGGGGGTAAGCACAATGATTTGGAGAATGTAGGGTACACCCCCAGGCACCACACGTTTTTTGAGATGTTGGGAAATTTTTCCTTTGGGGATTATTTCAAAGAAGAAGCTATCGTTTTTGCCTGGGAACTGCTGACCCAGGTTTTTCAGCTCCCCAAAGATCGCCTATGGATTACCGTTTACGGGGAAGATGCAGAAGCTTTTAATTTATGGCAAAAGGTGGCGGGCCTCTCCCAAGATCGTATTTTAAAAATCTCCACCAGTGATAACTTTTGGTCCATGGGGGACACAGGCCCGTGCGGTCCCTGCTCAGAAATTTTTTATGACCATGGTGACCATCTTCCAGGGGGGCTTCCAGGAACGCCTGAGCAAGATGGGGATCGTTTCGTGGAGATCTGGAACCTCGTCTTTATGCAGTATGAGCAATTAGCTCCAGATAAGCGCATCAACCTTCCCAAACCTTCCATCGATACAGGGATGGGGCTTGAGCGCATCGCTGCGGTTTTGCAACAGGTACATGATAATTATAAGACAGATATTTTTAAAGCTTTGGTTGAAGCCTCAGCAGATCTAACACGCCAACCCGCGGAAGGATCTGCCCATTTCTCCCATCGTGTGATTGCAGATCACCTGCGGGCCGGGTGCTTTCTCATTGCAGATGGTGTTTTACCCACCAATGAAGGGCGTGGTTATGTTTTGCGAAGAATTTTAAGGCGCGCTATGCGCCACGCCTATCAGCTAGGCGCTCAAGATCCTCTGATGCCGCGTTTGGCTCCCGAACTCCTCACCCTCATGGGGCCTGCGTACCCAGAGCTTTCCCGAGCGCAAGCGCTTATCGTGCAAACCTTAGATTTAGAAGAGCGTCGCTTCCAGCAAACCCTTGAGCGAGGCCTTCGTTTGCTGGAAGAAGAAACCCAGCGCTTAAGCTCTGGACAAGCCCTTTCAGGAGAAGTTGCCTTTAAGCTTTATGATACCTATGGCTTTCCAGTGGATTTAACCGAATCCATCCTGCGGGAAAAAGAGCTTTTCTTGGACACCTTTGGCTTTCAAGAGGCGATGGCGCGCCAAAAAGCAGAAGCGAGGGCCTCTTGGGTTGGTTCTGGAGAAATGGCAGCTCAGCCCATCTATGCAGACCTTCATCACAAGCACGGTGGCACGGAATTTTTGGGCTATACCTGTGAGACAGCTCAAGCTGTTGTCCAAGCCTTGCTGAAAGAAGGAGCCCTCGTAGAGAAAGCAGGCCCTGGGGAGCAAGTGACCCTCCTTACCAACCAAACCCCTTTTTACGGTGAATCTGGCGGGCAGGTAGGCGACACGGGCAAGGTGTGCTTCGGGAAAGATGGATTGGCGCACATCACTCAAACCCGCAAAATCAACAATCTTTACCTCCATGAAGCCCAAATTGAAACAGGAATGCTAACCCCCAGCCAAGAAGTAACCCTCGTGGTTGACGGCCAGCGTCGAGCCAATCTTCGGCGTAATCATTCAGCCACGCACCTCTTGCACAGCGCGCTGCGTAAGCGTTTGGGGACCCACGTCACCCAAAAAGGCTCTTTGGTGGCCCCTGACAAGCTTCGTTTTGATTTTAGCCATCCTATCTCTTTAACGCCCCAAGAGATTTCGGATGTTGAACAGCATGTAAACCAACACATTCGCATTAACACTGAGGTAAAAACCCGCGTCATGCCTTCAGAGCAAGCCATTGAGCAAGGGGCTATGGCCCTTTTTGGTGAAAAATATGGAGATGAGGTGCGGGTTGTTGCCATGGGGGAGCAAGCGGAAGCAGAGCCTGCATTTTCCGTTGAGCTGTGTGGCGGAACCCACGTTCGCAGAACCGGTGACATCGGCGCATTCAAGATCATCCAAGAAACAGGCATTGCTGCGGGTGTGCGGCGGATCGAAGCCCTTACGGGAGAAGGAGTTGATGCCTACCTCCAAGCCCAAGAGCGCTTGGTGAAAGATTGCGCAAACCTTTTAAAAACAACATCTGATGGCGCCCTCCCAGACAAGCTTACCCAGGTGTTGGAAACGGTTCGACGGTTGGAAAAAGAAGCCTCTCACCTGCGCCAACAGCTCGCTTCAGGCACAACCCAGCAAAAAGCAGAGGCAAAAGAGCTTTTAGGAATGCTATCTGGAGAGCGTCCCGTTCAATGGTTTTTCCGCTGCGTGGAAGACCTTTCTTCGAAGGAGATGAAAACCGTCGTAGACCATATGAAGCAACAGATTGATTCAGGAATAGCCGTTTTGTTAAGCCAGCAAGGCGATAAAGCCTCTGTGGTGGTAGGGGTTTCAGGGTCTCTAGCGCCAGAGCTAGATGCTGCCGCCCTGGCCAAACAAGCGGCAGTTCTACTTGGAGGACAAGGTGGTGGCGGGCGCCAAGACCTTGCCCAAGCTGGAGGAGCTAGAACCCCTGACCCTCAAAGGTTTGAAGCAGCCCTAAAGGATTACGCCAAAAGCCTTATACCAAGCCCCATTTTTAATTGATCTAAACGCTTGGATCGGAACTCGGCTTTGCGCATGTACGGCCAGTACATTTACGCAGCCTCGCCCTCCCAAGCATTCATCTAAATTAATCTGGGATTTGGTATTACTTCAAACTAAAGAATCGTAATCCCCGTTTGTATGTTGAGTGTAGTTGTGTTGGTCAAGCTGTCTTTGTAAACTGTATATACCGTGCCATCAACCGTTTGGGTTCCCGTAAGGCTCCAGTTTAAAAGACCGTCTTTCAGCTGAACCGTGTTGCCCACATCCCCATTAATGGTCAGCTCCGTTGTACTACCTCCTCCCCCTGAGCTTACCAGGCTATTGACGGATGTGCGATCAAGCACAAGGGTGTTGTTGCCTGAATTTAAATCCACAGCTTCCATGCCCTTGAAAGCAGAGCTACCAGCCGTCGTCAGGTCAAGGGTTAAGCCAGACCCTTGGAACAGCAGGGTATCGATGCCCCCTTCACCATCAAAGAGAGAGTCGCTCACAAAGCCGCTAAAGTGGAGTGTATCATCACCTCCTCCTCCTTTGAGCTGGTTGGCCCCACCGCCACCAATCAAAACATCGCTCCCTGCGCCCCCTGTTAAAACATCAGCTGCAGCCCCTCCTTTCAAGATTACAGAGGTGCCCACACCAGAAGCCGAAGCGTTGACGTCCAATTTACCTGTGGTCAGGCTGCTACCATCAATATTCAAGAAGGATCCCGGCGCAACCGTACCCGAGGAAAGGCTGATCGTTTGATTTGTAGTCGTTGCCGTTGTGATAATGTTTTCTACATTAGCAAAGCTTGAGGTGGTGAATTTTTGCTCCATGGTCCCGAGCTTGATGGTATCAATCCCGCCCCCTAGGTCAATTTTGAAATTAGAATCAACCGCGGTGGTAAAGCTGATAATATCATCATGGACATCTGCAACGTTGCTCATTTTAACAGTTTCAACGTTTGCCAAGCGCAAGATATTTTGGCCTTCTGAATTTAAGGTCAAATCATCATTGCTGCCCAGAAGGTTGATCAACCCATTGGTGGTGACGGCAAAGGGCATAACGTAGGTATCAGATTTTGAGGTCCCCGAAGCCCAGGTATCCAAAACCGATCGGGTCGCAGCAACGGGGTCGTTATCAAATTTAATACTTAACACCGTGTTGGTTGGGTTTGGCACAGCCCCAAAAGCTTCATCTGTTGGATTAAACACGAGGGCTTGAAGAGCTGTCTGGGCCGTTGCTGCATTTACGTTTGCAAGCTTATAAACACCAGGGCTTTCTAGCACGAAACCGCCTCCTGAAAGAACGCCTTTTGAGGCAGTATCCAAGCTTACCCGAACCGTGAAATTCGCCCCCGTTGGGTTGAAGATTTCGGCATTTGCGAAAGGATTAACCAGATCCGTCTCAAGCATTTTGTAAGGATCTGAAGGAATGCCTGTAACCGTCACCACATCAGGCCTGTCGATGAGCTGGATGGTGAAAGCTTTATCAAAGGTAAGCCCGCCCGCGTCTGTCGCTCGCACGGTGACGCTGTAGGAAGATTGAGTCTCAAAATCCAAGAAAACGCCCGCTTTGACTTTGAGGGTATTGCCCACAATCTCAAACTTATTCGATGGGTCAGAAAACAGCGTAAAACCCGTGATATTATTCTCAGGGTCTGAACCTGACAGTGTCCCCACCACGGCACCTGGGGCATTCTCGTTCACAGAAGAGTTGGACAGAGCAATGGCTGTGGGGGCCTCGTTGACACCCAGCACAGGGAGGGTGAGGGTTTGCTGGAAGGTCTCTTGCCCGGCATCCGTGGCTTTTACAATCACCTCGATGCTGCCAGGGGAGCTTAAGGATTCATAATCCAGGGATTCC
>JBOFFI010000034.1:0-12068 GCA_051648545.1 Alphaproteobacteria bacterium
GAAGCATCGGGTTTTCTCTAGGCACAGAGGCCTTTTGGGTGACCATGGCGTTTTAAATTCGTTTCATGTTTATGGAATTTCAGCGGCTCTCACTGTGCTTCAATTTACGCTGATTCCCCAAGCTATGCAAGGGGGGTTTAAGATTGATTTTTGAAGGAGAATGTGGAATACTGCAGCCCGTTGAATTTGAAAAATAATAGAAAATTGGGGTTTGATGTTATCTTTATTTACATCTGTGATGCGCGAAGGGGTTGTCTGCGAAACGCCGGCGGCTGCCCTGGAACGTATTCAGGAGATTTATCTGGAAAATACCCAAAAAATTCGGGAAGCTTTTTTGGGGTTTCAGGATAAATCTATCACCCCGTCTCTTTCCCTTGATGAGGCTACGTATCCTTATTTAGGCATAAGCATTCCCTCTTCCCAATTAAATATTGATGCGCGGGTTGCTTATGGCGCAGCCCTTGAGCCAGGGGTTTATGGCACAACCCTTACGCGTCCAGACCTGTTTGCTGATTATTATCTCGAGCAAATTTCGTTATTAATGGAGCATCACGGTTGCCCTGTTGTGGTGGGGAAAAGCATGTGGCCTATCCCGCTTCCTTTTGTGGATGAAGAAACGGTTTCCTCGTTCAGTCCTGATTCTCTCTGGGGGCTCCAAGAAACATTTGCATTGCCAGACCTTAGCAAGGTGGATGATACCATTGTAAATGGAACTGCTGCGTTGGGAGGCTCAAAGCCTTTAGCACCTTTCACCGCAGAGCGCGTGGATTACTCTCTTCACCGTCTGCCTCACTATTGCGGCACGTCTTCTGAGCATTTCCAGCGTTTTATTTTGCTGACCAACTATCAGCGTTACGTAGAAGCCTTTGTGGAATTTGGAAAACAGCAGTTGTTAGAAAAAACAACTGGTTATACAGAGCTTGTAACCCCTGGGGATAGGGTTACCTCCTTGGATAAAGATGGAAACTTGATGACAACAGGGACGTCCCCTCAACATCTTCCCCAAATGCCCGCGTACCATTTAAAAAGACCAGATCGCAATGGCATCACGTTCATTAACATCGGCGTGGGGCCCACCAATGCCAAAACCATCACAGATCACCTGGCAGTTTTAAGGCCTCATTGTTGGATTATGGTGGGGCACTGTGGTGGGTTTCGCAGAAGCCAAAAATTGGGGGACTATGTTTTGGCTCACGCTTACGTTCGGGATGACCATGTTTTGGAAGAAGATGTCCCCTTGTGGGTTCCCATCCCCCCCATCGCAGAGGTTCAAGTGGCCCTTCAAGAAGCTGTCGCATGCATCACAGGCTTGGAAGGGCTTGAGCTTAAGACCCGCATGCGGACAGGCACGGTGGTGAGCTCGGATAATAGAAACTGGGAGCTGCGTTCCAATGAATTATTCAAACATTATAATCAAAGCAGGGCTATTGCCCTAGATTTAGAGTCTGCAACCATTGCCACCAATGGGTTTCGGTTTCGAGTCCCTTACGGAACGTTGCTCTGCGTTTCGGACAAACCCCTCCATGGTGAGCTCAAACTGAAAGGGATGGCAACACAATTTTATCGCCAAAGGGTTGAGCAACACCTACGCATTGGGCTTGAAACAATTCGAATTTTGAGAGAAAAAGGGGTAGACGCTCTGCATTCCCGCAAGTTACGTGGGTTTGATGAGCCTCCTTTTCGTTAATAAACGAGGATAGATAACAATAAGCATGCTTTTTGTATCCATAGGGGTTATTATTCTGTTAGCTTGTTTAGCTTTTGTGCTTTCCGCAAGTGAAACAGCGGTGACGGCGGCTTCTCGCATCAAACTTCACCAGCTGGCTAAACAAGGAGACTCCCGCGCGGAAGGCGTCTTGGCCCTTCAAAAAAAGATGGGCCAGTTGATCAGCACCATTTTGTTGCTCAACACCTGGGCCATCACAGGGATGACTGCCGTTGCGACGCATTTGCTGACCATGCTCTTAGGTTCCCTCGGTGCCGTTTATTCGGCGGTTTTCATGGGAGCCTTTATCACCATTTACCTTGAGGTGATGCCCAAAATTTATGTCTACCACCATGCGGAGCAAACGGCTTTACGCCTCAATGGGTTTTTGAAATTTTTGCGGTGGGCCTTGCTTCCCTTGACCTCCCTTGTGGATGGTGCGGCGCGGTTTTCTCTGAAAACGATGGGCGCAAAACTGGGAGACCATACCCTCACCTCAACCCTTGAAGAATTGCGCGGCGCCATTGACCTACATGTGGGGGAAGGAGCCGTTATCGCCCATGAGCGAACCATGTTGCGCAGCATCCTTGATCTAACCCAGGTGGAAGTCTCAGAGATTATGGTGCATCGCAACAAACTTTTTGGGATTGATGTTGAAGAAAATCCTCAAAAAACCGTTCAACAAATCTTGAAATCTCCCTACACACGTATTCCTTTGTGGCAAGATTCGCCTGACAACATCATTGGGGTTTTGCATGTAAAAAATTTATTGCGCCATTTGAAAGCAAGCCCTTCCAATTTTGAAAAAATCAATTTGCTGGAGCTTGCCATTAAGCCCTGGTTTATACCTGAAAGCACGACTCTGTTTTCTCAGCTTCAATCTTTCCGGGAGCGACGTGAACACATGGCGTTTGTGGTGGATGAGTATGGTTCCCTCCTGGGAATGGTGACCCTGGAAGATATTCTCGAAGAAATTGTGGGGGAGATCGTTGATGAGCACGATGTTGAAATACCTGGCGTCCGTGTTGCCCCTGATGGTAGCTATCTCATCCAAGGTGCCGTCACCCTTCGGGATTTAAACCGGCAATATGATTGGAACCTGCCTGACGATGAAGCCTCAACCCTTGCAGGCCTTGTGCTTTATGAAACAGGGCACATCCCAGAGGTTAATCAGACATTTCATCTACATGGTTTGAAAGTTACGATTTTAAGGCGCTACCGCAACCAGCTGACACTGTTGCGGGTTCAACGTTTGGGAATTTAAGGCTTTATTTTTTTATGACCGTTTTTTTGCGCTTATTTAGTTTTTCTCCACGAAATTAATAAAATAATATAAAAATATTTTAATAATTTATCTATTATTTAATATTATTTGGAGAAAAAAATGAAATCTGTTGTATTAGCTTTTTTAACGTGTTTAGCCTCCTATGGATGGGCAAGCCCCTTGCCGGCAAATATCCCGGATACTGCATCAAACGTTGCAAGGCAGAAATTTTCAACAGCAGGTACTGAGGCGCCTTTAGATGAAAAGCATCCTGCGATTCGCGCGGCAAATAGGATTGAAGATCCCCAAAACAAGGAGACAGCTTTAAAACTGAGCCATGTTTTTCGTAAAAATATCAATCTCATCACAGATTGGCTAAAAAATAGGATAGCGCACGCAGACAACATTTATTCTACTTGGGAGGCGATGACGCCAGAGGAAAGACCCATCCTTACATCTTGTGAATTGTGGTGGCAAGAGATTGTTAGCATTGAAGAATTATCCATTTATTTGAAAGAGAGCTGGAGAGGATCACCCCTAGTTGTTGGAGATGATTATCATGCGGCTGTTCTTTACATTCAGCAAGGTGAAGGACAAAACCCAACTTTAGCTCATTTTTATGACCCCTATGAACCTTTTGAACGAGGGAGTTTATTAGGGATAAAAACCAAAAAAAAAGTCGTGGATGCCTTTGGAAATTCAGTTAAATGGCTTCCTCATTACACAAAACACCAAAAACTTACGGCATTTGGGGAGTGTTCTTTGTACGCTTCCGCTTACCGAAGCTTTCTTTTAAAAGGTCAAAAGCCTGATGAATTGACTGACGAAGTGGTTTTTGACAAAGTAGCTTCTCTCAAGGAAGTGATACGCGAACAGCATCCTGAGTATTTTAAAAATTATGATGGTTTTTTCCAATTTGCTTTTGACTCTGGATTTGCTAAATTTCTCTTGGAAGAGATAAAAGCGGATGCTTCCCTGTAAATTGAAAAAATATTGCTGCTGGAACTAAAAGGGGGCTAAAAATAAGAGCAGGGCCTCCCAGCAAAAAACCGTAAGCATCAAAATTAATCATCTGGCGTCCCCTAGGGGATTCGAACCCCTGTTGCCGCCATGAGAGGGCGGTGTCCTAGGCCTCTAGACGAAGGGGACTATAAAGAATTCGCGAAAATACATCCACGAAGTGTCTTAACCATACGTAAAGTGCTTGCAAAAATCAAGACTGTATTTTTTTCTTAAAACAGCTAAAAACGCTTAGAGAGGAAAATGGCCAAGCGTGTCGCGGCCCGCACCCCTGAAGCAAAAAGCTGAAACAGAGGCATTTCCTTTGCGCCGTGGGTATAGCCCTGATCGCGGTGCTCAACTTCTTCCTGGCGACATTTTTCTAAAAAATTGCTTAAAGTTTGTTGGGATTCAGGCAAAGAAGCGATCTGCTCTTGATAGTGCTTGTCGATCACTTCCTCCACTGCAACGGTGCAAGCCATGGCAACCTTTGGGCTTAGGGCTGCTGAAGCGGCCCCAAGCATAAACCCTGTCACATGCCACAGAGGAGCCAAAAGGGTGGGGCGCCCGTGATGGGCCTGCAGTAACTTTTGAAATTGGTCAGTGTGTTCACATTCTTGGGCATACATGTGTTCAATCATCTCAATGCTTGGATGATGGGGTTTTAATTTTTTCAAAACCCACAGTTGGCCTTCGTAAATACGCTTAGCCCCCATTTCTCCCGCAAGGTCCACCCGTAACATTTCATCAAGATGAGACGTTCGAGAGGCTTGGCCTGGAAAAAGAGGGACTTCTGATTCATGTGAGGGATGCAGCATGGTTTTTTCTCCTTAAGAATCGCACTTCGACCGACACAAAATCTTTGAGATGCACCCCATATGCCAACAAATCACCCCGAGAATCGTCATCAAAAAAACCAAATAAATGGGTGCTGGAATCCCCCCCAAAGAAAGGGTAATTTGATCGCAAGGGATATGCCTGAGCTTGAGAAGGTTTTCTGCCATTTCTTCTATTGTCTCTCCTGCAGGCTCCTGAACACGGCAAAAACCAGGGGCGGCGACCCAGTGTTGCTGAATAGCAGTGTGATAGAGCGCCACGCCAGCCCCTCCAAACCACACAACAGACAAGAGCTTTAAGGAAAATAAGAGCTTCTTATCCCCCATAAAACATGCTAAACCTGCAAATGTTCCGCCCCCAAGGAAGAAAAAACGCTCCACTTTACAAAGCACGCAAGAAGAAATTCCTCCCCCCACTTCCAGGGCCATGGAAGCCCCAAACAACCCAAAACATCCTATAGAAAACAAAACTGTAAGCCAGCGAACAGGTGACATAAATTCTTCCCCTTTTTTTAAGCAGGTCGTTATTTAAAGAAATTTCACCACAAACATGCCACCGAGAATCACAAAGAAAGAAGCAAGGGTCAACCACACCAAATTTTTCTCAACTCTATCACGAATTTGGTCGCCATAAAAATAAAAAAGCGTCGCCAGAGAGAAGAAGCGGATCCCGCGGGCTACAAAAGAAGCCGTGGTAAACGTGAAAAGGTCTAACTTAATCAGACCACAAGCTATAGTCACAATTTTGTAAGGGATAGGCGTTAAGCCTTTGGCTGCAATAATCCAGAACCCCCATGTGTGAAATTGTTCTTGGAAAGAGGCAAAACCTTGCTCAAGCCCGAGGGTTTGAATTGTCCACAAACCAACAGATTCATACAAGGTATACCCGATGACATAGCCAATCCAACCCCCGATCACGGAAATAAGGGTGCAAAAAGTTGCTAAAAACCAAGCGCGCTCTTTTTGCTTTAACAACATCGCGATATACAGAGGGTCTGGGGGAAATGGAGAGATAAAGCTCTCAAGAAACGTGACAGCCCCCAAGCTCCACAACGCTGTGGGCTTGTCAGCAAAAGCCATGATAAACTGGTAACATTTCTTAAACATTAAAAAAATAGGCTCTGCTTTTAGCTAATTCTTTACAAATTCTCTAGAGCCTAACACAGTTTTCAGGCCACTTCACTTTTTTTCTGAAATTACAAAACCCTTTAACATTGACAAATTGATCATTAGTGTCTCATACTTCATAAAATTTGATGAAAAAGCATTATTTTCAGTTAGATAATTGTTAAATTTAGTAAAGGAAATTTCTCATGGGCCGGGTTACATTTCAAGAAAATGGGTTTGCGAGGAGTGCGAGGCTGGGGCGGAAGGCCCTATGCGCGACCTTGAGTTTTGCGGTGTTGAATGCATCCCTAGCACCGGTGTACGGGATGTCAGGCAGCGATCAAGGTTATAAAACCCTTATTTCGGGCGATGGCCCGGAGAGCAAAATGCGACCCCAAGCCCCCAAGGCACCTGATCGAATGAGGATCCAAGGGGTGTTTGAGGAAAATGACCAGAAAGCTGCCCCCATCCCGTCATCGCCCGCAATAAAAGTAGCCCCAGCACCCGTGGGGTATGGGGCTTGGATGCTGAAAGGTCTGGAAAGCATTGCTGACATCGCCTTTGCAGGCTCCAAAGGCCTCGTGAGCCTTTTCTCCAGGGGTGTTTCCTATGCCCTCAAAAACCCTGGAGAGGCTCTCGTGGCAGGCCTGGCTACCCAAATCGCCACCATCCAAGCTATCCGGCCAGTGACAGATGATTTTTTGATTAATCAGAATACAACGGGGGAACAAAATGAGCCCGCTGTGGTGCCTTTAAGCAATGGGAATGCCTTTGTGGCTTGGACTGGGATTCAAGCTGGAGCGTATGATATCTATGGGCGTGTGCTGGCCTCCAATGGCACGGCTATCGCTAACGAATTTAGGATCAACCAAGTTATAACGGGAGACCAATTGGGGTGTTCCTTAGGAACTCTAAGCAATGGCAATGTTTTTGTGGTTTGGTTTAGTGGAAGTACCAATATCTATGGACGAGTGTTAGGCCCCGCCGGTGGAGCCATAACCAATGACTTGTTGCTGAGTCAGAATGCAGCTTCAGCCAGCTACCCCTCTCTATCTGTATCTGCCCTAAGCAATGGCAATACCTTTGTGGTTTGGACTGGAACCCAAATTGGAACTGCTGACATTTATGGACGCATCTTTGCTCCCAATGGCACCGCTCTCACGAATGACTTTTTAATCAATCAAAACACAACTGGGATCCAATATGCTTCCCGTGTAGCAGCACTCAGCAATGGCAATGCCTTCGTGACGTGGCATGGGAATCAAGCTGGAAATGCCGATATCTATGGGCGGGTGTTGGCCCCTAACGGCACAGCCCTCACCAATGAATTTACCGTCAGTCAGGTTACAACAGGTAACCAATATTATCCCTCTATCGCAGCGTTAAGCAATGACAATGTTTTTCTGGTGTGGTATGGAGATCAGACTGGCATTGCTGATGCTTATGGCCGAGTGCTGAGCCCCGATGGTATAGCCCTCACGAATGATTCTTTAATCAACCAGAATACAACTGGGAATCAAGTGCCTTTCTCTGTGGCGATTTTAAGCAATGGCAATGCCTTTGTGACGTGGTATGGAGATCAGACTGGTGATAGGGATATTTATGGCCGGGTATTTGATCTCACCACGACAACGACAGGGTTGCAGACAACGGCCTCGCAAACGACTGAAGCTCTACAAACAACCGGGATACAATTATCAACGACAGGATTACAGACAACATCAGTAACAACTGAACTACAAACGGCAGGATTACAGACAACTGCAAGACTTCAAACAACCTCCCAACCCACATCTTCCGTTCCAGTTCTCGTCCCAACCCTTCTTGGGGTGGGAGGTGCTGTTTTGGGCGTGAGCCTTGGGGGAGCCGTGCTTACGGCTTGTGTTGTTGGAGGTATTTGTGTGATCAAACACCACAAAAAAAAGCAGCCTCAAAAACACCCTGAACCAGAAAATCTTTACGGCTCCACGAATGATCCTTATATTCGAGAAATCGTCTTAAAAAACACCAATACTTACGGTACACCGCCTGAATTCTTGCCCGGGAGCAAAGATTTTCAAGGAAATCCCTCGTCTCTTTCCCAATCCAAGGGATCTAAGAAAGATGACCCTTATGGCATCCCCATCCAACTCTAACACCCCCTGAAATTTTTTATTTTTTTTTAAAGGACAGGGTGCAAAAAAAATGCTAGTGTTACCTGGTTTTTAATGGAATCAAAATGGAGGTTTGTGGCCATGACAGCGTTGAAACATAGCAAAACTTTTGAGAGCTTGAAAGAGGCTTTTGCTGGAGAATCCCAGGCGAACCGCCGTTATCTCTATTTCGCCCAAATTGCGGACGTTGAAGGACACACAGACGCTGCTTCGGTTTTTCGCTCTACGGCAGAGGGTGAGACCGGACATGCTCACGGTCATTTAGAGTTCTTGAAAGAAGTAGGGGATCCAGCAACTGGTCACCCCATCGGCACGACCTCTGATAACTTGAAAGCCGCTATTGCAGGGGAAACCCATGAGTATACAGATATGTATCCAGGGATGGCACGCATTGCGCGAGAAGAAGGGTTTGACGAAATTGCAGAGTGGTTTGAAACCCTCGCCAAGGCAGAGCGGTCCCACGCGGGTAAATTTCAAAAAATGCTTGATTCTTTTTAGTTTTACTCTTTGTCGTTTCTGTCCCCTTTTGTCATTCCCGCGGAGGCGGGAATCCAGGAAAAATTTATAAAAAACTTAAAAAAATGGCATAAAATTTGAAGGTTCTGAAAGTGGATTCCCGCCTCCGCGGGAATGACAGATAGGAACTGATATTTTATAACAACCCCTTTTTTGTAAGAAGCCGTTCAAGAGCTGTCCAATCACGGCGTCCGAGGTCTGGCTCAAAGGCACGCATGTCATCCCTGGCTCGGCGACAGGTTTCAGGAGATGGCATGGAAAGCCCATCCGTTTTTGGATCATTCCCCATGGCTTGGGTTTGGACAATACAGGCTTTTTCGAGGTAAATTGTGTAAAATAAAGCTTCTTGGAGGGTCTTGCCGCAGGTTAGTGTGCCGTGGTTTTTCAAAAACATACAAAAATTTTTTCCCAAATCTTTCACCAGATTTTGCCCTTGGTCTTGCCCCAACACGAGGGAATCATAATCATGGTAGGAGAGTTGTTCGTAGAAGTGAAATGAAAATTGGCTTATTGGCAATAATCCGCAAGCCATAGCTGAAACAGCCACCCCCGCATAGGTGTGCAGGTGCACCGCTGCGTGGATGTCTTGTCTTGCTCGATAAAGGGAAGCATGAAGGGCATAGCCCGTTTGGTTATACTGGTATTCTTCTCCTTCTAACACGCGGCCATCAAAGCTGACTTTCAACAGATTTTGAGGGGTTACTTCTTCAAACAACAGGCCAAAGGGATAGATCAAAAAAGCATCTTCTCCCACAATGCGTGCTGAAACGTGGGTGTAGGTGAGGTCATCCAACTTCAAGTAAGCCAAAAAACGGTAGAGTAGGGCAAGCTCATACCTCAGTTGGGATTCGCCTGAAATTGCTTTATTCATAAGACATTTCCTCAAAGATCAAGCATTAAACCATCGTAGGCGGGTTCCACCCCGGGGGGCAGCTTTTGACAAAGGGTTTCAAAATCCATAGCTTGGCCCATGTGGGTTAACAGAGCCTTTTTAGGTTTAATTTTTTCAATCCAAGAAAGGGTGAGCTCCAAGTGTGCGTGGGTGGGGCGTGGCGCGATATCCATGCAATCTACCACCCATAGATCAATCCCCTCCAGCAAAGCAAGAGCTTCAGGGCTTAAAGAAACCACGTCTGTAGAATAGGCAAAGGTAGGAAAACGAAACCCTAAACTTGAGGAATAGCCGTGATTCTGCACGAATGGAACAACCTGGACGCCTTCAATTTCAAAAGGCTGAAGCATTAATTCATGAAATTGAAAAAAAAGCGGATAAATTGCCTCTGTGCCTTCAGGCTGATTGAAAAAATAGGGAAATTTTCCTCTTAACTCTTGGAGGGTTTTTGTGTCTGCGTATACTTGAATCTGTTGAAGGTAGGCAAAATAAAAAGGTCGCAAATCATCCAACCCATTGATATGATCGGCATGGTTATGTGTTAACAACACCCCTGCCACGTGTTTGATGCGTTCCCGCAGAAGCTGTTGCCTTAAATCTGGAGACGCATCAATTAACCAGACCTGGCCGTTATCAAACGTTAATGCTGCAGATGTGCGGGTTCGATTATTTCGTGGATTCTTGGGATCACAAGCCCCCCATTCTCCGTGGGATAAAGGAACACCTCCAGAAGGCCCACAGCCAAGAATCGTTAATTTCATGATGTGGGAACAGGGGTTGCTTTTTCAAAAAGGCGAAAGAAATTTTCGGTCGTGACGCGGGCCACGTCTTCCAGCGACACGCCTTTAAGCTCGGCGATTTTTTCAGCAACATGCACTACGAAAGCTGGTTGATTGGTTTTTCCCCGGTGAGGAATGGGGGCCAGGAAAGGCGAATCTGTCTCAACGAGGATGCGATCTAGAGGAACAAAGGGGATGAGGTCCCGCAACGGCTGGGCATTTTTAAAGGTGATTACCCCTGAAAAAGAGATAAAAAACCCAAGGTCTAAGACTTGCTCCGCCAGCCATTGGCTTCCTGTAAAGCAGTGTATAACCCCTTTCACCCCTTCAAAAGCCGCTTCTTTTAAAATGGCAACGGTTTCTTTCTCTGCGTCTCTGGTGTGCACAATAACAGGCAGGTCTACCTCGAGCGCTTTTTTAAGGTGGGTGCGAAAAACGTTGCTCTGAAGGTCCCGAGGGCTATGCTCATAATAAAAATCAAGGCCTGTTTCACCAACGCCCACAACCCGAGGGTTGTGTAAATGTTCATCAAGAAACGCTTCTAAAACACCTCTTCCAGAAACGCTGTGGGATTCATGGGGATGGATGCCCACAGCACCATAAATTTGAGGAAACGAATCGATGAGTTTTAAAAGTTCACCCATTGTCTCAATGCGTGTACCAATGGTAAGAAATGTTTTAACATCAGCAAGGGTTGCTTGCTCTAAAATTTCCTGGCATTTTCCCCCAAATTCAGGGAATTCTAAATGGCAGTGACTATCAACAAAATACATGGGTTATAAACTTCCTCATTTATTCGGCCCACCATACACCCTCATAGACAAAATGAACAGGCCCTTTTTGTAAGATCGGTTCTCCTGGCGCATAGGTGATATTTAGTTTTCCACCCTCCATAAAAACTTCCACGTGAGGTGGTTGAACAACACCTTGATGAACGGCAGCGCTTGCTGCGGCGCAGGCTCCTGAACCACATGCAGGTGTCATGCCGGCTCCTCGTTCCCAGATGCGAATCTCAAGCTGATTTAGGGAAAGGACTTTGCAAAACATCACATTAGTTCGGTTTGGGAAAAAGGGATGTTGTTCCAGGGCTTGGCCCAGGGCTTCTAAATCAAGGTTTTCTAACTGAGGGACAAAAACCACCAAATGGGGGTTTCCAAGATTTAAAGGAATGCCTGGCGCAAGCCCCCAGGGACTTAAATCAAGGGTTTGGCCCCCAAGGGGGAAAAGAGGAACCCCTTGTTGAACCTGAACATCACCTGAAGCCAGCACAGATCCTTCCAAGATTCCCTGAAGGGTTTCAACCCGAAAAGGAGTTTGAGGTGGGCGGGGAGGTGGCGCCGTTTTTTCCAAAAGCGCTACTACACAGCGGGTGCCGTTTCCACAGGCTTCTGCTTGGGTTCCATCTGCATTCCAGATCTCCAGATAGTAGTCTGCCAGGGTGGCTTGAGAAGCCGGAGGACGAAGGATCAAAACCTGATCACACCCAATGCCTAGCCGGCGATTGGCGATCAGCTTTAAAGTATCCAGGTTGAAGACAGGCGCGTGAAGAAAGATGACAAAATCATTCCCCATGGCGTGCATTTTAACAAAAGAATTTTTGTGGTGTGTCTGCATGGGTTGGGATCATAGCAACATCATCCCAGATGTGCAATTTCTATCTGAACTCAGGCAATTTCATAAAAAACCTGATTGACTTTTGTGTAGAAATCGTCCAGTTTTGTTGGGTGAATAGAAATTTTTAATTTTTGTGGAAGCTGATGACCAAACGTATTGAAGCCAAATATAAGATCGATCGTCGTTATGGGGTGAACCTGTGG